>NZ_LAVA02000009.1 GCF_000974985.2 Streptomyces mangrovisoli | reverse complement strand
GGGGTCACGGGGCGGGATCCTTCCGCGGGCTCGGGACGGGGGGCTGAGGACAGGGGGCTCAGGACAAGGCCGGTTCGGCGGGGCGCCCGGCGGTGTCGGCGGCCGCCCGGGGTTCGTCGGTGCGCCAGGTGTGCCGCATGTAGTCGAGCCGCAGCAGGGACTGGTTGACGGCCGCCGGCGCGACATGGACGTACTGGCCGCCGTCGGTGAAGACCACGCCGAGCTCCAGCCAGGTGCGCAGGAGTTCCTGGACGGCCTCCTCCGTCGCGCCCTCGCCGCCGAGTTTGCGGAGCAGCGCGGCGGGCGTGTGCGGCTGGTCGAGGAGGCGGAACGCGGCGAGTTCGAGCGGGCCGGTCAGCTCGGTGGTGCGCCAGTCGAAGGCGCGCCGGTCGCTGACCAGCACGATGCGGTCGCCCAGGTCGGTGTGGGTGAGCCGGGCGTCGACGTGCTGCTTCTTCCACGCGGCCAGGGCGTCGTTGAGCCGGGTGACGGTCTCCTCGGTGATGCCGCGTTCGGGTGCCTCGAAGACGTAGGCGAGGTCGTGCAGTTCGGCCTCGGGCAGGTCGTAGGTGAAGCGGTAGTGCTCCTCGGGACGCAGCCCGGTGAAGCCTAGTTCGGGGCGCTTGAAGTAGGGGCTGAAGCGCTCGATGGCGATGCGGGCGGACAGGTCGACGGGCGGGTCGAGGTGCTCCAGGGCGGGGAGTTGGGCGATGACGGGCGTGTAGTCGTCGGCGGTCTCGCCCGGGAAGCCGTGCAGGTAGTTCCAGGAGATCGACAGGCCCGTCTCGGCGGCGTCGCGCAGCAGGCGCACGTTCTGGCAGCCGCTGACGCCCTTGTCCATCAGGTCGAGGACCCGGCTGTTGAGGCTCTCGATGCCGGGCTGCACGTAGATGAGGCCGGCGTCCGCGAGCGTCTGCAACTGGGCGCGGCGCATGTTGGCCTTGATCTCGATGTGCATGCGCAGGTCGTGGCCGCTGTCGATGACGCGGGGCAGCACGGTCGACAGGTAGCGCATGTCGAGGATGTTGTCGACGACGTACATGTCGAGGATGCGGTGACGTTCGGCGAGGCCCATGATCTCGTCGTAGAAGACGTCGGGGCTCTTGCTGCGGAACTCCATGAAGGAGCCGTTGAGTCCGCAGAACGTGCAGTGGTGCTTCTCGCCCCACCAGCAGCCGCGGGCCCCCTCGACGACGAGTTTGGGTTCCACCCAGTTGCGGGCGACGGAACGGGCGAGGTGCTCGAAGTAGCCGGTGTAGTCGGGCGGGAGGATCCTGGCGGGCGCCAGCGGGCCGGTGGCCATGGAGTTGGCGACGGAGGCGCCGTCGGCGGTGCGGTGGCACAGGCCGGGGATGTCGTCGAGGGCGCCGTCGCCGTCGCGCAGGGCGGTGAGCAGGCGGGGGAAGGCGTCCTCGCCCTCGCCGCGGACGACATGGTCGACGAAGGGGAAGTTGCGGTGCACGGACGCGCCCTGCTCGGCGTCGCAGTTGGCGCCGCCCATCACGGTGACGACGTGCGGGGCGAGCCGCTTGACGTGCCGGGCGGCGGCGAGGGCGGCGGTGTTCTGCTGGAAGGTCGAGGTGAATCCGACGACATCGGGCTCCATGGCGACGATCCGCCGGGCGATGTCGTCGACGAACTCCGGTACCTCGCGGTGCAGTCGGCGGGTCATCTCCATCCGGGAGCGGCGCAGCTTGGCCGTCATCACCGAGAGGAACTCCTCGTCCTTCCACTCCGGGTCGTCGTAGAGGGCGGAGGAGAACACCCAGTCGCCGCAGCCGAGGAAGTAGGAGGACAGGGCGTAGTACTGGTAGTCCTCGGCGGAGAACTCGCCGCGCTTGGTGATCCAGTCGGTGAACTCCAGGTTGGCGTGCAGCACTTCGCAGGTGGCGCCCTCGACGTGCTCGTCGACGCTGCGTTTGAGGATGCCGAGGGCGAGGGACGGCAGGTCGATGGGTGACCAGGGCATGTTGACCAGCAGGACGCGCACGGTCGACTCCTTGAGGCGGGCGGGGCGGCACGGAGGGCGAGGACGGGCGGGCGTGCGGAGGGCGACGGACGGGCGGGGCGGACCGGGGCGGATGCCGGGACCTGTCCGGCCCGCGGCGTGAACCGCCGCGGACCGGACAGGGATGGGGTCACTCCTCCTCGGCGCCCTCGTCGGCGTTGCGGAAGGGGATGGTGACGGTGATGCCCACGCCGACCGCTCGGTTCTCCTCGTCGCTGTCGAGCGGGTCGTTGTGGATGATGTCCTTCTGCACGGTCACTCCTTCTGTGTAGAGGTGGGCTGTGCGCCCGGTCCCGCTGGTTGCGTCAGCGGGGCCGGGATCCCCCGAGCGGTGCCGGGGGACGCGTGGTCGCCGCGGTCCGCCGCCGCGGGCCGGGCAGGTGCGCGCTCATGAAGCGCAGGGCGCGGCGCAGCACGGCGACGTGGTCCGCGCCGTCGTAGCCGTCGTGGCCGGTGTCGAGCCACATCTCCTCGTGCGGCGCGCCCGCTTCGGTGAGCGCGGCCAGATAGGAACGGATCTGTTCCGGCGGGCACTTGACGTCCCGTCGGGCGCCGACCACCAGGAGCGGGGCGCGGACGTGGGCGGCGTACCCGATCGGGGAGCTGGCGGCGTAGCGCTCGGGCACCTCCTCGGGGGTGCCGCCGAACAGCCGTACGTCCAGGGCCCGCAGGGCGGGAGTGGTGGTGCGGTGGGCGGCGGCCCAGTCGGCGACGGGCTTGACGGCCACGCCCGCCCGCCACAGCCCGGGGCGGGTGCCGAGGGCGAGCAGCACCAGGTACGCGCCCCAGGACATGCCCCACAGGCCGATCGCGTCGGCGTCGACGAGTCCGCGGCGGACCAGTTCGGCGCGGACGATCGTCAGGTCCTGCACCTGGGTGTGGCCGACGCCGGCGGTGAACGCGTCGCGCCAGCGGGGCCCGTAGCCGGTGGAGCCACGGTAGTTGACGCGTACGACGGCGTATCCGGAGGCGACGAGGGAGTGCACGACGCCGTCGTAGGCGTCGCGGTCCTGGTCGGCGGGGCCGCCGTGCACCAGGAAGATCGCGGGCGGCGGGGCCGGCCCGTCGCGCTGGGGCAGGCCGCCTTCGCGGTCGGGCAGGTTGTCGTCGCCCTGGGGCAGGCCGCCTTCGCGGTCGGGCAGGTTGTCGTCGCCCTCCGGCAGGCTCAGGAAGGTGTGCACGGGACCGTCGGGGGTCGGGGTCCACAGTTCGGTGTGGCGGCCGGGCACGGTGGTGGTCTGGCCGGGCGGCGGCAGCGGGACGGCGCCGCTGGTGAGCGGCGCGGGCGAGTGGCCGGTGTCGGTCCACAGCTGATGCAGCGCGCCGTCCGGGCGCGGCGCGGCGTCCAGCAGGGTGCCGGGCCGGGTGGGCAGCAGGGTGCGGGTGCGGGCCGCGAGATCGACGCGGTGCAGCAGGGAACGGCCGTGCCGCTCCTGGCGGATCAGCAGACCGCGCCCGTCCGGGTACCAGCGGGCGGTGATCTCGGTGTCGAAGGAGCACCAGGCGTGGGTGCGCAGTCCGCGGTCGGCGGTCCAGGTGGCGGGGGCGTAGCGGTCCCCGAGGTCGCGGACCAGCAGCAGCTCCGGCGCCCCGGACCGGGGCGCGAAGGACGCGCACCACAGGCGCCCCGACGGCCCGTCGGGCCCGGGCAGTCGGGCGCGTACGTCACCGTCGGCGCCGAGGAGGGTGACCGCGGCGGGGTCGTCCGGGGCGGCGGCGACGGCGAGCAGGTCGCCGGTGGGCGCCAGTCCGCCGAGGCGGCGCGGTCCGGGTGTGCGCAGCACCTCGCGCGGGGCCCGGCCGCGCCGGCCGAGCAGGACCGCGGTGCCGTGGGCGTCGGCGACGGCCGCGGCGACCGTGCCGTGCGGCGTGACGGCGAGGCCGCGCGGCAGCCCGGCCGGGGCGCCGGGCAGGCCCGGCAGCCGGGGGCCGCCCTCGAAGTGCTGGTACCACCAGTGGCCCCGTCCGTCGGAGTCCTCCTCGAACCACCAGACGTACGACTCCGCGTCCACCGCGCAGTGCAGGGTGCCGCCCGGCCGGTCGGTCACCTGCCGCGCCCGGCGCGCGGCCGCGTCCCACGCGAACACCTCGCAGCGGCCCCCGGCGTCGGCCGTGAACACCATGCGGGTCGCGTCGTGCGCGCAGACGTCGGGCAGGACGCCCAGGAACACCTGGTACCGGCTCACGGCAGGGGGTCCTCCTTCGCGGGGGTGGGGGTGGGGTCCTGCACCGGGGCCGGGTCCTGCGCCTGGGCGGGGTCCTGAGCCGGAGCCGGGGCGTCCGCGGGGGCCTGTGGCAGGGCGCGGCGGGCCGCGGCCTGGGTGCACACGGCCAGCAGGGCGAGTACGACGGCGCCGGTGACGGCGGGGCTGTGCGGACCGGAGCGCGTGATCAGGGCCGCGGCGACCGAGGGCGCGCAGGCGGCGGTGATCCCCGCCGCCGCGCCGATCACGGCACCCGCGCGCGACTGCACGTCGAGCGGCGCCGCGGCCACGACGACACCGGTCAGTACGACGGTGACCACCGGCAGGACCAGGCAGAACGCGGCGAACGCGAGACCGTAGCCCCACGGCCCGCTCGCGGTGGCGAGGGCGGCGCACGGCAGGATCAGCAGCCAGGTGCCGGCCACCAGGGCGCGGCGCCCGCCCCAGCGCCGTACGACCCGGACGGACAGCAGCGACCCGACCAGCCCGGCGGCGCCCGAGGCGGCGAGCACCAGTCCGGTCGCGGCACCGCCGCGCTGCTCGCCCAGCACGAACAGGGCGGTGTACGACAGCATCGTCACCACGCCGCTCGCGGCCGCCGTCCATCCGGCGACGAGCCGGAGCTCCGGCGAGCGGCCGACGACGTGCAGGCCCTCGGCGGCGGCACGGAGGTTGCGGCGGGGGGCGGTAGACGTCGACGGGGCTGTCTCGGTGCGCGATTCGGCGGGCGTTTCGACGCGTGACTCGGCGCGCGATTCGGCGGGCGATTCGGCGGGCGTCTCGATGCGGGTCCCGGCGCTCGTCCCGGTGCGCGTCCCGGTGCGCGTCTCCGAGTCCAGCGGGGTGCGCAGCGACCGTATGCCGACGGCCGTGGCGAGGTAGGTCAGCGCGTCGGCCAGGAAGGGCAGCGGGCGGGCGAGCTGGAAGAGCGCGCCGCCGAGGGCGGGTCCGGTCACCAGGGCGGTCTGGTCGCCGACTTGCAGGCCGGCCGCCGCCCGGGTCAGCTCGCCCGGCCGGGCCAGCCGGGCCAGCGCGCCCCGCGAGGCGCTCGCGTACGCCACCGCGCACAGCCGCTCCACCACGGCGGGGGCCAGCAGCAGCCACAGCGGGGGCGCGGCCAGCCGCGCGACGGCGGCGACCAGGGCGGTGGCCGCGGCGGCGAGGGCGGCCGCGCCGATCATGATGCGGCGCCGGTGGCCCCGGTCGGCGGGGACGGCGACGAGGGGCGCGAGGGCCACCGCCACCAGCCCGGTCACGGTGGCGAAGGCGCCCGCCGCCGCGGGACCGTGGCCCAGGCGCAGGAGCAGCAGCGGGAAGACGATGCCCGACGCCTGACTGCCCAGCCCGTCGGCCGCGTTGGTCCACCACAGGATCCGCAGATCGCGCGGCGTGCGGGCCCGCGTCGACGGCCGTCTCCGCGCCCGCCCTCCCGTCCGTCCCGTCCGTCCCGTCGCCCGCCGGCGCTCGGTGCGGACCGTGGCGGTGCCGGTGCCGCCCGGTCCTCCGGGCGGCTCCACGACGTCTGCGCCCACGGTTCCACCACCTCCCCCGATGCGGGCATGACGCGCGTTGCGCGGTGGCGCAGGCGTCCGCCGAGAACACGCGGGCCGTCGGTCGAACGGCTCGCGGTTGTGCAGGAATTGTGAGCGCGGTGCGAAAACGAGCGGGAGCGTAGCCAGCCGGACCGCGCCGCGACAAGAGCTGCCGGAGGGGCTCTCGACCAGCGATGCAGGAACGTTTGGCCGACGGGGCACTGGCTTTGCGGCCTTCCCACGGGCTAGGTGCCGTGCCACCCGATCCGCCCTGAGCAGCGTGACTGCGCTCTTCCCCGCCGACCGCAAACACGTCGCCCCCGTGACGCATTGGCCGACAAGAAACGCCAAGAACCCTGCAAGAACAAGCAATCATTCCGCTTGCGACGGCCGACGACGCAGGTCGCCACGGCGTGCGCGCCCCGTCACGCGGCTTGCCTCTGGTTACGATCGGCCGCATGGCCGCCGGTGATGCGGGATCCGCACGCGCGCTGTCCGTGACCGTCGTCGACGCCTGTCTGCGCGGGGGCGGAGGCGCGGACGGCGGAAGGGGCGGGGGCGGGAGCCCCACGGCGGTCCTCGACGACGCTCCCCTCACGGACGAGGAACGCCGCCGCCTGCCGGTGGAGTTGGGGACCTCGCACGCGGTGTTCGTCTCGGCGGGTGCCGCGGGCGCTCCGGTGGGTGCCGCGGGCGCTCCGGTGGGGCTGCGCTTCTTCACCTCGGCCGGGGAGCTGCCGGCCTGCGGTCACGGCACGGTGGCCGCCCTCGCGGTGCTCGCCGAACGTGCCGGTGCCGAACGCGCCGCTGCCGAGCGCTTCGAGTGCGAACTGCGAACGCCCGCACGGACGTTCTCGGGCCACTGCGTCCGCCGCGGGGACCGGCTGGAGGCGATGTTCGAACCCGGCCCCGTCGAGGCGCGGGAGGCCACGGCGACGGAGCGCGAACTCGTCCTGCCCGCGCTGGCGATCGGGCCCGGCGACACGGCGCCCGGAGTGCGGGCGGCCTCGCTCGGCCGGTGGCGGCTGCTGGTACCCGTACGCACACGAGCCGCGCTGACGGCGCTCGCCCCGGACCTCGACCGGCTGCGCCAGGCCTGCGAGCGCACGGGGCTGCTGGGGTGCTACGTCCACTCCGTCCCGGATTCGCACGGGGTCCTCGCGGCGCGGATGTTCGCCCCGGCCATCGGGGTGCCGGAGGACATCGCGAACGCCAACAGCACGGCGTGCCTCGCCGCGACGACGGGTGCCGGTGTCGGCGCCGGTGCCGCTGCCGGTCGGCTGGTCGTCGACATGGGAGACAGCCTCGGCAGTCCGGCCACCGTCATCGCGACGACGGGGTCGCGGGACGGGACGGGCGCGGGCGGGGCGCGCGTCGAAGTGGGCGGTGCGGCACGGATCGCCCGTGTGGTGCGGTGGTCACCCTGAACGCCCGCACACACGACGGCGGTGGGGCCGACGGGAAGTGATCCCGTCGGCCCCACCGCCGTGGAGCAACTGCCTGACCGGAGACGCGGGAGCGGATCCGTGTCACATGAACTCTGCTACAGCGCCCCGCGCTTGACGCGCCACATCATGATGGCGCCCGCGGCCGCGAGGAGCAGGCCGATCGCGGCGGGCCACAGGTGGGCGCCGGTGTCGGCGAGCCCACCGCTGACCGCCTGGGGCTCGGTACCGGAGTTGGCCGAGGGGACGTCCTCACCGGTGATCGGGGCCTGGGCGCTCTGGCTCGCGACGGGGGTCTGGTCAGGGCCGGCCGCGTCACCGATCTGGCTGCTCTGAGTCGGCGTCGCCTCCTGGGTCTGCTTGCCGCCCGAGCCGGTGGTGGACTTCGGCTGCGTGGTCACGGTGTCCGAACCGCCCGCGGAGCCGGTGTCCGGCGCGGTGGTGGCGGGCTGGGCGGTGGAACCACCGGAGCCGGAGCCACTACCGCTGCCCTTGCCGCTGCCGCTACCACTGCCACTGCCACTGCCACTGCCACTGCCACTGCCACTGCCACTGCCGGAACCCTTGCCGCTGCCGCTGCCCGATCCCTTGCCGGAACCCGAGCCCGAGCCCGAGTGCGAGCCGGAACCGGACCCCGAACCCGAGCCGGAGCTGGACTCGTTGCCGCCGACGGACGCCGTGACCGTCGGCTCCTTGGTGTTCCCGCCGGAGCCGGAGCCGTTGCCGCCACCACCGGAGCCGGACCCCGAACCGGACCCGCTGCCCGAGCCGCTGCCCGAACCGGAGCCGCCGTTGCCGTTACCGGCACCCGCGTCGACGCCGCACTTCTTGCCGTCGTTGATGCAGGAGACCATCTGCTGCATCAGGCTGTCGTCGAAGACGTTGATGAAGTCGCCGTGGTCCGTGACCGGCTTGTGCAGGTTCTCCGGGAAGGAGTCCACCGCGAACAGCGGAACCGTCTTGCCGCCGTCCTGGAGACTCGGCGCGTCGACGTCGTAGACGATCCGCTGCACCAGCTGCGGAATGGCGACGAAGCCCGCCGGGCAACTGCCGTCGGCCGCCTGGAACGCCACGTGCGTACGGTGGTTGGCGCTGTCGGTGTTGCGCCCGTCCCAGCAGCTCTGGAAGCGGAAGGTGCGCACCACGTCGCTGCCCTGGGGGCACAGCGGGTACTTGTCCTTCAGCTGCCGGTTCTCGTAACCGGTGCAGCTCCAGGAGGCGTTGGCGTTGGCGGGGCCGTTGACGAAGGCCTTCGCGTCGCCGGTGATGATGCGCAGCAGCCGGGGCATGGCCGTGACCTTGCTGCGGGCGTTGCCGACGAAGGTGATCGTGACCTGCTTGGGCGTCACGATCTGGCCGACGTTGCCCTCGGTGCCGCCGCCGGGCAGCCCCGCGTCCTTCTCGCTCGTGCCGTTCTGGAGACGGATCACCGGCCAGTAGTACGTGGACTTGTCGCCCTTGTCGGCGCAGCTGGTGTCGGCCTTGGCCAGGTCGTCGTCGCTGGCGAAGGCGGTGTTGGACTGGTTGCCGACGTAGTCGTGGAAGTGGTGGGCGCCGTTGGAGACGCCCGGCGCGACGATGACGTTGTCGGAGTTGCGCAGCCCGTTGGCGTTGACACCGCAGCTGGAGCTGAAGGTGCCGGTGGAGGCACCGGACTGGTTGGCGGGGGTCTGCACGTTCGGCTGCACGGACCGGATGTCGGCGTAGTCGGAGGCGACGGGCCCGTTGCCGCCCTGGCCGCCGTTGCCGGTCTGCTGGCCGCCCTGCCCCGCCGCCCCGGTCTGTGTGCCCTGGCTGCTCTGGCCGCTCTGCGCCGGAGTGCTGTCGCTCGGGCTCGGCGAGGTCTGCTGCCCGCTCGGCTGGGCGCTGGACTGGTTGCCGGAGGCGTGCAGTTCACAGCCGGCCAGGTCGTCGAGGCCCTGGGGGCGGTCGCCCACCCGGTCGATGGCGTCGTCGATCCGGCCGATCGTCGCGGCCCGCTTCTCCTTCAGCGGGTTCATGATCGAGTTCTGTGCGAACCCGGAGTCCTGCTGCTGCTCCTCGGTGGTGTTCTGGAGCCGCTGGTAGGCCTCGGCGACCTGCTTGTCGAGGTTCGCGAGTTCCGTGTCGACCTCGTCCCGCGCCTCGTCGGGCACCTGCGTCAACTTGGTGCCGACGTCGGGGCAGTAGATGGTCGCGGCCGACCACGTCTGGTTCTGCTGTCCACCGTTGTCGCTGCCCTCGGAGGCCGATGCGTAGACGTTCACCGCGACGAGCCCGCCTCCGCCGAGCATCAGGGCGACTGCCGCGAAGGTCGCGCGTTGGGCGCCCATCGGGCGTCTGCGCGTATTGCTGCGTCCCAAGGGAGTACTCCTACACCTCGTTGAGCGTGGGGGGCGTGCGGGCAGGAAATGCCCACGCCCTATACGGACTCGGGCCCCACCGTGTTCAACCGTCGCGCCAATTCATAGAAGTTTCTTATGGCTTCTGCGTTCCCGCAGGTGGTAATGCGTCCCGCTGGAGTGGCAGCGGGCGAACGGGCGCGACCCGAGCGCACCGCTGCCGGTCGGTGTTCACCTCCTGGTCCTGCCGCCGCGCCTGATCCGATCTCCGTACGGCGTGCGCGAGCATGGACGCCTCCTGGGCGGAAGGCGGATGAGGGATGGTCGGGCGTGACGGGCCGGGGGCGGTGGCCGCGCGGTTCACCGGGCGGGCGACGGCGGGTGAGCGGCTGCTGGGCCCGGCGTTGAGCGAGGTCGCGCTCGACGACGGCCGGGTGGTCGTGGTGAAGCGCGGGCACGCCCCCGGCGCCGTACCGGCCGAGGCGGCGGGGCTGCGCTGGCTGGGCGGCGCGGGTGCCGTACGCGTGCCGGCCGTGCTCGGGGACGACGCGTGGTGGCTGGTGATCGAGCGGGTGGCCGAAGGACGCCCCGACGCCGCGGCCGCGGTCCGCTTCGGCCGTGACCTGGCCGCCCTGCACGCCGCGGGCGCACCCGCGTTCGGCGCGGCTCCTCCGGGCGGCCCCGAGGACGCGTACATCGGGCTCGCCCCGCTGCGCAACGTGCGCGGCGCGGACTGGTCCGCCTGGTACGCGGAGCACCGCGTGCTGCCGTATCTCCGCCGCGCGGTCGACGCGGGGACCCTGCGGCCCGCCGAGGCGGCGGTCGTGGAGCGGGTGTGCGAACGGCTGCCGGAGCGGGCGGGCCCCGCCGAGCCGCCCGCCCGGCTGCACGGCGACCTCTGGAACGGCAACGTGCTGTGGGGCACCGACGGCGAGGTCCGCCTCATCGACCCGGCGGCCCACGGCGGTCACCGGGAGACCGACCTCGCGATGCTGCGCCTGTTCGGCTGCCCCCAACTGGACCGGGTGATGGAGGGGTACGAGGAGGTGGCCCCGCTCGCCGACGGGTGGCCGGAACGCGTCGGACTGCACCAGTTGTTCCCGCTGCTCGTGCACACCGTCCTGTTCGGGCGCGGGTACGCCGACCAGGCGCTCGCGGTCGCCCGCACGACGCTCGCCGCCTGAGCCGGGGGCCGCTCGCCGAGGCCGGGCGACCGGACCGATCACCGGGACCGGAGGGCCGGGTCGATCACCAGGAGAACCAGCCGGGCGTCGCCGAATAGACGGGAGCCGGGTAGTCGCACAGGGCCTCGTCGAAGGGCGCCGACGCCAGTTGCGCCGCCCGCCGTTCGCCGCCCGCGTCCACCCGGTCGGCCGCGACCACGAAGGCGAGGGCGGCCACCATGCAGGCCACGAGGAACGCCGGAGGCGAGGGCTTCTCCCTCATGACGGCCGTCACGCCACCGACGACGGCCGCCAGAAAGGCGCCCGCGACCAGCACGAGAGCCACGACGGTGACATGGTCCAACGTCGACGACGAGTGGCACAGCACGTACTGGCGGCCGTCCCGCAAGCCCCGCACCCGCTCGTACAGCGCGGCCAGCCCCAGCATGGAACCACACGCGAAGGCGTGCCACGGTCGTACCCCGGCGTGCTGACCGGCCTTGATACCGTTCACGACCCCCCACTCGTCGCTCCGCCCCGGCACGCACCGGACCCTACACAAGGGCGGAGGCGGCCCGTCCCGGCCGGGGTACCCGAACCAGGTACCGGCGGCGCCCGCACGAGGGTCGCCCGCCACCGCGCGGACCCGCTACGCACGCCGCCCACCAGCAAAGGAAGCAGACCGTGAGCTCGCCCAGCGCCCCGGCACCCCGTGTCGTCCTCAGCACGTTCCCCACCCCGCTCGAACCCGCCCCGCGCCTCGCCGCCGCCGTAGGGCTGCGGCCCGACGACCTGTGGATCAAGCGGGACGACCTGACCGGGCTCGGCGGAGGCGGCAACAAGCTGCGCAAGCTGGAGTTCACGGCGGGCGCCGCGCACCAGGCGGGGGCCGACACCCTGGTCACCACCGGCGCCCCGCAGAGCAACCACGCCCGCCTGACCGCCGCGGCGGCGGCCCGCCTGGGCATGAAGGCCGTGCTGGTCTTCCCGGGCTCCCCCGGCACCTCGTCCTCCGGCAACCTGGTCCTGGACGCGCTGCTCGGAGCCCGCGTCGTCTGGGCCGGGGACGTCGACCCGCAGGGGCTGGCACGGGCCGCCGCGGCCGTGGCGGAGGAACTGCGCACCGCAGGATCACGGCCCGCGCTCATCCCCTTCGGCGGGTCGAGCGCCGTCGGCGCGCTGGGCTACGTCACCTGCGGGCAGGAACTCCTTTCCCAGCTGCCGGAGTTGCGCCACGCGGTGGTGGCCCTCGGTTCCGGTGGCACCATGGCCGGCCTGGTGGCGGCCCTGGGTTCGTCCGCCGTCCTCGGCGTGGACGTCGGCGCGCGCCCCGAGCCGGGCTCCCTGGTCTGCGAGTTCGCGGCCCCGTCGACCGAAGAGCGGCTCACGCCGAACCGGTTGCGGGTGCGTGGTGACCAAGTGGGCGCGGGCTACGGCACCCTGACCGATCCGGTCCGCTCGGCACTCGCCCTCGCGGCCGGGACCGAGGGTCTCGTCCTCGACCCCGTCTACACCGGCCGGGCCATGGCGGGTCTGATCGCCGCCGTCCACGACGGTGACATCCGCCCCGGCGACAAGACGGTCTTCCTGCACACCGGCGGCCTGCCCGGCCTGTTCGGCCACTCCGCCGCCGTCGCGTGGGCGACGGGCCGCCTGGACTCGACGGTCCGGCCCCGGTAGCCCCTCGACTCCTTTATATGGTCGGCGACTTCGGCGCGACGCGCGGGGTCGCCGGGCGCATCGGGCGGTGGCACGCACAACGCGGTGTCTCCGGGCGCGTCGCACGGTGGCACGCACAACGCGCCGTAGCACGCACAACGCGCGGTGGCACGCACAACGCCGTCCTGCCGGCCACCGGAAGACGGTGGTGGGCAGGACGGCGTGCGGGTGAGGCAGGCGAGGGGACGGATCAGTCCGTGCCGGACTCCAGGGCCGCGTGGTCGAGGAGTTCGTCGTCGCCGACGGCCTCGCCGCGGGACGCGATCGTCTCGGCGCCGCCCTCGGCCATCGCGCCGATCAGCGGGGTCGAGGCGGCCTGACCGGCGCTGATGAGCCGCGAGTCGGGGCTGCCGCCGACCATGCCGAGGGCGGCGTACTGCTCCAGCTTGGCGCGCGAGTCGGCGATGTCGAGGTTGCGCATCGTCAGCTGGCCGATGCGGTCGACCGGGCCGAACGCGGAGTCCTCGGTGCGCTCCATGGAGAGCTTGTCCGGGTGGTAGCTGAACGCGGGCCCGGTGGTGTCCATGATCGTGTAGTCGTCGCCGCGGCGCAGCCGCAGGGTGACCTCGCCGGTGACCGCGGTGCCGACCCAGCGCTGGAGCGCCTCGCGGAGCATCAGCGACTGCGGGTCCAGCCAACGGCCCTCGTACATCAGGCGGCCGAGGCGACGGCCGTCGTTGTGGTACGAGGCGAGGGTGTCCTCGTTGTGGATGGCGTTGACCAGGCGCTCGTAGGCGGCGTGCAGCAGGGCCATGCCGGGGGCCTCGTAGATGCCACGGCTCTTGGCCTCGATGACGCGGTTCTCGATCTGGTCGCACATGCCCATGCCGTGGCGGCCGCCGATCGCGTTCGCCTCCAGCACGAGATCGACGGCGGAGGCGAACTCCTTGCCGTTGATGGACACCGGGCGGCCCTGCTCGAAGCCGATGGTGACGTCCTCGGGGGCGATCTCGACCTCGGGGTCCCAGAACCGCACGCCCATGATGGGCTCGACGATCTCGATGCCGGTGTCCAGGTGCTCCAGCGACTTCGCCTCGTGGGTGGCGCCCCAGATGTTGGCGTCGGTGGAGTACGCCTTCTCGCTGCTGTGGCGGTAGGGCAGCTCGCGGGCGAGCAGCCACTCCGACATCTCCTGACGGCCGCCGAGCTCGCTCACGAAGTCGGCGTCCAGCCACGGCTTGTAGATCCGCAGCGAGGGGTTGGCGAGCAGGCCGTAGCGGTAGAACCGCTCGATGTCGTTGCCCTTGTAGGTGGAGCCGTCGCCCCAGATCTGGACGTCGTCCTCCATCATCGCGCGCACCAGCAGGGTGCCGGTGACGGCGCGGCCGAGGGGGGTGGTGTTGAAGTACGTCTTGCCGGCCGAGCGGATGTGGAACGCGCCGCAGGCCAGGGCCGCGAGCCCCTCCTCGACGAGCGCCGCGCGGCAGTCGACCAGACGGGTGAGCTCGGCGCCGTAGGCGTGCGCGCGGCCGGGGACGGAGGCGATGTCGGGCTCGTCGGCCTGGCCGAGATCAGCCGTGTAGGTGCAGGGGACCGCACCCTTCTCGCGCATCCACGCGACCGCAACCGACGTGTCGAGACCGCCGGAGAAGGCGATTCCGACACGTTCGCCGACAGGGAGGGAGGTAAGCACCTTGGACATGAGTCGAAGTATATGCAGAGGAGTGCATGGTCATGCAAGCGCGGTGCCGGGAGTCCGCGTTGCGTGACCTGTCAGCGACGGAGAGTGTGCGATGACGGCACCAAATCACCGCACTCCGGACACGGGCAGGGAACGGCCGGGACCCGCGGTCATGGCTCCATCGTCCGGCCGCCTACGATGGCGCGCGACCGCAGGCATGCGGCCGCGGGACGCTCATCCCGGGGCACCCGACTGCGGCCGGCCGCGACCACGGGCGGGCAGCCGGACGGGCCACGTGACGACGCCCCGGTCCCGACAAGACCCATAAATTCCGTTTATGAGGTCATAGACCGGACCCGCGTACCGACTTAGGCTTGCCTTAGCTTAGGCTTCCCGTCGAGTTGTACTCATCGCTCGAAGGGAACCTGATCATGCCGCGCCCCCTGCGGGTAGCCATCGTCGGAGCCGGCCCCGCCGGGATCTACGCCGCCGACGCCCTGCTCAAGTCCGACGTGGCCGCCGAGCCCGGTGTGTCCATCGACCTCTTCGAGCGGATGCCCGCACCGTTCGGTCTGATCCGTTACGGCGTCGCCCCCGACCACCCGCGCATCAAGGGCATCATCACGGCCCTGCACCAGGTGCTGGACAAGCCGCAGATCCGCCTGTTCGGCAACGTGGACTACCCGTCCGACATCAGCCTCGACGACCTGCGCGCGTTCTACGACGCCGTGATCTTCTCCACCGGCGCCACGGCCGACCGCGCGCTGTCCATCCCCGGCGCGGAGCTCGACGGCTCCTACGGCGCCGCGGACTTCGTCTCCTGGTACGACGGCCACCCGGACGTGCCGCGCACCTGGCCGCTCACCGCAGAGAAGGTCGCCGTCCTCGGCGTCGGCAACGTCGCGCTCGACGTGGCCCGTGTCCTCGCCAAGACCGCCGACGAGCTGCTGCCGACGGAGATCCCGCCGAACGTCTACGACGGCCTCAAGGCCAACAAGGCGCTGGAGATCCACGTCTTCGGGCGCCGCGGGCCCGCGCAGGCCAAGTTCAGCCCGATGGAGCTGCGCGAGCTGGACCACTCCCCCAACATCGAGGTCATCGTCGACCCCGAGGACATCGACTACGACGCGGGTTCCATCGAGACGCGGCGCGGCAACAAGCAGGCCGACATGGTCGCCAAGACCCTGGAGAACTGGGCCATCCGCGATGTCGGCGAGCGCCCGCACAAGCTGTTCCTGCACTTCTTCGAGTCGCCCGCGGAGATCCTCGGCGAGGACGGCAAGGTCGTCGGCCTGCGCACCGAGCGCACGGCCCTCGACGGCACCGGCAACGTCAAGGGCACCGGCGAGTTCAAGGACTGGGACGTCACCGCGGTCTACCGCGCGGTCGGCTACCTCTCCGACAAGCTGCCCAAGCTCCCCTGGGACATCGACTCCGGCACCGTTCCGGACGAGGGCGGCCGCGTCATCGGCGAGACCGGCGAGCACATGCAGTCGACGTACGTCACCGGCTGGATCCGGCGCGGTCCGATCGGCCTGATCGGCCACACCAAGGGCGACGCCAACGAGACCGTCGCCAACCTGCTGGCCGACCACGCCCAGGGCCGGCTGCAGACGCCCGCCTCGCCCGAGCCGGAGGCCGTGGACGCGTTCCTCGCCGAGCGTTCGGTGCGTTTCACCACGTGGGAGGGCTGGTACCGGCTGGACGCGGCGGAGAAGGCGCTGGGTGAGCCGCAGGGCCGCGAGCGCGTGAAGATCGTCGAACGCGAGGGAATGCTGGACGCAAGCGAGGCGTGACGCCTCCGGCGGGGTCAACGGTGGACCTCGGCTCCAGCCCCCTGAGCCGAGAGCCCACCGCCCCTTGGCCTCGGGCCTCGGGCCTCCTGCCCCCGGTCCGGGGCCGGGGTCGACTCCCCCGTCCGGCCCCGCACTTGCTAGCGTCACCCGGTGTTCTCACTCCATGAACCCGCCCTCTTCACCCGTCTCCGTGACGCGCGGCGGGTTCTCGTCGCGGGGGCGGGGGGTGGGTTCGATGTCTATGCGGGGCTGCCGCTCGCGCTGGCGCTGCGCGCGGCGGGCAAGGAAGTGCACCTCGCGAACCTCTCCTTCGCCGACCTCTACGCCCTCGACCTCGACGCCTGGGTGGCGCCGGACGTGGCGGCCGTAGGACCGGACACCGTCGCGCGCGGGGACTACTTCCCGGAGCGGACCCTCGCCCGCTGGCTCGAGCGGCGGCAACTGCCCGCCACCGTCTACGCGTTCCCGCTCACCGGCGTCCAGCCGCTGCGCGCCGCCTACCGGTCGCTGATCGAGCACCTGGGCGGCGTCGACGCCGTCGTCCTCGTGGACGGCGGGACCGACATCCTCATGCGCGGCGACGAACACGGCCTGGGCACGCCCGAGGAGGACATGGCGAGCCTCGCCGCCGTCGACGGCCTGGACGAGGTGGCGCAGCGGCTCGTCGTCTGCCTCGGCTTCGGCGTGGACGCCCACCACGGGGTCAGCCACTCGCTCGTACTGGAGAACCTGGCCGCGCTGGACCGCGAGGGCGCCTACCTCGGCGCGTTCTCCCTGCCCAGGGAGAGCCGCGAGGGCGCGCTCTACCTGGACGCGGTGGCCGACGCCCAGCGGCACACACCGGACCACCCGAGCATCGTCCACGGCTCCGTGGCGGCGGCCGTACGCGGCGAGTTCGGCGACGTGCGGTTCACCGAACGCACCCGCGGCAGCGAGCTGTTCGTGAACCCGTTGATGGCCCTGTGCTTCTGCGTCGACGCCGTGGCCCTCGCCCGCCGCAACCTCTACCTCGACCGGCTGGAGCGCACGGCGCTGATGCGTCAGATCAGCACGGTGATAGTGGAGTTCCGCGAGACCCTGCCCCGCCAACGGGCCCCGCGCGCCTTCCCGCACTGAGCGTCGCGGGCGACGCCGCCGGCCGTGGGCCGGCTCCAGGGCGGTGGCCTCCGACGCCGTGATCGCCTCGCCCGGCAGGACGTACGCAAGACGGTACGCAAGACGTACGCAGGACGGCCGCGGGGCGGCGCGAGGAGCCGGCGCTTACCCTGCAACAGGACGGCAGGACGACGTGAAGGGCAGGGAGAGGGTGGCAGTCCGTGGATGACGCATCGTCCCCCCGCGCCGGAGTCCGTGGGCGCATCCCGCCCGGGCAGCGCCACGTGGCGGGCTGGCCCGTCTCTCACTACGGCCCGGTCCCGCGCTTCCGCCCCGAACGCTGGAACCTGCGCGTCTTCGGCGCCACCGCCTCCGGCGGGACGCGGGAGTGGAAGTTCGACGACCTCGCGGCCCTGCCGCGCGTCACGGTCGTCGCCGACCTGCGCTGCGCGAGCGGCCCCACCTCCACCGACCACGAGTGGTACGGCATCCCCGCCGCCACCGTCCTGGACCTGGCCCCGCCCGCTCCGGGGGTCACCCATGTCATGGCCTGGGCCGAGTACGGCTACTCCGCCAACCTCCGCCTGAGCGACTTCGCCGCGGAGGGGACCCTGATGGCCACCCACCACAACGGCGAGCCGCTCACCGCCGAACACGGCTTCCCGCTGCGCCTGGTCGTCCCCCACCTGTACGGCTACAAAAGCCCCAAATGGCTGCGCGGCATCGAGTACATGACGGCCGACCGGCGCGGCTTCTGGGAGGAACGCGGCTACCACAACCTCGCCGACCCCTGGAAGCAGCAGCGCTACTCGTACCAGGAGGACGAGGCGGACGAGGCGGACGAGGCAGACACGGCGGACGCGGCGGACGAGGGCCAACTCGGCCCGTCCGCCCCCTAGTCGGGGGAGCGAGCCCCGCGCGCGTGCCACCGCCGGAGAAATCCGCCCCGACCAGGCCTTCGCAAAACCTTCACATTGCTCTATCTTCTGCGTTCATGCCCCTCACCGATGATCACCGCGGCAGCCGTCTGCTCGCGCGCACGGCCTCCCTCACCACAGCGGCCGTACTCGCGGCACTGTGTGCTGCCCTCGGCTATGTCGACGGGACCGGGCTGTTCGCTCCCGAGAACTGGCTGGACGCGGGTCTCGTGCCCGGCAACGCCACCAGCCCCGCGTGGGCCACGGTGATGTTCCTGCCCCTGCTGCTCGGCGGCAGCGCGCTCGCCGTCCATCGGCTGGTGCGCGCCGCGGCACCCGGGGCGAGGGCGCGCTGGATCTTCTGCGCGGTCTGGTCGACCCTGGTCCTGGTGGCGTTCCTCGCGAAGCTCGCCTACAGCGGCCTGCTGCTGGCGGTCGCCGGAACGAGCGGCCTGCATCTGTTCTCGACGGCCGGTTCGCTGCTCGCCGAGTGCGGTCTGACCGGCGCGAAGTACGCCGCGTTCGGGCCGCTGGTCGCGGGCGCGGCGGCGACGGCGTACCGGATCGGCGTATGGCGGCTGCGCGCCGGGCACGCCCCCCAGGAAGCGGACACGGGCACCGCCGGCGGGCAGGACGCGGGGCAGGACGCGGGGGCACGACAGCACGCGGGCACCGGGCAGGACGACGCGGACGGTGCGGGGCTGAACACCGGTGCCGGCCGTGTCGGTGGGTTCCTGTGGCTGCCGGCCGGCGCCGCCGTGGCGCTCCACGCGGGTGGCGGCGCGTTCGCCTGGGCGTCCGGCCCGATACCGGGCGGCTCCGGGGTGGCGACCCTGGTCGCGGGCGTGGTGGGACTGTGCGCCGGTGCGGTGCTCTGGCGCCGGGTGGTGTCGCCGGTCCTGCCCCGCGCGGGCCTGGGGGTGACCCTGTGGTCGCTCGCGTCCACGCTGACCGTGGCGGGCATCCTCGGGTTCGTGCCGCTGTGGGTGCTCGACGGCTGTCTGAACGGCTTCGGCGGGGCGCTGTTCCCGGTCGCGTCGGTGCTGATGCGGATCGCCGAGGGTGTCGGCGCGGGCGTCTGCGCCGGCGCCGTGGCCGTGCCCTGGGCGGCGGAGCGGGCCTGGCGGCGCCGGACCGAGGTGTCGGCCGAGCGCGTCGGCCTCGCCCGTGCCGCCGGGTGGGCGCCGCCGGTCGCGATCGCGGCCGTACTGGCCCTCGCGGTCGGCAACGTGACCCCGGCGACGGTGGCGACGGCGGTGGCCTCCACCGACGCCTCGCGGCAGGCCGCGAGCCGCGACCGCGACGGGCTGCTGCCGCTGACCGTGCTGCGCGGCCAGGGGCGCTCGCCGGTGATCGGCGACAGCGCGGGCCGGCAGGTGCTGCTGCGCGGCGTGAACGTCAACCAGCTCATCGACTACGGGCAGCCCGACCCGGCCAAGCAGACGGTGTGGCCGCTGAAGGACTCCGACTACGCCCAGATGGCGCGGTACGGCTTCGACGTCCAGCGCCTCGCCCTGTCGTGGTCGGCGCTGGAGCCGCAGCGGGGCGTGTTCGACAAGGCGTACCTGGCCCGGGTGCGTACCGCGGTCGACCAGGCCGCCGCGCACGGCATCTACACGGTCCTGGACATGCACCAGGACACCTACTCGAAGTACGTCAGCGCGGCGCAGGGGACGCGGTGCCGGGCCGGGGCGACGCCCGAGTTCGGCAACGACGGCGCCCCGGAGTGGGCGACGCGCACCGACGGCGCGAAGGCCTGCGGCTTCCAGGGCCGCGACCTCTCGCCCAACGTGCAGCAGGCGTTCACCAACCTCTACGCCGACACCGACGGCATCGGCACCGAGTTCGCCCGCGCCTGGGGCCGCCTCGCCAAGGAGTTCGCGGACGATCCCGCCGTCGCGGGCTACGACCTCCTCAACGAGCCCGGACCGGGCAACTCCCCCGGCGTCACGTCCTCCCTGCTGCTCGGGCGCCTCTACCAGCAGGCGATCACCTCGATCCGGGCGGCGGAGTCGCGGGTCTCCGGCGGCAACCACCACCTCGTGTTCTTCGAGCCGTCGATCCTCTGGTCGGGGCTGGGCTTCGACACCACCCCGCCGGTCGGGTTCGCCGACGACCCGCTGCTGGTCTTCTCGCCGCACCTGTACAGCGAGTCGATCACCATGGACCAGGGCCTGGGCACCACCCTGACCTCGATCGAGCAGGGGTACACCGCCGCCGAGCGCACCGCCCGCGCGTACGGGGTGCCGCTGTGGTCGGGCGAGTGGGGCTGGTTCGGGAAGGCGGACGACTTCCGCTCGCGGTTCGACCGCTACCTGGAGCGGCAGAACACCGACCTGCTGGGCTCGGCGATCTGGGTGTGGAAGAAGGCCTGCGGTGATCCGCAGAACGACCCCGCGGCCGCCGACTCGGGTGGCGGCGTGGTCCTGTACACCTGCCCGGACGGCAAGCCCCTGGCGAGCCCTGCCTTCGAGACCACGGCACTGTCCCAGGCGTACCCGCGCAGCGCCCCCGGACGCCTGACCTCGCTCCGCTCCTCCGCCACCACCCGGAACCTGCGTCTTACGGGCACGGGGACGGGCACCCTGGACGTGTGGGTCCCCGGCACGGACCGCCCGGCGGCGACGGGCAGCGGCGTCACCGGCATCCGGCTGACCGCACGGGCGGGCGGCTGGCGCCTCACGGCGACGACCTCCGGCCACTACACCCTGCAGGTGGCATGACCGCGGGTCCGTCAGGGCCGGTCGCATCCCCCCGGGGCAACGGTTCGGCAGCGCCCCGAAAGGGGCGCGGGGAACTGCGCGACCCAGCCACCACGGACCCGCGGAAGGGCGCGGCGCGCAGCAGGTGTGCCCACGGCTTCACAGCGGCCGCGTCTACGGCTTCGCGGCGGCCGTTCCCCGCGCCAGCAGCAGGCGGCCGCTGACGCCCGTGACCAGCAGCCCCCCGACCATGCAGACGAGGCTCAGGCCGGGGCCCGAGGACCAGTTGACGTGGGCCGCCCGTGCGGCCAGCACGACCGCCGCGGCGATCGCGGTGCCGAGCAGCGCGGTCGTGGCGGTGCGGGTGCGGCCTAGATCGTCCTCGGTGAGCGCGCCCAGTACGCCGACGCCGAGGGCGAGCGCCCACACGCCGAGGGCCTGCGCGTCGGTGCGGCCGACCGGCCAGGGAACGAAGTCCGCCCAGAAGCCGGGGCGGACCAGCAGTCCGGTGCCGATGCCCAGCCACGCCGAACCGAGCACCGCGAGCGACGGCTTGGACCAGGCGGGCAGCGGGGCCGTCCGCTCCGGCGCGGGTCCCGACGGGGTCAGGTGGAGCAGGGCGACGGCGATCACGGCCCACACGCTCAGCACGCCCAGGGTGAACAACCAGCCCACGCTGAACAGGACGTTCATGACCGGGCCGCCCTCGGCCATGTAGAGCCGGCCCGCGTCGAGCAGGGTCACCGCGAACAGGCCGACGACGACGGTCACCAACGAGTAGGCGAGCGTGCGCACTTCGTGCCAGTGGCGGGCCTGGCCGAACGCGAACAGGCCGGGCGCCGTGCCGAGCATGGCCGCGCCGACCAGGCCCTGGCTCAGCGGCTCGGGGGACGGCCAGGCGCCGAAGACATGGCCGGTCACGGCGACGAGGGCCAGCGCGCCGCCGACACAGATGTTGATCACCGCCACGGCCGTGGCCAGCAGCGCCAAGCTCGCCGTCAACGGCCGTACGGCGGGCGCCGCTTGCACCCGAGGGGCCGCGGCGGACGCGGGAGGCGCGACAGCGGGGGCGGGAGCGGGAGCGGGGGACGTCGCAACGGGCTCGACAGGCGCGGCGGCGGGCGCGGTTGCCGTCGGTTCGGAGGACAGGTCGGACGCGTCGGGCATGACTGTTCCGTTTCCGTGGGCGGGCCGGTGGTGTTCTGTCGGCGGTCCGGCCGTGCTCCGCGCACCGGCCGGTTGCGGTGGTACGACGCTCAGCCGGCGGGGGCGGGACTCTGCGGCTCCGGGATCGCCACGACCACGCCGTCGCCCCCGACCACGCCTTCGCCCTCGACCGAGCCTTCGCCCCCGTCCCCGCCCCCGTCCCCGGCCTGCGCAGGGAACTGTGCCTGCACCGAACCCTGAACGGGCGCCGCCCGCTTGAGCACCTCACGGGCGTACAGCACCCGCAGGCTCACCAGGCCGGTGGCGGCGAAGGCGAGGACTCCGCAGCCGACGGAGACCCCGGCGGCCAGCGCGGTGTGCCGGTCCAGGTGGAGGGAGCGGGCGAGGACCGGGGCCGCGGCGGCGGACAGCACCGGCGCCAGCAGCAGTGCGGCCAGGTGCAGCCGCCACTCCTCCCGCGCCCAGGGGCGGTTCTCGCGGCCCGCGCGCCACGCCCGCTGCGCCGTCACCGCGTAGACGACGGCGTACGGCAGCAGGTAGCCGATCAGCAGGCGGTGGCCCGTGGCGCCCCAGCCGGCGAAGGAGCGGACGATCCAGGCGAGCGCGAGCGCCCCGGCCAGGTGGGCGGCGGCCAGGACGGGCCAGGGTGCCCAGGAGCCCGTCACCCCCGCGACGCGGCGGCGCCGGTCGCGGGCCCGGGAGGCGACCAGCGCGCCGAAGGCGACGAGGGACCCGAGGTGCATGATCGCCACCTGGTTGATCTGCGCCATCGACAGGCCCGGCATGAGCATCGGCAGGGCGCCCCACTCCAGTCGGAGCAGGGGCGCGGTCAGCAGGAAGCCGTAGGCGAGGAGCATCCAGCGCTGGTGCAGGTCCGGGAGGCGGCCGACGGCGGCGAGGACGCCGAACGTCACGCTCATCACCGTGCCGACGAGGATGGTGGCGAGCACGATCCAGAAGGCCGCGCCGCTGAAGGCGTCCTCCGGCGCGGTCCGGGCCAGATAGACCCCGGCGCCGGCCATGGAGACGTAGACCGTGACGGCGAAGACCACGCCGAGGATCCGGTGCAGCCGGGTCCGTCCCCGTGCGACGGTGAGGAGCTGGCCGGGGCCGAGCAGCATCAGCGCGCCGCCCAGCACCGAGTGGACGATCATCGGCAGGAGGCTGTGCCGGTAGGGCGCGATGCGGGTCGCGAGGGCGTCGGCCATGTAGCGCGGCGAGACGACGTGGGCCAGGACCCACTCGCCGAACGCGGGTGCGCCGGGGTGGGCGTAGGGCCACAGCTCGGTCATCGCGATCGGCGCGTAGACCACGCACACGATCGTCACCGTGGTCATGGCGACCCGGCGCACGGTGCTGCTCGACGGACGGTGCACGGCGACTCCCTGCGGCTGACCGACCGGCGGGACCGCCGATGGTCTCGTCTGGACAGTCTCTTTTGGACTATCGAGACGGTAGGCGCGGGCCGCTGCCGCGTCAACGGTCCGGTCAGTCCCGTTCGTCGCGGTGCTGCACCCACTGCCAGAAGTCGACCATCATGCGCTCGTAGCGGATACCGAACTCCAGCGCCTCACGCTGCCCCGAGGTGAGCAACTCACCTACGCTGCGGGCGAGTTCCTCGTAGTCCGCGAGGGTCTTCTCGTGCTCGCCGAGCTGCACCGGCGCGAGCACCTCGGGGTGGCCACCGAACCAGAGCTTCAGGATGCCGCGCTCACGGGCCTCGACCGGCACGAACTCGGGGTCGTCCAGCCACTCGCGCAGCGCCGCGCGGCCGTCCCGCGTCAGCGCCAGCACCCGGCGGTTGCGGCCGCTCTCCTGGCGCACCTGGGTCAGCAGGCCCGCCTCCAGGAGCCGGTCGCACTGCGCGTACACCTGCGCGTGCGGCACCGACCAGAACGGCGCGACGGTGCGCGCCGCCTCGGTCTTCACGTCGTACGGACTCGCCTCTCCGAGCTTGTCGATGACGCCGAGGACGAGGAAGGAGGCGGTGGTCAACCGAACGTGTGCCATGAGCCGACGGTATCGCCACCGGCCGGGGCGCGGAGATCGTCCCCGGACGGCCGCGGGCCCGTACGGTCCCCTCGCGTGAGGGTCGTTCGGGTACGGCCGGGACAGGTACGACCCGTTGGCGTGAAGGGCGTTCGCCACGGTACGACCCGTTCGCGTGAAGGCCGTTCGCGTACGGCCGTAGACTCCCGCCATGCCCCTCTTCCGGTCCCGTTCCCGCCGCGTACCCGCCAGCGCGTTGGCACAACTCGCCGAGGCCAGCGCCCTGTTCAAGGTCGGCCGGTTCGCCGACGCCGAGAACGAGGCCCGCAGGGTCGCCGCGATGCAACCGGAGCGCCACAACCACTACGCGCCGATGGCCCTGAGCGTCGCCGCCATGGCGATGGGCGCACAGGGGCGGCACGACGAGGCGGTCACCGCGTACGACGAACTGCTCCCGGTCTTCGGCAGGATCTACGGCGCCGAGCACTGGCTGACGCTCAAGCTGCGCTCGGACCGCGCCCAGACCCTGGCCGCGCTCGGCCGGTACGTCGAGTGCGAGGCGGAGTGCGGGGCCGTCTTCCGCACGGCCGCCCGCACCTCCGGGGAGCAGGCACCCCTGCTCGTGGCATCCGCGCGCAACGGACTGATCTTCGCCGTCAACGGGCAGGGCCGGCACCAGGAAGCCGAGCGCCTCGCGCGCGAGGCGCTCGCCGAGCATGAGACGCCGGACCGGTTCCGTCTCGTGCTGCTGCTCGGGCTCGCCCGCGCCCTCAACGGCCAGGGCCGCCACGAGGAGGCCCTCGCCGAGGTGGCCCGGATCCGGGAGCTGCCCTCGGCCGAGCAGCACGTCGCGCAGACCGGAGCGACCGAGATCGCCGAGGCCACGGCCCTGGCGGGGCTCGGCCGGACCGACGAGGCGCGGGCCGGCGCGCAAGGCGCGTACGACACCTGCCTCGCCGCCCTCGGGCCGGGGCACGCCCGCACGGCCGAGGCCCGGGAGCTGGTGGAGCGACTCGGCGGCGTACGGCACTGATCGCGCCTCGTCCTCCCGCTCCCCCGCGCGGCGCCGGGCGTTCCCCGGGCCGAATGATCACCGTGCGTTCCCGGGCCGAATAATCAGGGGCGTCGGGGCCCGGTCCGGGATACGGTCCCCGGCGTGGACGCAGACGGTTACTTCGGGGAAGCGGTCGCGGCGACGTACGACGATCCGTCGAGCGACATGTTCGACGCCGGTACGGTCGGGGCCACCGTGGACTTCCTGGCCGCGCGCGCAGGGGACGGCGGGGCGCCGGAGGGCGGCGGCAGGACGCTGGAGCTGGGGATCGGCACCGGCCGGATCGCGCTGCCGCTCGCGCGTCGCGGCGTGCCGGTGCACGGCATCGACCTGTCACGGGCGATGACCGACCGGCTGCGGGCCAAGCCGGGCGGCGACGCGATCGACGTGCACATCGGCGACTTCGCGTCGACGCGGGTGCCGGGGTCGTTCTCCCTTGTCTATCTGGTCTTCAACACGATCATGAACCTGACCACGCAGGACGCCCAGGTCGACTGCTTCCGCAACGCGGCGGCGCACCTGGCGCCCGGGGGCCGGTTCGTCGTCGAGGTCGCGGTCCCCGAACTGCGCAAGCTGCCGGCCGGGCAGACCCTCGTGCCCTTCCGCGCCGAGCCGACCCGCTGGGCCTTCGACCGCTACGACCTCGCCACCCAGCAGATGAGCTCGAACTACGTCGAGGTCGTCGACGGCCGCGGCGAGTACCGCTCGATCCCCTTCCGCTACGTCTGGCCCGCCGAGCTCGATCTGATGGCGCGGCTGGCCGGGCTGCGGCTGAGCGAGCGGTGGGAGGGCTGGAAGCGCGAGCCGTTCACCGGCGACAGCGGACGGCATGTGTCGGTGTGGGAGAAGCCTCGGGCGCCTGCGGAGGGGTGAGGTGCGCCACGCGCCGGTCCGGGGGACCGCGGCGCGCGCCGCGACCGGGCCGGGCGGGGCGACCGGGCCAGGCAGGCTGGGCCGGGCAGGCTGGGCCGGGCAGGCTGGGCCGGGGGCGAACGGGGCCCGCCCCGATGCGGATGGTGGGCCGGCCCCGTTCACCCACCTCCATTGTGGGACGCGTCGCATCGGCGAGTACATCGGTGCGCGGCGGGCACGTGATGTGCGTCTGGCACACCCCGTGCGAGGCGCGCGCCTCCCGTGTGCGCCTGCCGTACGACCCGGCGCCGACCCAGGTCGGCGGCGTGTCGATCACCCCCGCCGGACGCGCGAGCTTCGGCGGAGGTGATACTGGGAAGCCGATCCGATCCGGTCCCCATCAGCTGATTGGCCTATGTCGAACTCGCCCACCGAACGCCCCACGCTCCCCCGTACCGTCTGGTCGGCCCGTGGCCGCCACGTCGGGCCCGTCGCCCCCGCCCCGGAGTACGTCCTGCGGGAGAACCTGCGGCAGCTGAAGGAGAGCGGGGTCCTCGACGATTTCACCGAGCCCCACCACGACGGCGCCGACCCTGACGGCGAGGTCGCGCCGGAGCGGATCTTCGAGGCCCGCTGGCGCGTCGCCGACGGTGTCACCGTGCGCGCCCGGCTCACGCTGACCCCGCCGGACGGCCGTGACCCCGGACACGCGTGGCTGCTGGTCGCGGAGGCCGAGCGGCCCTGGGACGAGCGGTGGCCGTCCCCGGCGACCATGTTCTGGCCCGACACCCCGGTCTCGGCCGAGCCCGCCGACACCTCCGACGCGGCCTGGGACCACCACCACGTCCTCCCCGAACTGCGCTACCGCTCGGTCAACGCGCTGCCCGCCGACGACAAGGACATGCGGCGGATGTTCAAGAGCTGCGCGCGGGAGGGCTGGGGCATCCACGTCGTCGTGCACGAGGCGATGACCCCGGACGCGCGCGGCCGGCTGCCGCTGACCCGGCTGCTGCCGCCCGAGCTGCGCCACCGGGTGATCGAGCACCGGGCCACCCCCCATCAACTGCGCGCCGTCAACTGGGCGTTGAAGGACCTCGGGGTGGAAGTCCCGCGCGGCGGTGCCGTGGTGCTGCCCGCGTCCCCCGCGCCCATCGGCTACGACGCACAGGAGTTCTCCGTCCGCAGCGTGTTCCTGGAGGGCGGCGCGGAACCCACCGAACTCTTCGACGCCGTACGCAGGTACGCCGATCTGCCGAAGCCGCCGCCGCAGGGCGCGGAGGAGGCGCTCACGGACCTGCGCGAGAACTGGACCTTGCTGACCCTCCAGGAGGAGCTGGCGCGGGAGCGGCGGCTGGTGGCGAAGTACCGCGAGGCGCTGGAGGCGATGACGACCTCCCGCGACCTGTACCGGGAGGCAGCCGAGCGGGCGAACGAGGCGCTGGCCGCCTTCCGTGAGGGCGCGGTGCCCGCCCCGGCGGCGCCGGAGCCCGAGCCCGACGCGCCCGCGGCCTCCCCGTTCCAGCAGATCAGCCGCCGGTGGGAACGGTTCAGGGACACCGCGAAGGCGTTGCGGCCCGCGACCGAGACGCCCCGCCCGCCGGAGACCGCCCAACTCCCGGAGACCGCCCGGCTCCCCGAGACCGCGGGCCTCCCCGACGCCCCCGGTCTGCCGGAGACCCCCGGCGCCCCCGGTCTCCCGGAGGTCCCCGGCGTGCCCGAGAGCCGCAAGACCTCCGACGCCGCCGCCGAGACTCCGGCGGACCGGGTCGAGTAGGTCACATCGATCCCTCCACAGCGGACCGGGTCGAGCAGGTCACCTCGATCCCTCCACAATGGATGGACCCGGCGGCTCTACGGCGGCCAGGAGCGGGAAAGCGGAAAGGGGAGGGCGCCGGAGCCCCCCGGCCGGCCGTCCCGTCCGCCCGTGACGACCCTCAGCCGTTCACCGACCGCCGGAGGCCCCCGTGAACACCACCGAGACCGTGCTCGTCATCGCCGCAGCGTTCGCGGCGGTCCTGCTCGGCCTGGCGGTCACCGTGCTGGTACGGCTGGTGCGCACCCGGCGCGATCTGCGCCGCGCCGGCCTCCCGACCGGCCCCCGCTGGGTCTTCTGGGGCGCGGTCGCCTATCTGATCCTGCCGACGGATCTGCTGCCCGACCCCGTCTACCTCGACGACATCGGGGTCCTGCTTCTCGCGCTGCGGTCGATGCGCAAGAACGGTGCCGGGTTGTACGGCCGGGCGGCCAGGGAGGCGCTCACCCCGTCGTCGCTCAGGACCCGTGACGCGGACCGGCTCTCCTGACCCACGGCACACTGGGGTCATGCGACCCACCTTCACCGGCATCGGCCGGCTGTCCCCACCGCCCGACGTGGCGGTGGTCGTCGACGTCATGCGGGCGTTCACCGTCGCCGCCTGGGCCTTCCGGCTCGGCGCGGAGCGCATCGTGTTCGCCGAAACCCTGGACGAGGCGCTGGAGTTGAAGGGGCGCAACGCCGACTGGCTGGCCTTCCAGGACGGGCCGCCGGTCGAGGGCTTCGATCTCGCCAACTCCCCCGCCCGGCTGCGGGACATGGACGTGGCGGGCCGCACGATCGTGCAGAAGACCACCGCCGGCACGACCGGGGCGCTGGCGGCCGGGGACGCGAGGCTGCTGCTCTGCGCGAGCTTCGCGGTCGCCGGGGCCACCGCCGAACTGCTGCGGGCCCGGCGGCCGGAGGCGGTCACCTTCGTCGTCACCGGGGACGGCGGACGGGCCGAGGAGGACCTGGCCTGCGCGCAGTACATCGCCGAACTCGCCATCGCGGGCCATGCCGACCCGGCGCCGTACCTGGGCCGGGCCCGGCGGTCCGACGGCGCGGCGCGGCTCGCGGAGGGCGTGCGGCGCGGCGACGCGGGCATCGACGCCGACGATGCCGAAGTCTGCCTGGCCGCCGACGCGTTCCCGTTCGCGATGGCGGCCGCATGGGAACACGGCCGGCTGGTGCTGCGGCCCGTACGGCACTGAGGGAGGCCCCGTCCCCGCCGACGACGCGGCGGGGACAGGAGCCTCGGCGCCGGACGGGGCCCGGTCGCGTCAGCCGTGGCGGCGCGGGTTCTCCGCCGGCAGGGCGACGAACAGCGCCGTCAGGCAGGCGAGTCCCGCCAGTACGGCCAGGAGTCCGGCGAGCCACGCGGGCGCGAGGGTGAGGTCCAGCGCCTCGGACAGGGCGGGCGAGGCGAGACGCCCTTCCACCGCCTGCGCGGCGGCGAGCGCGCCGGTCACGACGACCGCGACCGCGCACAGCGCCGCCGCGGGACGCAGCGCGAGCCCGAGGGCCAGCAGGACGCACACGGTCGAGGCCGCCAGTATCGCGGACAGGGCGCCGACGTCGGCGGTGTCCCAGTGGCGCGGAACGTGGGCGGCGGCGCACAGGAGGAGGAGTGCGGCCGCGGTCCTGGCCGGCCACCGAGAGGGCCCGTGACCGGTGGGTTCCCGGCTCTCCCGCGCGGGTGCCGCGCGGCCGCGGCGCGACCGTACGTCCACCGCCGCCACGGTCGCGGCACGTTCCCGTCCACCAGGGTCCCCGGCACCGCGGTCCCGTCCACCGGGGTGCCGGGCATCGCGGTCCCGTCCACCGGGGTCCCGGCCGTCGCGGTCCCGTCCACCACGGTCCCGTCCCCCTCCGGTTCGTCCACGGCGGTCGAGTCCCCCGCCGGTCCGCCCCTCGCGGATACGCCACCTGCCGCTCCGTCCACCACGGCCGAGCCCCCCGCCGTCCGGTCCCCCACGATCTCGTCCCCCGTGGCCTCCTCCGCCACGATCGCCTCCCCCGCCATCGCCATCGCCGTCGCCCGGCGGTGAATCGCCGTCCTCGTCGGGCGGTTCGAGGAGCCCCGGCAGCAACCCGCCGCCGTCCGGGGCCGCTTCGTCCGGCGCCGACGCGGGCAGGTCGCGGCGGTCCGCGCGCTCCACGCTCAACCGGCCGATCAGCTCGACCAGTTCCTCGACGGGCCGGCCCACCGCAGCGGCGCGTACGGCGGCCTGTTCGCAGTGCGGCTCCACCGAGCCCCGGTGCAGCAGCGCCATCAGACGGGTCACGTCCTCCACGGGGCGGCACTGCGCCGCGGCGCGGATCGCCTCGTCGGCGCTGTCGGCCTGCCGCGGGGGTGCGGTGAGCAGGGTGACGAGGCGGGACACGTCCTCGACCGTCCGGCCCAGGCCGGCCGCGCGCAGGGCCTCGACGGCGGTCCTGGCATGTTCCGGAGAGCGTTCCAACAGGGTGATGAGCTGGGCGACTTCGTCCAGGGGGCGATCGGCCACGGCGGCCAGGACCAGCTCTTCCAGCGGGTCGCCGTGGGCGGGCGGACGTTCTTCTTCGAGTGTCACGGAAGCGGGCGACGGCCGGGTCGCGGTGGGGCGGGGCGGCGCGCCGGTGACGGGGACATTGTCGGCGGGGTGGGACATCGCGGGCGGGAGGGGCCCGGGTGACGACGAGCGGGAGGTCATGCTGAGCTTTCCATGCGAGGGGTCCGCGACCGCACCTGCGCCCCCGAATGAGCGGCGAGCGGCGTTACGCGACCATTACGAGGGTCGGTTCGCACGGTTCGCCACCCGGCCGCGGCACAGGGGTGAATCCCCCACCCACCGCCGGGATCTCCGCCCGGCCGACCAGCAACGCCGACGCCCACCCGGCCCGCCACCGGCACCCATCGACACCCGCCGTGCGCC
>NZ_LAVA02000089.1 GCF_000974985.2 Streptomyces mangrovisoli | reverse complement strand
GCGACCGGAGGGCGACCGGAGGGCGACCGGACACGGGCCGGGCGAAACGGATCGACGTGCCGGGGCCCCGCGTGTGGACGACGGGCCGCCCGTCGTGGCGGGCTGCTCGCCGGCCCGGTTCGCAGCCCGGTTCCGGCAGTTGCTGCCGGAACCGGACGACGTGCACACACCGCCGACGGAGGACGCGGGGCGTCAGGTTGGTCCGTCCGAAACGGCGGCGTGTGTCATGGGGAACCCGCCCGGCCAGGGGCGCGGTTCGAACTCGGTGCCCTGTCGGCCTACTTGGACCGGTAGGCCTCACGGGCGAACTGCACATAGGGGGCGGGCGCCACGGTGGCACGGATCTCGACCTGACGGTGCGCCTCGACGCCGGGCTTCGCCGAGTTGGGGTTCTCCCCCCACACCACCGTGACCTGGGTGCCCGCTTCGCTGTGGGCGAGGTCGACGGTGGCCAGGGAGACCATGGACCGCTCGTTGGCGATGTAGCCGACATCCATCGAGATGCCCACCAGTTCCCCGTCGCGCAGGACCTTGTCGCTCTGGTGGAGGGCGTAACGCGCCTTGGGGAACTCCACGAACTTCGCGGGGAGTTCGTCGCGCCGGTACAGCGAGCCGATCGCGGCGGCGACGTCCTCCGCGTGCCAGACAAGCGTGACCTTGACCCGCGGGGGATTCTGCGTGATCTCCTCCAGAGCGGCCCGGCCGACGAATTCGTGGTCGAACTTCACGATCGATCCGTAACCGACGTCGTAGGGGGTGACGTAGTAGTCCTCGATGTCGGCGGAGTCCATCGAACCGCCGAGCGAGCCCATCGCGGGGGTCTTCAGCCACTCGCGATAGCCCTTCATCCTCTCGCCCGAGAAGACGGCCGGTATCGGTGCCGGAACCCAGGCCGACTCGAGGTTGGCCGTGGAGTATGCCTTCGCCCCCACGCGCACCAGATCGAAGGCCTCGCCCTCCGCCAGGATCGCCTCGCGGACGGCGTCGCCCTCCTCCCAGGGGCCGAAGAGCTCGAAGCCCGGCTGTCCGGCCATGCCGTGGCGCAGGCCGCGGACCCTGTGCCCCGCGATCGTGAAGTCCGCCATGTGGAAGAAGCGGGTCTCCGGCACGGGCACCCCCGTCACCTTCTCCAGCAGCGCCACCGCGTTCGGTCCCTGGAGTTCGTACCGGTAGACCTTCGGCGGACCGGACACACGGTCGTAGGAGTTGTCGTCGCGTTCCGTGGTCGCGTCGTAGTCGCCGGTCTCCAGGTTGTACTGCACCCAGTCCAGCACCGGGGGGTGACCGACGAGGTCGTAGACGTCCTGCTCCAGGTGGAAGAGGACGGCGTCTCCGATCAGCTGACCGTCGTGGTTGACAGCGACGTACTGCTTCGCGCGCCCCGGGCCGAAGTTCTTGAAGCTGTTGACCCCGAGGTCGGAGAGCAGCCGCGAGGCGTCCGGACCCTGGATGTACAGATCCGTCATGTGGTGCGACTGGTCCAGCAGCGCCACCGACTCCCGCCAGGCCCGCTGCTCGGAACGCCAGTTCGTGAACTCGGCCTGCACCGGGAACGTGTGGGGCCGGATCGGGGAGTTGCGCAGCAGCTGCACAGCGGTGCCCGCCCGCTGGATGGCCTGCTCGACACTCTCCTGGCTCATGTCTCACCTCTCTGTACGAGTCCGCACGTCCCGGCCGCCCGGCTCAGGCGAGCGTGGGAAGTACGGTCCCCAGTCGTTCGTCCCAGCCGACCGGGGTACCTCAGCACACCCGCTCCGTCTGTTGTGCAGACTGTTCGTCTGTCCAGCAGAACGCTAGGTGGGCCGTCACGCGAGCGCAACACTCCGCGGCGAAAAAGTTCGGGCATCCGGCAGCCGAGGCCCCGATCAGAAGCCCGTCCACTTCCGAAAAACGGAACGCGCATCGACCGTCCCAGCTGCGAAACTGGCCCGATGATCACCGCGCCCACTGCCGCCCTGGACTCGTTGCACGGCCTCGCGTTCGGCGACGCCTTCGGTGACCGTTGGTTCGCCGTCCTGCGCCACGACGGCCTGGCAGCCCTGGAGCAACGAACGCTGCCCCGCGAGCCGTTGTGGCGGTGGAGCGACGACACCGCGCAGGCCCTCGTCCTGGTCCGGGAACTCGTCGACGGCGGCGGCATCGTCGACCAGGACCGTCTCGCCCTGCGGTTCGCCGAGGCCTACGCCGACGACACGCACCGCGGGTACGGAGCGTCCATGCACGACGTGCTGCGCCGGATCGGCGCGGGCGAGCCCTGGCGGGAGGTGGTCTCCGGACAGTTCGGCGGCCAGGGGTCCTGGGGCAACGGCGCGGCGATGCGCGCCGCCCCGCTCGGCGCATGGCACGGCGCCGACCTCGACACGGCCGCCGAACAGGCCGCCCGCCAGAGCACGGTCTCGCACCACCACCCGGAGGCGGTCGCCGGAGCCGTGGCCGTCGCCGTCGCCGCGGCCCTCGCCGCCCACAGCCGCGGCGGACCGGCCCCGAGCCGGACCGACCTCCTTCAGGCCGTCGCCGCACAACTCCCCGACTGCGACGTCCGGTCCGGGCTGCGCATCGCCGCCCGGATGCCGGAGCACACCTCGGTCCGGCACGCGGCGAAGGTCCTGGGCTCCGGCTACCAGATGTCAGGTCCCGACACGGTCCCGTACGCCCTGTGGTGCGCGGCAGGACACCTCGACGACCTGCACGAGGGCATGTGGTTCACCGTTGCCGGGCAGGGCGACATCGACACCACCTGCGCGATCGCCGGCGGCGTGATCGCCGCCCGCACCGGCGTGGCCGGGCTCCCTCCCGCCTGGCACGCGGCCCGTGAACCCTTGCCGGCGGTGGCGATCGGGTAACCCGGAGGGCCACGAGCACCTTGCAAGATGGTGCAGCGCTCCCATTTGGTACGACGCTCCAACGCCGAGTTCACGCGGCTCGGCCAGGGCCGGCCCACCGAGGTCTCGCCGCTCGCCCTCCCGCCCCTCGACCTCGGCGTCCAGCCGGGCCATTGCTGCGCGCCGGTCGACCGCACCCACGGCCTGCTGACCGATGGCCTGACGCGCCGGGTGGAGACAGCGTGCCGCGCGTCCGGCGGAACCCTGCTCGCCGGACTCCTCGCCGCGACGGCCGCCTCGGTACGGGACGAGGGCGGCCCCGACACCTACCGGGCCCTCATGCCCGTCAACCGATGCGGGCCGGACCGGTTCTCCCACTCGGCTGGTTCGTCAACGCCGTACCCATCGAGATCCCCGCCCCCGCGACGCGCCCCCCTCGACACCCTGCTCGCCGGGGCACACCAGGGCTACGCGGCGGGACGCCGAGGGGCCACCGTGCACTGCACGGCGGGACGCCGACAGGCCGCCGTGCCGGGAGCACACGGGGCTACGGCGTCAGCACGATCCTGCCGAAGACCTCACCCGCGTCCATCTTCCGGTGTGCCAGCGCGGCCTGGTCCAGCGGCAGCAGCTCGTGCACCACCGTTTCGATCTCGCCGCGGCTCGCTGCGGCGAACTGCTCGCCGCGCAGGGCGCTCAGCTCGGCCGGGGCGACGGTGGCCGCGCTGAAGGCGGCGAAGGACAGCGACTTCTGGAACGCGGCCATGATCTTCGTGCCGAAGTCCGCGGGCGGCTGACCCGCGACGGCGCCCACGGCCACCATGCGGCCGTTCGGGTTGAGCCGGTCGAAGAACGACGGCATGTCCGCACCGGCCACCACGTCGATGATGACGTCATAGCCCGCCGGAGCAGCCCCGCCGCCTGCGTCGCCGGAGCGGTCCAGCACGTGGGTCGCGCCGAGTCGGCGCAGCCGCTCGCCGCGCTCGGCCGACGATGTCGTGACCGCCACCGCGGCGGCGCCACCGCGGCCCGCGAGCTGCACGGTCATGATCCCGATACTGCCGGCCGCGCCGCGTACCAGGACCGTCTCCCCCGGAGCGAAACGAGCTCGGCGGAGCCCGAAGTGGGCCACCGCGCCGGAGCTGCCGAGCGTGACCGCGGCAGCGGCGGACAGGCCGGCGGGCAGCGGAAGAACCTGCTCGACCGGCACGGCGGCCTGTTCGACGTAGCCTCCGCCGGTGCCGGTAAAGGCCCACACCCGCAGGCCGATCCACGACGCGTCGACGCCGTCGCCGACCGCGGTCACGGTGCCCGCCACCTCGCCACCCGGGATATGGCCCTCCGTGAAGCCGTAGGCGGCCAGCGCCCCGCTCCGGATCACGGTGTCCACTCCCCCGACGCCGACCGCCTCGGTGGCGATCAGTACCTGCCCGGCGGCAGGTTCGGGTACCGGCAGGTCGACGACGGCCAGACCGTCAGGACTTCCGAACCGCTGGATCGAGATTGCCTTCACTGTGGCCTCCAGGTTCTCGGGCCGCCCGAGCGCGTGGGTCTGCGTACGTCCCGGACGGTAACGGACGGCCCCGTCCGCTTGGCTAAAGTGAGAGCGGTGACCGACCGTTTGCCTCACCCGCTGCGCTCCGACGCGCTGGACAACCGCGAACGCATCCTCGACGCGGCCCGGGCGCTGTTCTCCACCGAGGGCATGGACGTGCCGATGCGGGAGGTCGCACGGCGTGCCGGGGTGGGGCCCGCGACGTTGTACCGGCGCTTCCCCACCAAGCAGCTGCTGGTCGCCGAGGCCTTCGCGGACCAGCTGGACGCCTGTCGCGCCATCGTCGACGAGGGGTGCGCCGATCCTGATCCGCGGCGTGGCCTGTGCCTGGTGATCGAGAGGATCTGTGAGCTGCACGCACGCGATCGGGGCTTCACGGAGGCATTCCTGTCGGCCTACCCGGGGGTGAAGGATGTCGCCGCGGGCCGCGAGTACACGGTGAAGGCGGTCGCCGGTCTCGCTCAACGAGCCAAGGAGACAGGGCACTTGCGGTCCGACTTCGTGCTGGACGACCTGATTCTCGTACTCATGGCCAACAAGGGCATCCACGCCGCGTCGGCCGACGAACAGGTCAAGGCCTCCCGACGCTTCGCGGCACTGGCGATCCAGGCACTCGAAGCCTGCCCCCGGCACGCGTCACTGCCACCGGCGGCACACCTGACGTCCGCGCCACCGCACGGCCGGCCGCGGTGAGTGCCGGGGTCGCCTCACGCGCGGCGACGACACCGCGCACCGGCTGGTGAGGGCGGGCCAGGCGGACGACCGTGGTGGGCCGGCTCGCCCCGGCGGCCGCGCCGCTCGGCCGCCGAGGCGGACAGCTCACCCGCTCGTGGCGGCCTGGGCGGCGGTCGCCTGGACGTCGGCGGCCTTCAGGAAGGCTAGGCGGTGGTTGTAGCGGATCGAGTAGTAGGTGTCCTTGCCGACCACGAGGGTCCGGTCGTCCGGTGCGTCGCCGTTGATGTTCTCGTCGTAGAAGTAGTCGGCCGGATGCGCCACCGGGTCGCCCGCCACGTAGGCCTGCCCGGCCGGGATCGTCGCGTCCAGCGGCTCCACGGCCGGGGCCTTGATGGCGGGGTACGGAGTGTAGGCGGCGGCCTCGGGAAAGGCGCGGCCGTAGACCGGGATCGAGGCGAGTCCGGCGCGCGGGGTCAGCACGACCGGGCCGCCCGGCGCGTCGCCCGGGTGGGTGCGAGCCGTGTGCCCGCCCGCGTTGAGGAACCAGGCCTTCTGGCCGTCGTACCAGATGGCCGTCCAGTCGCCCTGCTGCTCGGCGACCACGTAGCGGGTGCCGGTGACCGCCTTGTCGCTCCAGTCGTCGGCCTTGGTGGTGCCGTCGTTGATGAGCGGGGCGTCGGCGGCCGGGCGGGTGCGCAGGTAGACGAAGTTCTCCGGCCGGGCCGCCACCCCGCTGACCTGCGGCTGGTTGGTCGCGTCGAAGGGAGGGGCGATGGTGACGGTGTCGCCCGGCCGGGGCGGGGTGCCGGAGCCGGCCGGGATCGGCGCGCCGAGCAGCTCCAGGTAGTGGCTCCAGTCCCAGAAGGTCCCCGGGTCCCAGTGCATGTCGGAGATGGCGCCCTGCGTCGGGCCGGGCACGTCCTCGTGGCCGATGATGTGTTCCCGGTCCAGCGGGACGCCGAAGCGGGCGGCGAGGTAGCGCACCAGCTCCGCGGAGGATTCGTAGAGCTGCTCGGAGTACCAGGTCGGCCGGTCGGTGGGGACCGCGAAGCCCTCGTGCTCGATGCCGATGCCGTGCATGTTGACCGTCTTGTTGCCCGCCTGCCAGGCGATGTCCTTGGTGTGCACGAGCTGGGTGACATGGCCGTCGCTCGACCTGACCAGGTAGTGCGCACAGGCCTGTTCGCGCGGGTTCTGGAAGGAGGCGATGGCGCCGTCGTAGTCGCTCTCGGTGTCGTGGATGACGATGTAGCGGATCGTCTGACCGTCCGCGGGGCGGTTGGCCGGGTTGTAGTTTCCGTACGAGGTGGGGTCGTCGGGGTCGGTCAGTGCGTACGCGGCCGGCGTGAAGTCGCACTCGAGCCCGGCCGGGCATTCGGGGGTCTGTCCTGCAGCCGCCTGGCCGGACCCGGTGCCGAGCCCCAGCGCGTCCTGGTCCGGGGGCAGTTCGGAGTGGGGACGCAGCACGATCAGCTGGCCGTCGGACGTGGTCCGGGTGACCCCGTCCCGCAGTGTCGCGTACACCCGGTGGGCGAAGACCCGGCCGGTCCCGGCACCCTCCGCGCCGTCCTGCGGCAGGCCGCCACGCCCGAACCGGGCCACCGCCGCCCTCCAGCGGGCCGGGTCCGCGGACGCCGGTGCGCCTTCCTCCCGCTGGTAGCGGGCGAGCAGCGCGGCGGCGCCACGGATGTTCTGCGCACTGTCGGCGCGCAGTTGCCGCGCCGGCCGGCCGATCAGCCGCGCGGCGGCATCGAGCAGGTGCAGCGCGGGCGAGTCCGTGACGGGTCGGGCGGCCGGGGCCCCCTGCTCAGCGGCCACTCCCGGCGGACGTACCCGGTGCGTGGCCCGCGCGGCGTTCAGGTCAGCCTTGGTGACCCCGGTCAGGCCGAAGACGCCGTAGTTGCCCGTCGTGCTCGGGCGGCCCTGGTGGGACTCCCACCGGCTCTCCTGGTAGGAGACGGCCAGCAGTACGGCGTCCGGCACGCCGAACTCGGCGGCGGCCGCGTCGAACTGACGCTGCAACCGCCGCCCGTCCGCCGTGGCGGTACTGGCCCCGGCCGGCGCCGTCATCCCAGCCGTCGCGGCCATGGCCAGGGCTGCCGACGCGGCCACCATGCGCAGCCGTCGATCCAAGAGCTTGGTCATGTCACGGTCCTACAGGGCCCGCCGACCCCCTGGTCCGCAGACACGACCGGCGGCCCACGCCACCACCAGTACGGCCGAAGGATCGCTGGTCGTGGTGGTGTGCGCGTGCTCGGCCATCCCATTTTTCTAAGTAATACTTAGTAGATGCTAAGGTCTACTAAGTAATAGGAGGTGCGCTGTGAGCGGGGACGTCGACGAGGTGGGCGCCGAACTGCGGCGAGCGGTGGTGCGGCTCTACAGCCGATTCCGCTCCGAACGCGCGGAGGGGGAGGTGCCGGACGCATCCCTGCTCGTGCTCGTCGCTCTCGACAAGCAGGGCCCCCTGAGCCTGAGCGACCTTGCCGCGTTCGCGAAGGTCACGCTCGGATCGATGAGCCAGACGGTGCGACGGCTCGAACAGCAGGCGTACGTCACGAAGTCCCGAGGGGTCGAGGACCGGCGCAAAGTGCTGTTCACCCTGACCGAACAGGGCCGGGAAGCCTCCACCGCGTCGCGCCGCCACCGGCAGGACTGGCTCAACGACCGTCTCGCCGAACTCACCCCCGCCGAACGCGCCGACCTCCTGCGCGTCGCCCCCCTGCTCCTCCGCCTTGCCGACTCCTGAACAGGAACACCATGCACCCCGTAGAGGTCCTTCTCCTCCCGGTCGGCCGACTGCTGCGCAACCGCCGTCCCGACGAGGCCGCGAGCATCGCCAACGCCCCCGGACTCGCGACCGAGAACCGCATCACGCTGACCTCACCGGCCTTCCGGGACGGGCAGGTCGTACCCGCCAAACACTGCGGGCAGTTCATCGGCGACGACACCTCGCCCGCACTCGCGTGGAGTCCGCTTCCCGAGGGAACGAAGGGCCTGGTCCTCGTACTCGAAGACCTCGACGTGCCGACCGCCGCACCCGGCATCCATACGATCGCCGCATTCCCGGCCGTCGACGGCGGTCTGGCGGAAGGAGCGCTGACACCGGACGATCCGCGCTTCCACTTCCTTCCCAACCGCCGCGGCCAGGCCAAGTACGCCGGGCCGCGACCGCTCCCGGGCCACGGCACGCACCGCTACCGCTTCCACCTCTACGCCCTGGACACCGACATCGACTTCACCAAGGTCGCCGACATGCAGGCCGTGCCGGCCGCTCTCGCGGGACACGTCCTGGCCTCCGGGACGCTCACCGGCACGCGGACGAGCTGAGCACCGCGATCCCGCATCACTCCTGATGTACGCCTGCCCTCTGACGACACCGCCTGCGGCGTCGAGCACGCCGTGCGCCTGGCGCTGGAAGCGCTGCATCCTCGATGCACCGGCGCCGACGCGGGCGCACCTCGACCCGACGGCGGCCAGGTCATCCAGCGCGGGGGCACCGCCGAGGTGGTGCCCCCGCCGACCGTCAGCCGGGGATGGCGTCGCCCGCCGGGGCGTCGCTGCGCTGGTCCGGCTTGGCCACGAACAGGTAGACCAGGCCCAGGCCGACGACCAGCACCGCCGAGATGATCACCAGGTAGTTGTCGTACCAGGCGGCGTCCGGGGTGCGCGGCCAGGCCATGTTGACCGCGGCCGCGACACCGTAGACCAGAGCGGCGATGTTCACCGGCAGCCCCCACCTGCCGAGACTGAACGCGCCGCTGGGGCGCCAGCCCTTCAGCCTGGCCCGCAGGGCCGCGAACACCACCATCTGGAAGCCGATGTAGATGCCGAGCGCGGCGAAGGAGACGATGCGGGTGAGCGCGTCCGCGGAGACCGTCGAACCGACGATCACCAGCGCGGGCAGGATCGCCGTCACGGCCAGCGCGTACGGGGGCACGTGCCGGGCCGAGGAGAACTTCGCCAGGTAGGAGCTGCCGAAGATCATGCGGTCGCGGGCGTACGACTGCAGCAGACGGCTGCCCGCAGCCTGCAGGCTCAGGGCGCAGGAGAGGAACGAGATCAGGACGACGCACAGCACGATCCGCGTGCCCACGTCGCCGAACGCGTTCTGCAGGACGGTGTACACGGGGTCGGCGTCCTTGCCGCTGATCACCGCGCCGAAGTCGGGCACCGCCAGCAGCAGGGCGACCGCCACGAACGTCGCGGCGGCGCCGCCGACGTAGATCGTCATGCGCATCGACTTGGGGATGCGCCGGCTCGGGTCGCTGACCTCCTCGGCGACATCGCCGCAGGCCTCGAAGCCGTAGTAGAGGTAGAGGCCGACGAGTCCGGACGCGAGGAAGGCGGAGGTGTACGAACCCGCTCCCCCGGCGCCGAAGGTGTGGAAGATGACGCCCAGGCCGTGCTCGCGGTGCGCGGTCAGCAGCCAGATCCCGACGACGACCGCGCCGGCCAGTTCGGCGGCGAAGCCGAAGATGGCGGCCGACGTCATGACCCTGGTGCCGCCGAGGTTGAGCAGGGTGGCTATGAGGATGACGGCGAGGGCGCACAGGACGGTGCTGGTGGTTCCGGGTGTGAAGCCGAGGATCAGCGCGACGAAGGGTCCGGCGCCGTAGCTGACCGAGGCGATGGTCGCCAGCAGCGCCAGCGCGTACACCCAGCCCGCCATCCATGCCCAGCGGCGGCCCCACAGTCTGCGCGCCCAGGGGTAGATGCCGCCGGAGACCGGGAACTGCGAGACGATCTCGCCGTACACCAGCGAGACGAGCAACTGGCCCACCCCCGCGATGACCAGGCTCCAGATCATCGGCGGCCCGCCGGTGGCGAGGGCGAAACCGAACAGGGTGTAGACGCCGACGACGGGCGAGAGATACGTGAAGCCGAGGGCGAAGTTCCCCCACAGGCTCATCTCCCGCTTGTACTCGGACGTGTAGCCGAGGGCGGCGAGGGCGGCGGCGTCATCGCCCGGAGGAGAGGACTCCGCGTCGCCCGTGCTCAATGCGTTGGTTTCGGCCATCGGTGCTCCCAGGTCTGTTCTTGGGGGCTCGACAGAAGGCTTCGCAGCCCGTTCGAGTGGGCTCATGCTAGGTTTTCGCCACTCGGCGGCAGCCACGCCGAACCGTTGAGATTCAGCCGCGCCGCCGCTCCAACCTGTCCAGGCCGTGGACGCCCTGGATCCGTGATCCCCGGAGCACCCACATGCCGGTGACCGTCGCCGACCTCCTCAACCGTCCCGGCATGGACCTCCGCCTGCTCACCGGGGACCCGAAGCGGGCCGTACGGTGGGCGCACGCCGTGGAGTTGACCGATCCGGCGCCCTGGCTGGAGGGCGGCGAACTGGTGCTCACCACCGGCCTGCGGCTCGGCCGCTCCGCACAGGCGCAGCGCGCGTACGCCGACCGGCTGGCCGCCGCGGAGGTCACGGGGATCGGCTTCGGCACCGGGCTCGGCTACGACCGGGTGCCCACCGCCCTGGTCCGGCAGTGCGCGGCGCACGGCCTGGTGGTGGTCGAAGTCCCTTTGCCCACACCGTTCCTGGCCATCGTCCAGGCGGTCGCCGACGCGCTGGCCCAGGAACAGAACGCCGCCATCAGACGGGTCCTCGCCCACCAGCACCAGATGACCAGGGCCGCGCTCGGCAAGGGCATCCCCGGCATCCTGCGCCACCTGGCCACGGCGCTGCACGCCGAGGCCGTGGTGACCGACCCGCACCACCTGGTGCTCGCCGCGGCGCCCGGGGACGGTGTCGCCCTCCTCGAACGGGTACGGGCCGAGGTCGGCGCCGACGGCGGCCGCGCCGCGGGCCCGCTCGGGCTGCGCGTCTCCGACGGGAGCCGGCACCTCATGGTCCAGTCGCTCGGCGTCACCGGAGCCCGGCGCGGACTCCTCGCGGTCGCGGCCGACACGGAGTTCGGCCCCTTCGACCAACTGCTGCTCACCCACGCCGCCTCGCTGCTGTCGCTGGAACTCGAACGGCCGCGGGAGGTGGTGGAGGCGCACCGGGCGCTGCGCGCGGCCGTACTGGGCACGCTCCTCGCCGGCGGGCTCACCGCCGAAGCCGCGCACCGTTCGCTGCGGCACCTGGGTTTCGCCCCCGAAGAGCGGCTGGTGGTACTGCTGTTGCTCCAGAGCCGGTACCAACGGCTCGCCCTCGCCCAGCGGGTCGCCCGCGACCTCGACGCCCTGAACGGCTGCCCGTTCCTGCTGCGGGAGGACGAGGAGGACGGCGTGGTCGTCGTGATCCGTGCCGTGGACCTGGACACCGCGCTCGCCGCCTTGGACGCCCTGGACGAGACGGACTCGGCGGACGCCGGGGACATGACCGTCGGGGTCAGCGCCGGTGCGGCACCGGACGAGCTGCCCTCCGCGCTGCGCGGCGCGCGTTACGCGGCCGCCAAGGCGAAGGCCGAGGGCCGGCGGGTCGCGCACTTCGACCGGCTGCGGCTGCCGGCCCTCCTCGCGGACGCGCCCGTGCGCGCCGCCGTGGACCGGCTGGCCGACGATCTCCTCGCGCCGCTGGAGGCGTATCCGGTGCTCCACGAGTCACTGGAGGCCTTCCTGCACCACAACGGCGGGTGGGAGCCAGCCGCCCGCGCGCTGGGCGTGCACCGGCACACCCTGCGCCACCGGATGGAGCGGGTGTCCGAACTCACCGGTCTCGACATCGAATCCGCCCAGGACCGGGCGGCGCTGCTGCTGGCGGTGCTGTCGCGGCGTCTGTAGGTTCGCCGGTCCTTTTGGCGCCGGGGTCTGCCCTGCCGTGGCCTGCCGTGCCGGTGTCTGCCGTACGGTCGCCTGCCGTGCCGGGGTCTGCCGTCGCGTGGCCTGCCGTGCCCTGGCCTGCGGTACGGTCGCCTGCCGTACGGTGGCCTGCCTTCGGCCCGGCGTCCGGCGCGCAGGCGCCCCCGGTCACACCCCGGCGGTGAACACCCCGCGCTGCACGGTCACGGCGCCCGTCGCGACCGCCGCCGCGTAGTTGAGCATGCGCGTGGGGCCGTCGGCGAGCAGCGCGGGGAGGGTCGCCGGGACCGCCCCCGCGAGGAGTTCGCGGCCGAGGTCGTCGAACCAGCGCCGCGTCCAGGCGCTCTCGTCGGCCCACTCCACCGGCGTGAAACCGCTGGACCGGATCGTGTCACGCAGCTCGTCCGCGGTGACGAGGTGGCTGTCGGTACCGTCGAGGGACCAGGGCAGGGGCAGGGCCGGCTCGTCGCCGACGCCTCGGGCGACCTCGAAGACCGCGAGCCGTGCTCCCGGGCGCAGCAGTCGGGCGATCTCGGCGTAGAACACCTTCTTGTCCGCGATGTTCATCTGGACGTGCACGGTGTAGGCGGCGTCGAACCCGCTGTGGACGGACTCACCCACGTCGGTGCGGCCGAACTCGCCGATGTCGCTGTGGACGAACCTGGTCCGCTCGCTCAGCCCCGCGGCGTCGCTCAGGGCCTGCGCGGCCGCGACGTAGGCGGGGGTGATGTCGACCCCGATGACACGGCAACCGGCGGTCCGGGCCACCTGCCGTGCCGGACCGCCCAGGCCGGACCCCACGTCCAGCACCGTCGACCCGGGGGTCAGCGCCAGATGCGGGATCAGGCGCTCGATCGCCTCGGGACCGCCCGCGTGGAACTGGTCGATGCCGTCCAGCTGTGCACGGGACAGCGCGGAGAGGCTGGTTCCGGTGAGCCTCTCGACAGTGGCGATGATGTCGGCTTCGGCGTAGGTCATGACACGTCTCCTCCTGGGTCAGTCGGGGCGCGTTGCGGGCGTCGCGTCGACAAGGTCGTGCAACAACTGCCGTCGGCCGGTGATCCGCAGGCCTTGGTCCTCCGCCTCGCCGGGGCTCAACAGACCCGACAGGACGGCACCGATCGGCTGCGCCGCGCCGGTGAGCGTGACGTCGGCGGCCGGATCCCTGCCACGTCGGATCCAGAACCCGCCCGGCCACAGGATCACCCGCAGGTCCTCGCCCTCGCCGCCCTCGCCCTCGCCCTCGCACCCGATGCCCACGACGGCTTCGGTGCCCGGAGCCAGGCGGTCGGACAGCATCAACCCGCCGAGCAGGGCTGCCCATTGGGGCTGTACGGCGTCCTCGGGGGCGGGTCCGGACGTCATCCGGCGCAGCCCCCACTGGGCCAGTGCGAGCAGCACGCCCCGCAGCTCACGGCCGGTGTCGGTCAGCTGGAACAGCACGGCCGCCACCGGCGGCGGCGCGTCGTAGCGCTCGACCAGACCCTCGGCCTCCATGGCCCGGAGCCGGTCGGCGAGCAGATTCGTCGCGATGCCGGGCAGGCCGCGCTTGAGATCGCTGTACCGGCTCGGTCCCAGGGCCAGCAGCTCACGGACGATGAGCAGCACCCACCGGTCCCCCACGACATCCAGCGAGCGGGCGACCGCGCAGTACTGCCGGTAGCTCTTCACATCTCCAAGCTACGCCTGTGGTTGATTTTTTCAAGCCGAAGCTTGAAAAACGGTTGCCGATCAGGCCCCTCGCCGCCGGGTCAGCCCGGCTTGACCGCCAGCGTCGCGAAGTAGTGGGAGAGGTAGGGAGCGGACGCGTTGGACTGGTGCGGCGCCTCCGTGAAGCCGGTGACGAAGAACCCCGCGGCGAGTTGTCCGCCGATCTGGTCGGTGAGGGTGTGGCTGTACTCGAGCGGGGCATCCGCGCCGAATTTCGTGGCGCGTTCCTCGGCGGAGTAGTGCGTGACGTCGCTGTAGGGGAGCTTGTGCACGACGATCAGCTCGCCGCGCTCGTCGAGCGCCTCATGGTCGAACAGGTACACGTCAGGGTTGAGGAAGCCGGCGAGCAGAGTTCCGCCCGGTCGCAGGACGCGGAAGCACTCGCGCCACACCGCTGCCAGGTCCGGTACGAACAGGTTGGACACCGGGTGGAACACGACGTCGAACGTCGCGTCGCCGAAGGCGCCGAGGTCGCGCATGTCGCCCAGGACGGTATGCAGCTCGAGTCCGTCGCGCGCCGCGACCATCCGGTCCTGGCCGAGCTGGCGGGGCGAGTTGTCGAACACGGTGACCCGCGCTCCCGCGGCGGCGAGGATCGGACCCTGCTGGCCGCCGCCGGAGGCCAGGCACAACACGTCCTTGCCGGTGAGGTCCGCCGGCAGCCAGGAGCGGTCGACGGGCTCATGCCCGATGAGGACGATCGACCAGTCGCCCCTGCGGGCGCGCTCGACATCCCCCGAACTCACCGGCGTCGACCACTCGTTGCCCTCCTGGACGTACTTGTCCCAGGCTGCGCGATTGTGGGCAACGGGGTCGACACCTATGTCCTGCACGTTTGACTCCCTGCTACGGCTGAGGGGACACCTGGAGTACCGACAGTAGGCAACGGCACACTGCACACCGGCGCCCACCGGGCCGCCGGGCCACCGGGCCACCGCGTCATTCCGGAGGGACGCGGAACTCGAACTCGGGGCGGTCCCACGGCACGGCGGGCGGGTTCGCGGGCACGGTCCCGGTCCGCACCGCTCCGGCGCGGTGGTAGAACCCCTCGGCCGGAACATGCGACACGACCTTGACCCGGTCGAGCCCGGCGGCACGGGCCTCAGACTGCATGTGCGCGACGAGCAGCCGTCCGATACCCCGTCCCTGCGCTTCGTCGGCGACGAACAACAGGTCCAGCTCCGGCGGGGCGAGGACGAGCGAGTAGAACCCGAGGACGCGGCCTCCGTCCTCGTCCGCGGCGACGGCCACGAAGGTGCGATGGGCCTCGATGTAGTCGGGCCCGACCCGGTAGCCCGCGACCGCGGCCGCGTACTTGCCCGCGTAGGCGCCTGAGCCACGCACGAGCCGCGTGAGCCGCTTGGCGTCCCCCGCGACGGCCCTCCGTATGGTGACCGGCCGACCGGCCGGGGACCTGCGTGAACTCATCAGGACAGTATCCCGCACCGGGGCGCACCGTCGCGCGGCGGGTCGGCCCCCTCCCCGCCCGCGCCGGAGCGGCACGGGTCGCGAGAAGCGCCGAGGAGCCGCGAGAGACCTCCACCACTGGTCCCACGGCGGGCAATTGACCGTCTCCGCTTGACATGAACCCCGTCACCTCACCATCATTTCACTACTTGATTAGTGAAAGGGTGGTTGCAGTGATCGAATACCGGATCGACCGGGGTACCGGCGTAGCCACCTACCTGCAGATCGTCCAGCAGACGAAGCACGCCCTGCGGCTGGGCCTGCTCGAACCGGGTGACCGGTTGCCGACGGCCCGCGAGGTCGTCGAGGCCACCGCCGTCAACCCGAACACCGTGCTGAAGGCCTATCGCGAGCTGGAGCGCGAGGGCCTGGTGCAGGCACGACGCGGCCTCGGCACGTTCGTGACGAAGTCGCTGGGGGCGGCCGCGGCCCAGTCGCCGCTCGCCGACGAGCTGGCCGACTGGATGAAGCGCGCCCGCACGGGCGGACTCGCCCGCGAGGACGTCGCCGCACTGTTCAGCTCCGTTCTGGAGCACGAGTTCACCGAGGGAGAGCAATGAGCAGGGAACCCGCCGCGCTCGAGGCGCGAGGGCTCGTCATGGGCTACGGCCGTCGCCGCCGTCCGGTCCTGCGGGACTGTTCCTTCCGGCTGCCCACCGGCCGGATATGCGCACTGGTCGGCCCGAACGGCGCGGGCAAGTCCACGCTGCTCGCCCTGGCGGCGGGCGTGCTCCGCCCGACAGGGGGCACGCTGCGGGTGCTCGGGGCCGGCCCGGCCGAGGCGCGGCCGCGGATCGGCTACGTGGCGCAGAACCGTCCCCTGTATCCGCAGCTCACTGTCGCGGCCACCCTTCGGCTGGGCGCCGAGCTCAACCGGGGGTGCTGGGACCGGGAGTCCGCGGAACGTGTCGCGTACGGCGCCGGCCTTGACCCGAAGGCCACGGTCCGCAGCCTCTCCGGCGGTCAGCGCACCCGGGTCGCCCTCGCGCTGGCGCTGGGCAAACGCGCCGAACTGCTGCTGCTGGACGAGCCGATGGCGGACCTGGATCCGGTCGCGCGCCACGAGCTGATGTGCGCGCTTCTGGCCGTGGTCGTCGAGCGCGACACCACCGTGGTCATCGCCTCCCATGTCCTGGGCGAACTGGCCGACGTCTGCGACTACCTGCTGCTGCTCGAAGAGGGGCAGATCAAGCTCGCCGGGGAGAGCGAGGACCTGTTGACCGCGCATGCCCGACTCACCGGCACGTCGCCCGACTTCGCGCCGCACACCGTCGTGGAGTCGCGCGCGACCGGCCGCGGCCACACCGCGCTGGTGCGTGTGCAGGGTCCGCTCGACGAGGTCTCGCGACTGGTCGAGCGGCCCTCCATGGAGGAGCTGATCCTGGCCCATCTGCGCAATCCCGGCGCTCCCGCCCTGTTCACCGGGAGCGCCTCGCCCGCACCGAGCCAGGAGGCCGCCGCGTGACCACTCTCCCCTTCCAGCCCCGCGGCCTGACCTGGACGGTGCTGCGGTTGCACCGACTGCCGCTGTGGATCTGGGCCGCGTTGGTCGTCGCCGGTTCGGGCGGCCTGCTCTGGCTCCATCAACTCGGACAGGACGCGGCCGCGTACAGCGGGCACTGCGCGGTGGGCGGAACCGGGACGCCGCAATGCTCCGCAGGACTGCGCTACGCGGGCGACGAACTCGACTTCGCCCAGCTCCTCGCCTGGATCCCGTTCGGCGCCGCCTGCGCCGGCGCCGCGCTGATCGGCCGCGAACTGCAGCACGGCACCTCCGTCCTGGCGTGGACCCAGTCCGTGTCCCCGGCCCGCTGGCTCGCCGCCAAACTGGCCGTCCCGGCGGTGGCGCTCCTCGGCGGCACGGCGGCGCTGACCCTGATGTTCCGGTGGGCATGGACGTCCGGCCCCGACAACGGGGTCAACCGGTGGAGCGGCACCTACTTCAATGCCGCCGGAACGGTGGGCCTGGCGTACGCGCTCCTCGCCATCGTGCTCGGAGCGCTGGCCGCGACGCTGACGCGCCGTACCCTTCCCGCGGTCGTCCTGGCCCTGGCCGGCACCGCGCTGGCGTACACCCTCGGCGCGGCAGTGCGGCCTCACCTCTGGCCGGCGAGCGAGGTGCGGGGCCCGTGGGGCGCGGCACTCAACCATGTCTACCAACTCGACCTCGGGATGATCACGAGATCCGGGAAGCATGTCAGCGGTCTCGACTGCTCCGACCAGGCCGTCCCCGGCGACCTCAACACATGCCTGTCGGACCACAACGCCGTCGACTTCTACGCGAAGATCCACCCGACCGCGCACTACTGGCCGATCCAACTGGTCGAGACCGGCGTCGTCCTGGCGCTGGCGGCCGCCGCGGTGGCGGCCGCGTTCTGGGCACTACGACGCAGGCTTCCCTGAACCGAGGTCATGACCTGTGGGCCGAACTCACGCCCTGTGGGCCGAAGTCGAATCCCGTAGGCCGAACTCGAACCCTGTAGGCCGATTTCAAGACCTACGGCCGGACCAGCCCGCCGCACCGCCTGGCCCGGCCGGCACGTGAGTGAGTGTCAGGTCCATCATGCCTGGTCAAGCAAGCTTTCGGTAGGACCAAGCGCACGCCCGTGCGGCCTTGTTGCGGGTGGTGCCGTGCCCGCAGACTCGTCGTCATCCACTCTCCGGCCACCGTGCCGGCATCCGTCATCGGCTGCCGGGGCGTTCGCCGTGCTGTCTCACCGTGTGACATGCACGGGCCGGGGAGGGGCGGAGACGAAGGGGATCGATGGACCGGGACATGGTCGTGCTGGCGAAGGTCAGGCTGCTCAGCGCCAACAGGCGGGTGGTGCGGGGCGTCGAAGGGCTGTGGATCTACCGTCTGCTGACCCAGGTCGACCCTGAGGTGTACGGATCGAAGCTGGCGTACGTCCTGGTGGAGGAGAGCGGCTCGTCCCTGGTGCGGGAGTTGCCCGAACGTCAACTGGCCCTGCTCGACGAGGCCGTGGAGGTGGCCACAGCGCTCAGCCCGGCGAACCCGTACCGGGAGAAGGTACTGACGAGGGCACTGGCCGCGAGGGCCCGGCTGCTGCCGTAGCCGAAAACGGGGGCCCGGCACAGGCCGGGCCCCCACCCCCGGTTCGCGCCCCTGCAACCGCCCCACCCGCGGCGACTCTCACGCAAAGCCGGTCGGCGGACCGTCGGGCCGCAGCGCGGACCGCATCTCGTCGGAGGTCAGGGGCTCCGGATCAGGAACCGACCGACCCACCTCGGACGACCAGTTCGGACGGATGCGCTCGACGAAGTCGGTGAAGTCGCTTCGCAGATGGCGAGGGTCCGTCGGCTTCAGCCGGATCTGCCGGCGGCTGTCCGCCCACCAGATCTCGAAGTCCGCGACCGTGCCCTCCGTCGGCCAGGCATCGCTTCGTTCCGGGAGCAGCAGGACGTCGACGAAGCCTCCGACGCCCAGACCGATGTCCACGAAGATCCCGACCGCACCGGGTCGGGGAACTTTCACGACCGTGCCCTCGAAAACCTGGCCGTAGCGCAGCCCCCGCCGGATCCGCGTCCACTCGGCATCTGTCACCACGAAGGCATCATCGCAGCCTCGCCCGGATCAACGGCACCACCAACGGGAGGGCCGATCGGCAGGGTTCAGTCGGCCGCGCTGCGGGAGCGATGACACTCGGGGGCGCCGTCGGCGGCAAGGCGGAGCGTCCTCCACGCGAGCCCTTCCGCAGGCGGGCGGCAGGGCGGGGCGGGCCGCACCCGTCACCCGGGGGCGGGCACCGGCCGGGCACCGGTGCCGGCGCCAGCGGCCAGGACCGGTCACGGTTCCCGAGCGCTCAGGGACGCACGCGGATGATCGTCTTGCCCTTGCGTCGCTCGGTCGGGTTGAGGGCCGCGACGGCATCGTCGAGGGTCGCGACGTCGCCGATGTTCGTCCGCAGCCGCCCGTCCCGGGCCCGCCGCACGATCTCACCCAGTTCGGCGCGATCGGCCTCGACGACGAAGTCGATCGCCAGGCCCTCGGCGGGTCGCGCCTCGACCGGGCCGACGATCGACACCAGCGTTCCTCCGGCCCTGACCAGGGCGGCGGACCGCTTCTGGACGTCGCCACCGATGACGTCGAAGACCAGATCGACGTCGCCGACGTCTTCCAGGGCGTCCCTCTCGAGGTCGACGAACTCGTGCGCGCCGAAGTCGAGTGCCTTCTCGCGGTCGCCAGCGCGTCCGGTGCCGATGACGTAGGCGCCGGCCTCGCGCGCGAGCTGGGTCACCATGGTCCCGACCGCCCCGGCGGCGCCGTGGGCGAGGACGGTCTGGCCGGACTGGAGACGGCCATGCTGGAACAGCCCCTGCCACGCGGTCAGACCCGAGATCGGCAGGGACGCGCCCACCGTGAAGTCGACGTCGCCGGGGAGCGGCGCGAGGTTGCGTGCCTCGATCGCCACGTACTCCGCCAGGGTGCCGTCCCGGTGCCAGTCCGCGAGGCCGAACACCCGCTGCCCGACCGACAGCCCCGTCGTGCCGTAGCCGAGGGCGCTGACCACTCCGGCCAGCTCGTGGCCGGGGATCGACGGCGTCTTGTCGCGGCCGGCGCGATCGGTCCAGGTCGACGGCCACTCCATCTCGGTCGGGACGAAGCCCGACGCGTGGATCTGAACGATGACGTCGTTGATCGACGCGAGCGGCTCGGGGCGCTCCGTCAGCGTCATCCCGGCCGTTCCCGCGGCCTGGTCGCTCACCACGATGGCTTTCATGGGAAATGCCTCCTTGGTCATGTGTCTCTCCAGTGGAAATGCCGCCGGGACGGAAAGCCCGTTCGACATCCCTGAGCGCGGCTGACAGCACACGGTCGGCCGACCAGGACAGCGCCGGTGCGACTGCTGTGCGCGCCCGTCGTCATGTCTTCGACCTTAGAAGCGGAGCAGCCCAGGAGTATGGTCCATTCCTACGGCGAAACCTTGGGCCACTTCGGCATGCGCGGGCCGCCCGTGGCGACGCGCGCGTGGCGTATCCCACCCCCTTGTTCGTGCAACCGAACACCCCCGCCTCGCGTCGGTCACTACGATCATCGACTGCGAGCGGGGGCTCGCGACCGAGGGGGAACGGGAATTTTGGACGACAACAGCGGCGTGCACAGAGGGACTTGGCCCTGGAAGCGGGTCGCGGCGTCGGTCGCCGCGTCGGCCCTGGTGCTGGGCGGCTGCAGTGGCGCGGACCACGGCGAGGCGGACGGGAAGGGCTCCGCGGGCGCGTCGACATCGGCCGCCGCGACCTCGTCCGGCTCGCCGTCGGCGGACGGGTCCGGGTCCTCCTCCGCGGGCGGCACGCCGTCCCCGTCACCGTTCCGGGCGGATCCGGCCAAGGTGCCGAAGACCAGGAGCAGGGCGGAGACGCTGGCCGCGGCGGTGGCGTTGAAGCCGCAGGGATGGGGCGCGGACTTCCAGGCGCAGGGGCCCGCCGTGAGCACTCCCCGCACCGTCGCCGTGCTGGACACGCAGTGCCGGTGGGAGCGCCACGAGCTGCCCAAGGGTGTCCTGGCGTCCCTGTCCCGCTACAGCGAGATCCCCGCCGCCGACGGCAAGGGCGTGGTGAAGGTGAGCGCGGCGGTCACCGTGCACACCACCGTGCGCGACGCCGACCAGCAACTGGCCACCACCCTGGAGGAGCCGCTGCGCTGCCGGCAGCAGGAGGTCCGCACCGACGAGTGGATCTCCCAGCTCATCTCGACCGCCACCCCCTACGGCCAGGGCAACAACACCTACTCCGACGACCAGGTCGTGGAAATAGGCAAGTACCTCACCGGGAAGAGCCGGCAGACCTACGGCTGGTACGTCACCCGGCTCGGCACGGTCACCCTGTCGGTGTCGGTCAAGGGCGCGAAGGGCTACTCGGACAGCGAGTTGACCACGTACGCGTCGAACGCCAACGCGGCGATGCTCACCCGCCTGGAGTCCGAGCTCGGAGGAGACAGCTGATGGAGCCGCTGCGTTCGTCGGATCCCGCGCGTATCGCGGACCATCGCCTGCTCGGGCGGCTCGGCGCCGGAGGCATGGGCGTGGTGTACCTGGCTCGCTCGCCGGGCGGCGCGCTGGTGGCGCTGAAGGTGCTGCTCGCCGAGTACGCCGAGGAGCCGGGCTTCAAGGAGCGCTTCCGCCGCGAGGTCGAGGTCGCCCGGCGCGTCACCAGCCCTTCGGTGGTGGCGCTGGTCGACGCGGACCCGGACGCCGAGGCGCCGTGGCTGGCGACGGCGTTCGTGCCCGGCCCGTCGCTGGCCGAGGCCGTGACCGCCTACGGGCCGCTGTCGGAGCGCGGTCTGCGGCTGCTCGGTGCCCGGCTGGCCGAGGCGCTCGGCGAGGTGCACCGGGCCGGGCTGGTCCACCGGGACCTGAAGCCGGGCAATGTCCTGCTCGCCCATGACGGACCACGGCTCATCGACTTCGGCATCGCCCGCGCGCCCGAGGACCGGACGCTCACGGCGACGGGGATCGTGGTCGGCACGCCCGGCTATCTCTCTCCCGAGCAGGCCGGGGGTCGGAGCGGGGACGGCATCGGACCGGCGAGCGACGTGTTCTCCCTCGGCTGCGTCCTCGCCTTCGCGGCGACCGGCCGCGCCCCGTTCGGCAGCGGAGCGGTCGACGCCCTGCTGTTCCGGGCCGTCCACGACCCGGCGGACCTCGAGGGCGTTCCGGCCCGGCTGCTCGGCGTGCTGGAGCGCTGTCTGGACAAGGATCCCGCCCGGCGGCCGGATGTCGGCGCGCTGGCAAGGGAGTTGACCGCCCAGGGGGCCGCCCAGGGGGCCGCCCAGGGGGCCGGTGCGGAGGAAGCGGCCGCGGAGGGCGCGCCCCGGGACGAGGGGGCGGAGGGGTGGCTGCCCGAAGCGGTCGCCCGGCTGATCGCCGAGCGCTCGGCCGCCGCGCTCGCACTGCCGGACATCGAGGACACGCTGGCACCGGTCGAGCCTGCGCCCGGGTCCCCGTCCGAGCCGGCCCTTGGATCCCCATCGGCCCCGGGGCCCGGACACACATCCGACCCGACGCCCGGACCCCTGTCCGGCCCGGCGTCCGGATCCCCGTCCGTCACGCCCTCCGACGTGCTCTCCGGCACACCGGCCGACACGCCGCCCACTCCCGGCCCGGCGCAGTCCGACACGCCCGAGACCCTGGCGGAGACGAAGGACTCCCGCCCGGCCGACCGACGGCGTTTCCTGCTGCTCGCGGGTGGGGTCGTGGCCGTGGCGGCCGGCGGGGGCGGGGCCTGGTGGGCGGCCGCCCGTGACGACGACCCGGGGGACAGCAAGACCTCCGCCGCCGTGTCCTCGCGCCGACCGGTGCACACCCTGGCGCTCCACGGCGACCTCAGTGGCCCGCAGCGCGCGACGGGCCGCGCCCAGGAGCGCGGACTGCGGCTCGCCGTCGAGGAGTTCAACGCGCGCGGCGACGCCCCGTTCACCGTGAAGGTCACGTCTGTCGACGACGGGGGCGATCCGGTCGCCTCGGCCCGGCTCGCCGCGCGGCTCACGGACGACCGGGCGGTCCTCGGCGTGGTCGGCCCGACCACCGACGAGACCGCGCAGGCGGCGCTCGCGAAGTACGACGCCGGGCTGCTGCCGGTCATCGGCGTGTCCCCCGGCTCGACCGCGCTGTCCTACCAGGGGTTCCGCTCGTTCCTCAACGCCCGGCTGCCCGACGCCGTACTGCCCGTCTACGTGAGCAACTACCTGCGTGGCCAGGCACGTTCACGCAAGATCGGGATCGTCGTGGACCGGCCGGCCGGCTCCTACGGCACGACGCTGGCCAGCTCCCTCGCCAACACCCTGAACAACATCCCGTATCCGTCCGTCCCGGAGGTGGTGAGCGCGATGCGCAGCGACTTCGGCAACGTGGTGGACACGGTGCTCTCCGCGGGGGCCGACTCCGTGTTCTTCGCCGGTCTGCCCGACCGGGGAGCGCTGGTCGCCGCCTCGCTGAAGGAGCGCGCCTTCAAGGGCGCCCGGATCTCCGGCCCGGCCCTGCTGGACGAACGGTTCCTGACGCAGGCTCAAAAAAACGCCGAGGGCTGGGTGATGGTGGCCCCGGTCATCGACGCGACCCGCAAGCCCGAGGCAAAGGCCTTCGCCACCGCCTACCGCAAACGGTTCAAGCAGGCACCGCCCCGGTACGCGGCGGAGGCCTACGACGTCACCACGATGCTCCTCAAGGCGCTGGCCGGACTGCCGTCGAAGAACCGCACCCGGCAGAACCTGCTCCAGGCCGTCAAGAGCGGGAAGTACACGGGCATCACGAAGGCGTTCGCCTTCGACCAGTACGGCGCCATGGTCATCGACGGCACCGGCGGCTACCTGTGGCGGGTGGACCGGGGCGAGTTCGTGTACGACGGCCCCGCGCCGCTGACCGTCTGATGGAGCCGCTGCGGGCCGGGGACCCGTCCCGGATCGGCCGTTACCGGCTGCTGCGCCGGCTGGGCGCCGGCGGCATGGGCGTGGTCTTCCTGGCGCGCGCGCCGGGCGGGGCGATCGCCGCGGTGAAGACGGTGCGGTCCTCGTACGCCGACGAAGCGGGTTTCCGGGCCCGCTTCCGCCGCGAGGTCGAGGCCGCCCGTCGGGTCGACAGCCGCTGGGTGGTCCCGCTGCTGGACGCGGACGCCGACGCGGAGACCCCGTGGCTGGCGACGTCGTACGTGCCGGGGCCCTCGCTCGCCGAGGCGGTGGACACCTTCGGTCCGCTCTCGCTCGCCTCCGTAGGGGTGCTGGGGGTGCGGCTCGCCGAGGCGCTGGAGGCGGTGCACGGGGCCGGTCTCGTGCACCGCGACGTGAAGCCGGGGAACATCCTCCTCGCGCCGGACGGGCCACGGCTCATCGACTTCGGCATCGCCCGCGCCCCGGAGGCCACCGCGCTCACCTCCAGCGGGGTGATCGTCGGCTCTCCCGGGTTCCTGTCGCCCGAGCAGGCACGGGCGCGGGGCGGCGAGGTCGGCCCGCCCAGCGACGTCTTCTCGCTGGGGTGCGTGCTGGCCTTCGCCGCCACCGGGGTACGGCCGTTCGGCGGCGGCGGGGCGGCGGGGGTGCTGCTGCGCACGGTGTACGAGGAGCCCGACCCGGCGGCGCTCCCGGACGCTCTGGCCCCCCTGCTCGGCGCCTGCCTGCACAAGGATCCCGCCGCCCGCCCGAGCCTGGCACGGCTGAGTACGACGCTCGCGGAGGAAGCGGCGGCCGACGCCGCCCCACCGTCCGGCTGGCTGCCCGCGCGGGTCACCCGGCTGATCAACGACCGGTCCGCCGCCGTCCTGACCATCGGCTCGATCGAGCCGACCCAGGTGTCCGCGTCCGCGCCCCCGGACAGCTCGAGCACCGGTGGCGCGGCGAAGCCGGCGGGCACGACAGGGGCCGCGGACGCCGCAGGCACCACGTCGCCACAAGACGCGACGCTGACCGCCGTCGTCGTCGGCACCCTCCCGCGCGCGATCGGCCGCCGGGGCTTCCTGCGCCTCGGCTCGACGGCGGGACTGCTCGCGGCCGGCGGTGGCGGGGCCTGGTGGTGGAGCACCCGGGCGGAGCCGGGACCGTCCGCGCCGTCCGGGGGCGGCCGTGCGCGCCCGGAACTGACCGTGGCGTTCCAGGGCGACCTGACCGGCGCGAGCAAGGAAAGCGGCAAGGCCCAGCTCAACGGCGCCCGGCTGGCCGTCGAGCAGATCGCCGCCCGGGACAGGCACCCCTTCCGGTTCACCTTGCGGATGTACGACGACGGCGGCGAGACCGGGCGGGCCGAGGAGCTGGCCGCCCGGCTGGCGAAGGACGCGGAGGTGCTCGCCGTCCTGGGCCCCACGACCGACGCCTGCTTCAGCGCGACCGAGCGGACCTACACCGAGGCGGTGATGCCCGTCGTGTCCGTCTCGGTGGGCGCCGACACCCAGAGCTCGTCGTTCGGCCCGAACACCTTCCACTGCCACGCGGCACTGCACGTCACCTACGGGCTTCTCGCCGCCCCCTGCGTCCGCTATCTCAGCAACCACGTCGACGCCCGGCGGGTGTTCCTCGTGGACGACCGGGCACAGGGCGACTTCGCCTGGACGCTGTGCGACCAGGCCGATCGGGCCCTGCGCCAGGGCGGCCGGGCCACCACAGTGGCCACGGTGGCCGCCGGGCGGGTCGACTACGCCTCGCTCGCCGCGAAGGTGACGGCCGCCCGCGCGGACGCGGTCGTCTTCACCGGCGACGCGGCCCGCACCGCCGGATTCGCGTCGGCGCTCACCGCCGCCCGGTTCACCGGCACCCGGATGGCGACGGAACGCGCTCTCGACCCACGGTTCCTGAAGTCGGCCGGTGCCGCCTCGAAGGGCTGGGTCCTCGCCACCGGCTTCACCGACCCGACGGCCCGTGCCTCCGCCCGCGCGTTCACGGCCGCCTACCGCGCCCGCTTCGGCACCGCCCCCGGCTGGTACGCGGCCGAGGCGTACGACGCCGTGATGTTCCTCGCGCAGGTCTGCGACGCCGACGGCACCCCGGTGCGGGAGCGCGGTGCGATCGCGCGCCGGATGCCCGAGGTCACCTACTCGGGCATCACCCGCACGGTCAGGTACAAGGCGGGGTACGGCTACAACCACGACGCGATGTTCGAGTTCCGGGTCGTCGACGGCGCGTTCCGGTACCTGGGGCAGTACCAGGAGGCCCCGGTCTCGTGAGGCGCACCCGGCGGCACCGGGCGGTGCCGCCGGTCAGTGGCAGTCGAACCGCCAGTCCCACGGGACGCCGGGGCAGCGGCGGCAGTGGAAGAAGTACACGCCTCCGCAGTCGCCCAGCTGGATGTCGCCGGTGATGGTCACCAGGTGTTCCATGCGCTGCCCGCACGCGCAGTCCGGCCAGTCGGCGGGCTGCGTCCAGGCGGGCCAGCCGCCGGCCTTCGTCGCGATGATGTTGGCGTCGGGCGGCCGGACGAAGCGGTTGCCCGGCGACCCGAGACGCTGTTCCAGGTCGCGCCGCAGGTCCTCGGGCAGGTCCGTCCACCTCGGAAGGTCCTCCGCGACGGCGGGGGTCAGCGTGGACGGGCGGGGGATGTTGTCCTCGTCGTACTCCGTCTCCCCCGCCGCGGGGATCTCGGAGAGCAGTCCCCCCGCGACGACCTGGGCCTCGTTGCGCCAGTGGAGCCGCGGTACCACCGGCCCCGGGTCCTCGTCATGGTTCAAGGCGCACCACACGAGCTGGAGCAGGTCCGTGCCCTCCGGGAACTCCACCCCCGGCACGTCCCGGGCGTACAACTGGAGGATCGGCATCATCGGCACCGCACCGGGGAGGATCTCGGTGCGGTTGCGCCAGTCCGGGCCGAACGTCCAGTGGCCCTCCTGGGCGCAGTAGGGCCACGGCTCGTCCGCCGGCCACAGCAGCCCGCCGCCCAGCGAACTCTCCCGCATGTCCGGCTCGCCGGGCTCCGGGTTGAGGACGACGGCCTGACGGGCGAAGCCGCCGTACTGGGGTATCAGCGTGCGCAGGTCGCTCTCGGGCGCTGCGGGCCGGTCTGCGGGCCGGTCTGCGGGCATCGTGGCTCCTCGGGCGGACGAAGATCGACAGAACGCTGGAGGCACGCTAGTCCCCGCCACCGACAGCCGGGCGGACACCCTCCCCCGACGGGACAGCGGCGGGAACCGCGTCTGCACTCCCCTGGCCGGTGACCGGGGAGCGAGGTCTGCGCGAAACGTCACACAAGGGGTGAAATGGGTGCATGACGCGCTTGTTCCGCCGACGGCAGGACCGAGCCGGACCTCAGCACGGGCGGACGGCCGGGGCCGGTCGTCGTGGCGGACTGCGGTCACTGGTGAGCGCGCGCAGCGTCGTCGGGCAGATGTTCATGCTCCAGGTGGCCATCGTGATCCTGATGGCGCTCGTCGCCGTCGTCCTGATCGTGACGACCGTCCGCCGCCAGGCCACCCAGTCGGCGGAGGACCGGTCCTTCGCCGTGGCCGACACCCTGGCGCATTCTCCGGGCGTCACGGCGGCCATGAAGTCGTCCCATCCGACGGCGCTGCTCCAGCCGCGGACCGAGGAGATCAGACACCACGCCCACCTGGACTTCATCGTCTTCGTCGACCGCCACGGAACCCGCCTCACGCAGCCGGATCCGACCCTGATCGGCAAGCGCATCCCCTTCACGCAGGACCTGAACGCCCTGCGGACCGGCCGCACCGTCACCGGGCAGAACGAGTCCGGGAACCGCACGGCCGTACGCACCTTCATGCCGATCAGGGACACGGACGGTTCCGTGCTCGGCGGCGTCGCCGTCGGGGTGCGGGTGGCCCGCATCAGCGCCACGGCCACTCAGGACCTACCGGTGCTGCTCGGCGTCACCGCCGCCGCCATGGCGGTCAGCACCGCGGGCGCGATACTGCTCAGCCGACGGCTCCTGCGCCAGACGCACGGGCTGGGTCCGGCCGAGATCACCCGCATGTACCGGCACCACGACACGGTCCTGCACACGGTCCGGGAGGGCATCGTCATCCTGGACGGCGACCAGCGGGTGGTGCTGATCAACGAGGAGGCACGGCGGCTGCTCGACCTGTCGCCGGACGCCCAGGGCCGTCGCGTGGGCGAGCTGGACCTGGCGCCGCCCATCAGCGAGCTGCTGCTCTCCGGCCGTACGGCCACCGACGAGGTGCACCGGGCCGCCGGCCGGGTCCTGGCGGTCAACCAGCGGCCCCTGGCCGGGGACGAGAGCGCCTCCGGCATCGTCGCGACCCTGCGTGACTCCACCGAGCTGAGTGAGCTGTCCGGCCGCGCGGCGGCGGCCCGCGCACGTCTCAAGACGCTGTACGACGCCAGCATCGGCATCGGCACCACCCTCGACGTGACCCGCACGGCCGAGGAGCTGACGGAGGCGGCGACACCGCAGTTCGCCGATCACGTGACCGTCGACCTGGCGGAGTCCGTGCTGCGCGGCGAGGAGCCCACCGGAAGGGAACGGTCGCTGCGGCGGGTCGCCGCCACCGGCGTCCGCGACGACGTCCCGCTCGCCGCGGTGGGCGAGCGCGTCGCCTTCCTGCCTCCCGCGTCACGGATGGCCGACCTGGCCGCCGGGCAGGGACTGATGGAGCGGGACCTGGGCGCCGTCGAGGGGCACGTCCCCAGCTACGTCCCCGGCTTCGGCTTCCAGGACTTCGAGCGGGCCCGGCGCATCGTCGAAGGCGGCGCCCATTCACTGCTGACGGTCCCGTTGTACGCCCGCGGCGTGATCCTGGGAGTGGCCACGTTCTGGCGCTCCGACAACTCCGCCCCCTTCGAACGCGACGACCTGGAGCTGGCCGAGGAGATGGCGACACGGGCCGCGGTGTCCGTCGACAACGCCCGCCGCTACGCGCGCGAGCACAGCATGGCCGTGGCCTTGCAGCGCAGTCTGCTGCCGGGGTCGCTGCCCACGCCGAGCGCCGTGGAGGTCGCCCACCGCTATCTGCCGGCCGAGGCCGGTGACGTGGGCGGCGACTGGTTCGACGTCATCCCGCTGCCGGGGGCGCGGGTCGCCCTGGTGGTGGGGGACGTCGTCGGACACGGTCTGCACGCGGCGGTCGCCATGGGCCGGCTGCGGATGGCGGTGCACCATCTCTCGGCCCTCGATCTGGCACCGGACGAGCTCATGGTGCACCTCGACGACCTCGTCGCCCGCATCGACGCCGATGCGCCGGGCGGCCCGGACAGCGGTCAGGGCGTCATCGGCGCCACCTGCCTGTACGTCGTCTACGACCCGGCCGGCGGGGTGGCCGGCATGGCACGGGCGGGGCATCCGGGGCCGCTGATCGTGCACCCGGACGGCGCCGTCGACATCCCCGACGTGCCCGTCTCCCCTCCCCTGGGCCTGGGCGCCGCGGAGCCCTTCGAGACGGCCGAGCTCACGCTGGCCGAGGGCAGCCGGCTGGTGCTGTTCACCGACGGGCTGGTCGAACAACGCGGGCGTGACATCGACGTCGGGATCGGCCTGCTGCGCGACGCCCTCGCGAACCACCCCGACGAGGACCCGGAGGAGACCTGCCGGACCGTCTTCCAGGCCGTCCTGCCCGTCCGCCCCCGCGACGACGTCGCCCTGCTCGTCGCACGGACCCGGCTGCTGCCGCCCGACCGCATGGCCCAGTGGGACGTTGCGTCCGATCCGGCGGCCGTGGCACCGGTCCGCGCCGCGTGCGTGGAACGACTTCGGGACTGGGGACTGGAGGACATCGGCTTCGCCACGGAACTCATCCTGTCCGAGCTGGTCACCAACGCCGTCCGCTACGGAACACCACCGATCACCGTCCGTCTGCTGTACGACCGCACCCTGATCTGCGAGGTCTCGGACGGCAGCAGCACCTCCCCGCACCTGCGCCGCGCGGCCATCACCGACGAGGGCGGCCGCGGGATCTTCCTGGTCGCGCGGCTCGCACAGCGCTGGGGCACCCGCTACACCCCCCGCGGCAAGGTGATCTGGACCGAGCAGGCGCTCCAGGACCAGGCGCCGGACCTCGCGGGGGTCACGGACGAGGCCCTCCTCGACCAGTGGAGCGACGAGGGACTCTGAGGGTCTCGGCGGAGCACGAGGACCTGTACTGCCGGCGGGCCGAGGGCGACGACCGCGGCCGCCGCCCCGCCCGCGCGCCGACGGCCTACAACTGGTCCCCCACGCTCGCCGGTTCCGGCGGATGCGGGCCGCCGCCGTCCTTGGGGTCCCGCTCGCAGGTCGGTCTGCCGCCGGACTGGTCATTGGGTACCAGGAGCACTCCGGCGACCTGCTCGGGGTGCTGGACGGTGAGCCAGTCGTCGCCCGTACCGCTGCCTCCCGGCCCGGACACATCGGACGAGTAGACCGTCAGGCACCCCAGCGCCACGCGCTTCTTGTCGACCGCGCAGGCGTCCACCGCGGGGCCGGAGTACTCGTCGACGCCGTCGAAGCGGAAGTGGAAGTGCACCATGTCCCCCGCGTCCGGCGTCTGCGGGTGGGGTGCGAGTCGCCAGTCGACGACCTCCGCCGTGACGCCGAGACGCTGCCCGGAGGCGTTCTCGACCTGCACCCGGACGGCGGCCTGGCCACGCTTCGCCGTCGTGTCGGAGCAGCCCCAGACGGAGGAGCAGCTGGACAGCGCGAGCACCGCCAGAGCCAGCTGAGCACCGGCAAGTAACCGTGCGGTGGACACTCAGGTGACCTCCAGTCAGGTGAAGCGCAGCAGTCTATCCCTGGCCGCCAGACCGCCGGGCCCCCGCCCCCGGACCGTGCGCCGTGCGCCGTGCACCCGCGAGATGCTGCTCAGCCCCTCGTCTCGTACCTCGTCAGGACCACGCCGCCGGGAAACGTGCGCGTCTCCAACAGCCTCAGGTTCACCCAGTTGTCCACCGCGGCGAAGAAGGGCGTGCCGCCGCCCACCAGGACCGGATGGGCGACGACCACGTACTCGTCGATCAGCCCGGCGCGCAGGGCCGCCCCCGCGAGGGTGGCGCCGCCGATGGTCATAGGGCCGCCGTCCTCGGCCTTGAGCCGGGTGATCTCGGCGATCGCGTCCCCGGTGACCAGGCGCGTGTTCCAGTCGACCTTGTCGATCGTCGAGGAGAACACCACCTTCGGCGAGTCCCGCCAGTTCCGCGCGAACTCGATCTCCGCCGGGGTGGCGTCGGGCTGCTGGTCGCCGGTCGGCCAGTAGGAGCTCATCGCCTGCCAGAGCTTGCGCCCGTACAGCGTCAGGCCGCTCGCCTTCTCGTAGTCGAGCCACCACTGGAACAGCTCGGGGCTCGGCGGTCCGCTCCAGCCGATGTCGTCACCGACCGCGGCGGTGTAACCGTCCAGGGTCAGGTTCATGCCGTAGATCAGTTTCCGCATGGCCCAGCCTTCCGTGCGTGGGTGTCCGGCGTGGAGACCAGACCGGCACGGGAAACTCATCGGCACGCGATCTGAGCTCAGCGGCCATCCTCCCCCGCGCCCGGGGCGCAACGTGGTGTACGCGACCGACACGGACGACCGGCCTCATACCGGCCGCTTCGAGAACCACACCGAGCCGCCTCCCAGGCACCCGCATCACCGCAGGTCAAAGCGGCCTCTCCGGAACGTACGCAAGAGAACTCAGGCTGCGCACCCCGCCTGTGCGCCACGCCGGCGTCGTCGAGGGGCAGGCGCAGGGCTTCGGGGGGCTCGGATTACGGCTCCGATCGAACGGTCATCACCGCGTACACCGGGTTGAAGCTCTCCACCAGTTCCTTGGTGGCGACGGCCACGAGGCGCGCGGGTGGATCGCCCTCCAGCAACGCGCTCACGTACTCGACGGCCTCCGCGGGCAGGAGCACAGGCAGCTTTCGGCGCAGTCTCCGCACAGCGTCGAGCCGCCCACGTGCGGTGGCGGTGGCACGGAGCGCATCGTGCAGCTCGTCCACCGCGGTGCGCACCGGCAGCCCGCGTATCCTGGCCCGGTAGTCGGCCTCCCACTCCCCGGATTTCGCGGCGAGGACGCCGATCTGGTGCAGTCGCCCGTCGAGACGGTCGACCAGATACGGCCCGTTGCCCACCAGCGCGTACTTCGAGATGCGGGTGCGGACGAACTCCTCGGACTGCCAGGAGACGATCCACACCAGCGCCCGGACCACAGCCATCCTCACGGCGTCCGCACTCAGCGCCCGCCACTGCTGGAAGTCGCGCTCCAGTTGCTCTTCCACAGCCCGAACCGCGGCTTCTCGCTCGATCACGCGTACAGTCTGCCGTCTCGGCTGCGGATGGCCGGGCCGCGCGCCGGCGCCGTCTGCGCTGTCAGTGGCGGCTGCGATTCTGACGGCATGACAACCCCGTGGAACCTGCTTGATCTCGACAGGGCCCTGCGTGCCGGCTGGGCCGCCGACACCTGTTCGCCCGACGACCAGGCCGACTGGCAGGCGGACAACCCGGCCTGGGGGCACTGCGACATCACGGCCTTGATCGTCAACGACGTCTTCGGCGGTGATCTGATGGTCGGCGAGGTGCATCTTGACGGAACCCAGCACGGTTTCCACTGGTGGAACCGGCTGACCAGCGGGGTGGAACTCGACCTGACGCGCGAGCAGTTCCGGCGCGGGCAGACGGTCACCGCCTCCCGTGTCGTCACGCGGCCGCCGGGCCCGCTGCCCCGCCGCTGGGAGGAGTACCTCCTCCTGCGCGAGCGTGTGATCAAGCGCCTTGGCCCGCTCCCGGAGCCGAGCTGAGGCGACGGGGCAGACGGGCCGGAGCGGTGACGTCGGTGCGCCTCCGCGGCGTCCGGCGAGGCAGCGCTTCCGGCGACAGGACATTTGTCCAAGCCGTCGGCGGACTCCGGCGAGGACAGTGGGCGTCGTCGTTCGCCGCGACACGCGCCGGACGGGCCCGTCGAAAGGACGTCGCACCATGCGGATTCTCGTCTCCGGCGCCAGCGTCGCCGGTCCGGTCGTGGCCTACTGGCTCACCCGGCACGGGTTCTCCGTCACCGTTGTCGAGCGCGCGCCGACGCTCCGCAGGACCGGCGGCCACGCGGTCGACCTGTTCCGGCCCGCGACGGAGATCTCGGAGCGGATGGGCGTCCTCCCGCGCATCGAGGAGCGTGCCACCGGCACGCAGCGGATGACCCTCTATCGGGAGGGCGCACCCCGTCCCGTGCGGGCGGACCTCGCCAAGATCCTGGGCGCCACCTCCGAGCGACATCTCGAGGTCATGCGCGACGACCTGAGCGAGATCTACTACGACGCCACACGCGACGACGTCGAGTACGTCTTCGGCGACTCGATCACCGAGATCTCCGCCGACGGCACAGTGCGGTTCGAGAACGCCGCGCCGCGCCGCTTCGACCTCGTCATCGGCGCGGACGGGCTGCACTCCACCGTGCGCCGCCTCGTCTTCGGGGGCGGGTCCGGCCACAACGCCTTCATCGGGGCCTACTTCGGGGTGCTCAGCCTGCCGAACGACCTCGGTCTCGACGGCGAACTCCTCATCCATGTCGGCGTCGGCCGCACCGCGGGCATGTACGGGGCACGGCACCTCGGCGACGCACGGGCGTTGTTCCTGTTCCGCAGCGAGCGTGAACTCGACTGCCATCACCGCGACGTGCCGCGCCACAAGGAGCTGTTGCGCGAGGCGTTCGCCAGGATGCACCCTCATGTGGACGGCTGGCTCGCCGAACTCGACCGCACCCCGGCGTTCTACTTCGACTCGATCACCCAACTCCGTATGGACACCTGGTCGCGAGGGCGGGTGACGCTCGTCGGCGACGCGGGCTACTGCCCCGGCCCGGCCGTAGGCGGCAGCACGACCTTGGCCGTCGTGGGCGCGTACGTCCTGGCCGGGGAACTGGCGCGCGCGGACGGGGACCACGAGCGCGCCTTCCCCGCCTACGAGCGGGCGATGGCCGCGTACGTGCGCGACAGCCGTGCCGTCGCGCTGAGCGCGGCGAGGACCCTGATCCCCACGTCCCGTCTCGGCGCGTGGGGACTGGCCCGGGGAGCCCGGCTGATCTCCGCCCTGCCCGTGGGCCCCAGTCGCGCCCTCCTTCGCCTCACCACCAAGAGCGCCCGGGTCTACAACTCCCTGACCGTGGACGAGTACCCGCCGTCGCCGGCCGCATAGGCGCGGATGCGGCCCTCAGAGCGTGCCGAGGTTCGCGCAGTCCGGGCGGCTGGCGTGGACGAACGCGTGACGCTCGCCGACCGCCCTCACGCGGAAGCCTGCGGCGGTGAACTCCATACCGGACGTGACCTCGTTGGCCTTCAGCCGTGGAAGGTCCGACGCGGCCGGGCCGTAGACCGGCACGCCCGGTCCGGCCAGGCGGAGCACGTCGACGTGATCGGCGTGTTCGTGCGTCACGGGGTGGAATCCACGTTCCAGCTCTCCGGCAGCTCGCTGCCGCAGAAGACGCAGACGAAGTCGTCCTCGCGCACGATGTTGTGTTCCTGGCAGACCAGGCACCGTCGGAACACCACCTCGTACGTAAAGCCGGAGGGCCGACCGAGACCTACGACGTCCAGTGCACGGGCGACGTCAGGCCACGAGGTGACGTCTGGGCAGTACCCGGTGGAATGGTTGCTGACCTCGCTCACGGCCCACCGCTCCGGCTCGCGCACGAAGCTGATCTCTCCGGCGCTCAGAACCACGTCTCCGCCCGCACAGGCGACGTGTTCGCTGCGCCGCGGCGCCAGCCGGAGCACACCGTCCACGCCGACGACGAAGGTGAACGGTTCGGCCAGCTCCGCCGCCGATCGCTTGGCGATCCAGGCGCCGAACTCAGCCGCCGAGCCGATCGGGCACCCGCCCCTGCCAGGCCGGACCGTGGCCGTCAGCTCGATCGGTCCGACGTATCGATACCTCCGCCCCCCTGTAGTCACGTCAGCCAACCTAAGTGCTGTCCGGGACCGGGGTGTGCTTCTTTCCAGTCCGGCAGGCCGTCCCGGCCCCGCTCGAACCGCTCCTCGATCGCCCCGATCACGGTGGTGGCCAGCTCTCACCGGGCCGGACGTGGCGCTGCCCGCCGCCGCCAGGGCGGTGCACGGGAAGGTCTGTTCCCTGTGCACCGCTCTGGCGGCCGTGTGCGCATCGGTGCGCTCAGCGTGCCGTCATGCGTCGTCGGCCGTGACGTCCGACGCGTAGACCAGGGCGACGCGATGGTTGTACTGGATGGTGAACATGGACTTGGCGCCGGTGACGACCGTGCCGCTGGAGGGGAAGAAGTCGTCGGTGCGGGCTGCGGGGCGCGTGGCCACGTAGGCCTGGCCGGCGGGGACGGTGTACATGTTCAGCGGGGCCTGGGTCGAGGGCGACAGACCCGTGGGGTACTCGGAGGCGTCCGGGTAGCTGGAGCCGTACACGGCCACCGGGGAGGCGCCGGCGGCCTTGATCACCTGCACGCCGTGGGCCGGCGCGGTGTTGCAGCCGTGCGGGTTGTAGAACCACACCTTCGCGCCGCTGAACCAGATGGCGGTCCAGTCGCCGTCCTGGTCGGCGACGACGAACTGCTGGCCGTCCTGCGCCGTGCTGCCCCAGTCGTTGACTCGGTCCGTGCCGGCCGCACCGGGGTGCAGGGCCTGGTCGCCGAAGAGCGGGGCGGTGTCGCTGGGCGCGGTGCGCAGGTGGACGAAGTTCGACGCCTGCGTGGTCTCGGTGCACGCGGTGGTGGCGCCGGTCGGGTCGTCGGCCGGGCAGATCTGCGCGGTCTGCTGGTTGTTCTCGAAGCCGGCGGCGATGGTGACCACCGAGCCGACGGGCCCGACGCCGTGGCGTCCGCTGTCCACCCCGAGCAGGCTCATGAAGCGGTCCCAGTCCCAGTACGGTCCCGGGTCCCAGTGCATGCCCGCGGTCAGTGAGGAGTTGGGCCCCGCGACGTTGTCGTGCCCGACGATGTGCTCGCGGTCCAGCGGGATGTCGTACCTGGCGGCGAGGTACTTCACCAGTTCGGCGGTGGCCTCGTACTGGGCCTCGGTGTACCAGGTGGCGCCGTGCGCGGCGTACCCCTCGTGCTCGATGCCGATCGAGTGCATGTTGGTGGAGTAGTTGCCCGCGTGGAAGCCGAGGTCCTTCGTCGGCACCATCTGTGTCACCGCGCCGTCGGAGGACCGCATGACGTAGTGCGCGGCGCTGCCGCCCGCCGTCTGGAAGGTGGTGATGGCGGAGGCGTACGAGCTCTCCGTGTCGTGGATGACGATGGTGTCGATGCGGATGCCGTTGGCGGGGCGGTTGGAGACCTGGCCGTTGGACGCGGCGGCCGGGACGAAGGTGCAGTCCACGGTGGCGGGGCATTCCGTGTCGGTCGTCGCCGCGGACTTCAGGTTCAGGGCGGCCAGCTGGCCGGTGGCCGGGCGGACATCGGCGTCGGGTCGCAGGGTCACGCTCTCGCCGTCGGCGGTGGTGCGGTGGGCGCCCTTCTTGAGGGTGGCGAAGACACGGTCGGCGAAGGCCGCGGCACCCTGCTTCCGGGTGGACTGGCTGTAGCGGGCCACGGCCGCGTACCAGTCGCCGGCATCGGCGGACGTGCCGCCCACCGCCTTGTGCTGGTAGGAGGCGATCAGCGCGGCGCCGCCGCGGATGTTGGCGGCGGGGTCGCCGCGCAGTTCGTCGGCGGACAGCCCGGTCAGCTTCGCGGCGGCCTGGAGGGTGTGCAGGGCCGGGTCCGCGGCCATCTCGGCCAGATCGGCGCGACCCGCCGCGCCCGCGTCGCCGCCGGCCATCATGGCGGGTGTGACGTCGGTCAGGTGCATCGGCCCGTAGCCGCCGTCGGTGCTGTGCTCCCCCTGGTGCGTGTCCCAGGCGGACTCCTGGTAGGCCACCGCCATCAACACCTGGCGGGGCACGTGGAACTCGGCGGCGGCCGCGGTGAAGTCCCCTTCCCGGGTGGCCGCCTGTGAACCGGTGTCACCGGTCGCCAGGGCGGTCATCGGTACGGCCATCGTCCCCGCGACGGCCACGGCGGCGCCCGCGGCGAGCAGCGCCGTTCGACCGCGCCGCGACACGGGGCCGCGGACGGAACTTCCAGTGGTCATGAACAAATCCCCGAACGTGAAGAGCAATCAACTACGCGGACTCGGATGCCGGTTCGCTGGAAGCGAGTTCGGCGACCGCGTCCGCGCCATGGTCGGGTGTGGATGATCCTCTTCCGGGTGAACGGGAGTCAACTCGGCTTGAACTGAAGCGAGTTGCGGTGGACCGATCACTCAGCTCTCCGATGGTGATCGGATGCGACGGGACACTTGGCGCCGTCGACGTCCTTAGTTCTGCCGGTCGTTCTGCATGGTTCGGGTCCATGGGTGCGTGGTCGACTCGTCGTGGCGCCGGGGAAGCCGATTCTCTCTTCTCCCCGGCACGACCAAGCCACTCGGCGAAGGATGCAGAAGGAGCACGCACATGCGCAGACTGAAGAGTGCCGTCACGGCGGTCGCGGCCCTGGCCGCACTCACGGGGGTGAGCGTGGCGGCGACGCCCGCCCAGGCGGCGACCTACTGTTCGACCAAGGGCCAGAAGTACTTCTGCGCCTACGGCGTCGCCTCCACGCAGTTCGAGAACGGGACGACGGAGGAGTTCGTCGTCGGCAGCGATCACGCGGTGTGGACGAACTGGACCTACCCCGACGGGTCCTGGAACGGCTGGGTGTCGATGGGTGGTTGGGTGCAGAGCCAGATCAGCATCGACCATCTGCAGGGCAGCCTCTCGAACTTCACCATCGCGGCCATCGGCAAGGACGGCAACTACTGGTTCCGGCTGCGCTCCAGCGACGGATCGTGGACCGCTTGGCGGGTGAGCTGCGCCGTCGACGACTCCGGCCCCCTCTGCCCGTGACCGTGGCGTGCGAGCCGTCCCGGCGCTGACGGGCGGGTGACGCGCGTTCGTCGTGAGCGGCTCGCCCACGTCCGGCCGCGCCGCGAGCAGCTGCCGGGCCCGGCCGCTCCTCTCCTCGGGGACCGGCCGGGCCGCACGTCGTCCGGGGCGCAGGAACGGACCGGCCGGGCGGCCGGTCCTCAGCCGTCCGGGGCGGACCGGTCGAGCGTGGCGAGTGCAGTGGCCGCCTCGGCCTGCCGGGGGCTTCTCAGTGCGGCGAGGGCGTCGTGCGCGGCGGTCAGCGTCGCGCGGGCCTCCGGGTGGCCCATGGCGCCCAGCACCTGGCCGAGGTCGAGCCGTGCCTGTTCGGTCCAGGCCGGCATCTGCGCCGTCTCGAAGAAGGCGAGGGCCTGCCGCAGCAGCGGCTCGGCTTCGTGCCAGCGGTCCAGGGCCACCAGGTCGTTGCCTATCTGCTGCCGGGTGACCGCGTGGTACAGGGCGATCAGTTCGTCCGGACGTCCTTCGACGCCCGCCCGGCAGATCCGTTCGCTGCGCCGGTGGATGTCCAGGGCCTCCTCCGCCCGGCCGGCCTGGCGCACCAGCGCGCCAAGGGTGTTGAGGATCGTCAGCTCGGCGAGCCTGGCCTGTGGGGACCTCTGCAGGGCCAGGCAGCGGGCCGCGTCGCGCAGCCGCGCCTGGGCCTCCTCCGTGCGTCCCAGTCGGTGCAGTGCGCCCGCGCCGTAGCCGAGCGCCCAGCCCTCCTGGAGTCCGTCCTCCCCGCCGCGGGCCGCCGCGAGTGCGGCGTCGGCGGTGGTCAGGGCGGAGCGGGGGTCGTGGACGCAGAGGTTGTAGGCCCAGGCGAGGTAGTTGAGGTGGGTCGCCTCCTCGCTCCTGCTGCCGAGCGCCCGGGCGCAGTCCGAGGAGCGCCGGAACACCTCCACCCACTGTTCCCAGTGCTGGTTGAGGTCGGAGAACCAGTGCATGGCCTTCGCCGTGTCCAGGACCTGCCGGTGCCGGCCGGTGTCATGGGCCCGGCGCAACGCCGCCAGCCACTGGGCGCGCTCCGCCTCCAGCCAGGTCCGGGCCTCCTCACGGGTGGTGGGTCCGGTCTCCGGGTCGGGGTCTGCGGAGGGGGCCGTACGGTCGTGTTCGGCGTCGAAGTGCAGCGCGGCGGCCGTGGCCCGGCGCAGCATCCACTCCGCGGTGCGGTCGAGGGCGGCGTCGCGGACGCCGGGCCCGTCCTCGGCCTCGACCTGTTCGGCGGCGTAGAGCCTGAGCAGGTCGTGAAAACGGTAGCGCTCCGCGCTGGGGTCGCTCTGGAGCAGCCCTGCGTCGGTGAGTTCCTCGGCGCAGGCGACCGCGTCGTCGTAGGGCAGGCCGGACAGGAGCGCGCCGGTCTCCGGGCTGAAGTCGGCGCCGTCGGCCAATGCGGCCCGTCGCAGGAACGTCCTTGTTCTGCCGGACAGTTGACGGTAGGAGAGGGCGAACGCGGCGCGCACGCGCAGGCTTCCGGCCTGGAGTCCGTCCAACCGCCGCCCCTCGGCGGTCAGGCGGGCGACGAGTTTGGCCAGGCGTTCGTGCGGGCGGCTGAGGAGCCGCTGTCCGGCGATGCGCACGGCGAGCGGCAGATGCCCGCACAGATCGGCGAGGTCGCGCGCGGCCTGCGCCTCCGCCCCCACCCGTTGCGGGCCCACGATCCGGGTCAGCAGCTCCACCGCTTCCTCGCGCCGCAGCAGCGCCAGGTCGCAGCGCTGGACGGACGGCAGGCCGGCCAGGGCCTGCCGGCTGGTGACGATGGTCAGCGACGCGCCGGTGCCCGGCAGCAGCGGGCTCACCTGGGCCTCGTCGACGGCGTTGTCCAGCAGCAGGAGCAGTCGTCGGCCGGCGGCCAGCGAGCGCCACAGGCTTGCACGGTCGTCGACGGAGGCCGGCAGCGCCGCGTCGGCGATCCCCATGGCGCCCAGCAGCCGGGCCAGCGCGTCCCGGGGCGTGGTCGGCTCGGGGTCCATGCCGCGCAGATCCAGGGCGAGTTGTCCGTCGAGGAAGTGCGGGGCCAGACGGTGCGCGGCGTGCACGGCGAACGCGGTCTTGCCCAGTCCGGGCTGCCCGGCGACCACGCTGACCGACGGCCGGTCCGGCCCCGTGTCGACCGCCAGGTCCAGCAGTGTCGCCAGCGCCGCGTCACGGGCGGTGAAGTCCTGGATGTCGCGCGGCAGGGCCAGCGGGACGGTCACGGCCGGGCCTTCGGCCGTCCGCGGACGGGGACGGGGACGCCCGAGCGCGGCCGCCCCCTCCAGGCCCGCCGCCTCGTCACCGTCCAGTCCCAGGGCTTCGGCGAGCGCCTCGACCGTACGGCGCTGCGGGCCACGCGTACGCCCGCGCTCCATGTCGGCGAGCGCTCTGACACTCACCCCGGCGGCGTGCGACAGCGCTTCCTGGCTCAGTCCGGCGCGGGCCCGCAGGGAGCGCAGCCGCTGCCCGAAGTCCTGCGTGGATGGCGTGCCTCCGAGCACGTCGACTTCCCCCGTTCATCCGTCCCGTACGGCTCGTCCTGGACGGCCGGCTCGTCGAAAACGGCCGACACGTCATACCCGTACGGCTGGTCCGGCTCGTACGGGTCCGCCCCGCAGGGCTCGTTGAGCACCGGGCAGAAGTATGACGGACGGTAGTTCTGCCGGGTGAACCGCCTGGGGTCCGCGGGTGGTTGGTGGTCGACTGAGGACCGGCACGGGGCGAGGCCTCCCGGCCGCTCGATCGCAGCGCCTCAAGACCACATCGGCCGTCGGCACGAGCCGCGGCCCCGCACCACTCACGGGGAACGTTCCATGAAGCTCTCGCGTCACCACCGTCTGCTGCTCGCCACCGCGGGCACGGCTCTCGCCCTGTCCCTCACCGCCTGCCAGAGCGACGGATCGGCCACGTCGGCCCCCGCGGCGGCCGCTTCGGCGAGCGGTACGGCGGCCGACGGCGATCCCACGAGCGGGTCCGGCACGACGGACCCGGTCGCCGGGCAGTCCTCCGTGGCCTCCTCGAAGGGCTCGACGGACCAGGCCGGGAGCGCCGCGGGCGGCTCCGCCGACTCGTCGGGCGAGCAGGCGTCCGCCGCCACCCGGGTCTGCACCTCGCGGGACGTCCGCGTCAGCGCGGCCACCCAGGGCGGGCCTCCGTACACCCACATCGTCCTCACGGCGAAGAACACCTCCGGCCACTCCTGCCGGCTCACGGGTGCGCCGCACATCCAGTTCCTGGAGAGCCACAAGCAGGACGTCCCGCCCGTCGCCAAGAGCAAGCCGGCCGCGCCCGTGGTCCTCACGCCCGGAGCGCCCGCGTACGCGCTGGTGAAGCTGTCGGACGGCGGGGTCGACGAGGACGCCGAGCCCGTGTCGGCGTTCTCCGTCGTCCTGGAGGGCGACTCCGCGGTCATCGCCGTCCGGGCGCCCGGCAGCGGCGGCATCGCCGTCGACCCGGCGAACGCCCTCACCGGCTACTGGACTCCCGAACTCCGCAACGGAGCCGACGACTTCTGATCGGTACCCGGGAAGCATCCAGCAGGGCCCGCTGGGCCCGGAGTGAGGGCCCGGCGGCGGATGTGCGGGGGGTGCGACGGGGGTGACCGCCCGTCGAGGGCGGCTGTGGAAGGCCGGGGGCGGAGCCGCGCCCGTCGCGCGCCCTCCCCCGGCCGCCGGCTCAGCCCTCGTGCGGCTTCGTCTCCTGGAAACGGACGAGCCGCTCCTGCATCGCGTGGTAGCTGGTCGCGGCCGGCGGTGTCGCGCCGTCGCGCAGGTCCGTCGCCACGCGTACGGCGGCGTCGACGGCGGCCCGGTAGGGCAGCGAGCCGGTGCTCACGCGCCGTACCCCGAGTTCGCCGAGTTCGCTCAGGGTGAGCGTCGGGTGGGCGAGGACGTTGACGGGGGCCTCGACACCCCCCGTCAGACTCCGCAGATCGGCGGGTGCGATGGTGCCGGGGACGAACACCCCGTCGGCGCCGGCCGCCACGTACGCGCGGGCCCGCTCCAGCGTCCGCTCCACTGTCGCCTGCCGGCCGAACCAGTACGTGTCGACGCGCGCGTTGACGAACAGCTCCGGCGCCTGCCGCTTGATCGCGGCGATCTTGGCGACGAGCACCACGGGATCGACGAGTTCGCCGTCGGCGCTGTCCTCGATGTTGATCCCGGCGACCCGGAGACCGGCCGCAAAGGCCGCCACGCCCTCCGGGTCGTCGCTGTAGCCGTCCTCGATGTCGACGGTGAGGTGTACGGGAAGGGCTCGCAGCGCCTCCACGAGGGCGAGCGTGGCCTGCTGGGACGCCCGGCCGCCGTCCGGCCTCCCGCCCGCGGCCGCGAGGCCGAAGCTGGTCGTACCGATCGCGGGGAAGCCTGCCGCGGCGTACGCCAGGGCGGAGGAGACGTCCCAGGCGTTGGGGAGCAGCAGCGGCACGGGCTGCTGGTGAAGGGACTTGAACGTCATGCTCGGCGCCTCTCTCGTCCGGTCCGTCGCGCCAGCCCGGCCCCGCGATGGATCGGGGCGTGAGCACCGGGGCGCCCTCCGCGCGATGTCGTACCGCTGCTCGGTTCTCGCTCGACGGTTACGGCTCGACGGTACGGCCCTGGGTCGGACCGCGTGCCGGGTTCGGCGCCCGGCGCGGCGCACCGGCCGCTACGGCCGGGACCCGGAGAACGCCGTGAACGCCCGTCGGCTGTGCACGAGCAGCTCGCGTACCGCGGGGTTGTGGGCCCGCTGCCAGACCAGGGCGAGCAGGGCCGGTGCGTCGACGCCGTCGAGGGGGCGGGCGGTGAGCCGATCGCGGTGGCGCGCGGCCATCGATTCGCTGAGAAGCGCGACGCCGAGCCCGCGGACGGCGAGATCCGCGATGGCGTCCGGGGCGCTGGCCTGCAGCGCGATCGAGGGCTGCACACCCTGTGCGGCGCAGGCCCGGTCGAATACGGCGCGCAGGCCCGTGCCGGAGGGCATGCACACGATCGGGTGGGCGGTCAGGTCACGCAGGGCGACCTGCCGCCGCTCGGCCAGGGGGTGCCCGCCCGGAACCGCCACGACCAGCCGCTCGCTGATGATCGTCAGCGCGTCCAGCCCCTCGGGGGTGTCCGTCGCGGTGCCGATGAGCGCCAGGTCGACGGCGCCGGTGCGCACCCCTTCGGTGAGCCGGTCGGAACCGTCCTCCAGCAGTGAGAGCTCGACACCGGGATGCGTCTCGTGGAACGCCGCGAGCGCGTCGAAGAGCGGGGTGAGGGTGCAGCCGGTGACCATCCCGACCGTGAGCCGCCCGCGGATCAGGTCGGTCACCTCGCCCACGGCCTGGCCGACCGCCCCGGCCGCGGCGAGCGCCGCGCGGGCGTGTTCGAGCGCGGCCTTGCCCGCGACCGTGAGGGTGACGGTGCGGGCCGACCGGTCGAACAGCTCGGCGCCCAGCTCCCGTTCGAGCTGGCGGACCTGGGCACTGACGCCGGACTGACTGATGTGCACCCGTTCGGCGGCACGGGTGAAGTTCCGCTCGTCGGCCACGGCGACGAAGTACTCCAGCTGCCTCAGTTCCATGACTGGGAATTCTAGTTTCCATAACATCCATCTGTTGGATTTCTGGCCCGGGAGTGACCAGCCTGGGAGACGACGGAGCGGTCCACCGGACGCCCAGCGGGCGCCCACCGGCCGCACGCACCAGACGCACCCGACGCACCAGACGCACCAGACGCACCAGGAGGAATCCATGCCGGAGTACGAGAAGGCCATGCGGCCCGAAGACATCACCCGCCTGTTCGTCGAGCGGTCGAATTCCGGTGACGCGGCGGGGGTCGCCGCGCTGTACGAAGAAGATGCGGTGCTGGCGTACCCGCCCGGTGCGCGGACGGTCGGGCGGGACGCGATCCGCGCCCTCTGGGAGAAGGTGCTGGCCAACCGTCCCCGCTTCGAGCCGGAGGAGCCGCTGCCGACCCTGATCAGCGGCGACATCGCCCTCACCTCGACCCCGCCGAAGGACGGCGCCGGCGCCCGGGCACAGGTGGTCCGGCGCCAGCCGGACGGGAGCTGGCTGCGCGTGCTCGACCAGCCCGAGTTCACCCCGCCCACTCGTTGATCACATCCCGTCACGAGCGCCTTCCGCTCTTGCACCGCGGGCAGACCGCCGATCCGGTCGCTCGTTCAGTGTGCGGCGGCCGGCTCCAAGGCTTCGACGGCCGCCGCGGCGGCGGCGGAGTCCTGCCCGTAGAAGATGTCGATGTCGACCTCTTCCCCGCCCATCGTGAGCGTGTCCCACGCACCGCTGAGCACCAGCATCCGCAGGGTCCTGTTCTCCAGGGTCCCCAGCCGCTCCAGGATCGCCTCGTCGTCCGGCAGGCCGGGCATGCGCTTGGCCAGCCGGGCGCGGATCCCCCGCAGCCGCTCCAGCAGCGTCGCGGTGTCGGCCTCGCGATCGGGCTCGTCGGCGATCCCGTCGATGCCGTGCGCGATGATGTCCTTGATGGCCCAGGTGACGCCCTGGTCGTCGGTGGTCACCATCGCCTTCCAGGCGCGGCTCTTGTGGCGGTACTGGAGCATCGACATCGCGGCCTCGTGGCGCAGGAAGTCCGCGTCACGGAAGGGCTTTCCGTTCCATGCCGCGTTGAGGGACCGGGCCAGCGAGATCGCTGAGGCCAGGCCGCTGTTGAGTCCGCGCCCCGGCCAGAAGTGGATGGCGTTGGCGGCGTCGCCCAGCAAGAAGCCGTACGTCCCAGGGGTGTTGGCCGTGGGCGGCAGCAACTCGGCGGTGAAGCGGGGGCGTTGGACCATGTCCAGGCGGAACGAGGTGACCGCGCTCAGATCCTCCGGCTCGACGCCGAACAGGCGCAGCCCTTCGCCCACCCGCTTCCACAGGGAGGAGCTCCTGATCATCGCCGGGAGGAACAGGGTGCTGTGCGTGGAGCAGTGGAAGTCGCCGTGCTCGTCGCGTCCCATCACGCAGGGTCGGGAGGCGATGCACTCCTCGAAAACGCGCCGGACCGGATCGATCCCGACGACCTCCGCGGCCTCCGCGTCCGTCAGGCGCATGTTCAAAAAACCCTCACCGCGCAGGGAGTTCAGCAGGAACCGGTTCTGCCCCACGGTCAGCAGCACCGCCATGGGGTCGCTCAGCCGGGACTTCACGCGCAGGCCGAGGACCACGTCCTGGAGGTGGCGGTCGTCGAGCGAGTAGATGGACTCGTCGGCCTTGCCGAACTTGGCGGCGAAGGTCTCCCGGGTGTGCGACCGGCCTCCGTCGCAGATCGCCAGCACGTGCTGGCCGGTCAGGGCGTCCTGCTGCTCGTCGGCGCTGAACCGCGCCGGAACGAGCCGGATCCGGTCCCGCTTCTCGTTGGCCACTTCCAGCAGCCTGTCCTCGATGTAGGCGATGCGCATGTTGCGCGGGTGGTGGTCGCCGATCGAGTCGGGGCCGGACGGCCACATCTCGGTGTAGTGGTCCGGGTCGAACAGCCGGGCCTGCGCTTCGGCGGGAAGGCTGAGGTACTGGCGGCTCTGCACGGTCACCACCTGCTGGCGGCGTACGTTGCCCTGGCTCGCGTCCTTCCACACGATGGTGCGGCCCTGCTTGCGCCAGCGGCCGTCGTAGACGGTGATCGCCACTTGAGCGCCGAGGAAGCGCTCCAGGAGGAGGGCGAGCGACAGGCCGACGGGGCCGCCGCCCGCGATGGTCACCCTCAGCACCGGACCTTTCGCGGCCTCGTCCTCGCCGTGGGTGAGGGACCTCGGCAGGGAGAGCGCCATGATGGTCTCCATGGCGTCGGCGACCTCGAAGCCGAACTCCTGGTCGCCGATGGTGATGGTGTCGCCGGGCGCCAGGAGCCGCGTGTCGACCTCCTCACCGTTCACCAGGGTTCCGTTGCTGCTGCCGCAGTCGCGCAGGACGTAGCCCTGGGTGTCGTCGAGGACGATCTCCGCGTGGAAGCGCGAGACGCTCAGACTGGGGATCACCACGGTGTTCTCGGAGTTGCGCCCGAAGGTGACCTTGGTGCCGATCACCGGTATGCGTTCTCCGGCCAGTATTCCCTCGTGCCCGACAAGCACCGGCGCCACAGCACTTCCTTCCGACGTCCGACTCCATGACCGCTGATCAAGGCGCCACCGGAACGCGCCGCCGCTCGGGCGGGGGCCGGGGCATGTGACGGGTGGGGCGAAAGAACTTCCGCACGACGTTGGGGACCGGTGAATGGTTCGGTTGTGACGACGTTCGGTTCTGACGACGTTGGGATCTGACGACGTTCGGTTCTGACGACGACGCAGCCTCGCCCCGACTGGGGCAGATCACCCATCATGCCGGATTCCGGAGCCGTACGGGAGGGGCCCTTCACCCAACGGGCCAGGCGCACAAGGGCGTTCATCGGCGCGGCTGCACCCGGCAAGGCGGCAGGACGCGCCGGACGCCGTCGCCCGGCCACGGGCAAGTGCCCGCCGCCCCCGTCGACTCACGTCAACGTCCGGTCTCGCCCACCCACGCAGAGATCTCCGCGGCGCCCCGACGGACAGCTTCTTCCGGGTCGCGGGCGAGCTGCCCGCAGACCGATCCGACGCCCGGCGCGCCGCCCGGTCCCTCGATGGCGTCCTGTATCCCGGTCTGCAGCCAGTCGGCCTGGTTGTCGTCGGCCCCGGCAACCGCGAGAGCGATGACGCGTACGGCGGCCGGCGTCCCCACCCGGGCCAACGCCTCCGCCGTCTGCCGCGTCACCGCCGTGTCCTCGATGTCCGACAGCAGCACCAGCAGCGCTTCCGCTGCCACGGGCACATGGGCGAAGGAAGCAAGGTCACGCCCGGCACTAACACGATGCGTCCATGAAGGGGACGACGCCTCAGCCAAGGCTGCGGCCCACCCGGTCGTCATCTCCGGCACGACCAGACAGTCTCATGCCCCACGACGAAGATCGAACCCCGGACCGGAAACCCCGGACGCGTGGCCCGGAGATGCAAGCCTCCCGGCGGGGCGTCGGGCCCGCCCGTCCCGTCAACCGCGGGTGCGCGGCACCACGAAGACCGGGCAGTTTGCATGCCGCAGCACGCCCTGGCTGACGCTGCCCAGCAGAAGGCCGGTGAAGCCGCCGAGGCCACGGGTGCCCACCACCAGACCGGCGGTCCCCGCGGAGGCGTCGGCCAGGGTCTTCACCGGATGGCCCCGTACGGCGTTCGTCGTATCGGCTCTTGAACCTCCACGCCCCACCGGCCCCGCCGGCCGTCCGGTGGAGCGCACGCAGGGGCGTAATCCGATGGCCGTCCTCGCCGCCGAGTCCGTACGGTCGGTGCCGTGACCCAGAACCCTGTGGACCCGGCGGCGATCACGCACGAGATGGCCGCTCGAATCCGCGCCTGGCGCGTCGACGAGGACCTCAGTTGGCGCTCAGTGGCCCGGGCCGCGACCGGACTGTGGGGCTCGGGGTGGGGCAGCAACCAGATCTACGGCCGTGCCCTCTGCGTGGCTGCCGCGAAGAAGCTGGGTGAAGACCCCGACCGGGAACCGTGGAACTGACACCCGCCGGACAGGCTCCCGGGAAGGGTGGCCTGGCGATGCACGGTGAGCCTCCCCGGCGGGCCGTCCGGACGTGACGCCGGGCGGCGGTGATGCGGCCGGGGTTCAGGTGCGGGGCCAGTCCGTGCCGAGGGTCACCTCGCGGGTGATGCGACGCCACGCGCCTTCCCCTCCGGGCAGGGGCCAGGCCCAGGTCGGCTGTTCCGCGGTGTCCAGGTCGTGGAGGAGGCGGACGAGCTGTGGGCCGGCGGTGGCGGCGCCGTCCGGGACGGCGGGGCCGTGGGCGGCGCGGAGTTCGGCGAAGCGTGCCAGCTCCTGCTCGTAGAAGTCCACGGCGTCGTCGACGCGCGCGGCCAGATCGTCGCGCGGCACGGTGCGGTGCAACTGCAGCAGCGGCGGCTCGGCGGACTCGGCGATCGCCGCGGCGAGTCGTGCGTGACCGTCCAGGATCACATGACAGTCCAGACCACTGACCCACCACACCAGAACGGGTGGGAGCGTCCCCTCGCGGACCCGCTTGCGGTACGCCTTCACCCGGCTGTCCCCCGGTCCCGGCATCGGCCGTAGCGGCAGAACCTCCCACGATGTGGAGTGCATGAACCAGTCGATGTATCCGTCCGGATGCCCCTCGACGAGCATCGAGCTCCAGTACTCGGCATGGGAAGTGGTGGCGTGGCGCCAGCGCTGGAGCGGGCTCTCGCAGGTGAGCAGCCACCGGCCCTCGTGCAACGGGCTGCCCGGCGATTCGACGAGGTGGCGCGCGAAGCGGTGAGCCCAACGCGCCGGGCTGCCCGCCAGGGCACGCCCCACGTCGGCGCGCAGCGGGGGGACGAAGGAGCGGTACGCGTCGCTACGCCAGAAGTCCACGCCCTGGAGGGGCTCTTCGACGATGGCCAGCAGCACAGGGCGTGACGACTGGGAGACGAGCAGGCGCGCCCCGGCGCTGAAAAACGCAGAGCTCCGGCTGGTGGCGGTCCTGTACGTCCAAGGACAGGCCCACCCATGTGCCGTCGTCCCTCGTGACATCCCCGCGCCGAATGTCACGAGGGTAGACGGCGGCGGCCGGCAGCTTGTCAGCGCCTCCTCCACGCGCGACCTCTACTGACTTCGGCGCTTCAAGGTGAGGCGAG
>NZ_LAVA02000088.1 GCF_000974985.2 Streptomyces mangrovisoli | reverse complement strand
CCCCGACCCGCACCCGCACCGGCCGACACCCGAAAGGAACCCCTGATCACCGTGACGGCGATTCCGAGCTTCACCGGCGACGCGAGCCCCTACGGCGGCGGCGACCCCTACGCGGACTACCGCACCGCCGACTTCCCCTTCACTCGCCTGCCCGACCTCGCCGACCGGCGGCTGGGCGCCGGGGTGGTCGCCGCCAACGACGAGTTCTTCGCCCAGCGGGAGAACCTCCTGGTGCCGGGGCGGGCCGCGTTCGACCCCGAGCACTTCGGGCACAAGGGCAAGGTCATGGACGGCTGGGAGACCCGGCGCCGGCGCGGCGCCTCGGCCGGCCGGCCCTGGCCGACGGCGGACGACCACGACTGGGCGCTGGTCCGGCTCGGCGCGCCGGGCGTGATCCGCGGCATCGTCGTCGACACGGCCCACTTCCGCGGCAATTACCCGCAGGCCGTGTCGGTCGAGGGCACGTCCGTGCCCGGCTCCCCGTCCCCGGAGGAGCTGCTGTCCGGCGAGGTGAAGTGGACGACCCTCGTGCCGCGCACCCCGGTCGGCGGCCACGCGGCGAACGGTTTCGTCGTGGCGGTGGAGCAGCGCTTCACCCACCTCCGGGTGAACCAGCACCCCGACGGCGGCATCGCGCGCCTGCGGGTGCACGGCGAGATCGTGCCCGACCCGGCGTGGCTGGCGGCGCTCGGTACGTTCGACGTGGTCGCCCTGGAGAACGGCGGCGCGGTCGAGGACGCCTCCGACCTCTTCTACTCGCCCGCCACCAACACCATCCAGCCGGGCCGCTCGCGGAAGATGGACGACGGCTGGGAGACGCGCCGCCGCCGCGACCAGGGCCACGACTGGATCCGCTACCGGCTGGCGGCCCGGTCCGTCATCCGTGCGGTGGAGATCGACACGGCGTATCTGAAGGGCAACAGCGCGGGCTGGGCGTCGGTCTCGGTACGGGACGGCGACGAAGGCGGGGCGGAGGAGGGCGGCTGGCTCGAGATCCTGCCCCGCACCCGCCTCCAGCCCGACACGAACCACCGCTTCGTGCTCCCTGAACCGGCCGTCGGCAGCCACGCGCGCGTGGACATCTTCCCGGACGGCGGCATCTCCCGCCTGCGCCTGTACGGCACCCCGACCGAGGAGGGCGCGGCACGCCTCACGGCCCGCCACCGGGAACTGGGCGGCTGAGCCGGGAATCACACGATCGGGGCGGTCCGGCCGGAACTCTCCGGCCGGTTTCCCGCGTTCCCCTGCCGTGACCCTTCAGCAAGAGATCGTCGGCAACGCCATGCAGATGGCGGTCGTCAACCTGAACCCCGGCCAGAGCGTGTACTGCGAGGCGGGCAAGTTCCTGTTCAAGACGACGAACGTGACCATGGAGACCCGGCTGAGCAGCCCCTCGGGCAACGGCGGGCAGCCGCAGGGCAGCGGCGTCGGCGGAATGCTGCGCCAGGCCATGGGCACCGCCATGCAGGTCGGTCAGCGCATGCTCGCGGGAGAGTCGGCGGCGTTCCAGTACTTCTCGGCCCAGGGCGGCCAGGGCACGGTCGGCTTCGCGGGGGTGCTCCCGGGCGAGATGCGCGCGCTGGAACTGAACGGCACGCGCGCGTGGTTCGCCGAGAAGGACGCCTTCGTCGCGGCCGAGTCCTCGGTCGAGTTCGGCATCGCGTTCCAGGGCGGCCGCACCGGCATGAGCGGCGGCGAGGGCTTCATCCTGGAGAAGTTCACCGGGTACGGCACGGTGATCATCGCCGGCGCGGGCAACTTCATCGACCTCAACCCGGCCGACTTCGGCGGTCGCATAGAGGTCGACACGGGCTGCGTGGTCGCCTTCGAGGAGGGCATCCAGTACGGCGTCCAGCGCGTCGGCGGCCTCAACCGGCAGGGCCTGATGAACGCCGTGTTCGGCGGCGAGGGCCTCTCCCTGGCCACCCTGGAGGGCAACGGACGGGTGATCCTCCAGTCGCTCACCATCGAGAGCCTCGCCAACGCCCTGCGGAAGGCCCAGGGCGGCGACAAGCAGGGCCCGACGGGCGGGCTGTTCTCCACGCACGCGGGGTGACGCCGGCCCCCGGGCCGCCCCCGCGCACCACCGCCGCGCCGCCCGGCGGACCGATGAGTTGCGGGTGCCGACGGGGTCTGAGCTGATGGCAGTAGACCCCTTCCCGAGACGAGGCACCGCCATGGGCAAGCTCACCTCCACGATCTTCGTCACCCTCGACGGCGTGTACCAGGCCCCCGGCGGCCCGCAGGAGGACACCCGGGGCGGGTTCACCCACGGCGGCTGGAGCTTCACCTACGGCGACGAGGACTTCGGGCGCTTCGTCGGCGAGGTGTTCCGCCGGGCCGGCGCCTTCCTGCTCGGCCGCCGCACCTATGACATCTTCGCCGGGTACTGGCCGGGGATGACCGACCCCGCCGACCCGATCGCCGGACCGCTCAACGCGCTCCCCAAGTACGTCCCCTCGTCCACCCTGACCGACCCCGCCTGGAACGGCACCACCGTGCTCGGCGGCGACCTGGCCAAGGAGGTCGCCGCGGTCAAGGAGCGCACGGACGGCGAGCTCCAGCTGCACGGCAGCGGAGCCCTGCTCCGCTCCCTGCTGGAGCTGGGCCTGGTGGACACGGTGCACCTGATCACCTTCCCGGTGGTGCTCGGCACCGGGCTGCGGCTGTTCCCGGAGGGCACGGCCCCGATGGCGTTCCGGCACACCGGCGGACGGATCACCTCGGCGGGCGTCTCCATCCAGTCGTACGACCGCGCGGGGCGCCCGGAGTACGGGGACTACTCGGCGCCGGACGCGTCGTAGGAAGGCGGACCGGCCCCGGAGCCGACCGCAGGTTAACTTCCCGAGAACTCATCGGGCGGGACGGAAAAAGCGCTCGTTTTGTCATTGACATGCCATCGTCTACGCGCGTCATCATAGGGCCATGAGATTCCCCCCACGTATCTCCCGCATCGGCGCGGCCGCCGCGCTCCTCTCGGCCCTCGTGGTCGGCGGCACCGTCACGGTCACCACGGCGAACGCGGCCGTGAGCTCGGTGGGCAGCATCTGTTACAGCGACCTGCCGACCCAGGCGTACGACACCCTCGATCTGATCGCGTCGGGAGGCCCGTTCCCGTACTCGGAGGACGGCGAGGTCTTCCAGAACCGCGAGGGCGTCCTGCCGAAGCAGTCCACCGGGTACTACCACGAGTACACGGTCAAGACCCCCGGCTCCTCCACCCGCGGCGCCCGCCGCATCGTCACCGGTGAGGAGTACGAGGAGGACTACTACACGGCGGACCACTACGTCACGTTCGACCTGATCGACTTCGGCTGCTGATCCCACGCCGCCGAGGACGTCCTTCGAGCGCACCTCCGGAACGACTCGCCCCGCGGACACCCCCACACCGTCCGCGGGGCGAGTCGTGTCCGCGTGCGGCGCGAGCGACGTCGCCCGCGCCGCGACCGAAGTCGCGGGCGGTGCGACTTTCGTCGCCGGGGGCGCCTCCTCGGTCGCCGGTCCGCTCCGGAGGGAGGTGCCGACGACGTCCGCCGCATAGATTTGTCGACTGTGAGTGACCACGACACGGCACGGATCCCACCGGTCTTCCCGCACCGGCGGTGGCTGCTGCCGTCCGCGGTGGTGGCCGAGCTCGACGCCGGGGCGGACGGCGGAGCCGGACCCGGCGGGCGCCCCCGGCGCACCGCCCGCGACTGGGTCGTCGACTTCTCCTGCTTCGCGCTGGCCGTCGTGGCGGGCCTGCTCGCCGCCGACTCGCTGGCGCGGGAACCGCGCGTGCCGCACGCCCTCGCCGTCGCCGACCAGGCCCTCGGCGGGCTCGCCTGCCTCGCGCTGTGGCTGCGCCGCAGCCGGCCGGTCCAGCTCGCCGTCGCGCTGCTCCCGGTCGGCCTCGTCTCGACCACCGCGGGCGGCGCGAGCCTGATCGCGCTCTTCACGCTCGCCGTGCACCGGCCCTTCCGGTACGTCGCCTGGATCGGCGGCTGCTCGCTCGCGCTGATCCCCGTCTTCTTCTGGCTGCGCCCCGACCCCGACCTGCCGTACCTGGGCGCCGTGCTGTTCACGGAGCTGTTCACGCTCTCGGCCATCGGCTGGGGCATGTTCGTCCGGTCCAAGCGGCAGCTCATGCTCAGCCTGCGCGACCGGGCCCGGCGCGCCGAGACGGAGGCGCTGCTGCGGGCCGAGCGGGCGCAGCGGCTCGCGCGGGAGGCCATCGCCCGCGAGATGCACGACGTGCTGGCGCACCGGCTGACCCTGCTCAGCGTGCACGCCGGGGCCCTGGAGTTCCGGCCGGACGCGCCCCGCGAGGAGATCGAGCGCGCCGCCGGTGTCATCCGGGAGAGCGCGCACGAGGCCCTCCAGGACCTGAGGGAGATCATCGGCGTCCTGCGCGCGGGCGAGGGCGACGAGGCGGGCCGCCCGCAGCCCACGCTCGGCGCGCTGGACGCGCTGGTCGCCGAGTCCCGCGAGGCCGGCATGAAGGTCACCCTGGACAGCCGGGTCGCCGACGCCGCCGCGGTCCCCGCCTCCGTCGGCCGCACCGCCTACCGCATCGCCCAGGAGGCCCTGACCAACGCCCGCAAGCACGCCCCGGGCACGGAGGTCACGGTCACGGTGAGCGGAGCATCCGGCTCCGGTCTGGACATCGCGGTCCGCAACCCGGCCCCCGAGGGCGAGGTCCCGCCCGTGCCCGGTTCCGGCCAAGGCCTGATCGGCCTGACCGAGCGCGCCCACCTGGCCGGCGGCCGGCTCGACCACGGTCCGACGGCGGACGGGGGGTACGAAGTCCGGGGACGGCTGCCGTGGGGGTGAGCGCGGTGGGCGAGGGCGGGGGCGGGTCGGGGGCGCGGACGGGGGCGCTGATCGGGGTGGCCGCGGCCAGGGGCGCGGGCCCGGGCGGGGGCGCTGATCGCGGCGGTCGCCTCCGCCGCTCCGGGCCGGCGTGGTTTCGTAGGCCCATGGCCGACACCCGACCCGAGAGCGGATCCGAGTCCCGATCCGAGAGCGGATCCGAGTCCCGATCCGAGAGCGGATCCGAGTCCCGATCCGCGGCCGTATCCGAGTCGCGATCCGAGAGCGGATCCGAGTCCCGATCCGAGATCAGACTGCTGCTCGTCGACGACGACCCACTGGTGCGGGCCGGGCTGTCCCTGATGCTGGGCGGCGCGGGGGACGTCGAGATCGTCGGCGAGGCGGGCGACGGCGCGGAGGTGCCGGAGCTGGTCGACCGCACCCGGCCGGACGTCGTCCTGATGGACATCCGGATGCCCGGTACGGACGGCCTGACCGCCACCGAGCGGCTCCGAGCCCGCCCGGACGCCCCGCAGGTCGTGGTGCTGACCACCTTCCACGCCGACGAGCAGGTGCTGCGGGCGCTGCGCGTGGGCGCCGCCGGGTTCGTGCTCAAGGACACCCCGCCGGCCGAGATCCTCGACGCCGTGCGCCGGGTCGCGGCCGGGGACCCGGTGCTGTCGCCCGCGGTCACCCGCCGGCTGATGGCGCACGTCGCGGACGGCGCGGCCGACACGCGCCGCTCCCGCGCCCGTGAGCGGCTGTCCGTCCTGAGCGACTGCGAACGCGAGGTCGCCGTCCGTGTCGGCCGGGGCCTCACCAACGCCGAGATCGCGGCGGAGGTCTACCTGAGCGTGGCCGGCGTCAAGACCCATGTCTCCCGCGTCCTCGCCAAGCTGGACCTGGGCAACCGTGTCCAGATAGCGCTGCTGACGTACGACGCGGGACTTCTGGAGGACGAGAGCGGGCACTGATCCCGTGCGCGGCTCGTTGCAGAGGAGAACGTCCGGGACCGGGGACGCATCGGGACCGGGCCGGCAGCGGGACCGGGCGGTTTTCAGGACCGTGCAGGCATCGTGACCAGGGGGCAGGGACAGATGACCGACGTGATCGACCTCGCCGAGTTCGGCGACGCGTTACGCAACGACCCGCATCCGGTGTACGCCCGGCTGCGGCGCCTCGGACCGGTGCACCGCGTCCGGCTGGCCGACGTCGACCAGCTCGGCGAGACCTGGCTGGTCGTGGGGTACGAGGAGGCGCGCGCCGCGCTCACCGACCCGCGGCTCGCCAAGGACACCCGCAAGCTCGGCGTGCTCTCGCGCGACGACGAGCTGCTCGGCCGCCACATGCTGCTGTCCGACCCGCCCGAGCACACCCGGCTGCGCGCGCTGGTGGCGCGCGAGTTCACCATGCGCCGGGTGGAGGCGCTGCGGCCGCGGATCGAGCGCATCACGGACGACCTCCTCGACGCCATGCTGCCGCGCGGCCGGGGCGACCTCGTGGAGGAGTTCGCCTACCCGCTGCCGATCACCGTGATCTGCGAGCTGCTCGGGGTCCCCGAGTTCGACCGCGCCGAGTTCCGCACGCTGTCCACGGAGGTGGTGGCGCCGACCAGCGCGCAGAACGCGACGGAGGCCTTCACCCGGCTCGCGGAGTATCTGAGCGAGCTGATCGAGGACAAGCGGTGCTCCGGGCCGCGCGACGACCTGCTCAGCGATCTGATCCGCACCACGACGCAGGACGGCGACCGGCTCTCCGCGGAGGAGCTGCGCGGCATGGCCTTCCTGTTGCTGATCGCGGGCCACGAGACCACGGTCAACCTGATCACCAACGGCGTCCACGACCTGCTGTCCCACCCGGACCAGCTCGCCGCGGTGCGGGCCGATCCGCGGCTGCTCGGCCCGGCGGTGGAGGAGACGCTGCGCCACGAGGGCCCGGTGGAGAACGCGACCTTCCGCTTCGCCGCCGAGCCGCTGGAGATAGCGGGCACCAAGATCGGGCAGGGCGAGATGGTGATGATCGGGCTCGCCGCGGCCGACCGGGACGCGGCCCGTTTCCCGGACCCCGACCGCTTCGACGTCCACCGCGACCCCCGCGGCCACCTCGCCTTCGGCCACGGCCTCCACTTCTGCCTCGGCGCGCCGCTCGCCCGCCTGGAGGCCCGTACGGCGATCGGCGCCCTGCTGCACCGCGCCCCGGACCTCGCCCTCGACGGCCCGCCCGGCGCATGGCTCCCCGGAATGCTGATGCGGGGCCTGCGGGCGTTGCCGGTGCGGTGGTAGCCCTCACGGCGGGGAGCGGGGAGCGGGGAGCGGGGAGCGGTGGCCCGAGCCGGCCGGGTCGACGAAGTGGCCCCGCCATGAGGTGGGGCCAGAGCCCGGCATCACCCGAACGCCCAGACCCCCGCCCCCGGCACCGCGGCCCCCGGGACCTCCGCCAGGGCGATCGCCCTGCGTTCCCGGCGGGACATCTCGCAGGCCTCGGCGACCCGCAGGGCCTGGAGCGCCTCGCGGCCGTCGCACGGGTTGGCCCGCTCACCGCAGACCACCTCGACGAAGGCCGCCATCTCGGCCTCGTAGGCCGGGGCGAACCGCTCCAGGAAGCCGGTCCAGGGCTTGTCCGCGGCGGGCGGCCCGGCCGGCTCGGTGGAGGCGATCGGCGTGCGGTCGTCGAGGCCGACCACGATCTGGTCCAGCTCGCCCGCGAGTTCCATGCGGACGTCGTACCCGGCGCCGTTCAACCGGGTCGCGGTCGCGGTCGCGATCGTGCCGTCGTCGAGGGTGAGGACGGCCGCGCCGGTGTCGACGTCGCCCGCGTCGCGGAACATCAGCGGCCCCGCGTCCGACCCGGTGGCGTACACGTCGACGATCTCGCGGCCGGTGATCCAGCGCACCGCGTCGAAGTCGTGGATCAGCGAGTCCCGGAACAGCCCGCCGGACAGTGTCAGCCACGCGCGCGTCGGCGGCGACTGGTCGGAGGTCGTCGCCCGGACCGTGTGCAGCCGGCCGAGCCGCCCGGCCCGCACGGCCTCCCGGGCGCCCATGTGACCCACGTCGAAGCGCCGCTGGAACCCCATCTGAAGGATCGTTCCCGCGCTCTCGACCTCGGCAAGAGCCTGCAACGTGCCCGGCAGGTCCAGCGCGATGGGCTTCTCGCAGAAGACCGGCAGCCCCGACCGCGCGGCCCGGCCGATCAGTTCCGCGTGCGCCGACGTCGCCGTGGTGATCACCACGGCGTCCACCCCCCAGGCGAAGATCTCCTCGACACTGGGTGCCGCCGTCTCCCCGAGACGGTGGGCGAGTTCCTGGGCGCGTCCCTGGTCCGCGTCCGTGAGAATCAGCGAACCCACGTCCCGGTGACGGCTCAGTGTGTTCGCATGAATGGTGCCGATGCGGCCCGTACCGATGACCCCGATGCGCATGAAGACAAAGTGAGGTCCGAGGACACGCCCTGTCAATGCGTATGTCCGGACAATCGAACTACACAACTTCCCGTCAACCGGCCACGGGGCTACGCTCGGCCCGTGGTGAAACCAGAAGTGGACCCGGTCGTGCAGCTCGATCTCAGCGTGGACCGCAGCTCGCCGGTGCCGCTGTACTTCCAGCTGTCGCAGCAGCTCGAGGCCGCGATCGAACACGGTGCGCTCACCCCGGGCAGTCTGCTCGGCAACGAGATCGAGCTGGCCGCCCGCCTCGGCCTGTCCCGCCCGACCGTCCGCCAGGCGATCCAGTCACTGGTGGACAAGGGCCTCCTGGTGCGCCGCCGCGGCGTCGGCACCCAGGTCGTGCACAGCCAGGTCAAGCGCCCCCTGGAGCTCAGCAGCCTCTACGACGACCTGGAGGCGGCCGGCCAGCGCCCCGCCACCAAGGTCCTCGTCAACACCGCGGTCGCCGCCTCCGCGGAGGTCGCCGCCGCGCTCGGCGTGCCGGAGGGCGGCGAGGTGCACCGGATCGAGCGGCTGCGGCTCGCCCACGGCGAACCGATGGCGTATCTCTGCAACCATCTGCCGCCCGGTCTGCTCGACCTGGACACCGCGCAACTGGAGTCCACTGGCCTCTACCGCATGATGCGCGCCGCCGGAATCACCCTGCACAGCGCCCGCCAGTCCATCGGCGCCCGCGGGGCCGGCCCGGCCGAGGCCGAGCGGCTCGGCGAGACCGAGGGCGCCCCGCTGCTGACCATGCGGCGCACGACGTTCGACGACACCGGCCGCGCGGTGGAGCACGGCGACCACACCTACCGCCCGACGCGCTACTCCTTCGAGTTCCAGCTGCTCGTACGGCCTTGACGCGCGCCGTGTGAATCTTGGCCGAAACCCGCCGTTCACCAAACGGTGTAAGTCTCAATGTCAGGACAACCGAACCGGGGTCCGCGGGCGCCCCGAAGACCCTCCGGAGGATCTCCGCAGGCCCTCCGGAGATCCTGCGACGACCTGCCGTACGACCCGCCGTACGACCGCTCCGCGGCCTTTGACCACGCCCGTACTTATCTCGCCCGTACGCCACCCGACGCGAGGGTGAGGCACAATCGGGGCTTGATGAGCACCTACCGCGACCTCACCGCCCCCATAGGCTCCCGACGGGCCCCCGTGCTGCGAACGGTGGGAACGAGGGAACGCCGGTCACACCTGACGGCACCCCGTGTCCCGACCGTCGGCATCGACATCGGCGGCACCAAGGTCATGGCGGGCGTCGTCGACGCCGACGGCAACATCCTGGAGAAGCTCCGCACGGAGACCCCGGACAAGTCCAAGAGCCCCAAGGTCGTCGAGGACACCATCGTCGAACTGGTCCTGGACCTCTCCGACCGGCACGACGTGCACGCGGTGGGCATCGGGGCGGCCGGCTGGGTCGACGCGGAGCGCAACCGCGTGCTCTTCGCCCCGCACCTGTCCTGGCGCAACGAACCCCTGCGCGACCGCCTCTCCGAGCGCCTGTCGGTCCCGGTCCTCGTCGACAACGACGCCAACGCCGCCGCCTGGGCGGAGTGGCGCTTCGGCGCGGGCCGCGGCGAGGACCACCTCGTCATGATCACCCTGGGCACCGGCATCGGCGGCGCGATCCTCGAGGACGGCCAGGTCAAGCGCGGCAAGTTCGGCGTCGCGGGCGAGTTCGGGCACATGCAGGTCGTGCCCGGCGGCCACCGCTGCCCGTGCGGCAACCGCGGCTGCTGGGAGCAGTACAGCTCAGGCAACGCGCTGGTGCGCGAGGCCAGGGAGCTGGCGGCCGCCGACTCCCCGGTGGCGTACGGGATCATCGAGCACGTCAAGGGCAACGTCGCCGAGATCACCGGCCCGATGATCACCGAGCTGGCCCGCGACGGCGACGCGATGTGCGTGGAGCTGCTCCAGGACATCGGCCAGTGGCTCGGCGTCGGCATCGCCAACCTCGCCGCGGCCCTCGACCCCTCGTGCTTCGTCATCGGCGGCGGTGTCAGCGCCGCCGACGACCTGCTCATCGGCCCCGCCCGGGACGCCTTCAAGCGCCAGCTCACCGGGCGCGGCTACCGTCCGGAGGCCCGCATAGTGCGCGCCCAGCTCGGCCCCGAGGCCGGCATGGTGGGCGCCGCCGACCTGGCGCGCCTGGTCGCTCGCCGCTTCCGCCGCGCCAAGCGGCGCCGGGTGGAACGGATCGAGCGCTACGAACGCTACGCCGAGGCGCGCCGCAGGAGCCGGGACACCGCATGACCGCATCACTTCCCCACCAGTCCGTCCACGTCAACGGCCCGCACCGGCCCGCCGAGGGCCGCCGCCACCGCAACCGGCGCAGGGCGCTCACCCTGCTCATCATCGGGCTGCTGATCGGCGTGCCCGCGGGCTATCTGGTCATCTCCGGCTACCAGAGCCGCAACAGCGGCAAGGACAAGGAGTCGGCGTACTCGGCGACCGGCCTCACCGCGGGCTGGCCCTCGAAGGTGCAGCGCCGGCTCTACCAGGTGCCGATCCCGCACCCGGCCGACCCGGTCGCCTACTACGAGACCAACAACTGGAAGACCAGCCGCCTCTACGTCCAGTTCCAGACCTCGCAGGCCGGACTGGACAGCTTCCTCGAAGGGCTGAACCTCGACCGGGACGACCTGAAGAAGGGCCACGTCACCATCAGCGCCCGCGACCAGAAGATCACCGGCTGGGCGTTCCCCGTGCCCAGCACCTGGTACGGCCTGGTCAAGCACGGCAAGAACCCGGCGCCCACCGAGGACATCGTGGTCAACCAGTCCGACCCGGCCAACCCGACGGTGTACGTCGTCTCCCGCACCGTCCCCTGACGGAGCGCGCGAGCCGCCCCGTCCGGGAGGCCTCGCGCGCGGCCGGCGGCGGCCGTGACACCGTCGCCGCGACCGATTGTCAGACCCCGCCCGTAGAGTCGAGGACGACTGGACCCACGAGAGGGCGGGAGGTGACAGAACGTATGAACGGCACGACGGGATGGCTGCCGCGCGCACAGGCGGCGGGCGCGGCGGGGACGGCCACGCGGACGCCGGGGGAGGCCCCCGCGACGGCCGCACGGGCGCCGGGAGAGGCCCCCGCGCGCGCCGTCGCGCAGGACGTCCCGGTGCGGCTCGCCGCCGTCTTCCTGCCCGCGCCGCTGCCGCGTGAGGGGCGGATCGCCTTCTGGGATCCCGACGGCGACCCCCTGCCCGCCACGCCGGGCACCCCGTCCGCCTCCCTCACCGTCGTACGACCGCACGGCGCGGGTGTCCGTCGTCGCGAGGCCCCCGCGCTGACCCTGCCCGTCGGTGACGCGCTCCCCCTCCTCGTCCGCGCCCGGCACGACCCGGCCGCCCACCCCGCCACCGCCTGCTGGGGCGCCGCCGCCCTGCACGCGCTGCGCCTGACCGCGCGCGGCCGCCTGCTGCCCGGCCTGACCCCCGCGGGCACCGACGCCTGGCGCGCCGGCCCGCTCGACCGCGACGACATCGCCCATCTGCGCGCCGTCGCCGCCGCCCTCCCGCCCGAGGGGCACGCCGTCCCGCTGCCCGGCCCCGGACCGCTGCGGCTGCCCGCGCCCGAAGCGCTCGTGCGCGCCTTCCTGGACGCGGTCGCCGACACCCTGCCCCGCACCCCCGCGGCGCCGTACACCTGCGGAAAGCCCTTCGCGGCCGTCCCGGCGCAGCGGCTGCCCGACGCCGCGGCCTGGGCCGCGGAGGTCGCCGCGGGCATGGACGCGGGGGTCCGCGTCTCGCTCCGCCTCGACCTCACGGCGTACGACCTCTTCGACGACGACCCCGACGACGGCGCCGTGCGCTCCGCGGGCGCCGCGATCGTCCAGGTGCACAGCCTCGCCGACCCGACCCTGGTCGCCGACGCGAGCTCGCTGTGGGCCGGGGAGGCCGACGCCGCGTTCGGGCCCCGCGCCCGGGTGGACGCCGCCCTCGCGGTACGGCGCGCGGCCCGGGTCTGGCCGCCGCTGGACCGGCTCGCCGACCAGGACGTCCCGGACGTGCTCGCGCTCTCCGGCGCCGAGCTCGGCGAGCTGCTCGGCGTCGCCGCCACCCGGCTCGCCGCGGCCGGCGTCGCCGTGCACTGGCCCCGCGACCTCGCCCAGGACCTCACCGCCGCCGCCGTGGTCCGGCCCGCGCCCGGCTCCGCCACGGACGGCACCGGCTTCCTCGACAGCGAGGAGCTGCTCCGGTTCCGCTGGCAGCTCGCCCTCGGCGGCGACCCCCTCACCGAGGCCGAGATGGACGTGCTCGCCGAGGCCCACCGGCCCGTCGTGCGGCTGCGCGACCAGTGGGTGCTGGTCGACCCCGCGCTGGTCCGCAAGGCCCGCAGGCGCGACCTCGGGCTGCTGGACCCCGTCGACGCGCTCTCGGTCGCCCTCACCGGCACCGCGGACGTCGACGGCGAGAGCGTCGAGGCCGTGCCGACCGGCGCGCTGGCCGCGCTGCGCGACCGGCTCACGGCCGGACTACGCCCCGCCGAACCCCCCGCCGGCCTGCGCGCGACCCTGCGCGACTACCAGCTCCGCGGCCTGGCCTGGCTCGACCTCATGACCTCCCTCGGCCTCGGCGGCTGCCTCGCCGACGACATGGGCCTCGGCAAGACGGTCACCCTCATCGCGCTGCACCTCAAGCGGGCCAGGACCGAGCCGACGCTCGTCGTCTGCCCCGCCTCCCTGCTCGGCAACTGGCAGCGGGAGATCCGGCGCTTCGCCCCCGAACTGCCCGTGCGCCGCTACCACGGCGCCGAGCGCAGCCTGGACGACGTCGAGGGCGGCTTCGTCCTCACCACCTACGGCACCATGCGCTCCGCCGCGCCCACCCTCGCCGCACACTCCTGGGGCCTGGTCGTCGCGGACGAGGCCCAGCACGTCAAGAACCCCTACTCCGCGACCGCGAAGGCGCTGCGCACCCTCCCGGCACCCGCGCGCGTGGCGCTCACCGGCACCCCGGTCGAGAACAACCTCTCCGAACTGTGGGCCCTGCTCGACTGGACCACCCCGGGGCTGCTCGGCCCGCTCAAGTCCTTCCGCGCCCGGCACGCCCGCGCGGTGGAGAACGGCGAGGACGCGGAGGCCGTCGAGCGCCTGTCCCGCCTGGTCCGCCCGTTCCTGCTGCGCCGCAAGAAGTCCGACCCCGGCATCGTCCCCGAACTCCCGCCGAAGACCGAGACCGACCACCCGGTCGCCCTGACCCGCGAACAGGCCGCGCTCTACGAGGCGATGGTGCGCGAGTCGATGCTCGCCATCGGCACCGCGGAGGGGATCGCGCGCCGCGGGCTGGTGCTCAAGCTGCTCGGCGCCCTGAAGCAGATCTGCGACCACCCCGCGCTGTACCTCAAGGAGGAGCCCGGCACGGGCGGCGGAGCGGACCGGCAGGCGGCCCGCTCCGGCAAGCTCGCCCTGCTCGACGAACTGCTGGACACGGTGCTGGCGGAGGACGGCTCGGTGCTCGTCTTCACGCAGTACGTCCGCATGGCCCGGCTGATCACCGCGCACCTGACGGAGCGCGCGATCCCCGTCGACCTGCTGCACGGCGGCACGCCCGTCCCGGAGCGGGAGCGCATGGTGGACCGCTTCCAGGACGGCGCCACCCCGGTCCTGGTGCTCTCCCTGAAGGCCGCGGGCACCGGCCTGAACCTCACCCGCGCCGGGCATGTCGTCCACTACGACCGCTGGTGGAACCCGGCGGTCGAGGAGCAGGCGACCGACCGCGCGTACCGCATCGGCCAGACCCAGCCGGTGCAGGTCCACCGCCTGGTCACCGAGGGCACGGTCGAGGACCGCATCGCCGAGATGCTCGTCGCGAAGCGCGCCCTGTCGGAGGCGGTCCTCGGCTCCGGCGAGGCGGCCCTCACGGAGCTGACGGACCGTGACCTCGCGGACCTGGTCTCCCTGCGGAGGCCGACATGACCGAGGCCCCCACCCCGGCCTCCCACCCGGAGGAGGCCCCCGGCACCCCCGGCGACCCCTCGTCCCGCCCTGCGGACGCGGCCCGCCGCGCCCTACGAGCAGCCCGCGCACGGTCCGCGGGAGAACGCCGCGCCACCGACGCGGACACCTCGGCGGCGCCGGGCGAGGCTCAGTGGGCGCCCGACGCGGGGGAGTGGCTGCCCCGGTCGGATGAGCGTCCCGAGAGCGTCGCCGAGGCGGCCGAGGACGCCACCGGTGAGTTGGGTGAGGGGAGTTCGCGGGCGGGCGGCGGCGCGGGCCCGTCCGACGAGGACGCGCACGCGTCCCCGCGGCAGCGCCCCGGGGACGCGGCCCGCGCCGCACTGGCCGCCGCGGCGGCCGGCCTCGCCGACGTCACGCGCCCGGCGCCGGACCGTGCCCCTGCCGGACCGCGTCCCGGACCGGACCGTGCCCCCGCCGGACCGCGTCCCGCCGACCTCGCGCGCGCGGCGCTCGGTTCCGCCGGCGCGGCCGCCGCTCGCAAACGCGACGCCGCGTACGTGCCACCGGATCCCGCCGAGCAGCCCGCCGGCGGATCCGCCGTGCCGCTCGCGCCGGACGCGGGGGCCGCGGGCACCGCGCCGAGCTCTGCCGCCCCTGCCGCCGCTCCCGGCCCTGCCGACTCCGCCCACATGCCCCCGGCTCCCGCCGCGCGAGAATCCGCCGAGACCGAGACCGAGACCGAGACCGAGACCGAGACCGAGACCGAGACCGAAGCCGAGACCGAGACCGAGACCGAAGCCGACTCCGGGACCGAAGACGGGACCGAAGCCGGGGCCGACATCGTGAGCGCGTCGGCGCGACCCGCCGACGCGGCCCGTGCCGCGTTGCGGCGGGCCGTGGCCGGGCGGCGTGAAGTGGTCCACGAGGCGCGCGCCGACGGTCCGGCCCCGGCCCTCCGGAAGGCAGCCGGGACCGGCTCGCCCGCGCCTCGGGGAACGGCCGACTCCGGTGCGCCTGAAGGGAGTTCCCGCTCGGCCACGGGCGGTTCCCGGTCAGGTCGCCACGGTGCCCCCCGTCGCGACCGCGCGAACGCCGTCGGCCCCGCGCCCGCGGGTGAACCGTCCGCGTCCGCCGCCGCGCGGGCGGCGATCGACCGGGGGCCCGGTGGGAAGTCGGCGGGCGGTGCCTCGGTGGTTGCGGCGGTCGGCTCCGTCCCCGAGCCGCCCGCGTCGGGCACCCTCGGCGACCGCGACCGCGACCGTGACCGTGACCGCGACCGCGACCGCGACCGACACCGCGACCGCGACCGCGACCGACACCGTGACCGCGACCGCGACCCCGGTGACGCGGCCGGGGATGTCGCCCATGACCGGTCCGCCCCCGTCGGCGCCCCCGCCCGCTCCCTCTCCATGGCCTCACCCCGTCGCGACGGGGATCTTCGGCGTACCTTCCCCGCGTTCCCGGGGCGGCCGGCCCGGAAGGGGGCCTTCGCCGAGAGCTGGTGGGGCAACGCGTGGGTGGAGGCGCTCGAACAGGGAGCCCTGGACGTCAAACGGCTGGCGCGCGGGCGGGGGTACGCGGAGGGCGGGCGGGTGGACGCCATCACCGTGACGCCGGGGCTCGTGCTCGCCTACGTGCAGGGCAGCCGCGCCCGGCCGTACCGCGTACAGGTGCGCCTGCGCACGCTCGGGGACGGCGACTGGGAGCGGTTCCTGGACGCCGTCGCCGACCGGCCCGCGGACATCGCCGCGCTGCTCGACAAGGACATGCCCCGCACCCTCGCCGACAGCAAGGTCTCCCTGCTCCCCGGCCCCGGCGACCTCGCGCCGCAGTGCAGCTGTCCCGACTCGGGCCACCCCTGCAAGCACGCGGCGGCCCTCTGCTACCAGACCGCCCGCCTGCTCGACGCCGACCCCTTCGTGCTGTTCCTGCTCCGCGGCCGCGGCGAGCGCGAGCTGCTCGACGCGCTGTCCCGGCGCAACGCCTCCCGGCAGGCCCGCGCCGCCCAGGAACAGCGGCCCGCCGAACTGCCCGGCGTACGGGCGAGCGAGGTCCTCGCGGCGCGCCGACTGCCGCCGCTGCCGCCGCCGTTGCCCGCCCCCGCGCACCCGGAACAGCCGCCCGTGTACCCGGCGGCGCCCGGCGGTCCCGACCCCTTCGCGCTGGACCAGCTCGCCACCGACGCGGCCGCCCGCGCCCATGCCCTGCTCACCACCGGCCGGGACCCGGTCGGCGAGCTGACGCTGTGGCAGGACGCGGTCCGGCTCGCGGCCGCCCGCCCCGGCTCCGGGCTGACCGCAGCCACCCGCGCGCTCTACGCCACGCTCGCTGCCGCGGCCGACCGCACCCCCGCCGATCTCGCGCGCGCCGTGGCCGCCTGGCGGCAGGGCGGGCTCGCGGGTCTGGCCGTACTCGAAGAGCCGTGGGACCCGCCCGCCGGGCGGTTCGACCGGGCCCGCCCGCTGCTCCTGGCCGCCGACCTGCCGGCCTTCCGCCCCTGGCGCAACCGGCTCACCCACCCGGCCGGCCATGTCCAACTCCGCTTCGGACAGGAAGGGTTGTGGTACGCCTACGAGTCCGAGCCCGGTCAGGACGACTGGTGGCCCCGCGGCACTCCCGACCTCGACCCGGTCGGCGCCCTCACCGGCCTCGGCACCCCCGGCGACTAGCCGAACTCGCGCGGTACCGGCCCCGGTTCACAGGAAGCGGCGGATCGGGGTGACCGCCGTCTCCTTGACGCGCTGGAGGAGGGCGCGCCGGCGCCAGCGGCCCGGCTCGATCCGCACGCTGCGCCGCGCGTCCTCGTCGAAGTCGCGGTCGAGCGTCGCCGTGAACGTCTCGTCCAGGACCGCGAGCATGACCTCCTCGTCGTGGTCCATGGAACGCCGGTTGAAGTTCGTGGACCCGATCAGCGCGGCGACCGAGTCGACCGTGATGATCTTGGCGTGCATCATCGTCGGCCGGTACTGGAGGATGCGCACCCCCGCCTCCAGCAGCCGCGCATAGTGCTGCTGGCCCGCCAGTTGGCACGCGCGCTGGTCGGTGTGCGGGCCGGGCAGCAGGATCTCCACGCGCACCCCGCGCCGCGCGGTTCGGCACAGCAGGTCCACGAAGTAGGCGTCGGGCGCGAAGTAGGCGGTGGCGAGCCGGAACCGCTCCTCGGCGGAGGTGAGCATCACCCGGATCAGGGTCTGCATGTCCTGCCAGCCGATGCTGGCCGAGCCCCGCACCACCTGCACGATCGAGGTGCCGGTCTGCTCGTGCCCGGTGAACCGGTCGCGGTCGTCGAAGAGTTCGTCGTGGCACTCGGCCCAGTTCTGCGCGAACGCCGCCGCGATGCCGTCCACGGCCGGCCCGCGCACCTGGACATGGGTGTCGCGCCACTCCCCGGGCCCGCGGGCGTCGCCGCACCACTCCTGCGCGATCCCGACCCCGCCGGTGAAGGCGGTGTGCTCGTCCACGATCAGCGCCTTGCGGTGGCAGCGGTGGTTCTGCTTGAACGGCGACAGCAGGAACGGCTTGCGGAACCAGGCCACTTGGACACCGGAGACGTCCATCAGGTCGAGCAGCTCCCGCTCGATCTGCTGCGCGCCGAAGCCGTCGAGCAGCAGCCGTACGCGCACCCCCGCGCGGGCGCGGTCGGCGAGGGCGGCCGCGAAGTCGCGGGCGATCTGCCCGCGCCAGTACACGAAGGTCATCATGTCGATCGTGTACCGCGCGGAGCGGATCGCGCCGAGCATCGCGGGGAAGATCTCGTCGCCGTTGCGCAGCGGCAGCAGCGCGTTGCCCTCGGTCGCGGCCACGCCGATCAGCCGTTCGAGCCGCCGCCGCAGCCGCGCCGTGCGCGCCCCCGCGTCGGACTCGGCGACCGGCTCGGTACCGTCGGCGGGGACGGCAGGCACGTCGTCCAGGATCACCCCGAAACCCCCTTCGTCAGTGTTTTCTGGTCACCCGTCACGGCCGGCCACCCGGCACGGCCGTTCTCCGGTCATCCGTCACCGTCACGGGTGCGTCCGGGAACCGGTCTCCCCTGCCTCACCGCCGACGGCCGCGCGCCGTCCAGCCGCCCCCGACACCCCCGAAGTGCAGGGCCAGCAGGGCCAGTCCGAGGAGCATCACATTGGTCGAGGTGAAGACGTCGTTGGTCGACAGATCGGCGGCGTTGATCAGGAACGCTATGAAGAACAGGACTGCCGAGACGATGGCCAGCACAGGGGCCTCCAGGTGGTCGGGTCAGGTGGGTCGCCGACGCCGTACGCCGTACGACGGGCTGCCCAGCGGATGCCCGGCGCGGACGGGTACACACCCGGGAGGCGTCGGGAACGGTCACCGAAGGACCAGAGGATCCGCGCGAGGCCGTCACGAGATGGACGAACTGCGCGCACTTCCTACCCGAACACGTGGGAAATCACGAGATGTGAGAGCGTGCAGGGCGTGAGCGAGACACCGACCACCACTTTGCACCACCGTGTCGACGGGCCGGACGACGCCCCGGTCCTGATCCTCGGTCCCTCACTGGGCACCACCTGGCACATGTTCGACCGGCAGATACCGGAACTCGCCCGGCAGTGGCGGGTCGTCCGGTTCGACTTCCCCGGGCACGGCGGCGCGCCCGCCCACCCCGCGCACTCCGTCGCCGACGTCGCCACCCGGCTGCTGGCCACCCTCGACGGGCTCGGCGTCCAGCGTTTCGGCTACGCGGGCTGCGCCCTGGGCGGCGCGGTCGGCATCGAGCTGGCGCTGCGCCACCCCGAGCGGGTGGCCTCCCTCGCGCTGATCGCCGCCTCACCGAGGTTCGGCACCCCCGACGAGTTCCGGCAGCGGGGCGTGGTGGTCCGCAGCAACGGGCTCGACCCGATCGCGCGGACCGCGCCCGAGCGGTGGTTCACGGCCGGGTACGCGGCCGCGCAGCCCGCGATCACGGAGTGGGCCGTGCAGATGGTCCGCACCACCGACCCCGGCTGCTACATCGCGGCCTGCGAGGCGCTCGCCGCGTTCGACGTGCGCGCCGAGCTGGGCCGGATCGGGGTGCCGACGCTGGTCCTCGTCGGCTCGGAGGACGCGGTCGCCGGCCCCGCCGAGGCCCGCACCCTGGTCGCCGGGATCCCGGACGCCCGGTTGGCCGTCGTACCGGGAGCGTCCCATCTGGTGCCCGTGGAGCAGCCCGCGGCCGTCACCGACCTGCTGGTCCGGCACTTCTCCACGGCCTGGCAGCCCGGGTTCGTCGAGTCGTCCACCGGACAGATCGCGATGGCGGGGGCCTTCGCGGCACCGGTCGCGGGCCCGGTCACCGGCACGTTCATGGGGCCGGCGACGGGCACCTTCACGGGGGCGGCCGCGGCCATCTCCGCGGGGCCGGCCGCGGGCACCTCCATGGGGCCGGTCACGGCCACGGACGGCCTCGCGGCACCGTTCCCGGGCGCCCTGACCGGGGCGGCGACGGGCACGCTCGAAGAGACGGCACCCATTCCGTTCGCCCGGGCGACACCCGTTCCTTTCGCCGGGCCGCCCTCAGGGCCGTTCGCCGATCCGGCCCCCGGACGTTTCGCCGGGCCGGCCTCCGGGCCCTTCGCCCCGCCGTCGTCCGGGCCGTTCGCCGGGGCCGCACCGGGGCCCTTCGCCGGGCCGGCACCGGACGCCTATGCCGGGGGCGGGCCGGGCGCCTTCGCCGGGGCGGACCCCGCGGACGTCGCGAGGCCGGTCCCGGCCGACCCGCCGCAGTGGGCGCCGCCCGTCGCGGAGATCGGCCCGGCTCCCGACCGTCCGGCGTCCGCGGAGTCGTCGGACCGGTACGACACCGGGCTCAAGATCCGCCGCGAGGTGCTCGGCGACGCGCACGTCGACGAGGTGCTGGAGCGGGCCGACGACTTCTCGGCGGACTTCCAGGACCTCGCCACCCGCTACGCCTGGGGCGAGATCTGGGACCGGCCCGGCCTGGACCGGCGCACGCGCAGCTGCGTGACGCTGACCGCGCTGGTCGCGGGCGGACACCTGGAGGAACTCGCCGCGCACACCCGCGCCGCCCTGCGCAACGGGCTCACGCCCGCCGAGATCAAGGAGGTCCTGCTGCAGGCGGCGGTGTACTGCGGCCTGCCCGCGGCGAACCGCGCGTTCCGGGTGGCGCAGGAGGTCGTACGCGAGGAGACCACGCCGGCGGAGTGACGGCCCGCCGGAACCGCGACGGACGGGCGATCGCCTTCCGGGCGCCCTCGGGTGTCCTCCGGGGTCCTCGGGGCGTTCGCCGGACCTCCTCGGGGCGTTCGTCGGGCGTCCTCCGGGCGTCCTCCGGGCGTCCTCCGGGTGGTACGAGCACCAGGCTTGCGGCCGCCGCGCGGCGGCCCGCGGGGGCAGGATGGGAAGCATGAAGCTCACGAAGAAGTCGCACGCCTGTGTCCGCCTGGAGAAGGACGGCCGGACGCTCGTCATCGACCCCGGGATGTTCAGCGAGGAGGACTCGACGGCGGGCGCGGACGCCGTCCTCGTCACGCACGAGCACCCGGACCACTTCGACGAGGGGCGGTTGCGGACGGCCCTGGAGACCAACCCGGCCGCGGAGATCTGGACGCTGCGGTCCGTCGCGGAGCAGATCTCCGCGGCCTTCCCCGGCCGGGTGCACACCGTCGGGCACGGCGACACGTTCACCGCCGCCGGTTTCGACGTCCAGGTCCACGGCGAGCTGCACGCGGTGATCCACCCGGACATCCCGCGGATCACCAACGTCGGCTATCTCCTCGACGGCGGCCGGGTCTTCCACCCCGGCGACGCGCTCACCGTCCCCGGCCAGGCCGTCGAGACGCTGATGCTCCCGGTGCAGGCCCCGTGGAGCAAGATCTCCGAGGTGATCGACTACGTCCGTGAGGTCAAGCCGCAGCGGTCCTACGACATCCACGACGCGCTCCTCACCGACCTGGCCCGGCCGATCTACGACCGCCAGATCGGCGCCCTCGGCGGCGCCGAGCACCTGCGGCTGACCCCCGGGGCGTCGGCGGACGTCTGACGGGACACCGGCCGGAGCGTCCGCCGGGCACGGGCCGGGCACGGGCCGGAGCGTCCACCGGGCACGGGCCCAGCACGGGCCGGGCACGGCCACGGGCCGGAGCACCCGCCGGGCACCGGCCCGGGCACCCGCCTGGCCCTGCCAGGCACCGGCCCGGGCACCCGCCCGACGGCCCGCGCGTCCCGGCGCGCGGCGGCGTTGTCGTACCCGCCCGGTAGGTTGTCAGGCATGCGCATCGCGACCTGGAACGTCAACTCGATCACCGCCCGTCTGCCGCGGCTGCTGGCCTGGCTGGAGAGCAGCGGCACGGACGTGCTGTGCCTCCAGGAGGCCAAGATCGCCGAGGCCCAGTTCCCGTTCGACCAGCTGCGCGAGCTGGGCTACGAGGCGGCGGTGAACGCGACCGGCCGGTGGAACGGCGTGGCGGTGCTCTCCCGCGTCGGCCTGGCCGACGTGGTCAAGGGCCTGCCCGGCGACCCGGGCTACGACGGCGCCGAGGAGCCCCGGGCGGTCTTTGCCACCTGCGGCCCGGTCCGCGTCTGCTCGGTGTACGTGCCGAACGGCCGCGAGGTGGACCACCCGCACTACGCCTACAAGCTCCGGTGGTTCGAGGCGCTGAAGGCCGCCGTCGCGGGGGACGCGGCGGGCGGCCGGCCCTTCGCGGTGCTCGGCGACTACAACGTGGCGCCGACCGACGACGACGTGTACGACGTGGCGGCGTTCGAGGGCCTCACCCATGTCACCCCGGCCGAGCGCGCGGCCCTCGCGTCGCTGCGCGAGGCGGGCCTCGCCGACGTGGTGCCGCGCCCGCTGAAGTACGACCACCCGTACACGTACTGGGACTACCGCCAGCTGGCCTTCCCCAAGAACCGCGGCATGCGGATCGACCTGGTCTACGGCAACGAGCCGTTCGCCAAGGCGGTCACCGACTCCTACGTCGACCGTGAGGAGCGCAAGGGCAAGGGCGCCTCGGACCACGCGCCGGTCGTCGTGGACCTGGACGTCTAGTGCTGTGACCGGAAAGGTCTGCGAGCCGGTGAACCTTTCCGGTCGCAGCACCGGCCCGGCCCGGAAGGCGACACGACACCCCCGTCCTGGCTGTGGTGCGCACGGGGGTGCGAATGCCACGCTGAACCCATGAACTTCTCCTTCCTGGGCAACCGGCACGGCAGGAGCGGTGACGCGGCGCCGCCCGCCTCCTCCGAGGGCATCGCGTCGCTGCTGGCGGAGTGCGAGCTGCTGCGCTCCCAGGCGTCCGGCGCGGGCGTCGGGCTCGACGACTCGGTGGCCTCCCTGGAGGCCCTGGACCAGTTGCTGCCGCGCTGGCGGGACGACGAGGAGAGCCTGCCCTGGCTGGGCAACGACGCGGGCCTGTATCTGGGCACCGTGATCGTGCGCACCGTGCCCGGGGCGAGCTGGGAGATCCTCCCCGGCAGCCGGCTGGTGGTGCGGCTGGAGTCCGGGCGTGAGTTCGACGTGGTGGCGGCCGGCCAGGAGTGGGCCGCGAGCGGCGCGCCGGAACTGTCCCAGGTGTACGCCGAGGTCGCTGAGGCCTGAGGCCTGAGGCGGAGGCCTGACGCGGAGGCCTGAGGCCTCAGGCGGAGGCGGGCCCGGAGCCGACCGGGCCGTGAGCCGACCCGGCCACCGGGCCGACCCGCGGCAGGTCGGCCGGCACATAAGGTTGCCGTAAATACGGCTTATGCCCGAAAAGTGCGTGTCGTTCTCTCGCTCCCTGAGGAGCTGGATAGTTTGCGGCGACCAGGACACAGCGGAGAGTGGGTAGTGCTGCGCATGGCCGTCGATCCCTCGATCGAACCACGTGATGTCGACACGCGCGGTGCCGAGCCGTATGTCGTGGTCCGGGACCGCGTCCCCCGCGGCTGTCCCGCGGGGGTTCTGCCGCCCCGGATCGTCAGGCGCTGAGCGGACCCGGGCGGCGGCAGCCGGTGATCACTGCTCGCGCAGCGGAACGGACACGTACGACGGGTCGTCCGCGGGCGAGGAGAAGGTCAGCTGTGCGCCGGACGGGTTGTGCTCGATGTAGAGCGGGTCGACCGTGTCCACGACCAGGGCCAGCCGGTGGCCCGCCGGGACGTCGTACGCCGTGGAGAACAGATCCAGGTCCACGTCGAACGATTCACCCGGCGTCCGCCCGTGCCAGGTGTAGGGCGCGTGGGAGACCAGCTTGCCGAGGCCGAGCGGGCCCACGTCGTACAGGTAGGCGACGAGGGTGCCGCTCTCCTTGGTCGGCGTGAGGGTGGTGTGGAACTTCGGCGTGCCCCGCACCAGTTGGGCGGTGCCGTACTTCTCCGACTTCCACACCGCGGCCCAGCGGCGCGGCAGCAGCGGGATTTCGGCCATCGGCGGGAGCTGGGCGATCTGGTCGAGGATGCTGGAGAGGAAGACGACGCCGCCGTCCGCCCCGGAGTCCACGTTCGCGTGGATGGTGGTGGTGCCCTGGAGTGCGAACTTGCGGCGGGTCGCGCCGACCGCCTTCCAGTCGGGATAGCTCTCGTAGCCGCCGCCGTCACGGGACTTGAGCTCCACCGGCTGCTCCCGGTCGATGCCGTTGTCCTGGCCGCGCAGATAGTGGTCGAACCACTGCACGGTGTCCGTCCACACGTCGTTGGGCAGGCCGAACAGCCCGGTCAGCTCGGCGGTCGCGTGGTCGCCGGAGCGGAACTCCAGCCGCTTGGGCCCGGTCAACTGCTCGTAGAAGTCGGCGTACTGGTTGGGCGGGAAGATCGAGTCGCCCCAGGCGTTCGCCAGCATGACCGCGGTGTGGTTCTTGTTCAGCTCGTCGACATACGTCTCGGGGGAACGTTTCTTCCCCCAGGCCTCGATGTCCTGCTCGTGAGAGAGGTCCGAGGAGTAGAACTCGTCGAAGACCTGGCGGACCTCGGGGCTCTCGCGGCCGACCACCGCGCCGACGCCGTCGAGCAGCGCGGCGGCCTGGAGGTGCTGGGTGCGGCCCGAGTAGATCGAGTCGATCAGGTCGGCCCAGCCGCTGAGCGCGGCGACCACCTTGATCCGCTTGTCGTGCTCGGCGGCGAGCAGGCTGATCCCGGCGCCGTAGGAGACGCCGGCCATGCCGATGCGGCCGGCGTCGGCGGGGGTGTTGGCCAGCGCCCAGTCGATGACCTTCGACGCGTCCGCCCAGTCGGGCGGTCCCGCCACTTCTATCTGGCCGCCGGACTGCCAGAAGCCGCGCACGTTGTAGGTGAGCACGATGTAGCCGGCGTCGGCCAGCTTGCGGGCCTGGGCGAGATACTCGATCTGCGGCAGGCCCCAGCTCGTGGGGAGCACGATCAGCGGGTAGCGGCGGCCGCCGTCGGCGCCGGCCGGTGTCACGACGTTCGCCTTGAGCACCGTGCCGCCGTCGCCGGTGATGTCGACGTAGCGTACGGCCGGGTCGGCGGCCTGGGCGGCCGGTGCCAGGCCGATCACCGTGCCGGCGATCAGGGCCGCCGAGACGGCGCCGACGGCGGAGGTGCGCAGCGTGTTGCGGGCGAGTCTCACGGGTCACTCCTCACAGGCGTGAAACAGCAAAGTGACCCGACGGTAGCCTCGTCGCCCTACCGGAAGTAACCCGTCGGTAAGTTACGTACGAGTAAAGGTTGTTGAACGGTCCCTGACACAAGTGGCCTGATTCAGCTGCCGGTTGCCCGGCCCTCGGCCGTACCCGACGAACTCCGGGACGACCGGCGCGACGGGCGGGGGGCGGGCACCGTCTCGCTCTCCGGCAGCGGCGTCTGCGCCGCGCGCGTCACGTCGCCCACCAGCTCGACCACATCCGGACCGTACGCCTGGGAGTTGACCACCTTCAGCAGCAGCACGAAGGAGTTGCCGTTGTACTTGCGGTACAGCCGCTCGTGGTTGCGGGCCAGATAGCGGGTCGCCGCCTGGTTGGTGATCGCGCGCTGGCCGCAGAAGAGGAACACCGGCCGCGACTCCCGGCGTTCACCGGCGGTCAGCCGCGCGAGGATCACGTACTCGCCCTTGCCTGAATCCAGTTGGTAGCTCTCGGTGCCCACCTGGAACGCGCCACGGTCCGGGCCGGGGTCGGCGTCCACGTTGACCCGTACACCGGGCAGCAGGGACGAGAGATGCGCCGCCATACGGCGGTTGGAGGCGGGCCCGCCCACGCAGAACTCGGTCCGCTCGCCGAACCCCTGCTGGGCGGCGTCGTGCGCGACGACCTGGGCGTGCGCGTTGCAGTCCTTGATCAGGGCGGAGAGCTCCAGGAGCGCGAACACGTCGTGCCGCATCACCGTGAGTTCGGGGCCGCCCGCCTCGCGGTTGACCACCAGCAGCGACTCGGAGTTGTCCGGCAGTCCGAAGAACGCCTGCTTGCGGCGGAGCTTCCGCTTCCACAGATAGGTCCGGGCGAGCCAGCCCAGCGCGGCACTGATGCCGGCCGCGACCACGCCCAGGACGATGTTGCGCACGTCGTCGTTCATAGGCGCGCATGGTAGCGGGCGGACGCGTCTGGTACGTACCGGTGTTCGACGGGTGGTGTTCGTGACGGTGGGGTGAGAGGAGCCTGAATCGGCCTGTCGGGGCCGGAGCGTTGTCGTTACGCTGCGCGAACGGTCTCGGGCTGGAGGTTCTGATGCGTCGTCCCGGCGTGCGGATGCGTCGTCCCGTCATGCGTCGTCCTGCGACGAGTCTTCCCGCGCTGCGTCGCCCAGTGCTGCGGAAGCTGGCCTGCCTCGCGGCGGTGTCCGCGGTGGTCTCGGTCGGCGCCGCCGCCCCGCCGGGCGCGAGATCCGCGGCGACCCCCGCCAAGTCCCCGGTGGCCACCGGATACGGCGGCGCGGTCGCGAGCGTCGACGCGGACGCCACCGCGGCCGGGATCGAGGTGCTGAGGAAGGGCGGCAACGCCGTCGACGCGGCCGTCGCCACCGCCGCCGCGCTCGGCGTCACCGAGCCCTACTCCTCGGGCATCGGCGGAGGCGGCTACTTCGTCTACTACGACGCCGCCACCCGCTCGGTGCACACCATCGACGGCCGCGAGACGGCCCCCTCCACCGCCGGCTCCGACCTCTTCCTGGAGAACGGCAAACCCCTCGCCTTCGCCGACGCCGTCAGCAGCGGGCTGAGCGTCGGCACCCCCGGCACGGCCGCCACCTGGCAGACGGCGCTGGACCGTTGGGGCACCCGCAGCCTCGGCACGGTCCTGAAGCCCGCCGAGCGCGTCGCCCGCGACGGCTTCACCGTCGACGACACCTTCCGCTCGCAGACCGCCTCGAACGAGACCCGGTTCCGCTACTTCCCGGCCACCGCCGAGCTGTTCCTGCCCGGCGGGCAGCTCCCGGTGGTCGGCTCGACCTTCAAGAACCCCGAACTGGCCCGCACCTACGAGGAACTGGGCCGCAAGGGCATCGGCACGCTCTACGGCGGCGACCTCGGCAAGGACGTCCTGGCCACCGTCGACCACCCGGCCGTGAACCCCGCCTCGAACTGGAACGCACGCCCCGGCAAGCTGGCCACGAAGGACCTCACCGCCTATCGCGCCAAGCTGCAGGCGCCGACGAAGACGTCCTACCGCGGCCTCGATGTGTACTCCATCGCGCCCTCCTCCTCCGGCGGCACCACGGTCGGTGAGGCCCTCAACATCCTGGAGCGGACCGACCTGTCGAAGGCGAGCGAGGCGCAGTACCTGCACCACTTCATCGAGGCCAGCCGGATCGCGTTCGCCGACCGCGGGCGCTGGGTCGGCGATCCGGCCTTCGAGGACGTACCGACCAAGCAGCTCCTGTCCCAGCACTACGCCGACTCGCGCGCCTGCCTGATCAAGGACGACGCGGTGCTCACCAGCCCGCTCGCCCCCGGCGACCCGCGCCACCCCGCCGACTGCGCCTCCTCGGGCACGGCGGCCCCGACGACCTACGAGGGCGACAACACCACCCATCTGACCGTCGCCGACAAGTGGGGCAACGTCGTCTCCTACACGCTCACCATCGAGCAGACCGGCGGCAGCGCCATGACCGTCCCCGGGCGGGGCTTCCTGCTCAACAACGAGCTGACGGACTTCTCCTTCGCGCCCGCCAATCCGGCCGTCCACGACCCGAACCTGCCCGGCCCCGGCAAGCGGCCGCGGTCCTCCATCTCGCCGACCATCGTGCTCGACCGGCACGGCCTGCCGGTCGTCGCCCTCGGCTCGCCGGGCGGCGCGACCATCATCACCACCGTGCTCCAGACGCTGACCGAGTTCCTCGACCGGCGGCTGCCGCTCGTCGACGCGATCGCCGCACCGCGCGCGAGCCAGCGCAACGCCGCCACCACCGAACTGGAGCCGGGCCTCTACAACAGCGACGTGAAGAAACAGCTGGAGGCCATCGGGCACTCCTTCACGCTGAACCCGGAGATCGGCGCGGCGACCGGCGTGCAACGCCTCGGCGACGGCCGCTGGCTGGCCGCCGCCGAGACCGTACGGCGCGGCGGCGGCTCGGCGATGGTGGTGCGCCCGTCGCCGTAGCGGCGGCCGTACCGGATGCGACCGGGGCCGGCGCCTCCGTACGGGATGCGACGGGTACCGGGGCCGCCGTATGGGACGCGGCCCGGCGTCACAACTCCGGTGCGGGGGGCGCCTCCTGGGTGGGTGATGCGTCCTGGGCGGGCGGAGCCTCCTGGGCGGGTGGTGCCTGCCGGGTGCGGAAGGCGAGCCGTTCGTCCTCGACGTCGACCGTGACCCGGCCGCCCTCGCCGAGGCCGCCTTGCAGCAGCAGCCGGGACAGCTGGTTGTCCACCTCCCGCTGGATGGTGCGGCGCAGCGGGCGGGCGCCGTACTCGGGCTGGTAGCCGTGTTCGGCGAGCCAGCCCACCGCGGCGTCCGTGAACTCCACCGAGACCCCCTGCGCGTGCAGCATCCGCCGGGTCTGCTGGAGCAACAGCTCGGTGATCTGGCGCAGTTGTTCCTCCGACAGCTGGCGGAAGACCACGATCTCGTCGATCCGGTTCAGGAACTCCGGGCGGAAGTGCTCGCGCAGCGGCCGCAGGATGCGCTCGCGCCGCGCCGCGTCGTCCGCCTCCGCGCCGCCCGGCCCGAAGCCGATGCCGCTGCCGCGCCGGGTGATCGCCTCGGAGCCGAGGTTGCTCGTCATCACCACGACCGTGTTGGCGAAGTCCACCGTGCGGCCCTGGGAGTCGGTCAACCGCCCGTCGTCCAGCACCTGGAGCAGGATGTTGAAGACGTCCGGATGCGCCTTCTCCACCTCGTCGAGCAGCAGCAGCGAGTACGGGTGGCGGCGCACCACCTCGGTGAGCTGCCCGGCCTCCTCGTGCCCCACGTATCCCGGCGGCGCACCGACCAGCCGGCTGACGGTGTGCCGCTCCTGGTACTCGCTCATGTCGAGCCGGACCATCCGCTCCTCGCTGCCGAACAGCGCCTCCGCGAGCGCGCGGGCCAGCTCCGTCTTGCCGACGCCGGTCGGCCCGAGGAACAGGAAGCTGCCGATCGGCCGGTCCGGGCTCGCGAGCCCGGCGCGCGAGCGCAGCACGGCCTCGGAGACCACGGCCACCGCCTCCTCCTGGCCGACCACCCGCTCGTGCAGATGCTCCTCCAGGCCCAGCAGACGCTCCTTCTCCTCCTGGGTGAGGCTGCTGACCGGGATGCCGGTCTGCCGCGACACCACCTCGGCGATGGCCTCGGGGGTGACCTCCAGATCGAGCCCCTCGTCGGCCCGGCCGTCGCCGCTCGCCTCGGCGAGGCGCTTCTTCAGCTCCCCGATCCGGTCCCTCAACTGGGTGGCCTGCTCGTACTGTTCGTCCGCGACCGCCTGGTCCTTGTCGCGGGTGAGCTGTTCGACCTCGCGTTCCATCGTGCGGACGTCGCTGCCCTTGGCGCGGGCGCCCAGCCGTACCCGCGCGCCCGCCTGGTCGATCAGGTCGATCGCCTTGTCGGGCAGCCGCCGGTCGGTGAGATAGCGGTCGGACAGTTCCACCGCCGCGACCAGCGCCTCGTCGGTGTACCGGATCTGGTGGTGGGCCTCGTAGCGGTCGCGCAGTCCGCGCAGGATCTCGACGGTGTCCGCGACGGACGGCTCGGGCACCAGGATCGGCTGGAAGCGGCGGGCCAGCGCCGCGTCCTTCTCGATCTTGCGGTACTCCTCCAGCGTCGTCGCGCCCACCACGTGCAGCTCGCCGCGGGCCAGGGCGGGCTTGAGGATGTTGCCCGCGTCCATGGAGCCGCCCTCACCGCCCCCGCCCGCACCGACCACGGTGTGCAACTCGTCGATGAACACGATGAGTTGATCGGAGTGTTCGCGGATCTCCTGCACGATGGTGTTGAGCCGCTCCTCGAAGTCGCCGCGGAACCGGGTGCCCGCGACCACCCCGGTGAGGTCGAGGGAGACCACCCGGCGGCCGTGCAGCACGTCCGGGACGTCCCCGTCCTCGATCCGCTGCGCCAGCCCCTCCACCACGGCGGTCTTGCCCACCCCCGCGTCGCCGATCAGCACCGGGTTGTTCTTGCCGCGCCGGGAGAGCACCTCGATGGTCTGCTCGATCACGTCCTCCCGGCCGATCACCGGGTCGATACGGCCCTGCCGGGCCAGGTCGGTCAGGTCGCGGCCGTACTTGTCCAGGGTCGGCGTGTCGGCGGGCCGGGGCCGCTCGGGCCGGCCCTGCGCGGCCTCCGGGGGCTCCGGCGGCAGCGCGCCGGGGGAGAAGCGCGACGAGTGCAGGATGTGGCCCGCCGCGGAGTCGGGGTTGGCCGCGAGCGCGCTCAGCACGTGCTCGGGGCCGATGTAGCCCGCCCCGCTGGCCCGTGCCAGCTCGTGCGCGTCCAGCAGCGCCCGTTTGACGGCCGGGGTCAGGGACAGCGAGGTCGGCGGCGGCAGTTCGCCCGGCGGCAGCTGTACGGGCCCCGAGCGCTCGTCGATCTCCGTCGCCAGCGAGTCGGGGTCGGCGCCGGCGCGGCTGAGCAGGCTCCGCGTGGGCTCGGCGGAGAGCGCGGCCCGCAGCAGATGCTGGGTGTCCAGATCGCGGCTGCCGTGCTCGGCGGCGTACATCGCGGCGCCGCGCACGAGCTCCCGCGCGGGCTGACTCAGCAGGCGTCCGATGTCGATCTGGCGCGGGCCTTGGCGCTGACCGCTGAAGAAGCGGGCCAGGAATTCGCCGAAAGGATCGGGTCCGTAGCCTTCAGGCCCTGTGAAGCCGCTGGTCATGGCGTTCCGTTCCCTCGATCGTGCCGGCTGGGACGCGGGTGCCCGCGCCGTGCCGGGCACACGGGCCGGGCCACACCTGAGGGCCGCTCACGGCCCGGATTCCACGATGGCACGACCCGCGGGGCGGGGCATGTCCGCCACCGTTCCGGCACCGCACGGAGACTGCCCGCGGCGACGTCGTGGCTTGTCGGTCCCCTGAAAGGGGCGCGGGGAACGGCGCGAACGCCCCTCACCGGCCCGCAGACGCATTCCAGGGGCGCGGGGAACTGCGCGACAGGCCCCCACCGGCCGCACGGTGTCCCGCACCCCCGGGGCCGTCACCTGGCCGTCAGCACGCGCGGCCCGGACTCCGTGATCGCCACCGTGTGCTCCACGTGCGCGGCCCGGGAGCCGTCGTTGGTGCGCAGGGTCCAGCCGTCCGCGGCGGCGTGGTAGCCGTCGTCGCCGCTCGCGATGAGCATCGGCTCGATGGCGAGGACCATCCCGCGGCGCAGCGGCATCCCGCGGCCGGGCCGGCCCTCGTTCGGCACGCCCGGGTCCTCGTGCATGTGGCGCCCGACGCCGTGGCCGCCGAACCCGTCCGGGATGCCGTAGCCGCCGGCCCGGCAGACCGTGCCGATCGCGTGCGCGATGTCGCCGATGCGGTTGCCGACCACCGCCGCCTCGATGCCCGCGGCCAGCGCGCGCTCGGCGGTCTCGATCAGCCGCAGGTCCGCCGGGCGCGGGGTGCCCACCGTGAAGCTGATCGCGGAGTCGCCGACCCAGCCGCCGAGTTCGGCGCCGAAGTCGAGGGAGACGAGGTCGCCGTCGCGCAGCCGGTAGCCGTCCGGGATGCCGTGCACGATCGCGTCGTTCACCGAGGCGCACACGACGCCGGGGAAGGGCGTGGGCGCGAACGACGGGCGGTAGCCCAGGAAGGGCGACGTGGCGCCCGCCTCGCGCAGCACCCCGTGCGCCAGCTCGTCCAGCTCCAGCAGGGAGACGCCCACGTCGGCGGCGTCCCGCACCGCCGTGAGGGCGCGGGCCACGACCTGTCCCGCCTCGTACATCGCGTCGATCGACGCGTCCGTCTTCAACTCAACCATGCCAATTACTATACCGGTATTAGAATGACGGCATGGTGCGCACCCCTCTCACTCCCGAAGAACGCGAACGCGGCGAGCGGTTCGGTCGTCTGCTGCGCGAGGCGCGCGGCGGCCGGAGCATGGCCGAGGTCGCGGCCTGCGCCGGGATCTCCGCGGAGACGCTCCGCAAGATCGAGACCGGCCGGGCCCCGACGCCGGCGTTCTTCACGGTCGCCGCCCTGGCCACCGCCCTCGGCCTGTCGATGGACGAGCTGGCGGGCCGGTGCGCGCCCGTGGTGGCCTGAGGCCCGCCCCCGCGCCCTCACGCCGAGGGCCGTCCCACGTGCGCGGATGTGCGGTCGATGTGCGCCGTGACGCCCTGAGGCCTGTTCCGCACGCTCCGTGGGTGCTCGCACATCATCCCGTTATGGGATGGTTTGCGGGCATCGGATGTGTGCGGGCAGTGGTCCCCAGGTGTGCGCACGGTGATCTCGAATCCACTCCGAGAGCAGACCGTATCCCACTCGTAACAAAACTGGTGTTCGCTACGGAGCAGAGTGTTCCGGTCTTGTGGGAGTTGAGCGATGACGGTGGAACAGCTCCCGGGGCGGGTTCGGGAGTTCGCGAGTTACCTGGACGGCCTGCTGGCACGCCTCGACCAGGGCGGTGGCTGGTGCGGGATCTTCTGGCAGCGTGACCCCGACGGTATGCAGGCGTACCGCGAGGGTCGGGACGTGCCGCCGTGGGACGTGCTGGAGGCACTGCTCCAGGATCTCGCCACGGCGTACGGCACGGCCGCCGTGGCGCCCGAGGCGCAGCGCGCCCGGTCGCTGCACGCGGCGGCGCTCGCCGTCCACGACACGCGGCCCGGCGGCCGCGAGGCCCTGATCGAACGGCTGGACGCGACCCTGCGCGAGCAGCGGCAGGCGGCCGAGCGGCAGGCCGGCATCGGCCGGTCCCTGGCCGCGGCCGGCAACCGGGACGAGGCCGAGTCGCTCCGGCTCGACCTCGCCTGGGCCCGGGACGACCACGAGCGCGCCACGGCCCGCTGCGCCGAGCTGCGCGCGCGGATCGAGCGCCTGGGCCACCGGGCGACGTCCGCCCCGGCGCCCGGCTCGCGGGACATCGCCGCGACCCGCTCCGGCGAGGGCGCCACGCGGCCCGCCGACGGCGGCCCCAGGGCGCCGCAGCGCCCCGGCGAGCGTTCCGCGCGCCCCGCCGACGCCCGGCCCGCCATGCCCCGGCAGCGCGACGCCGGGTCCTCGCCCGCCGGCGAGAGCGCCGCGAGCGGCCCCGACGGCGGCACCTCCGGCCCGGTGCGCATGTTCACCTGGCGCGACCGGCAGCGGGCCTTCGGCGGCGACCCGGACCGGGTCGAGGAGGACGACTGGAGCGGCCAGTCCGCGGACGCGCGCGGCGACCGGTCCCCGGACCGCCGCGGCGGCGAGTTCCCGGGTGCCCGCGGCGGTGACTTCGCGGACCCGCGCGGAGGCGACTTCCCCGACACACGGGGCACGGCACGGCCCGGCTTCGGGGGTGCCGGCGGGCACGACTCCGCGCCCGGCGGCGTCGCCCCGGCGCCCGCGCTGACGGGCTCGGTCCCCGTCGCCCCGGTCTCCCACCGGGCCGTCGAACCCGGCGATCCGGCCGACTTCACCGCGCCCGACGAGCTCGCGGACCCCTTCGACCCCGAGCAGTCCGCGCCCAAGCAGCGCAGGCGGCGCCGGGTGGGCGCGCGGTTCGCGGGGCTCACCCCGGAGGCCGCCGCGGACGGCGACGAGCAGGACCAGGACGCCTCGGCCGCGCGCCGCGGCCCGCGCGGCCCGCGGTTCTCCGTGGGCGGCGCCCGCTCGGAGCCCCGCGCCCTGTCGCAGGCCGCGGAGCCCGCCGCCGCGGTGCCGCAGGAGAGCTCGGACGCGCAGGTCGTCGCGCAGGCCGTCGCCACTCTGGTACGGCTGCGGGGCGAGGGCCGCACCGGCGAGGCGCACGCCCTGCTGGTGGAGGCCGCCCACTGGCCCGCCGCCCGGCTGCCGCTGCTCGCGGCGGAACTGGACGCCGCCGGCCTCGGAGCCGAGTGGGTCACCCTCCTGTGGGAGGCGGCCTCGCTGCCCGCCGAGAACGTGGTCGCCGCCGCGGACGAGCTGGTCGCGGCCGGGCGGGCGGCGGACGGACAGCAGATCCTGCGCCAGGGTGTCGTACGTCCGGCGGAGGAGATCGGCGCGGGCGTGCTCGCCCTGCTCGCCGAGGGCCGGATGCGCGAGGTGCGCGCGTTGCTCGACGCGTACGTCCGGGTGCGCACGCCCGAGGAGGCGGCCCGCAGCGTCGCCGCCGACCCGCAGCGGCTCGTGCCGCTGCTGCTGGAGGCCGCCAAGGACGTCTCGGACGTACGCCACTGGGACCTCCTGCACGCCCTGAGAGTGGCCGGCCACACCGCCTGACCGGTGGGCCGGTCGGGCCGCCCTGGGGAGGGCGGCCGACGGCGAGACCGGCCGTCCGGGCATCACGCACCCGGACGGCCGGTCGACCGACCTCTGACTGACGCGGCCCGAGCCGGGCCGGAGGCCCCCAAGAGGCCCGGACCCTCGCTTCCGGATCCGCCCGGGGAAGACCGCGACCTGGTCCGGTGGACCACCCGGCGCGCACCCGGGGGAGACTGCGGCCCCGTACCGCCGACGGCGCGGCGCTCGCCGGACACCCGCCCCAGTGCCCCCGTGCGGCCCCGTCGTGGCCGATCGCGCAGTTCCCCGCGCCCCTAGGGGCTTGGGCACTGCCCCACCAAGACGCCCGAGGAACCGCGCGAGCACCCCCCACCGGCCCGCGGCCGGACTCGAGCCACGGGTGCCCGCCCCTCAAGGGGCGCGAGGAACTGCGCGAGCACCCCCCACCGGCCCGCGGCCGGACTCGAGCCACGGGCGCCCGCCCCTCAAGGGGCGCGAGGAACTGCGCGAGCACCCCCCACCGGCCCGCGGCCGGACTCGAGCCACGGGCGCCCGCGCGGGCCCCCGCCCCTCAAGGGGCGCGGGGAACTGCGCGAGCACCCCGTACCGGCCCGCGGCCGGACCCCGGCGTCACCCTCACGAGTGGTGCCGACGGGGCCCGAGGCCGCCCCGCGCTCGCCCATGGGAGTGTGAAACGCGATCGACTTCGCGGGTTAACGACGATGGTCTTGGCAAGGCCGTCGCGGAGGCTTACGTTCGTCCCTCTACGGCCTGTGTCTACGGGCGTAGAGGCTCTGACGTCCCGTCGAAGGAGCAGCTCATGGCCAACGTCGTCCGCGCCGCTCTGGTCCAGGCCACCTGGACCGGCGACACCGAGTCCATGGTGGCGAAACACGAGGAGCACGCCCGCGAGGCCGCCCGCCAGGGGGCCAAGATCATCGGGTTCCAGGAAGTGTTCAACGCTCCCTACTTCTGCCAGGTCCAGGAGCCCGAGCACTACCGCTGGGCGGAACCGGTGCCCGACGGGCCGACCGTGCGCCGGATGCAGGACCTCGCCCGCGAGACCGGCATGGTCGTCGTGGTCCCCGTCTTCGAGGTCGAGCAGTCCGGCTTCTACTACAACACCGCCGTGGTGATCGACGCCGACGGATCCGTCCTCGGCATCTACCGCAAGCACCACATCCCGCAGGTCAAGGGGTTCTGGGAGAAGTACTACTTCCGCCCCGGCAACGTCGGCTGGCCGGTCTTCGACACCGCCGTGGGCCGGATCGGCGTCTACATCTGCTACGACCGCCACTTCCCCGAGGGCTGGCGCCAACTCGGCCTCAACGGCGCTCAGTTGGTGTACAACCCGTCCGCCACCTCGCGCGGCCTGTCCGCCTACCTCTGGCAGCTCGAACAGCCCGCGGCCGCCGTCGCCAACGAGTACTTCGTCGCCGCGATCAACCGCGTCGGCCAGGAGGAGTACGGCGACAACGACTTCTACGGCACCTCCTACTTCGTCGACCCCCGTGGCCAGTTCGTCGGCGAACCGGCCAGCGACAAGGCCGAGGAACTCGTCGTACGGGACCTGGACTTCGGGCTCATCGACGAGGTGCGCCAGCAATGGGCGTTCTACCGGGACCGCCGCCCCGACGCGTACGAGGGGCTGGTCGAGCCGTGAACGAGCTCTACGGCCGCCACCGCCGCGTCCTGCCCGACTGGCTGGCCCTCTACTACGACGACCCGATCGAGATCACCCACGGCGAGGGCCGGCACGTCTGGGACGCCGACGGCAACAGGTACCTGGACTTCTTCGGCGGCATCCTCACCACGATGACCGCGCACGCCCTGCCCGAGGTCACCAAGGCGGTCAGCGACCAGGCCGGGCGCATCCTGCACAGCTCGACCCTCTACCTCAACCGGCCGATGGTAGAACTGGCCGAACGCATCGCCAAGTTGAGCGGCATCCCGGACGCCCGGGTGTTCTTCACCACCTCCGGCACCGAGGCCAACGACACCGCGCTGCTGCTCGCCACCGCCTTCCGGCGCAGCAACACGATCCTCGCGATGCGCAACAGCTACCACGGCCGTTCCTTCAGCGCGGTCGGCATCACCGGCAACCGCGGCTGGTCGCCCACCTCGCTGTCGCCGCTCCAGACGGTCTACGTGCACGGCGGCGTCCGCACCCGGGGGCCCTTCGCCCACCTCGCGGACGACGAGTTCATCGCCGCGTGCGTCGCCGACCTGACCGACCTGCTCGGCCACACCCGCCCGCCCGCCGCCCTGATCGCCGAGCCGATCCAGGGCGTCGGCGGCTTCACCTCCCCGCCCGACGGCCTCTACGCCGCCTTCCGCGAGGTGCTGAAGGAGCGCGGCATCCTGTGGATCGCCGACGAGGTGCAGACCGGCTGGGGCCGCACCGGCGACCACTTCTGGGGCTGGCAGGCGCACGCCCGCAGTGGCCCGCCGGACATCCTGACCTTCGCCAAGGGCATCGGCAACGGGGCCTCCATCGGCGGTGTCGTCGCCCGCGCCGAGATCATGAACTGCCTGGACTCCAACAGCATCTCGACGTTCGGCGGCACCCAGATCACCATGGCGGCGGGCCTCGCCAACCTGACGTACCTGCTGGAGCACGACCTCCAGGGCAACGCCCGGCGCGTCGGCGGGCTGCTCATCGAGCGGCTGCGGGCCGTCGCCGCGCAGCTGCCCGGGGTGCGGGAGGTCCGCGGCCGGGGCCTGATGATCGGCGTCGAACTGGTGAAGCCGGGCACCGACGAGGCCGACCCCGAGACCGCGGGGGCCGTCCTGGAGGCGGCGCGTGCCGGCGGGCTGCTCATCGGCAAGGGCGGCGGCCACGACACCAGCGCGCTGCGGATCGCCCCGCCGCTGTCCCTGACCGTCGCGGAGGCCGAGGAGGGCGCCGCCATCCTCGAACACGCGCTGAGGAGCACGCAGTAGCCGAACGCCCGAGCGAGGGAAGACCGTCATGACCACCACCTCGTCGTCAAAGGCCCCGTACCTCCCGGAGTCCGTGGAGCCCGCCCTGTCGGTCCGTCAGGTGCTGGGCCTGGAGCGGGTGCTCGCCGGGGAGCCGGAGGTGGTGGCCGGCGCGGGCCATCTCGACCGGCCCGTGCGCTGGGTCCATGTCGCCGAGGCCGCCGACGTGGGCGTCATGCTCAGCGGCGGCGAGATGGTGCTCACCACGGGCGTCCTGCTCGCCGGGGACGACGGCCGCCAGGCCGAGTACATCCAGTCCCTGCACCGCGCCGAGGCCGCCGCCGTCGTGCTCGGCCTCGGCCGGGCCTTCCCCGCCCCGCCGGACGTCATGCGGCGGGCCGCCGAACGGTGCGGGCTGCCCATGGTCGTCCTGCACCGCCCCTTCCCCTTCGCCGAGTTGACCGAGGAGGTCCAGTCCCGGCTGGTACGGCGGAAGTTCGCCGCGGTCAGCCTCTCGGAGACCGTACGCACCGCCCTCACCGGCCTGATCACCGCGGGCGCGCCGCTCCAGGCCCTGCTCGACGAGGTCGCCCAGCACAGCGCCTGCCCGGTCGTCGTCACCAACCTCGCCCACCGGGTCCTCGCCACCGCGGGTGAACGGCCCGCCGTGGACGACGTGCTGCGCGACTGGGAGCGCATCGCCCGGCAGGCCGGAGGCAACGAGGGCGACGGCTGGATCCGCGCCGAACTCGGCGGGCGCGGCGAACGCTGGGGCCGGATCATGCTCTGCGGCCACCGCGGCGACTCCGCCACCGGCCGGCTGCTCGCCGACCGCGCCGCCGAGGCGCTGGTGCTGCACCGGATGCTCGGCGGATCCGCCCACACCTGGGAGGAGCAGTCCGCGCAGGGCCTGCTCACCGACTTGGTGAGCGAGGCCGTCCCGGCGCGCCAGTTGCTGCCCCGGGCGCGCGCCGCCGGCCTGCCGGTCAACCGGCGCACCTTCGTGCCGCTCGTCGTGCGCGGTGCCCCGCCCGACCGGCTCGACCGGGTCCTGAGACTGCTGGGCCTGCCCGGCCTCGCCGCCGAACTCGCCGACGGCGTCACCGCGGTGCTGCTCAGTCTCGCCCGCGACCAGGACGCCGACGCGCTCACCGCGCACTTCGCCACCCGGCTGCGCGCCGGCCCCGACGCCGCGGACCCCGTGGCCGTCGCCGCGGCCGGCCCCCGCACCGCCTGGGACGACGTGCCCGCCGGGCTGCGCGAGGCACGGCACGTCGCCGACGCCGTGGCCGACTCCTCGGCGGCCCGCGACCTGCCCGCGGTCGTACGCCTGAAGGACGTACATCTGCGGGGTCTGATACGGCTGTTGCGGGACGACCCGCATGTGCAGTCCTTCGCTGAGAGGGAGTTGGACGGGCTGCTGTGCGCGGCCGGTGACGACCTGCTGTCCGTGCTGCGCACCTATCTCGCCAGCGGCCGCAACAAGTCCCGTACGGCGCAGCTCCATCACGTCTCGCGCCCCGCCCTGTACCGCCGCCTCGAAGCGATACAGACCCGGCTCGGCGTGGACCTCGACGACTTCGAGCAGGCGGCTTCGGTGCATATCGCGCTGCTCGCCCACGACGCCCAGCAGGGCTGACCCGCGGACCCCGCGCAACAGCAGTGAAACACGTGACGACCTGGGAAAACGGTGGTGAAACATGGGTGGACGAGGACGTGACACCGTGGCACGCCGTACGCCCGCAGACGTGACACGGTGCAACTCAACCCGGGCTCCCGGGCTTTCTAGGCTCGCCGCACACCGAGCGACCGGAGGTCCCGATGAGCCAAGTGATCCGTGCCGCCCTCTTCCAGACCGCCTGGACCGGCGACAAGGAGTCGATGATCCAGGTGCACGAGCAGGCGGCCCGCGACGCGGCCGCCCAGGGCGCTCACGTGCTGTGCTTCCAGGAGCTGTTCTACGGACCGTACTTCTGCCAGGTCCAGGACAAGGCGTTCTACGAGTACGCCGAGCAGATCCCCGAGGGGCCGATCGTGCGCCGCTTCCAGGCGCTCGCCCGCGAGCTGGGCATCGTACTGATCCTGCCGATGTACGAGGAGGAGCAGCCCGGCGTGCTGTACAACACGGCCGCCGTGCTCGACGCCGACGGCTCCTACCTCGGCAAGTACCGCAAGCACCACATTCCCCAAGTCCCCGGCTTCTGGGAGAAGTTCTACTTCCGTCCGGGCAACAGCGGTTGGCCCGTCTTCGACACCGCGGTCGGCCGGATCGGCGTCTACATCTGCTACGACCGGCACTTCCCGGAGGGCTGGCGGGCCCTCGGGCTCGCGGGCGCCGAGATCGTCTTCAACCCGTCCGCCACCTCGCGCGGACTCTCCCGCTACCTCTGGCAGTTGGAGCAGCCGGCGGCGGCCGTCGCCAACGAGTACTTCGTGGGCGCCATCAACCGGGTGGGCGTGGAGGACCTCGGCGACAACGACTTCTACGGCACCTCCTACTTCGTCGACCCGGAGGCCCAGTTCGTCGGCGAGGTGGCGAGCGACAAGGAGACCGAACTCGTCGTCCGCGACCTCGACCTCGCCAAGCTGCGCGAGGTCCGGGACCGCTGGCAGTTCTTCCGGGACCGCCGCCCCGACGCCTACGGCCCCCTGACCGCGCCGTGAACAGGTACGTCACTCCATCTGCAACCCCCTGACAGGGGCGCGGGGAGCCGCGCGAACAGCCACCGGCGACCGGTTCCCGACCACGATCCGCAACCAGCCCCGACCACGACCCAGCGGAGTCATGAAATGAGCATCCGTACCGTGATCCGCGGTGGCCTCGTCGTCACCGCGTCCGACGAGCTCCACGCCGACGTCCTGATCGAGGACGGCCGTATCGCCGCCCTCGCCTCCACCGGCACTCCCGCCGCCGACGCCTGGACGGCCGAACGCACCATCGACGCCACCGGCAAGTACGTCATCCCGGGCGGCGTCGACGGCCACACCCACATGGAGATGCCCTTCGGCGGCACCTACGCCGCCGACACCTTCGAGACCGGCACCCGGGCCGCCGCCTGGGGCGGCACCACCACCATCGTCGACTTCGCCATCCAGAGCGTCGGCGGCGCCCTGCGCGAGGGTCTCGACGCCTGGCACGCCAAGGCCGAGGGCAACTGCGCCATCGACTACGGCTTCCACATGATCGTCTCCGACGTCAACGAGAACACCCTGAAGGAGATGGACCACCTCGTGGAGGAGGGCGTCACCTCCTTCAAGCAGTTCATGGCCTACCCGGGCGTCTTCTACTCCGACGACGGCCAGATCCTGCGCGCCATGCAGCGCGCCGCCGACAACGGCGGCCTGATCATGATGCACGCCGAGAACGGCATCGCGATCGACGTACTCGTCGAACAGGCCCTCGCCCGCGGCGAGACCGATCCGCGTTTCCACGGCGAGGTCCGCAAGGCCCTCCTCGAGGCCGAGGCCACCCATCGCGCCATCAGGCTCGCCCAGGTCGCGGGCGCCCCGCTGTACGTCGTGCACGTCTCCGCGATGGAGGCCGTCGCCGAACTCGCGCGCGCCCGCGACGAGGGGCTGCCCGTCTTCGGCGAGACCTGTCCGCAGTACCTGTTCCTGTCCACCGACAACCTCGCCGAGCCCGACTTCGAGGGCGCCAAATACGTGTGCAGCACGCCGCTTCGCCCCCGCGAGCACCAGGCCAAGCTGTGGCAGGGGCTGCGCACCAACGACCTCCAGGTCGTCTCCACCGACCACTGCCCCTTCTGCTTCGTGGGCCAGAAGGAGCTCGGCCGCGGCGACTTCTCCAAGATCCCCAACGGGATGCCGGGCGTGGAGAACCGCATGGACCTGCTCCACCAGGCCGTCGTGGACGGGCACATCAGCCGCCGCCGCTGGATCGAGATCGCCTGCGCCACCCCGGCCCGCATGTTCGGCCTCTACCCGAAGAAGGGCACCATCGCGCCGGGCGCCGACGCGGACGTGGTCATCTACGACCCGGCGGCCGAACAGGTGCTGTCCGCCGAGACCCACCACATGAACGTCGACTACTCGGCCTACGAGGGCAAGCGGATCACCGGCCGCGTGGAGAGCGTGCTCTCGCGCGGCGAACTCGTCATCACCGAGCGGGAGTACACCGGACACGCAGGTCACGGCGTCTACACCCCGCGCTCGACCTGTCAGTACCTCAACTAGGAGTGGCGCCCATGGACTTCGGACTCGTCCTGCAGACCGACCCACCGGCCTCGAAGGTCGTCGACCTGATGAAGCGCGCCGAGCGCAACGGGTTCACGTACGGCTGGACCTTCGACTCCGCGGTGCTCTGGCAGGAACCCTTCGTCATCTACAGCCAGATCCTCGCCCAGACCGAGACGCTGACGGTCGGCCCGATGGTCACCAACCCGGGCACCCGCACCTGGGAGGTCACCGCCTCCACCTTCGCCACCCTCAACGACATGTTCGGCAACCGCACGGTCTGCGGCATCGGCCGCGGCGACTCCGCGATGCGGGTCGCCGGCCGCAAGCCCAACACGCTGGCCCGCATCAGCGACGCGATGAAGGTCATCCGCGCCCTCGGCAGCGGCGAGGAGGCCGACCTCGGCGGCACCGTCGTCAAGTTCCCCTGGATCAAGCCCGGCGCGCGGCTGCCCGTGTGGATGGCGGCGTACGGCCCCAAGGCCCTGAAGATGACCGGCGAGGAGGCCGACGGCTTCATCCTGCAGCTCGCCGACCTCTACCTCACCGAGTACATGGTGAAGGCGGTCAAGGACGCCGCCGTCGCCGCCGGACGCGACCCGTCCGAGGTCACCATCTGCGTCGCCGCGCCCGCCTACGTCACCGAGGACGACTCGCCCGAGGCGCTCGCCCACGCCCGCGACCAGTGCCGCTGGTTCGGCGGCATGGTCGGCAACCACGTGGCCGACCTGGTCTCCAAGTACGGCGAGCACTCCGCGCAGGTGCCCGACGAACTCACCGAGTACATCAAGTCCCGCGAGGGCTACGACTATGCGCACCACGGGCGCAGCGGCAACCCGGACACCCAGTTCGTGCCGGACGAGATCGTCGACCGGTTCTGCCTCATCGGGCCCGCCGAGGCGCACATCGAGAAGCTGAACGCCCTGCGCGAGCTCGGCGTCGACCAGTTCGCCGTCTACGACATGCACGACGCGCAGGAGAGCGTCATCGACGCCTACGGCACGAAGGTCATCCCGGCCGTCAACGGCTGAACACCCCCCGTCCGGCCTGCAGTCGGACCCTCAGGCACCCCCTTCCCGCCGTCCCGGGAAGGGGGCCCGGACGCCCTGCACACCGCACCATCTCGTCCAGGAGCGCACCCCCCTCGGCACGCACCCGCACGGCCTTTCCACCCGTCCCCATCTCCTCGATTGGCCTGCCCATGACCGACACCGCTCCCACGGCGATACCGCCGGCCTCCCAAGTCACCCTGCCCGACGGGCGCGTGGAGCTCACGCCCGGCGCCCCGGCGCCGAGCGGCCCCTACGCCAACGCGGACCTGCTCCCCGTACCCGTCGCCAAGCGCACCTGGACGACGTACAACTTCTCCGCGCTGTGGGTCGGCATGGCCCACAACACGGCGTCCTGGACGCTGGCCTCCGGCCTGATCGCCGTCGGCATGGACTGGAAGCAGGCCGTCCTCACCATCGCGCTGGCCAACCTGATCGTGCTGGTGCCGATGCTGCTCACCGGGCACGCGGGCCCCAAGTACGGCATCCCGTTCCCGGTCTTCGCCCGCGCCTCGTTCGGCGTGCGCGGCGCCAACCTGCCCGCCGTCGTGCGGGCGTTGGTGGCGTGCGGCTGGTTCGGCATCCAGACCTGGATCGGCGGCGAGGCGATCTACTTCCTGGCCGGCAAGCTCATCGGCGACAGCTGGGCGAACGCCTCGCAGATCGGCGGCTACGCCTGGACCATGTGGCTGTCGTTCGCGCTGTTCTGGGTGCTCCAGGTCGCCATCATCCACCGCGGCATGGACACCATCCGGCGGTTCGAGAACTGGGCGGCGCCGTTCGTGCTCGTCGGCGCGTTCGTGATGCTGATCTGGATGAGCGACAAGGCCGGCGGCCTCGGCCCGCTCTTCGACCAGCCCTCGCAGCTCGGCTGGGGCGCCGACTTCTGGAAGCTGTTCGCGCCCTCCCTGATGGGCATGATCGGCTTCTGGTCGACGCTGTCGCTCAACATCCCCGACTTCACCCGCTACGGCAGGAGCCAGAAGGCGCAGACCTGGGGCCAGGCGCTCGGCCTGCCCACCACCATGACGTTGTTCGCGTTCCTGTCCGTCCTGGTCACCTCCGGTTCGCAGGCCGTGTACGGCAAGCCGGTCTGGGACCCGGTACAGCTCGCCGCCAAGACGGACAACGTGGTCGGCCTGCTGTACGCGCTGGTGACGGTGCTGGTCGCCACCCTGTCGGTCAACATCGCCGCCAACCTGGTCTCCCCGGCCTTCGACTTCTCCAACATCGCGCCGCGCAGGATCAGTTTCCGCACCGGCGCCCTCGCGACCTGCGTGCTCGGCGTGCTGATCTTCCCGTGGAAGCTGTACTCCGACCCGCAGGGCTACATCTTCACCTGGCTGGGCCTGGTCGGCGGACTGCTCGGCACCGTCGCGGGCATCCTGATCGCCGACTACTGGATCCTGCGCCGCGGTTCCCTCGACCTCGCCGACCTGTACCGCACGGGCGGCCGCTACTGGTACGACGGCGGCTGGAACTGGCGGGCGGTCGTCGCGTTCGTGGTGGGCGGCGTCCTGGCCGTCGGCGGCGCCGACTTCCACCCGCTGATCGACGGCCGCCCGATCCCCGCCCTGTCGTCCCTGGCCGACTACGGCTGGGCGGTCGGCCTCGGCACCTCACTGGTGCTGTACGTCGCCCTGACCCTGCTCGTCCCCGACAGCCCGAGCACCCCCGGCGAGCCGTCCGTCCCCGACGAGCAGCAGGAGCAGGCCGTCTGACGGTCCGTCAACCGTAAGGAGTCCGGAGGCCGCGGGAGGGCGGCGGCGGTCAGCTGGTGCTGCTGCCGCTGCCCTTCAGTGCGGCCACCGCGTCCTTGGCGGCCTTGATCGCACCCTTGTTGATCACATCGGTGCTGGGCGCCTTCTTCGTCTCGAAGTCGCTGCCGTTGTAGGTGATGGTGACCAGCGCGTTGGAGATCTGCGCGATCACCACGCCCTCACGGGTCTGCTGCTTGTCCTCGGTGGTGAGGTTGACCACCGAGTACGCGGTGTCGCCGAGCCCCGGCACCGCGCCGCCACCGCTCTTCTCGGCGGTGCGCTGCTTGTACTCCTTCGCCGCGGCCGCCTGCGAGTCGGTGATCTCGAAGGAGACGTCGAGCCAGCGGTAGTCGAAGCCCTTCAGCGCGTTCCAGGAGCAGGTGCGGCGGATCTTGTTGTCCGTCGACGGGATCTCCTTGCCCGCCGTCTTCGCCCCCGGCACAAGGGACTTGATGTTCGCGACCGCCACACTGGTGCACGGCGCGGGCGCGGTGCTGAACGCCTTCGCGGACGGCGCGGCCGACGACGAGGGAGTGGTGGAGCCGGAGTCGTCCTGGCTCCCGGACTGGGTCTGCTGGGACGCAGAGGCCTCGCTCGTGGCCGGCGCCGGGGCGAACGGCCCAGACGTCAGCGCCCAGCCCGCCACGGCCAGCACGGCGACCGGGGCTATGCGCGCGGAAAGAGTGAGCGGCAAAGGAAGATCACGCACGGGCGCACTTCTCGGTGGGGGACGGTGTGCGGAGCGGGTCCGCACTGCGGACGGGGACGCCAGTGTCACATGACTGCCCGTGAGACGGAAGCCCGAACTCGCTCTGTACCGGGGCGGTCACGGTGGCTTTCCAATCTCGCGAAGAATGTGCGCATTTGTCCTTGCCGGGGCCTGCGGAGTCTGCGGGGTCGCGTCGGGCGATGGATGGCCCAGGGGTCCCCGTGCGGCGGTCGGCGGGCGGCTGTCCCGGTGGCGTCCCCGTCTCGGTCGTCTGCAGATCCTTCACATTTCTCTCACCTTTGGAAGTCTCTGCGACATGTACTTCCACCTGCGAGAACGCGTCCGTGCAGGCATCAATGGAGGGGGAAAGCGATCGCAAAGATGTGAAGATCATTTACAATTCCTTCACATTCTGTTTAGGATCACGCCACTTCTTTCAAGATCCCGTCGCGTGGGGCGGCGGGACGTATGTGGGGGTCTGCATCCATGAGCACTCGAACCGTCGTCGCCGTCGCCGCCGAGGCAGCTGATCGGCCCGGGCTCGCTGTCCTGCAAGGCGTCCACTGCCACCACCTCCACCTGCACGGGCACCGACGAGATCCTCCCGGGTTACAGCCTGACGAACTCCCTGGCCGGATCCTGGAAGGTGGACGTCGCGGCGTACGGCAAGGACTACGACTTCTACGGCGACGATGCGTACTCCGTCGTGAAGATCCAGCGCGCCGCGCGTCTCACGGTCAAGGCTTCCCCCAACCCGGTCAAGAAGGGCAAGGCCCTCACCGTCACGGGCGGCCTGACCCGGGCGGACTGGAACACCCAGAAGTACGCCGGCTACTCCGGCCAGTCGGTCAAGCTGCAGTTCCGCAAGATAGGCACCAGCACCTACACCACCGTCAAGACGGTGAAGTCCGCGAGTGCCGGCGCCCTGAAGGCCGCCGTGACCGCTTCCGTGGACGGCTACTGGCGCTGGTCCTATGCGGGCAACTCCACCACCGGCACCGTCAAGACCGCCGGCACCTACATCGACGTGAAGTAGTTCCGGCGCGGCCGCCGACCGCGGCACCGGGCCCTCCGGCGGGGCCCGACGCCGCGGCCGCGACGGGCCTCGGTGCTGCGCGCACGGCCTGTGTCGCCCGGGCGGACATGTGAAGGCCTTTCAGGCGGGTGCGATCGTGCCGTCGGGTGGTTCCGGCGGCGTCGCACCGCCACGTATCCGCTGACCAGAGCCGTCTCGGCGACACATGTACATTGCATGATCCACTCAGGGCTGCTATCAATTGCCCCACGAATTCTTTACTGGTTCTTCACATCATGAAGAACTGTCAGGTTCGGTGCTCAGGGTGCGGCCGTATCGCCAGGCCGCATGCCGTAGGCCGGTTCCCCCCGCCGGCGTCCGGACCCCGTGACGTGTCCGGGTGCCGGGGGAGTTCGCGCGATGTCCGTCTCCAGGCCCTCGGGCCGCTAGTCCTCCAGGGAAAGCAATGAGTACCTGTCCGTCCTGCGCTCAACCGATAGCCGCGGGCCACGCCTTCTGCAGCAACTGCGGGGCACCGGCTTCGCCCGCCGCGCCGGCAGCCGCGCCGGCAGCCGCGTCGGCGCCGCCGATGCCGACTGCCCCGCCTGCGCCGGGGATTCCGCAGGCCCAGGCGGCGCCGGCGGCCCCCGGGCAGCCCGGTGCGACGGTTCCCGGCCGGCTGTCCGTCTGGTTCAGCCGGATCCGGCCCGACCAGCAGTCGGCCAAGGCCGCGGCCGCCGCTGCCCTGTCGGCTCTGGGCTGTCAGCTCGGCCTGCTGTTCCTCCTCATCGCCATCGCCGCCCAGTTCCTGCCCGACGAGAACTCCGGCACGGTGGGGGACTGGATGACGGCCGCGGTGTGGGTGGCCGCACTGGCCCTTCGAGGGACGCTCGGCCTGTCGGTCGAGGGGGGCGGAGACTCCGGATCGAGCGACGGACTGGGCGGCCTGGTGTCCGGGGCTGTCTCCGGCCAGGCGGAGATCGACCTCACCCTGCAGATGCTGACGCTCACCTGCACCGCCCTGTTCGCGGTCTGGTGGTTCGCCCGGAGCGCCGAGCGGCGAGCGGCAGTGGACACCTGGGCCCGGGTGGCGGGCCGCTCCGCCACCGGTGCTCTGGTCTACGCCGCCGTCCTGAGCGTGCTGGCCCTGGCCACGCACTCGTCGTCGGTCTTCGGTATGAAGACCGAGGAACTCGGTTCGGTTTCGGTCGACTTGGGCGTCGGTCTGTGGCCGCTCCTCCCGTACGCGGCCGTCTTCGTCTTCCTCGCCGACTTCGCCGCCCGTGCCGGTGTGCGCCGTACCGTCCTGGGCGCTCTGCCGGGCGGGTTCACCGGCCGGCTGCACCAGTGGCGCTCCCCCTTCCTCGCCGCGGGCACCGCGAGCGCGATCCTGCTGGGCCTCGCCGCTCTGACGGCGCTGGGCCTCGCGCTCTTCGGTGACACCGACGAGATGGGCGCCGGCGCCTCGTTCGCCCTCGTGCTGCTCGTCCTCGTCAACTTCGCGGTCTGGTTGGCCGGTCTGGCGATGGGCGTCACGGTCGGAAACTCCCTGAACGGTTCCGCCGGCGTCCACTCCTTCTTCGGCGGCGATGACACCAGCCAGCTGAAGGAGACCAAGGCAGGCCTGTTCTCCGGGAACATGCCCGGTGCCGCATACCTGCTGCTGCTTGCCGTCGCCCTGGTCGTGATCGTTGCCGCGGTGCGTCACGCGCTGGCCCACGATCCCCGCGAACGCATGCTGAGCGGCCTGTGGAGGTTCGCCGCCGCCATGGCGGTCCTGTGGACCCCGCTCGCCGTCATGTCCGGGCTGGACATGGCAGTCGACGGCGATGTCAGTGTCGGCGAGGGATTCTTCGGCGGCAGCGGCAGTGCACACGGTTCCGTGTCGGCCGGCCTGAGTGTCTTCGGCGCACTGCTCGTGGCGCTGCTGTGGGGCGGGCTGCTGCTCGCCGCGGCGCAGTTCCTGACCCGGCCGGTGCTGAGCGCCTTCCCCGCCGCGGCCGCGTGGGTGCTGCGGATCCCCGGCCTGCCCGTGCATCCGCAGTGGGCCGCGCTGCTCGCCGACGCCGCGCACCGCAAGGGCCGCCCGGTGCCGCCCCGGCTGATGAGCGCGCTGACCGAGCCGCTGGCCTGCCCGCCGCTGGCCACCGACGCGAAGTGGGCGCGCTTCACCGGTGTCGGCCTGATCATCGCCGTCGTCGTCGGCGGTGGTGGCACGGCCGCCTGGGCCGTCGTGGACTCCCAGGTCTACGGCCCGGAGGCGGCCGCCGAGGACTACCTGCAGGCCGTCGCTGACGGCCGCGCCGACGACGCCCTCGAACTCCAGGGTGGCCCCACCTCCGGCCGGCTGCTGACGAAGGCCGCGCTGGACACCCAGCGCAGGGCGGCCCCGCTGACCGATGTGAGTGTCGAGAAGGTGGACGAGTCCGGGACGTCGGCCACCGCCACCGTCAGCTACAAGGTGGACGGCAAGAAGTACGAGAGCGAGCTGCGGCTGATCACCGGCGACGACGACAAGCACCTCGGTCTGTGGCGGCGCTGGAAGGTCGTGGACGGCCTGGCGCAGGTCGAGGTGACCGCGTCTCCGCTGCTGCACGAGGCCAAGGTCAACGGTGTTCAGGTGCCGTTGCAGGACGGCTCCGCCGAACTCACCGTCTTTCCCGGCACGGTGACCGTCGAGGGCGTGGACTCCGGCTACGTCGCCGCGGACGGCGGAGGCTCGGTCGTGGTGGGGCCGGGCGATACCGGAAGCCCCGACAGCCTGGACGCGGCCCTCACCAGTGCGGGTGAGCAGGCCGCGCAGGAGGCCGTGAACACCGCGCTGACCCAGTGCGCGCAGAGCACGGACCTCGAGCCCGACGACTGCCCGCTGAGCCCGGACAGTCACTACAGCTACTTCTACTCCAGCGACGTGGCTGAGGACGTCCAGTGGAGCCAGCAGTCGCAGCCGGAGCTCCAGACCGAGATGGCCGAGGACGGAACCGTCACCGCCAGCGGCAACCTGGACTTCAAGGTCAACTGGGTCAACGTCGACTCGTATGAGGGCGACAAGACGAAGGAGAAGGACACCTGCACCGCGTCCTTCTCGGCCACCGTCGACTTCTCCGGGGACACGCCCAGCGTGACGTTCTACTCCGGCTACGGCGACTGACCGCCTCCGGCGGCAGCCGGCGTCCCCCGATCTGACGGCCGAAGGGCGCGGTGCGACGAGAACTCGCCGCACCGCGCCCGCCGTTGCCGAAAACCCCGCCGCGGCGGCGTGCCTCGCGCGCCCCTGGAAGCCGCGGCCTTCCGAGGAGCAACACGATGAACATGGACAAGACGTCGTTCGAGACCACTCCCGGCACCCCGGCAGCGGCCGCAGCAGCGCCCGGCCCGGCTCCGGCGCAGGCTCCGGCGGCTCCGGCGCAGGCTCCGGTCCCGGTCCCGGCACAGGCCCCGGGCTTCGGGCCGGCTCCGGCCGTGCCCGCCGCATACGCCGCGCCCGGATACGCCGCACCCGTGGTCCCCGCCCCCGCGCCGGGCTACGCGATGTACGCGGCACACGCCGTGCCGAAGGAACTGCGCGTGGGCGCGGGAGTGCGCTTCGTCGCCCAGTTGCTGAATGTCCTGCTGATATTCGTCACCCTGGGCATCGGCTGGCTCGTCTGGGCCATGATCACCTGGTCCACCGACGCGGCGAACCCGGCCCAGAAGCTCATGGGCCTGACCCTGGTCAAGAAGGACACCGGTGCCCGGCTGACCTGGGGCGACATGTTCGTCCGCAACTTCCTGCTGGGCGGGCTGGTGATGGGCTTCCTCAGCACGATCACGCTGACGATCGCCCTGTGGGTCAACCTGTTCAAGATCTTCGGCAGCGAGAAGCAGAACCTGGTGGATTCCATGGCCGGTTCGGTCGTCGTCAGGCGTGCCGCCTGAGGATCGGCCCCGCCGTCCGACCAGGGCGTACCGGTCCACCGGTACGCCCTGGTCGGACGCGTCTGCGGCCGCGCCCGCGCGGAGAGCGCCGAGACCGGGTGCCCTGAACAGGCGTCAGGACCAGCGCCTTTGCCCGTACGCCGGACGCACGTGGCCAGGGCGTCACGAGTGCTGTTGGATGGGTCGACCGGCAGACGCAGACACCGAGGTCGCAGATGGAGTTCACCACTCGTCCCACGCTCCAAGGCACCTTCGGCATGGTGTCCGCCACGCACTGGCTCGCCTCGCAGTCCGCGATGGCGGTGCTGGAGGACGGCGGCAACGCCTACGACGCCGCCGTGGCGGGGGCGTTCGTCCTGCACGTGGTCGAACCGCACCTCAACGGGCCCGGTGGCGAGGTGCCCATCCTGCTCGCCCCGGCCGGCGGCCCGGTGCGGGTGCTCTGCGGGCAGGGTGTCGCGCCCGCCGGGGCCACCGTCGCCCACTACACCTCCCTCGGCCTGGACCTCGTACCCGGCACCGGGCCGCTCGCCGCCGCCGTGCCCGGCGCGTTCGACGCCTGGATGCTGCTGCTGCGCGACCACGGCACCAAGCCCCTCGCCGACGTCCTCAAGTACGCCATCGGGTACGCCGAGCACGGACACCCGCCCGTCGAGAACGTCGGCGCCACCGTCGAGACCGTACGCGAGCTGTTCGAGACGGAGTGGACCTCGTCCGCCGCCGTCTACCTGCCGGGCGGCCGCTCGCCCGAACCCGGCCGCCTGCTGCGCAACCCCGCCCTCGCCGCCACCTGGACCCGGCTGCTCGCAGAGGTCGCCGGGGCGGGCGACCGGGAGGCGCAGATCGAGGCCGCGCGGGAGGTGTGGCGCACCGGGTTCATCGGCGAGGCCCTGGTGCGGCAGGCCGGCCGGCCCACCCTCGACACCAGCGGCGAGCGCCACACCGGCACCCTCACCGCCGCCGACCTGGCGGCCTGGTCGGCGACGTACGAGGACCCGGTGTCGTACGACTGGAACGGGTGGACGGTGTGCAAGGCCGGGCCCTGGAGCCAGGGACCCGCCTTCCTTCAGCAACTCGCCCTGCTGCCCGACGAGTTGCCCGCCCCGGGAAGCGCCGCGTACCTGCACCTGCTGATCGAGGGCTGCAAGCTCGCCATGGCCGACCGGGAGGCATGGTACGGCGACGCGGCCGAGGTGCCGCTCGCCGACCTGCTCTCCGCCGAGTACAACGCTGCCCGGCGCGCGCTGGTCGGGGACGACGCGTCGTACGACCTGCGGCCCGGCGCCCCCGGCGGCCGGCCGCCGCGGCTCGCGGCCCTGGCCCACCGGGTGGCCGTCGCGGCGCCGGGGTTCGATCCGATGGGGGCCGGGGAGCCCACCGTGGCGAAATTCCCGGCCTCGCGGGTGCCGGGCGGGCCCGCCGCCCCGCAGCGCCCGCACCGTCTCGGCCCCGGTGAGCCCGATGTCCGCGCCGACGGTGCCACCCGCGGCGACACCTGCCACCTCGACGTCGTCGACCGCTGGGGCAACATGGTCGCCGCCACCCCCAGCGGCGGCTGGCTCCAGTCCAACCCCGTCGTGCCGGAACTCGGCTTCCCGCTCGGCACCCGGCTCCAGATGACCTGGCTGGAGGAGGGACTGCCCAACTCCCTCACCCCGGGCCGCCGCCCCCGCACCACCCTCACCCCGTCCCTCGCCCTGCGCGACGGCGTCCCCGTGCTCGCGTTCGGCACGCCCGGCGGCGACCAGCAGGACCAGTGGCAGCTGCACTTCTTCCTCTCCGTCGCGCTGCGCGGCCGGGTCCGGGGCGGCTACGACCTCCAGGGCGCCGTCGACGCGCCCAACTGGCACAACGACTCCTTCCCCGGCTCCTTCCACCCGCGCGGGATGCGCCCCGGCAGCGTCACGGTGGAGTCCCGCACCGACCCCGAGGTCGTGGCGGAGCTGCGGCGGCGCGGCCACGAGGTCACGGTGGGCGACCCCTGGTCCGAGGGACGGCTGTGCGCGGTGGCCCGGGACCCGGAGACCGGCATCCTGTCCGCCGCCGCCAATCCGCGGGGGATGCAGGGGTACGCCGTGGGGAGGTGAGCGGGAGGTGAGCGGGAGGTAAGGGGGAGGCGAGTGGGGCGGCCGTGCCTGCGCGGGCCGGGCGGGTACGTGCGGGGCGGGCGGGTGCGGGGGCGGCCGTCCGGAGCCGGGATTTCATGCCGATTCCACCCGGCGTGCACCGGCCCGGCAGGGATTGTCAGTGGCGCATGCTCTCATGGGGGCATGATCGAAGAGACGGAAACCATCGAAGAGTTTCTCGCCCGGAGCTCGGCCCGAGTCGAGGAGGCGGTCCGTGCGGCCGCCGCGGCCGAGATCATGCCCCGCTTCCGCAAGCTCGCCGCGCACGAGATCGACCAGAAGAGCGGACCGCACGACCTGGTCACGGACGCCGACCGGCTCGCCGAGCGGTACCTCACCGAGGCGCTCCGCGCACTGCTGCCCGGCTCGGTCGTCGTCGGCGAGGAGGCGGTGCACGCCGACCCGGCGACGTACGAGGCGATACAGGGCGACACCCCGGTCTGGATCGTCGACCCGGTCGACGGCACACGGCAGTTCGTGCACGGCGACACCGGCTTCTGCACGCTCGTCGCACTCGTCCACCACGGCATCGTCCGCGCGTCCTGGACCTACGCCCCGGCCCGCGAGCTCATGGCAACGGCCGTACGGGGCAAGGGCGCCCGCCTGAACGGCGAGCCGCTGCGCTCCGGCGCGCCCACGCCCGGCCGGGACCTGGAGATAGCCACCTCGCACCCCGACTACACCACGGACGACCAGAAGCGCGCGCTGCGCGCCCTGTGGACGGACGGCGTGGCGCCCCGCCCCTGCGGTTCGGCCGGCCTCGAGTATCTCGCCGTCGCCCGGGGCGAGTTGGATTCGACGGCCTTCTCCTGGGAGGCGGCCTGGGATCACGCCGCGGGCCTGCTGCTGGTCGAGGAGGCGGGCGGCGCCCATCTGACGCTCACCGGCGACCCCTTCCGCGTCACGGGCGGCAACGCCCTGCCGTTCACGGCCGCCCGGGACCTGGCGACGGCCCGCAGGGTGGTGGGGCTGCTGTCGGCGGCGTAGGCACGGGCGGTGGGTGCGCGCACACGGTGGGTACGGGTCGGTGCGTACCGGCGCGGGTACGTGCCCGCCGCCCCGCCTTCCCGTCCCCGCCCCGCCTTCCCGTCCCCGTCCCCGTCTCCCCGCCACGGCCTCCTCGTCCCCGCCTCCCCGGCCCCGGCCCGCCCCCGCGCTCCGGCCGGGCCGGACCCCCGGCATATCCTGATCCGAGTGGCCATCGGCTGACGAAGGAGTCCGAAGGTGCCGTCGATGCTCGATGCGGTCGTGGTGGGAGCGGGGCCGAACGGACTGACGGCTGCCGTGGAACTGGCCCGGCGCGGCTTCTCCGTGGCGCTCTTCGAGGCGCGGGAGACCGTCGGCGGGGGAGCGCGCACCGAGGAGCTCACCCTGCCCGGCTTCCGCCACGACCCGTGTGCCGCCGCCCACCCGCTCGGCGTCAACTCGCCCGCGTTCCGGGCCCTTCCGCTGGAGCGGTACGGCCTGGAGTGGCTGCACGCCGAACTGCCCATGGCGCACCCGTTCCCGGACGGCACGGCCGCCGTGCTGGCCCGTTCGGTCGCCGAGACGGCCGCCTCCTTCGGGCCGCGCGACGCGGGCGCGTACCGCAGGCTGGTGGAGCCATTCCTGCCCCGATGGGACACGCTGGTACGGGACTTCATGTCGCTGCCGACGACCGCGCTGCCCCGCGACCCGCTCACCCTCGCCCGCTTCGGACTGACCGGACTGCCGCCCTCCACGCTGCTGATGCGCCGCTTCCGCGACGAGCGGGCCAAGGCGCTCTTCTCCGGCCTCGTCGCCCATGTCATGGCACCTCTCGGCGGCCTCGCGACCGGCGCGGTCGGACTGGTCTTCGCGCTCGCGGCGCACGCGCGCGGCTGGCCGGTGGCCCGCGGCGGTTCGCAGGCCATCTCGGACGCGCTCGCCGCGTATCTGAAGGACCTCGGCGGCGCCATCCACACCGACTACCCCGTCAAGCGCCTCGACGACCTGCCGCCCGCCCGCGCCTACGTCTTCGACACCTCGCCCACCGCGCTGGCCCGGATCGCCGGCTTCGGCGGCCACTACGACCGGTTCCGCTACGGCGCAGGCGTCTTCAAGATCGACTACGCCCTGGACGGGCCGGTCCCGTGGACCGCGCCGGAGGCCCGCATCGCGGGCACCGTACAGGTCGGCGCGAGCAGCGCCGAGATCGGCCGCGCCCTGCGGGCCGCCTCCCGCGAGGGCCGCGCGCCCGACCCGCCGTTCCTGATCACCGTCCAGCCGGGCGTCGCCGACCCCACCCGCGCCCCCGCCGGGCAGCAGGTCTTCTGGGCGTACGGCCACGTGCCGAACGGCTGGACCGGCGACCTCACCGACGCCGTGGAACGCCAACTGGAGCGTTTCGCACCGGGGTTCCGCGACCGGGTGCTCGCCCGCGCCACGGCCGGACCGCCCGAGCTCGCCGCCCGCAACGCCAACTACGTCGGCGGGGACATCGGCTGCGGCGCCGCCTCGGGGCTCCAGCTGCTGCTGCGCCCCAAGCTGTCCCTGTTCCCCTACGCCACCCCGCACCCGGCGGTCTTCATCTGCTCCTCGGCCACCCCGCCGGGACCCGGCGTGCACGGCATGTCCGGGCACAACGCCGCCAAGGCGGTGTGGCGGATGCTCCGCCGCCAGGACCCGTATCACGGCGCGCTTCGGCGCGCAGGGAGGCCGTCGTGACCACCATCACGCTCCACCAGGGCGACATCACCCGGCAGACCGTCGACGCGATCGTCAACGCGGCGAACTCCTCGCTGCTCGGCGGCGGCGGGGTGGACGGCGCCATCCACCGGCGCGGTGGCCCCGCCATCCTGGAGGAGTGCCGCAAGCTGCGCGCCTCGCACTACGGCAGGGGCCTGCCCACGGGCCGGGCGGTGGCCACCACGGCCGGCGCGCTGGACGCCCGCTGGGTGATCCACACCGTCGGCCCGGTCTGGTCCGCCACCGACGACCGCTCCGAACTGCTCGCCTCCTGCTACCGGGAGTCACTGCGCGTGGCCGACGAACTGGGCGCCCGCACGGTGGCCTTCCCGGCGATCTCGACGGGCGTCTACGGCTGGCCCCTGGACGACGGCGCCAGAATCGCCGTCGAAACCGTCCGCACCACCCCCACGAGCGTCACGGAGACCCGCTTCGTCCTCTTCGACCGGCGCGCCTACGACATCTTCACCGCAGCGACGACCTGACGGGCGCCCCCTCGGGGGCGCGGGGACTCCCAGAACCCGGCTGACCGACCACCCCCAGAAGGGGCGCGCGGATCCCCAGAACCAGGCTGACCGACCACCCCCTGAAGGGGCGCGGGGAACTGCGCG
>NZ_LAVA02000087.1 GCF_000974985.2 Streptomyces mangrovisoli | reverse complement strand
ACAGCTCGCTTCATGAAAGCGCGAGGCTAGGAACGTGCTCGGAGGTCTGGCCTCATCCTTGTCGACGGCTCGTCGGCTCCCCATCCGCCTGGGGCGATGGCAGACGGGATGGGCGTTCCCGGGCACGCCACCACTCCCCGGCCGGTGCTCGCGAGCGGCGCCCCCTTCGTCCTGGAGCCTCGGCGCATGCGCGAAGACCCCGTCCCCAGCGGAAACGCCGGGGACGGGGTCTTCGGGTGGCTTGTGCGGGGTGCTCCGGTGGGTCAGGTCCAGCCGTAGCGTTCGTGCAGGCGGTTGCGGACCAGGTTGAAGCGGCCGCGGTCCAGGGCGCACGCCTCGCGGCGCATGCCGTCCTCGTGGAGGCGTATCACCCGGTCGATGTTGATCCACGAGTCGCGGCCCGAGCGGTCCCACGGGCCGGAGCCGATCGCCACCCACTCGCGGTCGTCGTCGTGCCGCTTGCTCGACAGTTGGACCGCCAGCAGGGTCCCCGCCGCCTCCCGGGCCACCACGAGGACGGGACGGTCCTTGCCGCGGCCGTCGTTCTCCTCGAAGGGCACCCAGGTCCAGACGATCTCACCGGGGTCCGGGTCGCCGTCGTGCGCGGGGGCGTACTCGGTGCGCACCCGGCCCACCTGGTGGGGGTCGGCCTCGGTGGTGGCGGAATCGCCGTACCGGCCGGGCACGTTCTCTTCGGTCTCATCGGTGAAAGCAGTCACGGGGGCACCTTAGAGGGTGCCCCCGCGACCTCATCTCACCGCCTCCACGCGCTACTTCTCGTCCAGCTTCACCGGCACCTGCTGCGCCGGGGGCGCGGTGGCCCCGTTCAGCTGCGAAGTGCCGCTCTGCCCGGTCCCGCCAGCGCCGTTCTGGTTCATCGACGCGAGCAGCTGGCGGGCCAGGCCGAGGCCGGTGCCGCCCATGGTCAGCGCCTTGGCGAACATGTCCGCCATGCCGTCGGCGCCGTTGAGGAGCACCATGTTGTCGACGTTGCCGAACGCCGACGCGCCGGCCTTGACGATCTCCGGCCAGTTCTCGGCGAGTTGCTGGGCGACGACCGCTTCCTGGTTCTCGGCGAGGGCCGCGGCCCGCGCCTTGATGGTCTCCGCCTCGGCGAGACCCTTGGCCCTGGCTGCCTCGGCCTCCGCCAGACCCCTGGCCTGCGCGGCCGCCGCCTCCGCCTCACCCGTGGCCCGGGTGGCGTCGGCCATGGCCGTACCGCGCGTCCTCGTCGACTCGGCCTCGGCTCCGGCGGCCTGCTTGACCCGGCTCGCCTCGGCGGCGGCCGCGAGTTCGGTCTCCTTCGCCTTGGCCTGCGCCGCCGAGATGCGCGCGTCGCGTTCGGCCTCGGCCAGGGTGCGCTTCTCGTACGCCTTGGCGTCCGCCGGCTTGCGGACGTCCGCCTGGAGCTGCTGCTCCCGCCGGTGCGCCTCGAGTTCGGCGACCCGCGTCTCCTGGACGACGACCTCCTGCCGGGAGGCGGCCGCGGCGAGCGGGCCGGCCTGCTGGGACTTGGCGAGCGCCTTGTCCCGTTCGGCCTGGTAGCCCGCCTGGAGGATCTCGCTGTCCCGGGTGGCCTCGGCCATCCGGGCGTACGACGCCTGCTCGGCCTCGGTGGCGAGACGGTTCGCCTCCGCCTGCGCGATACGTGCGTCGCGCTGGACGGCCGCCGCGTGCGGCGCGGCCAGGTTCTGGATGTACCCGGTCGGGTCCTCGATCTCGTGGATCTGCAGCGAGTCGACGATCAGGCCGAGCTTCTCCATCTCCGTGCCGCAGGCGGCCCGGGTCTGCCCGGTCAGCTTCTCCCGGTCGCGGATCATGTCCTCCACGGTCAACCCGCCCACGATCGAACGGAGATGACCGGCGAAGACGTTGTGCACCCGCTCCGCCATCAGTTTCTGCTGGTCCAGGAAGCGCCTGGCCGCGTTGGCGACGGACACGTAGTCGTCGCCCACCTTGAAGATGACCACGCCCCGCACCTTGAGCGGGATGCCCTGCTGGGTGACGCAGTCCACGTGCAGCTCGGTCTCGTTCAGATCGAGCGACAGCTTGCGCACCGCCTGCACACCCGGCAGCACCAGCGTGCCCCGCCCGGTGACGATGCGGAATCCCAGGCCTTCCTCAACGCCCTCGGTCCGGTGCTTGGAGCCCGAGATGATGAGTGCCTCGTTGGGTTCCGCGACCCGCCACATGGCCTTGAACACACCGATCAGCGCGAGGAAGGCGACAACCGCCACCCCCGCGACGACGCCGACGATCATCGGCATACGCCCCCTTTGAATGGTGCCCTCTCGGCACCGAACGAAGGCGAGTGTGCTCCCGTCGGGCAGCGGGGTGAAGTCGCCGGGGATTCCTTGTCGCAATCTTGATACGTAACCCCGCACGCCCCTCTCACCTGGGGCGGAGCACGCTCAACTGTCGTATGCGGGGCTGACGTAGACGGTCCGCGGGGGCAGGTACTCCACCACTATCACCACCGTGCCGCACTCGATCCGGCCGGCACCGGGAGCGGGGTGGGCGAGGAAGTGCTCGGCGCCGCCGCGCACCCGGACGATCACCTCGCCGACGAGCCCGGGTCCGACCGTTCCGGTGACCCGCCCCACGAGCCCGACCATCGACGCATCGTCCATGGTCACAGCGTACGCGGCGGGTCCTGCGGCGTGAACGTCCCTACGCCGCCGAGGAGTCCGCCGTCGGCCGCAGCGGGGGCCACCGCTCGTGCCAGCGCAGCTCCGCCTCCAACTGGGCGGCGACCGACACCAGAAGCGGCTCGCTGTCCGCCGGGCCGAGGAGCTGGCCGCCCACGGGCAGGTCGCCGACGAACCCGGCGGGGACGTTCACCCCGGGCCAGCCGAGGACGTTCCACGGCCAGGCGTAGGGGCACGCGGCGATCATCGCGCGGTCGGTGGCCAGGCCGTTCAGGTTCAGCATGGAGCCGACCAGGGGCGGGGGAGCGGCGGTCGTCGGCGCGAGGACGACGTCGTACGACGTGAAGAAGGCGCCGATGCGCCGCTGGAGGGCGGCCTCTGCGCGCCGGGCCGCGCGCAGCGGCACCCCGCTCAGCAGCCGCCCGACGCGGGCGGAGCCGCGGGTGCGGGGGTCGAGCAGTGCGGGATCGGGCGTGTCGCGGACGTGCTCGGCGATGCCGACGGTCGCGCGGGGCAGGAACGACAGCCCGATCTGCCCGTAGGGCGGGTCGGCCTCCTCGACGGTGTGCCCCAACGCCGCGAGGGTGTCGGCCAGTTCGAGGACGCGTGCCTTCAGCGCGGGGTGCAGACGGGCGGGCAGGGCGGTGAACGGCGGCTTCAGGGAGAGCGCGACGCGCAGCCGCCCCGGGTCGCGGCCGACCGCCGCCGAGATGTCGAGGGCCGGCGGCCGGAAGGGGTCGCGCGGATGGTTGCCGCTGGCCGCGTCGAGCAGCAGGGCCGCGTCCGCGACCGTGCGGGCCAGCGTGCCGTTGACGGTGATCCCCTGGAACGATTCGCCGCGCGGCCAGGTCGAGATGCGGCCGCGCTGCGGCTTGATGCCGACGAGATGGGTCCAGGAGGCCGGGATGCGCACCGATCCCGCGCCGTCCGAGCCGAGCGCGGCCGGAACGAGCCCCGCGGCGACGGCCGCCGCGGACCCGCCGGACGAACCCCCGGGCGTGTGCGCCGAGTTCCACGGATTGCGGGTGGCGCCGAACGCGGGCCCCTCGGTGAACGGCCACTGGCCCAGCTCGCAGGTGTTGGTCTTGCCGACCACGATCGCGCCGGCCGCGCGCAGCCGCCGTACCGCCTCGCCGTCCGCGACGGCCGGCGGGAAGTCGCCGCGGCAGCCGAACGCGGTGGGCTCGCCCGCCACGTCCATGTCGTCCTTGACGGCGACCGGCACGCCGAGCAGCGGCAGGCGCACTCCCGCGGCGCGCCGCGCGTCCGCGGCGTCGGCCTCGGCGAGCGCGGCGTCGTACCGCACGATCCGGAAGGCGTTGAGGGAGCCCTGCGCGGCCTCGATCCGCGCGAGGGCCTCGGTGACGAGCTGACGTGACGTCACTTCGCCTGCGGCAACGGCACGTACGGACTCGGCGAGGCCGGCGGCACGGTCGAGCGTCATGGGGGGACACCTCCGGGGGCACGTGAACTACCGAACGGTAACCTCCGGGGTGGGGGGTGTGTACAGGTTGCGCACAGGCGGAATCCGGCCGTGTCGGGAGCGGCGGAGTCCGACTGCGCGCATCACGGGCCGCGTACCACAAGCCGCGCACCGGCGGCCGAAGGCTCATTGGCCGATGGCCGATGGCCGATGGCCGAAGGCGGTGCGCGGCCCGTGCCGTCACGGTTGCAGGAACATCGTCGCGCAGTTGGACGTGGCGCTCTTGCCGGAGACCCGGTCGGTCAGCCAGTCGATGGCGTCGCCCTGGTCGGTGAGGAGCGGCGCGACGTGGTTCGTCAGCAGCTTGTCGCCGAGGTTGGGCAGGACGATGGCCTTGTACGTGACGTTCGCGCCCTTCTTGCACCAGTCGACGGCGAGTTGGCGGGCCTGGGCGTGCGGGACGATGTCGTCCTCGACGCCGGTCGCCACGCGCACCGGGCTGGTGGGGGTCAGGTTGCCGATGTGCTGGGCGCCGAGCACGTTCTGCAGGAGCGGCTCGTCGCTGACGATGTCCGAGATGGACTCGCCGTTCTTCGTCCACTTCGTGCTGCTGGAGAAGGCGTATCCGAGGATCGCGTCCCCGGTGCACATCGTCGACAGATCCGTCAGCGCGGCCTTGCCCGCCGAGTTGAGATAGGTGTCGGCGAGCGGCTGCAGTTCGGGGTTCGACTGGAGGAAGCCGTTGAGCGACCAGCCCAGCGCGCCGGCCAGCGCGCTGCCGTCGATGCCCTTGATGACCGCCGTGAGATCGGCGGGCGGCGCGCCCGCGTAGGTCCCGGACAGGGTGACGTCCGGGGCGTAGGACGGCTGGAGTTCGGCGGCCGCGGCGGTGGCCCCGCCGCCCTGGCTGTAGCCGTACAGGCCCACCCGGGAGGAGCCGGTGAGGGAGGTGCCCGGCAGGGAGCGGGCCGCGCGGACCGCGTCGAGCACCGCGTGGCCCTCGTCGAGCCGGTTGACGTAGGTGTGCAGCCGGTCGGTCGCGCCGAGCCCGACGTAGTCGGTGACGACGACGGCGATCCCCGCCGACAGCAGCCGGTAGATGGCCAGGTCCTCGTACCCGACCGACACCGTCTCGCCGTCGATGGTCAGCGGGTGCTCCAGGGCCATGGAGGCGGAGCACTGGTCGCCCTGGCCCATGGTGCCGGGCGCGACGGCGACCAGCGGGCGGGCCCCGCTGCCCTGCCAGGCGGTCGACGGCTCGATGTAGGCGCCGGTGACGGCGACCGGTTGCCCGTTGGAGTCGGTCGACTTGTACATGATCCGGGTCGCGGTGCCCGGGAACTCGCCGCCGGGGATCGGCAGGCTGAGGGCGAGGGACAGGGACTCGCTGCGGATCAGGGTCCCGTTCGTGGCGGGCAGCGAGGACGGCGGGTCGTAGAAGGCGGGGATGGTCACCCCGCGGGAGACCACCGCGGCGCCGTCGGTGGCGGCGACGGCGGCCGTCGCCTGCGCGCCGATGACGGTCAGGGCGACGGCGGCGCAGAACAGCAGTCGGCCGGCCGGGGGGTGCGGGTGGTCCGCTCTCGTCGATCGAAGCATGCGGCTCGCTCCTTCTGATCGGTGGGGGTGTGGGGAGGTGCGGGTGCTGGTGCACAGGCGCGGGTGCGGAGGGGTGCGCCGGTGCGGACGGGCGCGCCTGTCGGGATGGGCACGCCGAGGGAGCGCCTCAACCCGTGCGGGGCGGGGTGGGCGCGGGCGGAACGCCGTGTTCGTACGCGTGGTCGGGCGCCGACGGAGCGCCGTACCCCGTGCGCGGTCACCGGCATGCGGGCATGCCGGTGGGGCCGGGCACGGGGACGGCACGGGGGGTGGCGGTCGGGCGGCGGCCCGAGGGCAGCCGGAAGGGGCCGGAGGGAGCCGGGCACCGGCCCGGGGCGCGGTCCGGCGGCGGGCCGCCCGCAGGCGGCCCGCGGCCGTGACGGCACAACGGGTGGTGGCGGCAGACGCCGGGTGATGACCTCTGGCGCGCGTGTTCCGGCCCGCCCGGAACACGCGGCGCGAGGGCGGCTCTTGCACGGTGGGGAAGGGAGTGGGGGGGAGCGGCGCGCCGAACTGACTGCCAGGCACGTCACGTGTTGTGCACGTTAGTTACTCGCCAGTCAGTTGAAGACTGTAGAACGGGTGTCACTGAGTGACAAGATGTCTGCGAGGGGCATTTCCTGCGGTCCGGCCACCGGTCCGAACGGGCCGTTCGCGGTGGATCGGCACGGCGTGCCGTCCGGCCGGGAGAGGCGATCGTCCCCTCGATCGCACGGCGCGCCGTCCGGCCGAGGGCGGTGGTCGTCCTCCCGGCGCCGTCCGACCGAGGGCGGTGGTCGTGCTCCCGGTGCCGTCCGCCCGTGGGGGTGATCACCCCGGGCCGGCAGCGTGCGGGCGTCCTGGAGGGGTAGGCGCGAAGAGAGTGACACCCGCTGCACGAAGGGGGTTCGGATGACGCCGGCCCTGATGGGCGACGACGGCGTGGCGGCAGGCGCCGCCGGTCGTTCTCTCCATGACACCGCCGTCCTGAACGGGGACGCGGCCTGCGTCGCCCAGGCCCGGCGCCGAGCCGCCGGGTTCCTCGACCTGGCGCGCGCCGAGCACGGCGTACCCGTGTCGAGACGCGCGTGCGACCTGCTCCAGCTCGTCGTGAGCGAGCTGGTCACCAACGCCTGCAAGTACGCCGGCGGGCCGATCCGGCTCGATCTGCGGATCGCGTCCGGCCTGGTCGAGGTCGCCGTCCGGGACGGCAATCCGGCCCTGCCGGTGGTCGGGACGGCGGACGCGAGCCGGGTGGGCCGGCACGGCCTGGAGATCGTGTCGGCCGTGTGCCGCAGCTTCGAGGCCGTGGCGGAGGCGGCCGGCAAGCGCCTCACCGCGCGCCTCCCGCTGACGGAGGGCGCGGCTGCCTGAACGCCGTCACGGACATCGACGTACGACGGGAATGCGCCCGTATGCTGTCCGGCTTACGGTCGTACGGGCATACGGTCGCATGAGTGTCGTACGGGCATTCGGACATACGGGCATACGACGCCGTACAGGCGTACGGCCCTACGACACTGGGGGCACCGCACCGGGCCGGGCGGGCCGAATGTGAGGAGGCAGGCGGATGGCGGGGCAGGAGACCACGGGCACCGAGAGCCGGCAGGCCCGTGAGCCGTCCGCCGCTCGCGTCGCCGAGGTCCTGGAGGCCATCGGGGCGGGCGCGTACGTCGTGAACGAGCGGGGTGAGATCACCGCCGTGAACACCGCCGCCGAGCGGCTGCTCGACCGGACGGCCGCGGAGCTCCTCGGCCGCGACGCGCACGATCTGCTGCATCGGGGGCCGCAGGGGCAGCCGCTGCCCGCGACCCGGTGCGGGATGCGGCAGGCGTTCCACGCCCGCCGTACCGCCCAGGCCGCCGAGGACCACTTCGCCCGCGGCGACGGGTCCGTCCTCGAAGTCTCCTGGCTGGTCACGCCGTACATTCCCGCCGACGGGCACGGCGAATGGACGCTCGTCGTCTTCCACGTCCCCCATCGGGAAGCCGGCGGCGTCCTGCCCGCCGAGCGCGCCAGGGCCGCGATGAGCGAGCACGAGCGGCTGGCGCTGCTCGCCGAGACCACCACGCGGCTGACGTCCACGCTCGACGTGGAGGCGACGCTGCGCCGGCTGGTCGACCTGGTCCTGCCGCGGCTCGCGGACTGGGTCGTCATCGACCTGATCACCGACCGCGACGAGGTGTGGCGCACGGCCGTCGTCGAGGCGGACGGCGACCGCCTGGTGCACCACGAGGACCTGGAAGGGCCGATGCCGCCCGTCCCGGAGGAGTCCCCGATGCCGCTGTCACGGGCGCTGCGCGGGGTGACCTCGGCGATCGCCGGACCGCAGACCTACGAACGGGCACCGGACTCCGGCATCGCCGTCGAACAGCACCGCCTGTTCGAGGTCACCGGAATGCACTCCGCGGCCATCGTGCCCATCCGCAGCACCCGTGCCGTCCTGGGCGCGCTCACCCTGGGGCGCGCCGGGAAGAGCGGCGATTTCACCGCGACCGACCTGCCCCTGTTCGAGGACATCGCCCGCCGTGCCGCCCTCGCGCTGGACAACGCGCGCCTGTACCAGCGCCAGCGCAAGGTCGCCGAGACCATGCAGAACCACCTCCTGCCGCAGATGCCGCAGGTGCCCGGCCTCCGGATGGCCGTGCGCTATCTGCCCGCCCCCGACGCCTCCCAGGTCGGCGGCGACTGGTACGACGCCTTCACCCTGCCCGAGGGCACCACCGCGCTGGCCGTCGGCGACGTGGTCGGGCACGACCTGGAGGCCGCGGCCGGCATGGCCCAGCTGCGGAACATGCTGCGCGCCTACGCCTGGTCGCGTGGTACGCCCTGCAGCCGGGTCGTGGAGCGCCTCGACGAGGCGATCATGCCCATCACCGACGTCACCATGGCCACCCTCGTCTTCGCCAAGGTGACCGCGGCGGAAGGCGGTTGGGAGCTGTCCTGGACCAACGCCGGGCACCCGCCGCCGCTGCTCATCACCCGCGAGGGCCTCGCCCGGTACCTCACCGACGGCCACGGACTGCTGCTGGGCACCGGGGTGCGCACCTCCCGCCCCGACGCCACGGCCGTCCTGCCGCTCGCGTCCACGCTGCTCCTCTACACGGACGGGCTCGTCGAGGCGCCGGGGAGCACCCTCGACGAGGGCATGAACCGGCTGCGGCAGCACGCCGCCGCCCTCGCCCACCGGCCGCTGGAGTCGTTCACCGACGAACTGCTGCGCCGCGTCCGCCCGAGCGGGCACGACGACGTGGCCCTGCTGGCCCTGCGCACACCGGACCGGTGACCGGCGGGAATCGGCGAGTGAAGTGAACGGCGGATGCTCGGGTGGCGTGATTCCGCCGCGGAACATCTTCAGCATGGCAATGCCAACGACGTGCGTCACCAGTACGATGCGCGCACCGTTGTTCCACTTCCCGGGAGTGCCGTACGGCGTCGGGACGACCGCTGTCGAGGAGAACGTGGCAGGTTTCGAAGGGCGGGCGGAGGAGCACCGTCTGTCGGTCGCGCACTCCCGCACCGACGGCGCCGACGTGCTGACCGTGACCGGCGAGATCGATCGGGACAGCGCTCCGCTGCTGCTCAGGGCCGCGGCGGCCGGGTCCGGCGCGGAGCGGACGGTGCTGGACTTCGGCGGCGTCACGTTCATGGACTCCAGCGGCATCAACGCGCTCATCGCCGCCCACCGGACCGTGGGGGAGCGCGGCGGGCGGCTGTTCCTGGCGGCCCTGAGGCCGGAGATCGCCCGGATCATCGAGATCGTCGGCCTCGACACCGTGATCCTGTGCCGTGACTCGGTCGGGGACGCGCTGAAGTCCTGAGGGCGGGCCTGCCCAACGGTCGCGGTCCGCGCCCCTCTGACCGGTCGCGGGCCCGGTCCGTGCCGGACCGGACCCGCGCGGGGCGGTGTCGTCAGCGGTGGTGGGCGAGCGGGTCGCCCGCCTGTCCGACCACCTTCGCGATCCAGGCCATCGCCTCCGGCACGTCGTAGTTGCCGGCGTGCGGCTGGTTCCAGGCGAGGTGGTAGTCCAGGTTCTTGACCTGCTTGTCCGCGGAGAGCGCCCGGTCCAGGTTGATCGAGATGATGAACGAGGTGTCCCGGTCACGGGTGCCGTTGCGGACGTACCAGTTGGGCGCCGTGTCCGCGCTCGTGCCGACGAAGTCCATCGGGTCGATCAGGTGGATCTGGTCGTCGACGGTCGTGCTGCGCTTGCTGATGTACTGCTTCCACGTCAGGCCGGTGTCGTCGAGGCCGCTGCCGTCGCCCGCGACGTTGTTGTGGTCCCAGCTGAACTCGGTGTAGTTCATGTACTTCTGGGTCGGCGGACCGAAGAGGTTGGTCTCGGTGCCGCTCGTGGTGTTGCCGTAGACGCCGACCGCGTCGAAGGCGGGCGTCGTCTTCAGCGTGGCCTGGGTGGCGACGAAGTCCAGGTACTTCTTCATGTCGACCGACCGCACCGTGCCGGTGGCGGCGTCGACGTCGATCCAGTCGTTGACGTAAGTCTTCGTGGTGGGCGGGCCGCCGGGGCCGCCGGACGTGATCTCGAAGGTGCCGCCCAGCGGCGGGATCGTGTGGGTGGGATCCGCGCGCAGATAGCTCTCCGCGGAGCGGATCACCTCCTTCTTGATCGTCTCGATCATGGTGTCGGCCGTCAGCCGCGAGCCGTCCGGGTTGCGCAGCCCGAGGCTCTTCTCGTACGCCGGGAAGCCGGCCGCGATCGTGGCGGCGTCCGCGGGCTGGGCGTTCTCGCCGGTGTCGTCGCGGGTGCCGAGCACGTTGTACAGCCACTCGTACGCCGTGTCCGCGTCCCCGAGATCGGTGATCGGGCAGTACGCGTTCACCGCGAAGACGTCGTCGCGCAGGGTGCTGCGCCCGTGCTCGTCGATGCCCGCGGCGCCGATCGCCGCCAAGGAGGAGTCGTACTCGGGGCTGTTGCCCGACGCGCCGAGGATCGACGACAACGCGCCGCCGCCGCTGGTGCCGTTGACGACGATCCGCTCCGCGCTGCCGGGCATCGTCGCGTCGTTCAGACGCAGGTAGCGCACGGCGGCCTTCGCGTCGACGACCGCCGCGGGCGCCTTGCCCGGCGAGGAGCCGTCCGCCCCGGCCAGCCCGCGGCTTCGGTTGGCGACGTCCACGAAGACGTAGCCGGCCTTCAGCGCGGCGCCGACGTTGCTCGTCGAACTGCTGTAGGACGCGCCGTCGGTCACGCTGGCCTTGATGTAACTGGCCATCCAGCCCGCGTTGTTGACCGCGAAGTAGATCGGCGCCCGCTGGTCGGTGAAGGCGCTCTCGGGCACGAACACGTTCATGCTCTCGTAGCCGCAGCGGGTGTTGTCGATCGTGGTGGTGCCGCCCATGCCGCTCTGCTGCGCCGCCGCCTCCACGGGGTTCGCGACGTAGCAGATCTCCTTGTACTGCCGTACGGCGACCGGTTGTCCGTCGACGTTCACGGTGAGCGTCGTGTACGCGGACGGGTCGAACGACAGGGCGGCGTCCTGCGGGTCGGCGGCGTGCGCGCGGGCCCCCGCCGCCCGCGGAGCGGCCGCCGCCAGCGCGGTCGGCAGCGCGGCGACCGCCAGGGTGAGGGAACCCACGAGCGCCGTACTGCTCAACAGGCGCCTGCGGGACGGGAGTCGGCGCCCTCCCGCACCCGTGGACGGTGCGTGCGCGATGCCGGCGGCGTCCGGCGAGAACCTCTGCATCGGATCTCCCTCGTCGTGTACCAAGTGATGCACTGACATCTCGGGCCCAGGGCGTCACGCACGCTACAAGATTGTTAACAAAATGCACACCGATAATGCAGACATTTTTGTGGGAGATTAGGTCCGCGACGTCGGCCGCATCGGCCGCGCGACCGCTCCGGCCGCACCGAGTGCCCCGGCCGTCCGATCGCGGGAGTCCGCGCCCCCGAACTAGGATCGGCACGGGACAGATCACCGCGGGAGGCGGAGGGCGGAGGTCCGCGATGGCGACGCTGCTGTCGGTCAACGTCGGGATGCCGCGGGACGTGCCCTGGCAGGGCCGGACCGTGCACACGGGGGCGTGGAAGTCCCCGGTCGACGGCCCGCGCATGGTGCGGCGGCTCAATGTCGACGGCGACGGTCAGGGGGACCTCGGCGGCCACGGCGGCGAGATCCGCGCGGTCCTCGTCTACCAGGTGCAGTCCTACCAGTACTGGCAGAAGCAACTCGGCCGCGACGACCTGACGTTCGGGATGTTCGGCGAGAACTTCACGGTCGACGGGCTGCCCGACGACGAGGTCCGCGTCGGCGACCGCTACCGCGTCGGCGAGAGGGCGGAGTTCGAGGTCACCCAGCCGCGCGTCACCTGCTATCGCGTCGGGATGCGGCTGGGGGAGCCGGCCATGGCCTCGCTGCTGGTCGCGCACCACCGCCCCGGCTTCTACCTGCGGGTGATCACCGAGGGCCGGGTCGCGGCGGGCGACCCGATCACGTTGGTGCGCCGGGGACCCGAGGACCTCACCGTCGCCGACATCGACGCCCTGCTGTATCTGCCGCACCGCGACCCCGACTCGCTGCGCAGGGCGCTGAACATCCCCGCGCTGAGCCCCGGTTGGCAGCAGTCCTTCCGTGAACTCGCCGCCGCCCCGCTCCCCGCGCCGGAGCCGGGCTGGCCGGGCTTCAGAGCCCTGCGCGTCGCGCGCGTCGACCGGGAGACCCCCGCGATCTCCTCGCTCCACCTGGAGTCCGCCGACGGCAGTCGCCTGCCCGAGGCCCGCCCCGGCCAGTATCTGACCCTGCGCCTGCCCGTCGACGGCGGCGCCCCCGCCGTCCGCAGCTACTCCCTGTCCTCCGCGCCCGGCTCGGCCGGCTACCGCATCAGCGTCAAGCACGAGCCCAACGGACAGGTCAGCGGCTGGATCCACACCAGCCTCCACCCCGGCGACCTCGTCGACGTCGCGAGCCCCCGCGGCACGTTCGTCCTCGAAGCGGGCGTCCGGCCCGTCGTCCTGGTCTCCGCCGGGATCGGCGTCACGCCCGTGCTCGCGATGCTCCACCGGCTCGCGGCCGACCGGGACCCGCGCCCCGTCTGGTGGATCCACACCGCGCACGACCGCGCCCACCACGCCTTCGCCGAGGAGGCCCACGAACTGCTGGCCGACCTCCCCGACGCCCACGAGGTCGTCCACTACACCGCGGGCGGTGTCCCGACCGGCACGGCCCCCCACGTCACCGCGGCCACCGCGGTCACCGCGGGGGACTCCCTGGTCACCCCGGGCCGGCCCACCGCCGAGTCGCTCGCGGCCCTCGGCATCCCCGCCGACGCCGACGCCTATCTCTGCGGACCGACCGCGTTCATGGACGACCTCACCGGCCTGCTGCGCGGGCTGGGCCTGAGCGCCGACCACATCCACACGGAGCAGTTCGGCGCGCTCTCCGCCATCAACCCCGGGGTCACCTCCACCACGGCCGTACGGCCGCACCCGCCGGCGGGCGCCCCGGGCACCGGCCCCCGGGTCACCTTCGCCCGCAGCGGACTCACCACCGCCTGGTCGCCCGCCCGCGCCTCGCTCCTGGAACTCGCCGAGGCCTGCGACGTGCCCACCCGCTACTCGTGCCGCACCGGCGTCTGCCACACCTGCGTCACACCGCTCGTCTCGGGCGAGATCACCTACACCACCCCGCCCCTCGAACCCCCCGCCCCCGACGAGGTGCTGGTCTGCTGCGCGAGCCCGGTGACGGAGGTCGTCCTGGACCTCTGAGCGGACCGCTGCGCGCGGTCGTCCCGGACTGAACCTGCGGCCACGAAAGGGCATGGTGGACTCATGACCGTGCTCGCCGTGCTCTTCGCCGTCCTGGGCGCCGTGAGCAACGCCGTCGGCACGGCCTTTCAGCGCAAGGCCGCGGCCGACGTGCCCCGGGGCGGCGGCGTACGGCTGCTGCTCGCCCTCGTGCGCCGCCCCGCCTGGGCCATCGGCATCGCCGGGGTCTGCTGCGCTGCGCTGTTCCAGGCCCTGGCTCTCATCAACGGCCCGATGGCGCTCGTACAGCCGCTGTTCATCCTGGAGCTGCCGTTCGCGCTGCTGATCGGCACCCGGCTGCTGCACCGCAGGCTGAACCCTGACGGCTGGCGGGCCGTCGCGGGCATGGTGGGCGGGCTCGCCCTGCTGCTCGTCGCGGCGGCCCCGGCCGGCGACGAGGAGCAGGCGTCCATGCTGCGCTGGATCCCGGTCCTGGCCGTGACGCTGGGCGCGATCACCGCCGCGGTGCTGCTCGCGCGGTCCTCCGCCTCAGCGCTGTTCCGCGCCGCGGCGCTGGCGACGGGCGCCGCGATCGGCAACGCGCTGACCGCGGCACTGCTGAAGTCCGCCACCGGCCGGCTCGCCGACGACGGTCTGACGGCCTTCCTCACCGCCTGGCAGACGTACGGCTTCGCGATCACCGGGGTCGGGGCGCTGCTCCTGCTGGAGAACGCGCTCCAGGCCGGACCGCTGGTCGCCTCCCAGCCCGCGCTGACCATCGGCGACGCGGCGGTCAGCCTGCTGCTGGGCGTGGCGCTGTTCGACGAGACCGTACGGACCGGCTGGTGGCTGCTGCCCGAGGCGATCGGCGCGGGACTGATCCTGTGGGGCGTGCTGCGGCTGACCCGGGTGGTGCCGCGGCTGGCCGACGTCGTGCACTGACCGCACTGACCGCACTGACCGCACTGACCGCACAGGTCCGGCTGGTCCGGCAGGTCCGGCGTCCTCGGCCGGGTGCCCGGTTCGGCTGCGGGTCTCGTCGTGGTCGATCGCGCAGTTCCCCGCGCCCCTGAGGAGTGCCGCCCGGCGCCCACCGAGGGGTGCGGGGAACCGCGCCCCCGCGGGCGCGGCCAACTGCGCGGCTGCCCCGTCCGGACCGGCGCCGCTACAGCAGGTCCGACTCGCTCAGCTCGGCCCAGACCGTCTTGCCCAGGCGGGCGTGGCGCGTGCCCCAGCGCTCGGCGAGCTGCGCGATCAGCAGCAGCCCGCGGCCGCCCTCGTCGAAGGTGCGGGCGCGGCGCAGATGCGGGGTGGTGCTGCTGGCGTCGGAGACCTCGCACAGCAGGCCCCGGTCGTGGATCAGGCGTAGCCGGATGGGCGGGCGGCCGTACCGGATGGCGTTCGTGACCAGCTCGCTGACCACCAGTTCCGCGGAGAACTCCAGCTCGTCGAGGCCCCACTCGCTCAGCTGCCGGGTGAGGTTGGCGCGGGCCTCGGAGACGGCGCTGGGGTCGGACGGCAGGTCCCAGTCCGCGACATGGGCCGACCCGAGGGCGCGGGTGCGGGCCAGCAGCAGGGCGATGTCGTCGTCCTGCCGCACCGGCAGCAGCGCGCTGAGCACGGCGTCGCGGGTCGCCTCCAGGGAGGGCGCCGGCTGGCTGAGGGCCTCGCTCAGCAGCTTGAGGCCGGTGTCGAGGTCGTGCTCGTGGGACTCGACCAGACCGTTGGTGTACAGGGCGAGCAGGCTGCCCTCGGGGAGTTCGATCTCCACCGACTCGAACGGCAGCCCGCCCAGGCCCAGGGGCGGTCCGGGCGGCAGGTCGAGCAGCTCGGCGGTGCCGTCGGGAGCGACCAGCACGGGCAGGTAGTGGCCCGCGCGGGCGATGGTGCAGCACCGGGACACGGGGTCGTAGACAGCGTAGATGCAGGTCGCGCCCAGCTCCTCGTCCTCGGTCTCGGGGAGCGTCTCGTCGGTGCCCTCGGAGGACAGCCGCAGGACGACGTCGTCGAGGTGGGTGAGCAGCTCGTCCGGCGGCAGGTCGATGTCGGCGAGGGTGCGGACGGCGGTGCGGAGCAGGCCCATGGTGGCGGCCGCGTGGATGCCCCGGCCGACGACGTCGCCCACCACCAGGGCCACCCGGGCGCCGGAGAGCGGGATGACGTCGTACCAGTCGCCGCCCACGTCCGCCTCCGCGCCCGCGGGCAGATAGCGGCTCGCGACCTGCACGGCGGACTGCTTCTCGGTGTGCCGTGGCAGCAGGCTGCGCTGGAGGGCGAGGGCGGCGGCCCGCACATGCGTGTAGCGGCGGGCGTTGTCGACGGCGACGGCCGCCCTGGTGGTGACGTCCTGGGCGAGCAGCAGGTACTCGTCGTCGAAGCGGTTGGGCTGCCGGTGGCGGACGAACTGGGCGACGCCCAGGACGGCGTCGCGGGCGCACAGCGGCACCACCAGGGTGGAGCGGGGCTGCCCGTCGTAGGCGCCCTCGTCCCCGCCCCCGTTGCCGTCTCCGCCCCCGTTCCCGTTGCCGCCCTCGGTCCCGTTCCCGTGGTCGTCCCCGTTGCCGGGCCGGGCGCCGAACCGGACGGGTCGGCCGGTGGCCAGGGCGCGGGCCTGCGGTGAGTCCTCCGGGCAGGTGTGCAGCTGGTGCAGGCGCAGCTCCGGGTCAGGACCGCTCCCGGACGAGCTCTGCGCGACCCGGCGCAGTACGAACGGCTCGTCCAGCCGGGTCGTCGGGCCCTGGAGCAGGGAGTCGAGCAGGTCGACGGTCACCAGGTCGGCGAAGCGCTCGGCGCCGAAGTCGGCGAGTTCCTGGGTGGTGCGGGCGATGTCCAGGGTGGTGCCGATGCGCCGGCTCGCGTCGTTCATCACGGAGATCCGCCAGCGCATCCGACGGTCCCGCTCCTCCTGGTACGCCGACACCCCGCGCTCGGCCATCCGCTCGACGTAGCCGGTCGCCTTGGCCACGATGTCGCGGGAGGCGGCGCTGATCAGCGCGGCGTCGTCGGTCAGCCGGGGCATCTCCGCCAGCAGCCGGTCGACGACGACCTCCTGGCCCAGCCGGAAGGCGCGCAGCACCGCGCTGACCGGGGTCCCGTGCCGGGCGAGCCTGCGGGCGCGCGCCACGTCGGCCTCGGGGGTCCTGATCCTGCTCGGCGCGACGCCCTCCTCCAGGGCGGCCAGGGAGGCGAGCACGTGGTCGGTGATGTTCTGCGCGGTGAGGCGGGCGATGTCGGGGTCGTCCCAGACCTCCGGGACACCGCGGCGCAGGGACTGCTGGACGTCCTCGATCAGCTGGTCCGCCCGCAGGCCGACCTCGCGCGCGGCGCAGGACACGAGACGGTCCACGGTGACGTCCACAAGGACGACGTTACCGGTGCCGGAACGGTCCCTCACCCTAGGAGGCGCTTACGGGGAGGTGACGGCGGCGGCTGTCACTCCTCCGGGTCGAGCACCCGGTCCTCGCGGTGGGCGCCGTAGAAGGCGCTCTGGCGGGCCATGATCTCCCGCATCGAGGTGCCGCGCGGGACGCCGTACACCGTCCCGGGGAAGTCCAGCTCGCGCTGGACCGCCCAGATCTCGTCGTGCCGGTCGGGCGGGAAGAGCTGGGCCGGGTCGCCCACCGCGATCCAGCCGATCGGCACCACGGCGCCGGGTTCGAGACGGGTCCCGACCTGTACGACGGCGTTGATCCGCACCTCCGCGCCGGGGCCCGCGACCGAGCCGGGGAACAGCGACGCGCCGGTGGCGACGAAGACCTCGTCACCGAGGGTGGCCCCGTTGACGTGGGCGTGCGGGCCGACCAGGACGGCGTCGCCGAACACGGCAGGGTGCCCGGCGCGGCCGCGCACCAGGGCGTGCTCCATCACGACGGTGTCCCGGCCGACGCGCACTTCGCCGTCCTCCGCCGTCAGTACGGCGCCGTGCAGCACGCGCGCGCCCTCGCCGAGTACGACGGCGCCGCACAGGGTGGCGGACGGCGCGACGTACGCCGACGCGGGGACGACGGGTCTGCGGCCGCGGTGCTCGATCAGCATGTGGGTCCTTCCGGGCGGATCCATGGGTGCGCAGCCCAGTTCACCCGAGCAAGGGCTTGTGGATCAAGCTCGTTGCGGGCGGCCCCGGTCGGCGGCCGGGCGGCGGGTGCACCGGCGGTCGTCCGAGGCGGGCCGGGGGCGGGTGCCGGTCCAGGAGGGGTCGGCCGCGCGGACGTGGATGTCCCTCGGGCGGCGGAGGGGGAGCGGCGGGGCCGTGCGCGGGGTGGGCGGCAGATCAGGGATGTGCGGTCGGGTCATGCGGGCA
>NZ_LAVA02000086.1 GCF_000974985.2 Streptomyces mangrovisoli | reverse complement strand
GAGCCTGGGACGGGAGCCAGGGACGGGGGGGGCAGGGACAGAGCCTGGGACGGGAGCCAGGGACGGGGGGGCAGGGACAGAGCCTGGGACGGGGGCCAGGGACGGAGCCTCGGAGGTGACCCCTCGGACGGCCGCCGAACCGCTCAGCGGAACACCGTGCGCGGCCCGGTGACCTCGGCCCCCAGCTCCCGCACCCGGCGACGCAGCTCGCGGTCGGCCGTGACCACGAGGATCCGGCGCCCGTACACCGCCGTGACCAGGGCGACCATGTGGTCGTCGCCGCTCTTCGGCGCCGACTCCACGTGGACGCCCTCCACGGACTCCACCCCGCGGGCCGCGCCCTCCACCACGAGCACGATCTCCAGCGGTCCCTCCAGCCCCGGCAGCCCGCCCGCGGCCAGCCGGTCGCGCAGCCGCTCGGCGGCCCCCTTGCGATCGCGCCACCAGCCGTCGGGCACCGAGCCCACGACGTTGGCGGCGTCGACGATCACGAGCAGCGGGATTTCCTGCGCCTCCTCCATGGGGCCAGGGTCCCACGCCGACGGGGCTCGAGCGCAGGGACGGCATGCCGCTCGGGACGCCCACGGCCGGGGACACGGACCGCGCCCCGGCCCGTCCGGGCGGACGGTGACCCGGGCCGGACGGACGGGGGCGCGGGACGGCCAGGGACGCGGGGCGGACGGGGGCGCGGGACGGACGGGGGCGCGGGACGGCCAAGGACGCGGGACGGACGGGGGCGCGCGTGACGCACGAGGCGGCGCGGGACGCACGGGCCGGCGCGGACGATGCCCCGTGCTGCCCCTCCCGCCCGGCTCGGATCGCGCCCGGCTTAGAGTGAACCGGTGAACGGCGACTGGCTCATACGCGGCCGCGACGGACGGCTCAGTGTCTACCTGCCCTCGGACGACGCCGTCCTGTGCCGGGCGGAACGCAGACCCGGCGACACCTGGGAGGACGCGCGCCGGGTGGGCGGCGACCAGCGACTGCACCCCGGGACGGCGGCGACCGGCAAGGGCGCGGACGGCTACGCGCACCTGGTGGCGTGGCGGCCCACCGGCAAGTCCGAGTCGGGCCTGGTGCATTCGACCCACTTCCGCCCGCGCCTCGCGGCCCTGGACTGGCTGCCGATCGGGCACCCGAACAAGAAGGGCGACCGCACGGGTCCGCCCGCCCTGGCCGTCGACGCGGTGGGCCGCGCCCATGTCTTCGTACGCAACCGGGGTGGCGGGGTGAGCATGTCGGCCCAGAAGGAGAAGGGCGGCTGGGAGCCCTGGACCGACCTCAAGGGCCGGGAGGTCGAGGAGGAACTGGCCGCCGTGACGGGGGAGTCGGGACTGGTCGAGCTCTACGCGGCGGTCCCCGACGGCCTGGTGCACTGGCGCCAGGAGGAAGCGGGCGCCCCGCCCGTGCTGGAGGAGGCGCTGGAGGCCCCGGTCCGCCCGGGAACGCTGCGCGCCCTCGCGACGTCGGCCGAGGCCACCACCCTCTTCTACACGGACCGCGCCGGCGACATCTGCGCCTGGCGCCCCGGCGCGAAACCGGCCGTCCTGCTGCCGTCGGCGGGCCCCGGCCCGGTCTCGGCGATCCGCTGCGAACTGGACGGCCACGACTGCACGTTGCTGGCCCAGCGCTCCGCGAGCGGCCGGGTGGCCTTCGCCGCGTACCCGACCGGCGACGAGTCGGCGGGCGCGTGGTGGACGGAGTCGGGCCCCGGCCTGCCCTCGGACGCGGTGGTCGCGCTGGCGATGGACGAGACGGAGCGCGTGGTGGCGGCGACGTCGTCCCCGTCGACGGGCCAACTCCTGCTGACCCGCCGCAAGGACGAGCCGGGGCTGGCACTGGAGGCATGGCGGGAGGTGTGATGCGCGATGATGACCCCGTGGACAACGAGACACTCATCGCCGCGTGGCGGCAGCTCCTCGACGGCTCCGGCAAGTCCTGGGTGCTCTACGAGCACGGCACCTGCGTCGTCCTGGAGCACCCCACCGCCGATCCCACCGAGCAGGCGGACGCCATCCTGCGGGAGTTCGGCCCGGTCCAGGTCGACACGTCGGCGGGTGACTTCAGGGTCCTGGAGCTGAAGAACGGCGAGGGCTGGCTGGTCACGGGACACCACCCGGACGTGGTCACCTACGTCGCCCTCGACGAGTGCGAGGACCAGTCACACCTGGCCGTCGGCATCCACGGCCGCACCAAGCGCGACCTGGACGGCACGGAACTGCACGCGGTGCACGTGGAGGACGCCAAGGCGACCGGGTGACGGCCGGGGCGCCATGGCGGGAACGCCATGACAAGGACGGCATGAGAACGCCGGCGCGAAAGGCCGCCTGACGCACCGTCAGGCGGCCTTTCGCTGAGTTCGATCGGATCCGTCGGTCCGGATCAGGGCGTCTTGCCGCCCGTGGCGGGCGACTTCTTCGCCGACGCGGGGATGGTCGTGTCGTGCCGCAGCGCGTTCCACAGCTGCTTGTCCTGCGGCTGGGCGCCCACCACCCGGTTGGGGTCCTGGGTGTCGTAGCGCACCGGCAGCATGATCGTCTCCATGGTGGAGGGGTCGATGGCCTTCAGGCTGCTGCCGAACTGCGCGAGCTTGCTGAGCGAGGAGAGCCCGGTGTCGGTGGTGAGCGCCGAGGTGAGGCTGGAGGCGATCTTGTAGCTCTTCGTCGGGCTGCCCAGCAGGTCCTGCTTCTTGATCTCGCCGAGCAGTGCCGTCATGAACTTCTGCTGGAGACCGATGCGCCCGAGGTCGCTGCCGTCGCCGATGCCGTGCCGGGTGCGGACGAACTCCAGGGACTGCGTGCCGTCCAGCCGGTGGGTGCCCTTGGTGAGGTCGAGCCCACTGGAGCTGTCGTGGATGTCCTGGTCGACGGTGACGGTGACCCCGCCGATCGCGTCCACGAGCCCCTTGAAGCCGGCGAAGTCGATCTCGACGTAGTGGTCCATGCGGATGCCGGACATCTGCTCGACGGTCTTGACCACGCAGGCCGGACCGACCTGGGAGTAGATGGAGTTGAACATGACGCGCCGCGCCGAGGCCACGGTGCTGCCGTCGTACTTGGTGCACTCGGGCCGGGTGACGAGAGTGTCGCGGGGAATGTTCACCGCGGTCGCCCGGGTGCGCCCCTCGGGTATGTGCACCATCAGCGCGGTGTCGGACCGGGCACCGGAGACATGCCCGGTGTTCAGGTTCGCGTTGGCCCCGGCCCGCGAGTCGGAGCCGAGAATCAGGATGTTCTGACCGGAGGTCGGCAGCTTGGCGGGCCGGTCGTCACCGATGGCGGTGTCGATGTCGATGCCCTTGAGGTTGCCGTCGAGGTCGCTGTAGAGCCAGTAGGCGCTGCCGGCACCGATCAGCAACATCGCACCCAGCACCGCCAGGAGGATCCGCCCGGTCCGCCGCCGCTTGCGCCGCACACCACCGCCGCCTTCGCCTCCTCCCTCGTCACCATCGGTGCGCACGGGGGGCGTGTCCGGGTCGAGTTGGTGGGTCGGGGCGTGGCTCATCCTGTGTCGAGTCCTCGTGGTTCGTGGCCCTGGGGGCGGTGGGTGTGGCGCGAGGACTCGGTGGGGGGAGGGGGCGGTCCGCGTGGTGCCTGTTACCTGCCGCGACGCGGCGGCGATCGGTTGATCCTGAACGAAGAGTGACGGACTTGTAAAGGCGGTCGATGCCGGCACCGCGGAAGGCGACGGGCGTGACCTGCAAGATCACAGATGGTTGTACGGATCATGGTGTGATCAAGATCCCTTCAACGTACAAGTAAACGCAGTACAAGAATTAGTTGAATGGTTGTTAAGGTCTGGATCGCACGCATGTGGGGTTCCTGTGAATAGCCAGGTCCCCGCATCCGCACCCCCGTTCGCGGTCTTGGCGCCGTGGGGAGTTCTGTCCCGTTTCGGCGCGTTTTCTGAGGGGTTATGGCCAGGCTGTCACTGAAGGCTGTCCAGAAACTGACGTGCAAGAAGCGTGATGCCTGGTGGACGGTCTTCCTGGTCGATCCGGTGGCCACGCGGCTGCTGCTCGTGGTGGCCCGCTTCCGCTTCATCACGCCCAACCGCGTCACCTGGGCCGCTCTCTTCGTCGGCCTGGGCTCGGCCGGCCTGTTCCTGCGCGGTGACCGCACTTCCCTGCTGCTCGGCGCGCTCGTCTACCACGTCAGCTTCATCCTCGACTGCATCGACGGGAAGCTGGCCCGGCTCAAGGGCAACGGCTCGGTCTTCGGCGGCTGGCTGGACTACGTCTTCGACCGCATCCGCGTGCTGTTCTGCGCCCTCGCGCTGATGGGCGGCCAGTTCCTGCGCACGGACGACGAGCGCTATCTGCTGGCCGCCCTGGTCGTCGTCTTCCTCGACATGCTGCGCTACGTCGACGCCCTGCAGATCCACAAGATGCGCATGTCGATGCGGGGCAAGATCGAGAAGCTCGCCGCTGAGCGTGCGCGGGCCGACGCGGACGAGTTCGTCCCGCAGGTGGCGGAGATCCCGGAGGACCAGGGCACGCCGGTGGTCTTCATGGAGGACCTGCTGCGGCAGAACCCGGAGTCGTCCGCGGAGAGCCTGCGCGCCACCGCCGAAGCGGCCAACGTGGTCGACCTGCACGAGCAGTTCCGTGAGCGGTTCCCCTGGTACACGCGGGTCCGTCGGGCGCTGCTGCGCACCCGGATCCGGCCGCACCTCTTCAGCGGTATCGAGTTCCAGATGTTCGTCTTCATCGTCGGTCCTCTGGTGGGCCGGATCCTGTGGACGACCGCCGTGTCCGCCGCCTGTCTCATGCTGTTCGAGCTGGTGATCATGTACAAGTTCTGGCTCTCCACCCGGGACTTCACCAGGGTCACCGACGAGCTGAGCGAGGCTCCGGCCACCGCCGGGAGTATCGCGGAACAGCTGCAGCGCGGCCGCCACCGCCGGGACGGCGAGGAGAATCTGCCCGGGAACGACCCCCTGTGGGAGGGCATACCGGGCGATCACACCGTTCCGTGGCCCCCGCCGCAGTACCCGTGGCAGGCCGAGACCCGGCCGGCCCTCAACGAGACGATGCCCCTCCGGCGCATCGACCGGCCCCAGACCGACTTCGACGGACACCGCCGATGAGCACCCCCCGTCCCGGCGCCGAGGATGCCCCCCACCCCGCCGCCGGGAACGTTCACGCCCCGGACGCCGAGCCGACGCGCCTGCCCGGCGCGGGCGACGCCCCCACCACGGAGGCCCGTTCCGCCGCGGAGCTCCGCCACGCCGCCGACGTCCGCCCCGCCGTCTCCGTGGTGATCGCCGCCTACAACGCGAGCGGCACCCTGGACCGGGCCCTGACCTCGGCCCGCCGCCAGACCGAGCGCGACCTGGAGATCGTGGTCGTCGACGACGCCTCCACCGACGGCACCCTCGCCGTCGCCCGGGCCCACGCCGACAAGGACCCCAGGGTGCGGATCGTCGCCCGCCGGGAGAACAGCGGCGGCGTCGGCGCGCCTCGCAACGACGGCATCGACTGCGCCGACGGCCGCTACGTGATGTTCCTCGACGCCGACGACGAACTGCCGCCCCGGGCCTGCGAGATCCTGCTCGCCTCCGCTCTCGCCACGGGGTCCGACGTCACGGCGGGCCGGGCGCTGCGCGTGGACCTCACCAAGGGCGAGACCACCGTGTGGCAGCCCCAGCTGTACTCGGCCGAGCGGACGATCAACGGCGGCCTCGCCGCCGCTCCGGAGCTGTTCCACGACCCGATCGCCGCGGCCAAGCTCTACCGGACCGACCTGCTGCACGCGCACGGCATCCGCTTCCCGGAGGGCGTGCACTTCGAGGACACCTACTTCTCCACCGTCGCCCACCATTGCGCGGCGAAGATCACCCTGCTCACCGAGCCCGTCTACCGCTGGGTGTGGGAGCGGGAGTCGGACACGCCGTCCATCACCAACCGGCGCGGTGAGCTGCGCAGCATCCGCGACCGCGTCCAGGTGCACCGGTGGACCGACGACTTCCTCGAACGGCAGGGCGCCGACGACCTCGTCGCCCACAAGGCCGCGAAGTTCCTCTCGCACGACCTCGGCCTCTACATGAACGCGCTGCGCACGGGCGACGAGTCCTACCGGGAGGGCTTCACCCGTGTCACCGCCCCCTATCTCGGCGCGCTGCCCGCGGCGAGTTGGGACCTGTGCGGACCGCTGGAACGGGTGCGCGCCTTCGGGCTGATGCACCGGCGGGCCGATGTGGCCCTCTCCGTCAGCGACTTCACCCAGCGGCGCGGAGTGCTCAGCTCCGACCTGGTGGAGCGGGACGGCAAGGTCTACTGGTCGGGCTCGCTGCTCGGCCGGCCGGACGCGGAGCGCTTCCTCGACGTCACCGACCTGGACCTGACCGGCGCCGCCCTGAGCGATGCCCGGCTGTTCAACCAGGGCACCCGGGTGGAGATCCAGGACAACGAACTCCATGTCACCGGCTTCGTCCGCAACCAGTTCGGCCGGGTCGGACCGAAGGACGACATCCGGCTGACCGCCGTGCTGCGCCGCCGCTCCCCCCGCACCGATCATCGCTTCGAGGTCACGGGCGTCGAGGTGGACGAGGAGTACATCCGCTACCACACCTCGATCGACCTGGCCGGAACCCTCGGCTCCACCGACCGCGCGGCGACCTGGAACCTCTTCGTCCAGGTCCGGCACGGCGGAGAGCGGGCCACCACGGCGGTGTCCGTGCGCGGCGTCGACACCGCGGCCGAGCGGTACACCGGCGGGGGACACACGTACGAGATCTACGAGACCGTCAGCGGCAACCTCGCGCTGCGCCCGGAGACCGAGGCGCAGCCGGTGCGCACCCACGACCGGGGGCAGCCCTGGCTGTGGTGGACGGACGCGGGGACGCCCGAGCCCTTCGAGGCCCGGGACGGCCATGCCGCGGCCGTCGTCGTGCACTGCCGCAACGACGAGTACAACCTCGAGGCGTTCCTCGGCTCGCTCGCCGCGCAGCGCGACTTCGCGCGGCTGCAGGTGATCCTGGTCGACGACGGTTCCACCGACGCCACCCCCGGGCTGCTGGCCGAGTTCGCCGCGAGCTTCCCCAACAGCACGGTCGTCCCGCAGGTCTCCATGGGCATGCGCGCCGCGTTCGACCACGGGATGCGTCATGTCACCGCCCCCTACGTGCTGTTCACCCGTGCCCGCGACATCCTCGGCAAGGACTGCCTCTCCCGTCTGATGCGCGCCGCCCGTACGTCCAAGGCGGACGTGGTCGTGGGCCGGCCGGACAACTTCCCCGGTCCGGACCGGGGTACGGGCGAGCCCTGGCAGCGGTACTTCGCCGAGGGGGCAGCCTCGGTGAGCACCCTGCGCGACGCGCCCTACCTGGTCTTCTGCACCAGCCTCGGCGCGAAGCTGTTCCGTGCCGACCTCGTGCGCGCGCAGCGGCTGCGCTGCGGCGCGGGACCGGGCTACGAGGACGCGTGGCTGACGGTGCCCGCACTCCTGCACGCCCGCCGGGTCGCCGTCGAGCGCCGGGCGACGTGCTACACGCGTGACGAGGAGCAGAACGACTCGCTGTTCGACCTGCCGTGGAACGACCCGGTCAAGGCACAGGAACTCCTGCGGCTCGCCCGGCATCTGCTGCGCCGGTCCGCGGCCCTCGACGCCCGCACCCTGCGCCTCGCGCAGCGCTTCGTCGTACGCACGTACCAGCCGTATCTGCGCAACATGCACCGGGTGACCAGCGCCGCGGATCTGGCGGAGGTCTTCCCGACCCTGCACGAGGTCTACGCCGGCATCCCCGACGAGCTGGTCCTGCAGTACGCGACGGCCGGATCGTCCCGGTTGCAGCACCACGCGGTGCGCACCGGTAACCTGGATCTGTTCCGGGAGCCGCACAGGATCCCCGACTTCGAGCCGTATCTCCGTCTCGACGACGCGGGGCCGTTCCGCAGGCTGACCGTGGACCGGGTGGAGACCTCGCTGCTGCGGGTCGAGCGGCAGCGGGTCGTGCTGGAGACCTGCCGCGTGAACCGGGACGGCGTGACCTTCGAGGGGCTGCTGGTCCTCGGCGGCGTCGACATCTCCCAGGTCTTCGCCAACCGCATCGCGCTCGTGCTCACCGACGGCGAGGTGAGCCGGACCGTCCCCGTCGAGCAGGTCTACCGGCGCGACCGCTGGCGCACCCGCAAGGAGCAGGACCGGTACAGCGGCTGGCGCGCCGTCGTGCGCCCCGAGGAGTTCACGGACCTGGACAACCGCGACCTCCGGCTCGCCGTGCGCGTGCACGACGCCGACCGGCGGCTGGACATCCCGGTGGACAGCCGGCAGATGCTGCACCGCTTCAAGGGGGTGCACCGGGCCGGCCGGGCCACGGTGGTGCTGGACATCGGCGCGGACGAATCCATCACCCTGCGCCGCGTCACCGGACTCCCGCAGCGCGCACGGCACAAGACGAAACGATTCTTCGGGGCGGTGCGCTCCGCCCTGCCCGGCCGCCCGGGCTGGCGCACCCGGCTGCTCTACTGGCTGCTGCACCCCTGGCTGCGCGGCAAGGACATCTGGATCATCGGCGAGCGCGAGGACACCGCACAGGACAACTCCTACCACCTGTTCAAGTGGATCCGGCAGAACCACCCTCGCCGCAGGGTCTACTACGCCATCAACGGCGACGCCGCCGACCGGGCCAAGGTCGCGCTGTACGGTCATGTCATCGACCGCCTGTCGTGGAAGTACCGGCTGTACCTGCTGCACGCGACCCGACTCGTCAACGCCTACGACCTGGAGGCGTACCTCGGCTTCCCCGGCCTGTCCAAACGGGCCTTCCTCACCGGGTACGGCGATCTGCTGCGCTACAAGCGGGTGTTCCTCCAGCACGGCGTCGTCTACAACGACGTCGCGCCCTCCATCCACGCCCAGGTCACCAACGTCGACATGGTGTTGACGACCGGCCGCAGCGAACGCGCCTACTACGCCGAGCACTGCGGCTACGGCTACGACCGGGTCGCCGCCACCGGACTGCCCCGCTTCGACGCCCTGGAGCCGGTCGCCGGCCCGCGGCGGGTCCTCGTCATGCCCACCTGGCGGCGCGACATCGTGGCCCCGTCCTACAACAAGGCAGCCAAGCCCGACATCCCGTTCGCCGCGTCCGAGTACTACCGGTTCTTCTCCGCGCTGCTGACCGACGAGAGGCTTCTCGCGGCACTGCAACGGCACCGGGTGGAGCTGGAGTTCATGCCCCACTACGAGATCCGGCCCTATCTCAAGCACTTCCGTATCGACCACCCCGCCATCACCGTGTCCACGACCGGACGGGACGTCCAGCACGCGATGCGCGAGTGCTCGCTGCTCGTCACCGACTACTCCTCGGTGTTCTTCGACGTCGCCTACATGGGCAAGCCCATCGTGTACACCAACTTCGACGACGAGAGCTTCTACAGCAAGCACTACAAGCGCGGCTACTTCGACCTCGCCAGGGACGGCTTCGGCCCGACCTGCGGCACGGTGGACCGGGCGGTCGAGGAGATCGTCGCCTCGATCGAGCGCGGCTTCGCCGTCGAGACGAAGTACCGCCTCAGAGCGGAGGAGTTCTTCGTGCTGCGCGACACCGACAACTGCCGACGGGCCTACGACGTCATCGACTCCCTCGACGCCACGGCGGCCGGCGACCCGGGCCGGCCGTCGGTGCCGCTGACGATGGGGCGCCCGGAGCCCGCCCGGACGGTGCGGGGCTGACGCGTGCGGATCTTTCTCGCGGGTGACTCCAGCGTGGTGAGCAGGCCACGCAGCATGGCGCCGATGACGGGCTGGGGGCAGGTCCTGCCGCTCTTCGTGCCCGGTGCCGAGGTCGTCGACGCGGCCCGGGCGGGCGCGAGTTCACGCAGCTTCGTGGAGCGCGGCCGGCTCGCCTGGATCGTGCAGAACCTCACGCCGGGCGATCTGCTGCTGATCTCCTTCGGGCTGATCGACATGAAGCCGGGCGACGGCCGCTTCACCGAACCTTTCGGCGACTACCAGCGGTTCCTGCGCCGATGCGTGCACCGGGCCAGGGAGCGCGGTGCCCATCCGGTGCTCGTCACCAGCCACGAGCGCCGCGCCTTCGACCCGCAGGGCAACCTGCGCCGTCCGCTCGGCATGTACCCGAAGGCGATGCGCGAGCTGGCGATGGCCCTGTGCGTGCCGCTGATCGACCTCAACGAGTGGAGCGCCGCCCGGTGGCGGGCCGCCGGAGCCTCGGGCACGAGGGACCTCTTCCTCCATCTGACGCCGGGGGAGCACGCGAACTACCCGGACGGCATCGAGGACAACACGCATCTGTGCGTCCGGGGCGCCGTCGAGTGCGCCAGATTCGTGGCGGGCCGGCTGCGCGCCCAGAGCCTGCTCCCGCCCGCCCTCTTCCACGACCTGGACGCCCAGATCCCCGACGAGACGGTCGAGTTCCTCGACGACGAGGTCTTCGCGCAGCAAACGGCGGCCCGGAGGGTGAGCGTCACCCCGTCGGCAGAGGAGGCCGAGTGAACGACCTGTATCCGCTGGCCCGGGCCGAGGTGGACCACCCCGAGGCGCCGGGTGACCGCGGCACCCTGGAACTCTTCGCCGGCACGGACCCGGCACTGCCCGTCGCCCCCGGCCAGGAGATCGACCTCACACTGGTCATCACCCCGGGCGACCGTGCCCACCGCACCTACGGCTATCTGCTCGAGGACTTCCTCGGCACCACCGCGACCCTGGTGCGCCACCCGGGCCTGAGTCGGCTGCCCAGTGCCCGGCTCGCGACCTACGCGAGCGGGGCGGAGCCGCGCACCGCCGCCTGCCGGATCCGTGTCGCCCCGGACGCCCCGGAGGGAACGGTCCTGCTGCCGCGCGTCGTCGTCGGTCTGGTGCCTTCGCAGGGCGCCGCGCTGGTCGCCTCGGGCGCGATCTCGCACGAGGGGTTCCGGGTCAGGCGGCACTGGCTGCCGGGCGAGGCCGTCACCCTGCGGCCGGGCGGCCACGCCGAACTGCCCGCCGGCCACAGTCCCGCCCCCGGCCTGCGCCTCCTCGCCGCCGGACGCGCCCGGCACGGCCGGACCAGCTGCGGTCCCGACGGCGCCGTCAGCTACCGGGCCGACCCTGACCACCTCGGCTACGACCGCTTCGAGCTGGCCTATGAGGACCCCGACGGCCACCGCGTGTGGACCGAGGTGACCGTCCACATCGGCGACCTCGGACCGTCGCCGGGGGCGGTCGCCGTCCACGGGTAGCGCCGCGGAGGGGAGCGTCGCAGACCGCTCCCTCCACAGCCGGACATCGAAGAGGACCCCCGCGCGGTGCGCGGGGGTCCTCCTCATGTGTGCCGTACGGCCGCACGCGTCAGGACGTGGGCTGCGGGCCGGGGTGGTCAGGCCGGGACCGAAGCCGCCCCCGGCTCCAGGAACGGCTTGCCGTTGACGCGGGCCGAGACTCCCTCGCGGTCCAGGTACGGCGTGATGCCGCCCAGGTGGAAGGGCCAGCCGGCGCCCGTGATCAGGCAGAGGTCGATGTCCTGGGCCTCGGCGACGACGCCCTCTTCGAGCATCAGGCCGATCTCCTGGGCCACCGCGTCCAGGACGCGGGCGCGGACCTGCTCCTCCGTCAGGACGGTGTCGCCCTGCTTCAGGAGGGCCGCGACCTCGGGGTCGAGTTCCGGCTTGCCGCTGTCGTAGACGTAGAAGCCGCGCTTGCCCGCCTTGACGACCGCCGCGAGGTTCGCGGAGACCGTGAAGCGGTCGGGGAAGGCCCGGTTGAGGGTCTCCGAGACGTGCAGGCCGATCGCGGGGCCGACCAGTTCGAGGAGGACGAGAGGAGACATCGGCAGGCCCAGGGGCTCCACCGCCTTCTCCGCGACCTCGACAGGGGTGCCCTCGTCGATGACGTTCTGGATCTCGCCCATGAAGCGGGTCAGGATGCGGTTCACGACGAACGCCGGGGCGTCCTTCACCAGCACCGCGGTCTTCTTCAGCTTCTTGGCGACCGCGAACGCGGTGGCCAGGGAGGCGTCGTCGGTCTGCTCGCCGCGGACGATCTCCAGCAGCGGGAGGATCGCGACCGGGTTGAAGAAGTGGAAGCCCACGACCCGCTCGGGGTTCTTCAGCTTCGACGCCATCTCGGTGACCGAGAGGGAGGAGGTGTTGGTCGCCAGGATCGCGTGGGCCGGGGCGACCGCCTCGACCTCCGCGAACACCTGCTGCTTGACGCCGATCTCCTCGAAGACCGCCTCGATGATGAAGTCGGCGTCCGCGAAGCCCTCGGCCTTGTCCAGGACACCCGACACCAGCGCCTTGAGGCGGTTGGCCTTGTCCTGGTTGACCCGGCGCTTGGCGAGCAGCTTGTCGATCTCGGCGTGGACGTAGCCCACACCCTTGTCCACGCGCTCCTGGTCGATGTCCGTGACGACGACCGGGACCTCCAGGCGGCGCAGGAAGAGCAGGGCGAGCTGCGAGGCCATCAGGCCCGCGCCGACCACGCCGACCTTGGTGACCGGACGGGCCAGGCTCTTGTCCGGGGCACCCGCCGGGCGCTTGCCGCGCTTCTGCACCAGGTTGAACGCGTAGATGCCGGCACGCAGTTCGCCGCCCATGATCAGGTCGGCGAGCGCCTGGTCCTCGGCGTCGTAGCCCTGCTGGAGGTCGCCGTTCTTCGCGGCCGCGATGATGTCCAGCGCGCGGTAGGCGGCCGGGGCCGCGCCGTGCACCTTGGAGTCCGCGATGAAGCGGCCCTTGGCGACGGCCTGGTCCCAGGCCTCGCCGCGGTCGATCACCGGGCGGTCCACGACGACGTCGCCCTTGAGGACGGACGCCGTCCAGATCAGCGACTGCTCCAGGAAGTCCGCGCCCTCGAACAGGGCGTCGGCGATGCCCAGTTCGAAGACCTGCGCGCCCTTGAGCTGCTTGTTCTGGTTGAGGCTGTTCTCGATGACGACCGAGACGGCCTTCTCCGCGCCGATCAGGTTCGGCAGCAGCGTGCAGCCGCCCCAGCCCGGGACCAGACCGAGGAAGACCTCGGGCAGGGAGAACGCGGGCAGCGCCTTCGACACCGTGCGGTAGGTGCAGTGCAGGCCGACCTCGACGCCGCCGCCCATCGCCGCGCCGTTGTAGTACGCGAACGTCGGGACCGCGAGCGCCGAAAGGCGCTTGAAGACCTCGTGGCCGCCCTTGCCGATGGCCAGCGCGTCCTTGTGCTCCTTGAGCAGCTCGACGCCCTTGAGGTCGGCGCCGACCGCGAAGATGAACGGCTTGCCGGTGATGCCGACGCCGACGATCTCGCCCGCCGCGGCCTCCTTCTCGACCTGGTCGATCGCCGCGTTCAGGTTCGCGAGCGACGCCGGGCCGAAGGTGGTCGGCTTGGTGTGGTCGAAGCCGTTGTCCAGCGTGACGAGCGCGAAGCGCCCCGCGCCGGCCGGCAGGTCGAGGTGGCGTACGTGCGCGGACGTCACGACCTCGTCGGGGAACAGCTCGGCCGCACCCTTCAGAAGCTCGGTGGTGGTGCTCACTTGTCCCCCTCGAAGTGCGGGTTCTCCCAGATGACCGTCGCGCCCATGCCGAAGCCGACGCACATCGTGGTCAGGCCGTAGCGGACGTTCGGCTGCTCCTCGAACTGGCGGGCCAGCTGCGTCATCAGGCGGACGCCGGAGGAGGCCAGCGGGTGGCCGTAGGCGATCGCGCCGCCGTACTGGTTGACGCGCTCGTCGTCGTCCGCGATGCCGTAGTGGTCCAGGAAGGCCAGGACCTGGATCGCGAACGCCTCGTTGATCTCGAACAGGCCGATGTCCGCGATGGACAGGCCCGCCTGGGCGAGCGCCTTCTCCGTCGCGGGGATCGGGCCGTAGCCCATGACCTCCGGCTCGACGCCCGCGAAGGCGTAGGAGACCAGGCGCATCTTGACCGGCAGGCCGTTCTCGCGGGCGAAGTCCTCGCTCGCGATGATCGACGCGGTGGCGCCGTCGTTCAGGCCGGCCGCGTTGCCCGCGGTGACCCGGCCGTGCACGCGGAACGGGGTCTTGAGGCCCGACAGGTTCTCCAGCGTGGTGCCCGGGCGCATCGGCTCGTCCGCGGTGACCAGGCCCCAACCGGTCTCGCCGGCCTCGGGGTTGGTACGGCGCACCGAGATCGGCACCAGGTCCTGCTGGATCTTGCCGTTGGCGTACGCCTTCGCGGCCTTCTCCTGCGAGCGCACCGCGTACTGGTCGGCGCGCAGCTTGGTGATGTGCGGGTAGCGGTCGTGCAGGTTCTCCGCGGTCATGCCCATGAACAGGGCGGACTCGTCGACCAGCTTCTCGCTCACGAAGCGCGGGTTCGGGTCCACGCCCTCGCCCATCGGGTGGCGGCCCATGTGCTCGACACCACCGGCGATGACGGCGTCGTAGGCGCCGAACGCGATCGAACCGGCGGTGGTCGTCACGGCGGTCAGGGCGCCGGCGCACATGCGGTCGATCGAGTAGCCGGGCACGGACTGCGGGAGGCCCGCGAGGATGCCGGCGGTACGGCCGAGGGTCAGACCCTGGTCGCCGATCTGCGTGGTCGCGGCGATGGCGACCTCGTCGATCTTCTTGGGGTCGAGACCGGGGTTGCGGCGCAGCAGCTCCCGGATCGCCTTCACGACGAGGTCGTCGGCGCGGGTCTCGTGGTAGATGCCCTTCGGGCCCGCCTTGCCGAACGGGGTACGGACGCCGTCGACGAAGACGACATCCCTGACGGTACGAGGCACGATGGCTCTCCTCCAGGTGCGGGATGGCACTGCTGCGGCCGCGCTGAGCGCGCGCTCAGAACCCATGCTACTTGTGAGTAACAGAGCTGCACACCCCTGCCGGGGGGAGCGGCGAACGTCACACTGCCGCGGGGCGGTCCCGGGAGCGCGGAGGTGGGGTACGGCCGGCCGGCGGGGCGGTGCGGGGTCGCCTCCGCGGGGGTCCCGCCGTGACCGGCCGGATCTTGGCGCGATCTCGACGGCGGGGCGCGCGGGGCGGGTCGCCTTGCGGCGGGCGGGCCGGGTCGCCTTGCGGCGGGCGGGCGTGGTGTGTGGTGGTGACGTCGGGTGCGGGTGCGTCGTGGGCCTTCGCGCAGTTCCCCGCGCCCCTTTCAGGGCCACGTCGTGGCGCCCCCGAAGGGGCGCGGGGAACTGCGCGACCAGCCGCCCCGCACCCGCGGTCGACAGCCGGACCTGCGCCGCCTTCCCGCGCGGAGCGCGCCCCGCACCCGCGGTCGACAGCCGGACCTGCGCCGCCTTCCCGCGCGGAGCGCGCCCCGCACTCGCGGTCGACAGCCGGGGCGTGTGCCGCCGTCCCGCGCGGAGCGCGCCCGTACCCGCGGTCGACGGCCACGACTTGCGCCGCCGTCCCGCGCGGAGCGCGCCCCGGTCAGGCGCTTGGGCTCTGGGCTGTCAGGGCCTTGACCAGGACCGGGGTGACCTGTTCCACCTGCCAGGGGCGCGCGCCGTGGCCCACCAGGGCGGCGGCGACCGCCTCGGCGTCGGCCTCCTTCGGCGGCTCCCAGCACACCCGCCGCACGGTGTCCGGCGACACCAGGTTCTCCTGCGGCATGTTCAGCTGCTCCGCCAGTGCCGAGACCCCCGCCCGCGCGGCCGACAGCCGGGCCGCCGCGACCGGGTCCTTGTCGGCCCAGGCCCGGGGCGGCGGCGGGCCGGTGACCTGCTGGCCCGGCTGGGGCAGCGCGGAGTCGGGGACCGCCTTGGCGCGGTCCACGGCCGCCTGCCACTGCTCCAGCTGGCGGCGGCCCATCCGGTGCCCGTAGCCGTTCAGCGCGGCGAGCGCGTGCACGTTGGCCGGAAGGGACAGGGCCGCCTCCACGATCGCCGCGTCCGACAGGACCTTGCCGGGGGAGACGTCGCGTCGCTGCGCGACCTGGTCGCGGGTCTGCCACAGCTCCCGTACGACGGCGAGCTGCCGGCGCCTGCGCACCTTGTGCATCCCGGACGTGCGCCGCCAGGGGTCCTTGCGCGGCTCGGCCGGCGGAGCCGCCGCGATCGCGTCGAACTCCTGCCGGGCCCACTCCAGCTTGCCCTGCCGGTCGAGCTCCTTCTCCAGCGCGTCGCGCAGGTCGACGAGGAGCTCCACGTCCAGGGCGGCGTAGCGCAGCCAGGGGTCGGGCAGCGGACGGGTGGACCAGTCGACGGCGGAGTGGCCCTTCTCCAGGACGTAGCCGAGGACGCTCTCGACCATCGCGCCGAGGCCGACCCGGGGGAACCCGGCGAGCCGGCCCGCCAGCTCGGTGTCGAAGAGCCGGGACGGCATCATGCCTATTTCGCGCAGGCAGGGCAGGTCCTGAGTGGCGGCGTGCAGCACCCATTCGGTGCCGGCCAGCGCCTCGCCGAGGCCGGACAGGTCCGGGCAGGCCACGGGGTCGATCAGCGCGGTGCCGGCGCCCTCGCGGCGCAGTTGCACCAGATAGGCGCGCTGGCCGTAGCGGTAGCCGGAGGCGCGCTCGGCGTCCACGGCGACCGGTCCGGTGCCCGCCGCGAAGGCGGCGATCACCTCGGCCAGCGACGCGTCGTCGGCGACGACGGGCGGAATTCCCTCGCGCGGTTCGAGCAACGGGATCGGCGCCCCTGTGACAACAGAAGATCCGGCGTCGTCCGGAGGGGCGCCTCCGGTGGTTCGCAGTGAACTGTCTGCTGCGGTGTCTTGGGCGTCGGTCACATGTCAAGGGTATCCGTGTGTGCGCGGCGCCCGCCGACGTAACGTTCCGTCGGCGGGTGCCCAGGGGTCGTAAACCGGTCAGGCAGGTGAAAGACGAGGTTCACGCGGGTGTGCGGTTCGTGTGCCGGAGGCGGGCGAGCGGTGGGGGTGTCGGGGGTGTGGGGAACGCGCGTGACGAAGACGCGCGGTCACCGTGGGCGCGCGAGGGCTCGGGGGGCTCGGCGCGGGGTGGGGGTGCGGTGGGGTGTCGTGGGGAGTGGTGGGGAGTGGTGGGGAGTGGTGGGGGGGGGCGCGGGTGGGGGTGTGACGGGTGGGGCCCCGTGGGGCGGGCCGCGGGCCGGCTGCCGTAC
>NZ_LAVA02000085.1 GCF_000974985.2 Streptomyces mangrovisoli | reverse complement strand
GGGCGGAGGGGTCGAGGTGTCGTGGGGTCGAGGGGTCGTGGGTCCGGGGGACGGCGGGCGGGTGGTGCTGCCGGGCGGCGGTCAGGGGGCGTGGGTCAGGGGGTCGCGGGGCGGGCCGTGAGCCGCTGCCCGTCCACCGTGACGGCGCCGGTCGTCGGGTCGATGGGCGGTGCGGCCGACGGGCTGCCGTCGCGGGTGACCACACCCACCTGCCTGCCGCCCGGCAGCACCACCCAGCCGCCGACCAGCTTCGCGCCGCGCACGGTGGCCGTCGTCCGCCACAGCCCGGACGGCTTGTGGGCGCGGGCGGCGGTGAAGGCGTAACGGTCCCCGCCCACCTCGGCCGTGCCGCGGATGCGGGCCGCGCCGCCCCGGAGGGTGCCGCGCAGCACGTCGCCGTGCGCGCCGGTCAGGGTCATGGTGCCGTCGTCGCGCACGTCGCCCTTGAGCCACGACTCCTTCGCGCGGCCGTCGCAGAAGTAGGCGATCGCCTTGCGGTCGCGGACGGTCACGGCCACCGCGGAGGAGCCGTCGTCCGTACGGCCCGCGTAACTGGCGTCGGGCGCGGCCACCGGCTTGTGCGAGGGCGAGGAGGCCGACGAGGGCGCGGTGGACGCGGTCGGGGAGGCGGACGCGGACCGGGACGGTGTCGGGGTCGTTGCGCCGGAGCCGTAGGACGCGGCCTTCGTCCCCGTCGTCGCGTTCATCACCAGCAGGAACACGCCCAACAGCAGCCCGGCGAGCAGGGTGAGCAGCGGTCCAGGACGCTTCATGACGAACCTCCCCCCGAGGCCGGACCTGCTGCCATCAGAGCGGACGGCTGGCCCGGCGTAAAGGGGCGCACGGGGGCGTATCGCATGAAGTAGCGGAATGCAGACCTTCACGTGACATTGTCAGAGATCGCGGCCCGTCTCAGCGGGCGGGCACCCGGCAGGCCGACGGCACGACAGGCCCTAGGCTGGATCGCCGAAGATCCGACTCCGGCTCCGGCTCCGACTCGGACTCCGGCTCCGATTCCGATCCCGACCCCGACCGCAAGGACACAGCCCCGTGAGGACCGCACTCGTCATCGGCACCGGCCTGATCGGCACCTCGGCCGCGCTCGCCCTGGTCCAGCGGGGCGTCACCGTGCACCTCGCCGACCACGACCCCGAGCAGGCCCGTACGGCCGCCGCGCTGGGCGCCGGCACCGACGACCCGCCGCAGGGCCCGGTCGACCTCGCGGTCGTCGCCGCGCCGCCCGCCCATGTCGCCGCCGTCCTCGCCGACGCCATGCGCCGCGGCCTCGCGCGCGGCTACCTCGACGTGGCCAGCGTCAAGGGCGGCCCGCACCGCGAGCTGACCGCGCTCGGCCTCGACCTGTCGTCGTACATCGGCACCCACCCCATGTCGGGCCGCGAGCGCTCCGGTCCGCTGGCCGCCACCGGCGACCTCTTCGAGGGCCGCCCCTGGGTGCTCACCCCGACCCGGGACACCGACACCGAGGTGCTGAACCTCGCCCTGGAGCTGGTCTCGCACTGCCGGGCCGTCCCGGTGGTGATGGACGCCGACGCCCACGACCGCGCCGTCGCGCTCGTCTCCCACATGCCGCACCTGGTCTCCAGCATGGTCGCCGCGCGCCTGGAGAACGCCGAGGAGTCGGCCGTACGGCTGTGCGGGCAGGGCATCCGCGACGTGACCCGGATCGCCGCCTCCGACCCGCGGATGTGGATCGACATCCTCTCCGCGAACCCCGGGCCGGTCGCCGACCTGCTGACCGACGTCGCCTCGGACCTGGAGGAGACCGTGCGGGCCCTGCGCGCCCTCCAGTCCGCCGACGACGCCAAGCGCGTCGAGGGCACCCTCGGCATCACCGACATGCTCACCCGCGGCAACGCCGGCCAGGTCCGGGTGCCCGGCAAGCACGGCACCGCCCCGCGGACGTACGAGACGGTCGTCGTCCTCATCGACGACCAGCCCGGCCAGCTGGCCCGGATCTTCGCGGACGCGGACCGCGCCGGGGTCAACATCGAGGACGTCCGCATCGAGCACGCGACCGGGCAGCAGGCGGGCCTGGTCCAGCTGATGGTGGAGCCGAAGGCGGCCCCGGTGCTCGGCACCGCCCTGCGGGAGCGGGGCTGGGCCCTCCGCCAGTGAAGGCGGCTCCGCGAAGCCAGTAACCTGGTGCGGGGCACTTTCCGGCCCCGGGCGGGTCCGACAGCGGCCCGCACACCCCGCCACCCCGCACCAGGAAGGTGTCCCCCCGTGGAAAACGGCGCCGCCCAGCCCGTGATTGTCGCCATCGACGGTCCCTCCGGCACGGGCAAGTCGAGCACGTCGAAGGCCGTCGCCGCGCAGCTGGGCCTCAGCTACCTGGACACCGGCGCCCAGTACCGGGCGATCACCTGGTGGATGGTGACCAGCGGGATCGACATAGAGGACCCCACCGCGATCGCCGCGGTGGCCGGCAAGCCGGAGATCGTCTCCGGCACCGACCCGCTGGACCCGACCATCTCCGTCGACGGCACGGACGTCGCCGCCGCGATCCGCACCCAGGAGGTCACCTCCCAGGTCAGCGCGGTCAGCGCGGTGCCCGAGGTGCGCAGCCGGATCACCGAGCTGCAGCGCTCGCTGGCCGCCGCGGCCGAGCAGGGCATCGTCGTCGAGGGCCGTGACATCGGTACGACCGTGCTGCCCGACGCCGACCTGAAGGTCTTCCTCACCGCCTCCGCGGAGGCCCGCGCGGCCCGCCGCAGCGGCGAGCTGAAGGGCGCGGACGTCGCGGCCACCCGCGAGGCGCTGATCAAGCGCGACGCGGCCGACTCCAGCCGCAAGACCTCCCCGCTGGCCAAGGCGGACGACGCCGTCGAGGTGGACACCACCGAGCTCACGCTCGCGCAGGTCATCGAGTGCGTCGTCACGCTCGTCGAGGAGAAGCGGGCCGGGAAGTGACGAAGGCTCCCGCCGCCGGGCTGCCCTCGGAGCGTGGCGCCGAGGTCGGCCGGCGCATCGGCGTCGGCCTGATGTACGGGCTGTGGAAGCCGCGCGTGCTCGGCGCCTGGAAGGTCCCCGCGACCGGCCCGGTGATCTACGCCGTCAACCACTCGCACAACATCGACGGCCCGATGGTCATGGGCGTCGCACCCCGGCCGACGCACTTCCTGATCAAGAAGGAAGCCTTCATCGGGCCGCTGGGCACCTTCCTGACCGGCATCGGACAGCTGAAGGTGGACCGGCACAGCGCCGACCGCACGGCCATCACCCGCGCCCTCGGCGTGCTGGAGGCCGGGGGAGTGCTGGGCATCTTCCCGGAGGGCACCCGGGGCGAGGGCGACTTCGCCGCGCTGCGTGCGGGGCTCGCCTACTTCGCCGTCCGCAGCGGCGCCTCGATCGTGCCGGTCGCGGTGCTGGGCAGCACCGAGCGGCCGGGGCGGCTGATAAAGGCGCTGCCCCCGCTGCGCTCGCGGGTGGACGTGGTCTTCGGCGACCCCTTCGAGGCGGGCGACGGCTCCGGCCGCCGCACCCGCAAGGCACTGGACGAGGCCACCGAGCGGATCCAGAAGCAGCTCACCGCCCACCTGGAAAACGCCAGGCGCCTCACCGGGCGCTAGGCGACACTTGAGTAGTGGATCTCCCGAACCAGGGGCGGTCCACCGATCACCACGATGAACGAGGTACGGACTTCATGAACGACGACATCCACTCCGAGGGCTCGCACGCCGAGCACGACCACGGAGCGCTTGGCGACGCCGAGTACGCGGAGTTCATGGAGCTCGCCGCGGAAGAGGGCTTCGACATCGAGGACGTCGAGGGCGCGATCGAGGAGGCGGGTCACGGCCCGCTCCCCGTCCTCGCCGTCGTCGGCCGCCCGAACGTCGGCAAGTCGACTCTGGTCAACCGGATCATCGGCCGCCGCGAGGCGGTCGTCGAGGACAAGCCCGGCGTGACCCGCGACCGCGTCACCTACGAGGCCGAGTGGGCCGGGCGCCGCTTCAAGGTCGTCGACACCGGCGGCTGGGAGCAGGACGTCCTCGGCATCGACGCCTCCGTGGCCGCCCAGGCCGAGTACGCCATCGAGGCCGCCGACGCGGTCGTCTTCGTCGTCGACGCCAAGGTCGGCGCCACCGACACCGACCAGGCGGTCGTACGGCTGCTGCGCAAGGCGGGCAAGCCCGTCGTGCTGTGCGCCAACAAGGTCGACGGCCCGAGCGGTGAGGCGGACGCCACCTACCTGTGGTCGCTGGGCCTCGGCGAGCCCCACCCGGTCTCGGCGCTGCACGGCCGCGGCACCGGCGACATGCTCGACGCCGTCCTGGAGGCGCTGCCCGAGGCGCCCGAGCAGACCTTCGGCACGGCGGTCGGCGGCCCGCGCCGGATCGCGCTGATCGGCCGTCCGAACGTCGGCAAGTCCTCGCTGCTGAACCAGGTCGCGGGCGAGGAGCGGGTCGTCGTCAACGAGATCGCGGGCACCACCCGCGACCCGGTCGACGAGCTGATCCAACTGGGCGGCATCACCTGGAAGTTCGTCGACACGGCGGGCATCCGCAAGCGGGTCCACCTCCAGCAGGGCGCCGACTACTACGCCTCGCTGCGGACCGCCGCCGCCGTGGAGAAGGCCGAGGTGGCCGTCATCCTGATCGACGCCTCCGAGTCGATCTCCGTGCAGGACCAGCGGATCGTCACCATGGCCGTCGAGGCGGGCCGCGCCGTGGTCGTCGCCTTCAACAAGTGGGACACCCTCGACGAGGAGCGCCGCTACTACCTGGAGCGCGAGATCGAGACCGAGCTCGGGCAGATCGCCTGGGCTCCCCGGGTCAATGTCTCGGCGCGCACCGGGCGGCACATGGAGAAGCTGGTCCCGGCGATCGAGACGGCCCTCGCGGGCTGGGAGACCCGGGTGCCCACGGGCCGGCTGAACGCGTTCCTCGGCGAGCTGGTCTCGGCGCATCCGCACCCGGTCCGGGGCGGCAAGCAGCCGCGCATCCTCTTCGGCACCCAGGCGGGCACCAAGCCGCCGCGGTTCGTGCTGTTCGCCTCCGGCTTCATCGAGGCGGGCTACCGGCGCTTCATCGAGCGCCGGCTGCGTGAGGAGTTCGGCTTCGACGGGACCCCGATCCACATCTCGGTGCGGGTGCGGGAGAAGCGCGGCAAGAAGAAGTAGCGGCTGGACGCGGTAACGGCTGGACGCGGTGCCGGCCGGCAGCGACCGGCGCAGTGCGAGAGGGCGGTCCCCAACGGGGGCCGCCCTCTTGTTGCTTGGTATCGCGTCGTGCCGGGTCAGTACACCCGGCGCCGGGCCGGGGGGAGCGCCGGCAGCGTGGCGACCCGCGTCCACTGCGCGGGCTGGGACCCGCCGTGCCGGGCGCTGTTCGCTCCCGCGCTGTAGGCGCTGTAGGAGCTTGAGCCGTACGATCCCGAGCCCGAACCGGTCGTGCTGAGCGCGGAGTTCCCGAACGCGGTGAAACCCAGCCCCTCCTCGCCGCTGCGATCGCCCGGCAGTGCACGGTAGGACTTGACGTACTCGGCGTACAGCGCGTCGTAGATGGGCGTGGCCGAGGGGCCGCCGGCGGGATCCTGGGCCGGCCGCGCGGACGGGACCGGCTGGAAGGACGGGCGGCGGGGAACTTCGTAGCTGTGCACGTATGTCCAAACGACCCCGGGGCGGTTGGGATGCGGCTGCGCTCCGCGCCTTTGGCAGCTCTGGGGGCACTCTTGAACACCGCGCGCACCCCAGCACCCCTGTAGGGGCGCGGGGAACGGCGCGCTCAGCCGCTGCCGGGCCGCCCGCGGTGGACCTTCGACCTGGTGGTCCTGTGCGGGTGCGTCGTGGCTGGTCGCGCAGTTCCCCGCGCCCCTGGGGTGTTGCGCTGGGCCGTGCCTCATTAGGGGCGCGAGGAACTGCGCGAACGGGCCCCGCCGGGCCGGGGTCGACGTGCGACCTGGTGGTCCTGTGCGGGTGCGTCGTGGCTGGTCGCGGAGTTCCCCGCGCCCCTGGGGGCGGTCGGGCGGGCGCCCGCGATGCTGGGGGTGTTGCGCTCGGGGCCGTGCCCCTGGGGGCTGCGGGTCAGGTGCCTGCGAGGGGGAGGGCCGCGGCGACCAGTTTGCCGTTGGCGGCCGCCTTGTCGACGGCGTCGCGCAGCAGGTCCTCGCGCGGCTGGCGGCCGATCGAGCCGACCGGCGCCGCGAACATCAGCACCTGCTGGTGCTTGTTGGCCGCGGCCCGCCAGCCGTCCGTGACCTGGAGCGGCTGGTGCGCCTGCCACCAGGCCACCTGGGACGCGCCGTTCGGCCCCGGCTGGAGCACCGCGTGCAGCTGGCCCACGGCGAGCAGCACCGACCAGCCGTGCAGCACCGGCGGCACCTCGGTCAGTTCGGTGACCGGCATGAAGCCCTGCTCGATCAGCAGCGGCAGGAAGTCGTCGCCGATCGCGGTCGACCCCGGCCGCACGATGGGCGCGGTCGGCTCCACCACGAGCGCGGGGTGCAACTCCCCGGCGATCAGGACCAGTCCGCTGGTCACTCCGAGCACGGCCTGCTCGGGCGCGGACTGCGCGGCGCGGCCGTCGGAGGCGATGTCGCCGTCGCCGCTGATGGAGCGGACCGCGCCCTGGAGCTGCTCCTCGGTGACCTGGACGACCTGTGAGGGCAGACAGCCGGCGTGGGCGAAGGCGAGGACGGCGGTCTCGTCCCCGATGAACAGGACGGTGCTGGTGCGCTCCTGCTCGGAGTCGCCCGGGGTACGGCAGGACGTGCAGTCGTAACTGCCCGGGGCGTTGTCTCCGGTGAGCAGCCGGTCGGCTTCTTCGTCGCCGATCTCGGCACGTACGGCGTCGCTGACGTCGAGCATGCGCGGCACGGGGGGCTCCCTCGGGATGCGGTGCGTGAAGGGACGGGTGGCTCCCGGCCCGTGAGCCCCGGGGTTCCGGGCTCATGAAGATGACAACGGGCGATCTGTGGCGGGAGTCACGCCCTTGCGCGAACGGAATCGAACCATCCGTCGCATGCGGTCACGTCCGGTCCGGAACGGGTCACTCCCCGTCAAGTACCGTTCACCGAAAGGATCTTGGATCGGTGAAGTGGGTCACAAGCGGGGCGGAGCCGTGGTCGACATATCAGTAAATCGGCGCATGTAGTGGGTGGCCGGAATTCGCTGCTACCTCTGGTAATGGCGAACTGGCCTGGAATGACAAGGAGTTGGTTGATATCGCCGCCCCCGGCTGCCTAGATTCCTCCGCCGTGTGCATCGAGCACCGCCCGGGATCGTCCACCGGCCGCCGCAGGCAGCACCATCGCCGCGGCGGCTCGGGCGGACGGGGCCGGCACGACGAACCGCGTCCACGCGGGGAGCGTGCCGCGCCTTGGGGGACCCCGGGTTCGTGGAGAGGGATTCACATGTCCGAATGTGCCGATACCACCCGCAAGGCGCGTACGACGGCGGTCCTCGCCGGCGCCGCGCTGCTCGCCCCGCTGGGCCTGCTCGTGACCGGCGGCCACGCCGCCGCGGCGGACAACGGGGTGTGGGACCGCATCGCCCAGTGCGAGAGCGGCGGCAACTGGCACATCAACACCGGCAACGGCTACTACGGCGGGCTCCAGTTCTCCGCCGGCACCTGGCGCGCCTACGGCGGCACGGCGTACGCGCCGCGGGCCGACGAGGCGTCGAGGTCCGCACAGATAGCCGTCGCCACCAAGGTCCAGCACGCCCAGGGATGGGGTGCCTGGCCGGTCTGCTCGGCCCGCGCCGGGGCCTACGGCAGCGCCCCCGAGCACGCCTCCGTGACGACGAGGTCGACGGAGTCCGGGACCGATCGCACCACGAAGTCCACCGGCTCCGCCGGGCGGAAGGCGTCGAAGACGACGACCCGCCCGGCGGACCGTACGCACCGGGGCTCCGCCGAGGGCGGCTACACCGTCCGCGAGGGCGACACGCTCAGCGCCATCGCCGCCCGGCACGGGACCTCCTGGCAGCGGATCTACGCCGCCAACAAGGACGTCATCGGCGCCGACCCCGATCTGATCGTCCCCGGCCAGCGGCTCGCTCTCTGAGCCGCCCCCTGCGCCGCGGGCACCAAGGCCCCGCCCGGTCCCTCCGACCGGGCGGGGTCGCGGTCCGTGCCGCGGCGGGCGGGGCTCCCGGCGCCGCGGCGCCTCCCTCGCGGGTGCCCGGGCCGTGGCGCCCCGGAGGCGCGGGGAACTGCGCGACGGCCGCCCGGGGCGCGTATGGGGATTCTGTGTCGGAGGCGTGAAATCCTTATGCGGCGTCAGCTCCCGGACCTCCCGCGATTTACCCGGGGAATGCGCTTCCCGGATCCTTCGGGCCTCGGTTCCGAGGCCCTTTCACGGCCCCTTCGGAAGGGTCTCGCCGGCCCGTACGGGAATTACGTTCGAAAGCCCTCGGAAGAGGTACGGAACCGTTCATCCGAGTGACGGAGTTCGAACGAATCACTCCGCGTGATCTTGTGACAGAAGTGTGACACGCTCCACGAAGAGGGCCTAGCGTGGCCGTATGGCACCCATTCCCACTCCGCCCGCGGAGCCACAGGACAGCCCGGCCGGGTACGTCGGTCTCGACGCCGGGGAGGCCGAGCGGCTCGCCCGGGAGCGCGGCTGGTCGACGGTGCGGGCACTGCCTCCCGGAGCGATCGTGACCATGGAGTACCGCGTCGGGCGGCTGAACTTCGAGGTGCGCGACGGCACGGTGGCGCGGGCCTGGAAGGGCTGAGCCTCGTTCGGTAGCGTGCCGCCGGAACGCCGAAGGCCCCGGTTCCGAGAGGGAACCGGGGCCTTCGGCGCGGGTGGCGGGGGTGCGTACCGGCCTCGCGGGCGGGGAGCGGGTCAGCCGCCCGCGAGGGGGCGGGCGGCCGAGGCGGCGGCGCCGCGCCCGCCGCGGTCCCCGTGCGCCGGGCGCTCCGGGTGCGGGCCGCGCTCCGTGTGCGGCGGGCGGCGGCTGCCGCCCGGGGTGACGGGGCTGCGCTCCGCACGGGTCAGGTGCGGGCCGGGAGCCAGATGGACCGGCGTCCTGGGCCCCCGGGCGGCCGGGCCGACGGGTTCGCGCGCCGCGATGTCCTGCGTTCCGGCGCCGACCGGCTCGCGCGCCCCCACGGGTTCGCGCGCCGGGGTGTCCTGCACCGAGCCGCGCGCGGTGCGCAGCGCGGCCGCGCCCACCGGGATCGGCGGGGGCGGGGCGGGCAGCGGCAGGCGGGCGCGCCAGCGGTCGCGCAGCAGGAAGATCCCGCTCTCGGCGCGGGCGATCAGCGGCTCGAACCAGGGCAGCGCCAGCAGGATCAGCAGCCCGGCGGCCCAGCCGAGGAGAACGTCGCTCAGCCAGTGCGTACCGAGGTAGACGGTGGTGAGGCCGACGCCGAGCGAGGTGACCGCCGAGACGGCGGACAGCCAGCGGCGAGCCCAGTGGCTGGAGGCCAGATAGGCCAGGATTCCCCAGGTCACGACGGCGTTCGCGGTGTGGCCGCTCGGAAATATATCGCCGCCGAGACCCATCTCGTTGGAGCCGATCACGGTGGCGTAGTGCGGGCCGAGCCGGCCCATGCCGAGCTTCGCGGCGCCGACCGTGATGTTCAGCAGCAGCAGCGACGTGGCGAGGGTCAGCAGCGGGCGCAGCGTGTGCTGCCGCCAGGAGCGCCAGCCCAGCCAGGCCGCGACCATCACGGCGGTGGGGCCGCGCTGGCCCAGCACCACGTAGTAGTCGAGGAAGGCGTGGATCTGGGGCCACTGCTGGTACGGGCGGAAGAACATGACCTGCCAGTCGAGCCGCACGAGCCACGACGTGGTGACCACGGCCCAGACGATCGCCAGGTAGAACGCCAGGGTCGCCGAGAACAGCACGACCCGGTGGCGGCTCATCTTCGGCATGTCGACCATGGCCGGTCGTTCCGGCTCCCGGTCCAGCCTGGCGAACACCCGGTCCAGCCGAGTGAGGCTTCGTTCGGTACGCACTCTATCGACGTTACAGCGAGTGAGCTCAGTTCCCGTGCGAATCACCGTCTTTGTGATGACGATGTGATGTGGGAAAGCTCTCAGGCCCGCCTTTATTTCGCGCTAATGCGCAATCTTGAACCACCCTCACAGGCAATTCCTTTGATCTGTTCGGGCTAGCCGTTTTATATCGCGTTTGAATTCGTTAACCGAATGCTGGCATGGAATTCGCCCGGTGCTCATCGGTCCGTCGCGTGGCTCACGGGGGGCCGCTGCCGTTCAGCCAGAACGCCCCGTACACCGCCGAGGCCACCGCCACCACCCCCACCACCAGCGCCGACCTGGGCGGCCGCAGCCGGGCCAGGGCGGCCGCGAGGGGCAGCAGCAGCGGGAAGGCCGGCAGCAGCAGCCGCGGCTTCGAACCGAAGTAGCTCGACGCGCACAGGGCCAGCGCGGTGACGACCCCCGTGTAGACCAGCAGCGCGAGCGGCTGGCCCTGCCGCACCCCGGCGACGTAGAGCCGGACCACCAGCGCCACCCCCACGACCAGCCCGACGCCGGCCAGGGCCGACGGGAACGACGTGAACTTGTCGGCGACGAAGCGGGCGAAGGCGTAGCCGCCGTCGAAGCCGTTGCGCCAGCCCGCCTGCACGTCGAGGTAGCCGAACAGCCCGGTGCCCGTGTGCCACCCGACCCACAGCACGTACCCGGCGGCGCCCAGGGGCGCGAGCGCCATGCCCAGGGAGCGCCGCGCGACGGACGCGCCCCGCGGGTCCCGGGCGGGCGCGCGGGAGGGGGCGGGCGGTCCGGCCCGCACGCCGCCCGGCGCGGCCGCGCCCCCGGTGCGCACGAACGAGGCGATCGCGGCGGCCCACACCGCCGCCACCACAGCGAGCCCGACCGGCCGGGTCAGCCCGGCCGCCAGCGCCAGCAGGCCCGCCGCCGGCCACCGCCCGATCAGCACGCAGTACAGCGACCAGGCCGCCAGCGCCGTGAACAACGACTCGCTGTACGCCATCGACTGCACGATCCCGACCGGCAGCACCGCCCACAGCAGCACGGCGCACAGGCCCACCCGGCGGCCGTACAGATGATCGGAGACCGCGAAGATCCCCCAGGCCGCGGCGAGCGAGGAGAGCAGGGCCACGGTGAACCCGGCGTCGGCGTACGACAGCGGGGTCAGCGCGTGCAGCAGCCGCTCCAGCCAGGGCAGCAGCGGGAAGAAGGCGAGATCCGAGTGCACGTCGCCGTCGGGCAGGCGCACCTCGTAGCCGTAGCCGAGGCCCGCCACCCGCGCGTACCAGAGCGCGTCCCAGCGGGCCGTCAGCAGGGTGTGCGCGCTCGTGCCGCGTGCCGCGCTCCAGCCGGCCAGCACGAGCAGCCCGAGCCCCCGCACGGCCGCGTAGCCCAGGAGGGCGGGTGCGGCCCGGCGCAGAGAGGTCGGGCGGGCCGGGGCCGCGCGCGTCGCAAGGTCGGTCACGGACCGATTATCGACGCCCGCCGCGGCCGTGACGTTCGCCGGGGCGTGGTCAAGGGTGCGGGCAGTGGCGTACGCCACAGTGTTGGTCCTGGAGGGTGAGAGCTCCACCACGTACCCGCCCGGTCGACTCGCGTACGCTGCCAGTCAACTCGCCGTTCGCCGCGTGGGCCGGGGATCTCCGCTCCTCCCCGGTCGAGCCGCGGGGAGTCCCCGCCCCGCGAGCCCGCCGAACACGAGGGTTCATCTGGGAGGTACGTACATGTCCGGGACGACCACGGCCGCTGCCCTGCTGCGCCGTCGGGCGGCCGGGGCCGGTGCCAACCGCTGGGTCGTCCTCGTCGTGCTGTGCACCAGCCTGCTGCTCGTCGCACTCGACGCGACCGTGCTGCACGTGGCGGTGCCCGCCGTCACCCAGGACCTCAGGCCCGGCGCGGTGGAACTGCTCTGGATCGTCGACATCTACCCGCTCGTCTGCGCCGCGCTGCTGATCCTCTTCGGCACGCTCGGCGACCGGGTGGGCCGCAGACGCGTCCTGCTGCTCGGCTACGCCCTCTTCGGCGTCGCCTCCGGCATCGCGGCCTTCGCCCCGTCCGCCGAGGTCCTCATCGCCGCGCGGGCGCTGCTCGGCGTCGGCGGCGCCATGATCATGCCCGCCACCCTCTCCATCCTGCGCCAGGTCTTCCCCGACCGGCGCGAGCGCGCCGTGGCCATCGGCGTGTGGAGCGCCGTCGCCGCGGTGGGCGCCGCGGTCGGGCCGCTGCTCGGCGGGTTCCTGCTGGAGCACTTCTGGTGGGGCTCGGTCTTCCTCGTGAACATCCCGCTGATGCTGGTGAGCCTGCCGGTCGGGCGGCTGCTGCTGCCCGAGTCCCGGGGCACCCGCAACGGGCCCTGGGACGTCGTCGGCGCCCTGATGGCGGCAGCCGGGCTGTTCGGCGTCGTCCTCGGCGTGGAGCAGCTCGGCGGCGGCCGGCCGGTGGGCAGCGCGTCCACGGCCGGCCCGGTGCTGCTGGGCGTCGCCCTGCTCGTGCTGTTCGTACGACGGCAGCGCCGGCGCCCCTACCCCCTGGTCGACCTGCGGATGTTCGCGCGGCCCGCGTTCAGCACCGCCGTCGGCTGCATCGTCCTCGCCATGCTCGCGCTGGTGGGCCTGGAGCTGATCGCCGCGCAGTACCTGCAACTGGTCCTCGGCCTGTCGCCGCTCCAGACCGGGCTGCGGCTGCTGCCGCTCACCGTCGCGGCGATGGCCGCCGGGCTCGCCGGTGCGCGGCTGCTGCGCCGCTTCGGCCCGCGCCGGATGGTCTGCTTCGGCTTCTGTCTGACGGCCGCCGCGGTCGTCCTGCTGACGGCCATGGGCGCCACCGACGACGTCCCGCTGCTGCTGTGCGGGTTCGTGCTGCTCGGCTTCGGCCTGGAGACGACCTTGTTCGGCGCGTACGAGTCGATGCTGAGTGAGGCCCCGCAGGCGCAGGCCGGTGGCGCGGCGGCGATCGGCGAGACGTCGTACCAGCTGGGCGCCGGGATCGGGATCGCGCTGCTGGGCAGCGTGATGAACGCGGCCTACACGCCGGGCCTGTCGTCCGTCCCCGGGGTGCCCGCGCAGGCGTCGGCCGCGGCCGGGCGGTCGCTCGGCGAGGCGTACGAGGTGTCCGCGCGGCTCGGCGGCAGCGCCGGGGCCGCGCTGCGGCACGCCGCCCGGGACTCCTTCGTGCACGGGCTGCATGTGACGCTGCTGGTGAGCGCCGGGTTGCTGCTGCTGGGAGCGGTGATGGCGTTGCGGTTGCCTCGGGTGATGCTGTGCGAGGGCGCTGCCGCGGAGGGGGAGGAGGAGGGGGTTGGGGTGCCGTTGCCTCGGGAGGCGGAGCGGGCCCACGTGTCGGCTTGACGCCGGGTCTTGACCCTTGACACCCGGGTGCGGGCCGGTGGGGCTTGTTCGCGCAGTTCCCCGCGCCCCTTGGTTGGTGCGGGTCGGTTCGGCTTGTTCGCGCGGTTTCCCCGCGTCCCTTGGTCGGTGCGGGCCGGTTCGGCTTGTTCGCGCGGTTCCCCGCGTCCCTTGGTTGGTGCGGGTCGGTTCGGCTTGTTCGCGCGGTTTCCCCGCGTCCCTTGGTCGGTGTGGGTCGGTTCGGCTTGTTCGCGCGGTTTCCCCGCGTCTCTTGGTCGGTGCGGGTCGGAGGGGGTGTTCGCGCAGTTCCCCGCGCCCCTGGTGGGTCGCTGGGCCGCGCGTTTCAGGGGCGCGGGGAACTGCGCGAGCGACCACGACGGGCCCGCGGGTGTCACGGGCGTCCGCCACCCGTCCGCGGGCCGGGCCGGCCCGCGCGGCGGTGAGCCGGCTCGCCTCAGCTCTGGTTGTAGAAGCCGTCCGCGCGATGCGGCGCCGGGTCACCGCTGACGATCTCCGTGTTCGCCGGAGTCAGCAGGAAGACCCGGGTCGCGACCCGCTCGATCGTGCCGCGCAGCCCGAACGTCAGCCCGGCCGCGAAGTCCACCACACGCTTGGCGTCGGTGGGCTCCATCGCCGTCAGGTTGACGATGACCGGGACACCGTCACGGAACAGCTCGCCGATCGCGCGGGCGTCCCGGAAGCTGTCCGGGGTGACCGTGCCGATGCGGCGGCCCCTCCCCTCGGCCGTGTCCGAAGCCACCTTGACCCGCGGGTCCGTCACCCAGGCGTCCCCGGATTCCGAGCCCTCGGAGTAGTCGTCGTCGTAGTAACGCTCGTCATCGTTGTCGTCGACGAGGCCGAGCCACGCACTCGCCTTGCGTACCGATCCCATGGACGCCTCCTCTCACAGCGGTCTTTCATGCTTTCCGCATCTATGGTCATCCATGATGCGGACGGCGCGCCAAGTGGATAGACGCCGCGCGGGGGGTTTGTGACGGTACTGGTGCACGGCCCGTACGTCGAGAGCCCGGATGCCCCAAGGGGTCTTCCCCATACGGCTGCTGACTGTGAGTGAAATATGATTCTTCACGGCGGACGGGTGACGGGCGATGCGTACGGGTGAACGGAACGCCCCGCGCGACCCGTTCCTCCGCCGCCGCGACGAAGCGGCTCGACACCCAGCTCAACGGCCTGCCCGACGGCCTGCTCAACATCCAACGACGCACGGGGGGATCACCATGTTCGGAATCGTCCGGCCCTGTCGGCACCGTCTCGGCGAGAGCCTTACGACGGAGTGGATGGCGCATTTGTGCGGATTGTGCCTCGCGCTGCGCGGCGACCACGGTCAGTTCGCGCGGGTGGTGACGAACTACGACGGGCTCCTGATATCGGTTCTGACGGAAGCTCAGGCCACGCGCCCCACACGGCGGGACGGCGGATCCTGGCGGCGTACGGCGGGACCCTGCGCGCTGCGCGGAATGCGCACCGCCTCCGTGGCACAGGGCGAGGGGGCGCGGCTCGCCGCGGCCGTCTCGCTGGTCCTCGCCTCGGCCAAGGTCCGCGACCATGTCGCCGACGGGGACGGACTGCTCGCCCGCGGACCGGTCGCGCTCGCCGCGCGCCGGGTGGCCGGCGGCTGGGACCGTGCCGGGGCGCGCACCGGGCGCGCCGTCGGCTTCGACACCGCCGTGCTGGTCGACGCCGTCGACCGGCAGCTCGGCATCGAGGCGCTCGCCGGGCCCGGTACCCCGGTCCTCACGGTCACCGAACCCACCGAGACCGCGACCGCCGCCGCCTTCGCGCACACCGCGGTGCTCGCCGGACGGCCGGGCAACGCCGCACCGCTCGCCGAGGCCGGCCGGCTCTTCGGCCGGCTCGCGCACCTGCTGGACGCCGTCGAGGACCGGGCCGCCGACGCCGCCTCGGGCTCCTGGAACCCGCTCACCGCCACCGGCACGCCGCTCACCGAGGCGCGCCGGCTCGCCGACGACGCGCTGCACGGCATCCGCCTCGCCCTGCGCGAGGTGGAGTTCGGCGACCGCCGCCTGGCGCACCTGCTGCTCGCCCACGAGCTCGGCCGCTCCGTGGACCGGGCGTTCGGCACGGCCTCCTGCGGCCACGAGCGGCTCCAGGACGCCCTCGGGGACGATGCTCCCGGGATCGGGGGCGGCAGTCACCCGCAGTCCCCCCAGGCCGCCTTCGGGCCCCCGCAAGGGCCCTACGCGCCCGGACCGCACACCCCCGGCAACCCCTACGGCAACCCCTTCGGGCATCCCGGCGGCGAACCGCCCCGCCCCGGCAAGCGCGGCTTCTGGGCGGGCTGCGCCGCCGCCGTCGGGCTGTGCTGCACCTGCCGGCTGTGCTGCGCCGACGAGTTCGAGGGCCCCTGGTCGCGCAAGAAGCGCGACGGCTGGTGCACCACCTGCGGAGACTGCGGAGGCGGCGGCTGCGACTGCTCCTGCTGCGAGGCGTGCGAGATCTGCGAGTGCTGCGAATGCTGTTCCTGCTGCGACTGCGGGTTGTGACGCAGCGTCATCACGATCGTATACGGCCGGATCGGGCGCGCCTCGCCCATCCGGCCGTACGCATACGGGTGTTTCGGTCTGGTTAAACACAAACATGATCGAGTGACCGCCACCCCACAAGGTTCGTTGGTCTGGCACGGAACCACCTCTCTCCTTCCCCGGTTTCGCCGACCGACTCGCCTCGCACTTAAGGCACTTCCCGTGGACGTAGTCACACGAAGGGGCCGCCCCGCCGCCCCTCGCACCATCCGCACCCGCCTCCTGCGGATCCTGGTCCTCTCCCTCGCGGTCCTGCTCGCCCTGCTCGGCACCGTGGCCACCGAGCAGATCTCCGCCTACCGCAACGCCTCCGCCACCGCGGACGACGCCCGGCTGGAGATCACCCTCCAGGGCCTCGTCCACGAACTCCAGAAGGAGCGCGGCCTCACCACCGGATACGTGGGCGGCGTACGGCAGTTCGGCGCCAAACTGCCCGCCCAGCGCGCGGCCACCGACCAGGCCCGCGGCGCGCTCGACCGGATGCTGGCGGGCCAGGGCGGCACCGCCCCCGACACCGTGCGCACCGCCCTCGGCCGGCTCGACGGCCTCGCCGCGATCCGCCACGGCGCCGACGCCCGCACCGGCACCGTCAAGGCCACCTTCGACTTCTTCACCACCACCATCACCGTCCTCGACCGCCTCGACCTCGGGCTCGACGACGTCCACGACGGCCGGCTCCGCGACGCCTACCAGTCCCTCCAGATCCTCGGCAACGCCAAGGAGTTCACCGGAGAGGAACGCGCCATCGTGCTCGGCTCGGTGCGCGCCGGACGCTTCGGCGGCGACGACTACGGCCGCTTCCTGGAGATCCGGGCCGGCCGCCTCGCCGCCCTGGACGCCTTCCCGCGTACGGCCACCACCGGCCAGGAGCGCCGCCTCGACGCCGCGCTCACCACCCCGGACGCCCGGCAGGCGCTCGCCTACGAGAGCGTCGCCGTGCGCGGCACCGGACGGCTCAGCTCGGCCGCCGTCCCGCCGATGGCCTGGTGGAACTCGATGACCTCCACCATCAACGGCCTGCGTGCCGTGCAGATCTCCCTCGGCGCCGACGTCGACCGGCGCGCCGCCGCCCTGGAGAGCGCGGCCCTGCGCGACCTGCTGCTGTTCCTGCTGCTCGCCCTCGCCACCGTCGCCGCCCTCGGCGCCCTGGCCCTGGACTGCGTACGGTCCGTCTCCTCGCCGCTGACCGACCTCGCCCGGCAGGCCCGGGAGGTCGCCGTGGGCCGGCTGCCGCGCGCCGTCGCCGCCGTGCACGAGGCGGCCCATGGCGAGCAGCCCGCACCACCCGCGCCGCTCGCCGTGCCGGACCGCGCCGGGGCCGAGGTGCGCGAGGTCGCCGAGGCCTTCGACCGGGTCCAGCGCGTCGCCTTCGACCTCGCCACCGAACAGGCCGTGCTGCGCCGCAACGCCACCGACTCGCTGGTCAGCCTCGGCCGCCGCAACCAGAACCTGGTACGCCGTCAGATCAGCTTCATCAGCAAGCTGGAGCACGAGGACGCCGACCCGGCGACCCTCGCCAACCTCTTCGAACTGGACCATCTCGCCACCCGGATGCGCCGCAACGCCGAGAGTCTGCTGGTCCTCGCCGGGGAGTCCAGCCCGCGCCCCTGGTCCCACCCGCTGTCCGTGACGGACGTGCTGCGCGCCTCGCTCGCCGAGGTCGAGGAGTACCGCAGGGTCAGCCTGCGCCGCATCGAACCCGCGCAGCTCAGCGGCTCCGTGGTCGCCGAGCTCTCCCATCTCCTCGCCGAACTCGTGGAGAACGCGCTGAGCTTCTCGCCGCCCGACTCCGATGTGGAGATCGAGGGCAGGCGCACCAGCGCCGGGTATCTGGTCGCCATCGTCGACCACGGGCTCGGCATGGACGCCCAGGCCCTCGCGGAGGCGAACGTACGGCTCTCCGGCACCGCCAGCTTCATGGCCGAACCGACCAAGTTCCTCGGCCACTTCGTGGTCGGCGCACTCGCCCGCAGGTGCGGTGTGGAGGTACGGCTCGGAGAGGCACCGGCGGCCGGGGTGGTCGCGCGGGTGCTGATCCCCACCGGGCTGCTGAGCGAGGGGGCCAAGCCGGCCGTCGCCCCGCCGGTCCCGCTCCCCGCGCCGCTCACGGGGGCGGCGGAGGAGGCCGTGGAGCGTCCCGTGCTGCCGGCCCCGCGCCGCGAACTCCCGGCGGGAGCGGCCTCGACGGCGGGGGAGACCCCGCAGCGGGAGGCCACCCCGGCGGCGGTACCGGCCTCGGGACCGGCCTCGGGAACGGGCCTTGTCTCGCGTACGGGCGTGGTCTCAGGTGCGGGCCCGGTCCCGGGTAAGGCCGCGGCCGCCTCGGGGACGAGCGCGGCCTCGGGTCCGGGCGGGGCCTCGGGACCGGGTGCGGTCCTGGCCGCCGCGGGACCGGGCTCCGGCGCGGAGCCGGTCTCCGTGCCGGCCGCCCCGAGCACGGCGTCGGAGCAGCAGTCCGCCCGCCGGCCGGCCCCCGCCTCCGGGACCGGCACCTCGGCCGCCCGTACCCGCAACGGCCTGGTCAAGCGGCCCCGGCGGAGCGCCATCGCGGACGCCGTCAGCGAGACCGACCGTCCGAGCCGCCCCGCCCCCACCGGACCTCTCGCGGAGCGCAGCCCCGACGAGGTCTCCGGGATGCTCGCCACCCTCCGCAGCGCGCACATGCGCGGCGCGATCAGCGTGGAGAAGGAGAAGGAGCGCGGGAAGGAACGCGAGAGGGAGCGGGAGAAGGACAGGGACAAGGACAGGGACAAGGACAGGGACAAGGGCAGGGACAAGGAGAGGGAGCGGGACAGGGACAGGGCGGACCGGACCGCCGGTCAGGAGGCGGACCGTACCGCCGACCAGAAGGACACCGAGAGGGGCGACGCCCGATGAACACCGTCGACACCCACCACGACTCGCAGACCTTCAACTGGCTGCTCGCGAACTTCGTGAAGTCCACCGACGGCGTGCGCGACGCGGTCGCCGTCTCCTCCGACGGGCTGCTCATCGCCGTCTCCGACGGGCTCGGCCGCACCGAGGCCGACCATCTCGCCGCCATCGTCTCGGGGCTGAGCAGCCTGGCGCGCAGCGCGTCCCGGCGCTACAGCTTCGACGGGGTCAAGCTGATCATGATCGAGATGGGCCGGGGCTTCCTGCTGGTCTCGGCGATCCGGGACGGCAGCTGTCTCGGCGTCCTCGCCGACTCCAGCGGCGAACTCGGCCTGGTCGGCTACGAGATGGCGGTGCTGGCCGAGCGGGCGGGTGATCTGCTCACCCCGGCACTCATCGCCGACCTGCGCCAGGTGCTGCCGCGATGAGCGGCCGACCGCCCTCGGAGGAGACCACGTTCGTCCGGCCGTTCATCATGACCGGCGGCCGGGCCGAGCCCCTCCAGGCCGGGCTCCGGCTGGAGACGCTGGTCGTCGCCGTCGGCCCGCCGGACGAGTCGCTCGCCTTCGAGCGGCGGCACATCGTCGCGGTGTGCGAACGGCCCATGACCGTCGCCGAGGTGGCGCAGCGCGTCGGCGTGCCGCTGGGGGTCGCCAAGGTGCTGATCTCCGATCTCGTCGTCGCCGGGCGGCTCGCCTGCCGGCAACCCGCGGAGCTGCCGCTCCAGATGCTCGAAAGGATCAGGGACCATGTCCGGGCGCTCTGACAGGATCGTTCCGCTGGCCGTGAAGATCGTCGTCAGCGGGGGGCTGGGCGTCGGGAAGACCACCTTCATCGGGGCCGTGTCGGAGATCGAACCGCTCGACACGGAGGCGGCGATCACCGAGGTGTCGGTGGGCGTCGACTCCCTGGTCGGCGTGGAGTCCAAGACGACCACCACGGTCGCCCTCGACTTCGGCCGGATCACGCTCGACCCGACGATCGCGCTGTATCTCTTCGGTACGCCCGGACAGGACCGGTTCTCCTTCCTCTGGGACGACCTGGTGGAGGGCGCGCTCGGCACGGTGGTGCTCGCCGACACCCGGCGGATCGAGGACTGCTTCCCCGCGGTGGACTACTTCGAGGCCCAGGGCGCTCCGTTCGTGCTCGCCGTCAACTGCTTCGACGGCGCCGAGCGGTTCGACGTGGAGGAGGTGCGCGAAGCCCTCTCGCTCGGCGCGGACGTGCCCGTGCTGGAGTGCGACGCGCGGGAGCGCGGCTCCGTGCGGGACGTGCTCGGGGCGCTGATGGACCGGGTGATCGGCGTCCGTACCCAGACCGCCCGGCGCAGGCCGGCGATGGCCCGCTGACCGGTCCGGGGCAGGGCACCGCGGCCCGGTGGTCCTCCCACGCCAGGAAGGTGGCGCGGGAGGACCACCGGGCGCTGCCGTGCAGCGCCAACGGGCCATGCCGTACAGCGCCAACGGGCCATGCCGTACGGCGGGTTCACGCGGGGAAGGGGTGCCCGAGGGGAGGGCGGGTGGAGAGGCGGCGCGCGGGGTGAAGGCGGGGCGCGGGTGAAGGCGATGACGGAACGCCGGGAGGCGTGAGTCCGGGGCGCCCGCGCGAACGGGCCGGGCGCGCAGTGAGGTCAGCTCAACAGGAACAGGACCACACGCGACCGAAGTCGATGTGGGAGCGGGTGACCAGCCACTGCTGCGGATGCATGGGCCAAGTGGAACAGGTCCCCGGTTACCCGTCAACTGACCTGAGACGTACCGCTCACAGTGTGGACAGCCTTGACACCGAGGGGAAACGCCCCCGTACTCTCGGTGGACGGCCCTGCTGAGGGGCTCGGCCGTGTCCGCGCCGAGGCGCGCGCCCTGTGAAGGCATCCACCGTGTTCGACCTACGTCACGGAGCCTTCCCATGCCTTCCGGTACCTCCGGCAACCCCACCCGCTCGACGAGCACGCTGCGGCATCCCTCCAGACGGTCCCTGGTGATCGTCGGGGCCGGGCCGCGGGGGACCGGTCTGATCGAGCGGATCGCCGCCAACGCGCCCGAGCTGTACGCCGGTTCCGGGCTGGACATCCATCTCGTCGATCCCCATCCGCCGGGCGCCGGCCGTATCTGGCGGGCGGCGCAGTCGCCGTTGCTGTGGATGAACTCGCACGCCGAGGACGTCACCATGTTCACCGACGAGACGGTGGAGATGGCCGGACCCGTCCGCGAGGGCCCCACCCTGCACGAGTGGGCCGGGCTCGACGGCGCCACCTTCGCCGACCGGCAGACGCAGGGCGCCTATCTGCGCTGGGTGCACGAGCGGGCGGTGGCCGAACTGCCCCCCGGGATCACCGTCCACCACCATCCGCACCGGGCGGTCCGCGTCAGCGGTCCCCGCGAGGGGCGGCAGCAGGTGTGGCTGGAGGGCCGCTCACGGCCCGTCCTCGGCGACCTCGTCGTCCTCGCCCTCGGCCATCTCGACGCGGAACTCGACGAAGAGCAGCTGGAGTTGGCCGCCTATGCCCGCGCCCACGGCCTGGTCCACCTGCCGCCCGACTTCACCGCCGACAGCGACCTGTCCGCGCTCCGGCCCGGCGAACCCGTCCTCGTGCGCGGCTTCGGACTCGCCTTCGTCGATCTGATGGTGCTGCTCACGGAGGGCCGCGGCGGGCGCTACGACGGCGACACGTACGTGCCCTCCGGCCGGGAGCCGGTCCTGTACGTCGGCTCCCGGCGCGGGGTGCCGTACCACTCCAAGATCGGCTACGACTGGACCGGCCCGCGGCCCCCGCTGCCCCGCTTCCTCGGACCCGACCAGGTGAGCGAACTCCTCTCCCGGCCGGATGGGTTCGACTTCCGGCGGGACGTATGGCCCCTGATCGTCAAGGAGTTGGGGTTCGCCCACTACCACCGGCTGTTCACCGTCCACCCGGAGCGGACGTCCGCCGCCTGGAGCGACTTCGAGCGGGCGTACGCCGCCGGGGACGAGTCCGCGGTCCGGGCACTGGTGGCCTCCGCGGTGCCCGACCCGGCCGACCGGCTCGACCTCGACGCGCTCGACCGCCCGCTGGACGGGGTGCGCTACGCCTCCGCGGAGGAGTTCCAGGACGGGCTGCGCGCGCGGGTCGAGGCCGGCCTGCGCCGCGCCCACGACCCGGAGTACAGCCCCGACCTGGCCGTCTTCCTCGGACTCCTCTCCGTCTACGGCCAGTTGGTCCGGCTCGGCGACATCGGCCCCTGGTGGCACGGCTTCTTCAGCTCCCTCGCCTCCGGCCCGCCGGGACCCCGGCTGCGGCAGCTGCTGGCGCTGTCCCGCGCCGGGATCCTGCGGTTCGTCGGCGCCGACATGGCCGTGACCGCGGAGGACGGCGTGTTCCGCGCGACCAGCCCCACCGTGCCCGGCGCCGTCGTCGAGACCCGGGCGCTGGTCGAGGCGCGGCTGCCGCAGCCCACGGTCCGGCGCGCCCTCGACCCGCTACTGCGCGGGCTGTGGGCGGACGGGGACGCGGGCGAGACCCCGGAGGGGCTGCTGCGGGTCGATCCGGCCGACGGGCGCGTGCTGGACCGGGCCGGGCGGCCGCATCCGCGGCGCTTCGCGCTCGGCCCGCACACCGACGCCCGCAGCGCCGGCGCCTTCACCCGGCCCCGCACCGGGGGCCCGGCCTTCCGCCAGAACGACGCCACCGCCCGCGCCGCCCTGACCTTCCTCACCCGGACCGCCGGCCACGCGACGGCGGCGTGACCACCACGGAAAGGGTTCTCCGATGACCTCAACGCCCGGTCGGGGGCTGTTGCATCTGGCTGCCGCCGTCGACCAGACGGGGGCGGACTCCGCCGACTCCTATGTCGAGCTGGCGCGGCTCGCCGAGAGCGGTGGGCTGGACTTCGTCACCCTCGACGACGGGCCCTCGCCGCCCGGCCCGGACGCGCTGCGCGTGCTGGCCCGGGCGGCGCCCGCCACCCGCCGGATCGGCCTGGTGGCCACGGTCGCCGCCGGTCCTGCCGAGCCCTGGCTCGTCCCGGCCGGGGTCGCGGGGCTGGAGCGGGAGAGCCGTGGGCGGGCCGGCTGGCGCGTGCGCGAACCGGCCCGCGCGGCGGTCCTTCCGGCCCCCGCGCCGCCGCCGGCCGAGGAGGCGCCGTCCTCGCGGGACCCCGTGCGGGTCGTCGACGCCACCGATCCGCCCGACCGGGCCGCCGCCGCCCGGTACGCCGACGTCGCCCTGGTACGCGTGGCCGGTTCCGCGCAGGCCGGTGTCGTACGGACCGAACTGCGGTCGCTGGCCGCGGGGTTCGGCCGGAACCCGGACGCGCTGCGGGTGCTGGCCGGGCTGGTGGTCGACCTCGGCGACGGTGAGCGCGGGTCCGAACAGGGCTGGGGCGCGCCGCTGCTCGCGCCCGTCCGCGGGCTGGGCCGGGGCGGTCGCCGGTCGGCCGCCCGCGGTCCGCTGTTCCGCGGCGGGCCGGTCGACCTCGCCGAACTCATCGCCGCGTGGCACGAGGACGGGACCGCCGACGGCTTCCATCTCACGCCGGTCGATCCGCGCCGTGACCTGGAGCGCGTGGTCAACGGCACGGTGGCGCTGCTGCAGCACCGGGGCCGGTTCCGCACCTTCTATCCGGGCGGCACCCTGCGCGAACACCTCGGCCTGAGCCGCACGGGTGCGCGACTGCGGGCCGGTGGGGGCTGATCGCGCAGTTCCCCGCGCCCCTTGGGGGTTTGTGCGGCCGGGGTGGCGAGTGCTGCGTTCCTCGGGGCTGCGCCCCTGGGGGCTGGTGGCGGCCGGTGCCGGCGGCGGGCCCGTGCGGGGGTCCGGGTGCGGGTCGGTGGGGGCTGGTCGCGCAGTTCCCCGCGCCCCTTGGGGGGGGGGCGGGTGTTGCGCCCCTGAGGGGCGCGGGGAACTGCGCGCGCGGCCACGACGTGCCCGCGCGGGGGCACTGCGCCGCGGGTTCGCCGCGGAAAGGAATACCCAGATGTCCCCCAGCGCTCCCACCTGGGGGGTTTCCCGTTCGAATGGAAGGCTGGAACAGATGACTACGGACGCGTCCGCCGAGTGGAAGGCGTGGCACGGGCACCGCGAGGAGACGGTGTCCGGGCCCTACGGCCCGCTCGCCCTCACCGGCACGCACTGGCTCGCGGACCACCCCGAGGGCCGGCTGCCCGGCGTGCCCGGGAGCTGGACGCTCGACGGCGACACGGTCGTCCTGACGGCCGGCCCGGACGACGGACTCGACGTCGACGGAGAGCCGTTCACCGGCGAGGTCCGGCTCGCCGAGGACACGGGACCGGTGGCCGACGCCCGAGTCGCCCACGGCGACCGCCGGTTGGTCGTGCTCGTCCGCGAAGGCATATGGGGCGTACGGGACTTCGACCCCGGCTCAGCCGCCCGCAGGGCGTTCCGCGGTATCGAGGCCACGCCGTACGACCCGGCCTGGTCGCTGCCGGGCCGCTACACCCCGTACGAGCAGGCCCGCACCGTACGCGTCGACAACGCCGACGGCGTGCGCCGCGGCCTCGGCCTCGCCGGTGAACTCGCTTTCACGGTAGGCGAGTCGGATTACACCCTCCAGGTCACCGCCCAGGCCGACGGCACGCTGTGGGCGGTGTTCGCCGACACCACGAGCGGCACGGGCAGTTTCCGTTTCCGCTTCCTGTACACCGCCGCGCCCGACGCCGAGGGCCGTACGACGGTCGACCTCAACCGCGCGGTACTGCCGCCGTGCGCCTTCGCCGACCACTTCATCTGCCCCTTCCCGCCGCCGGGCAACACCCTCGACCTGGCGGTGGAGGCGGGGGAGCGCGCGCTGAGCTGACCCGCGCCGAACCGGGGCCGGCCGCCCGCGCGGCCGGTTCCCCGCACTCCTGACGTGATGTCAGGAACACGCCAATCCAGCAATCCTCTGTGATCCGGCTGTGCGGCCCCGCGAGCCCGCGGGGCCTTCGCAGGTCAGCCGGTGGCCGTCGGCGACCGCCGGGCACGGCGCGGGGGCGCAACACGCGTAGTGCGAATGACAGTTGAACGCTGCACGGCCGAAAGCCGCCCTTGCGAACGCCGGTCGTACGGCCGAATACTCCCCCTCAGCGCTTGTCAGGGGCACGGTTTGTCCGGAACCCGGACACCTGCCGTTGGCTGCGCCTCACGGGCCCCGACCCCACGCGGGCCCCCGACTTCCCTGGAGGGAACGAAAAGTGAGGATCAAGCGCATGACCCCCCGCAGTGGCCTCGCAAGACGGACCCGGCTGATCGCCGTCGTCTCCGGCTTCGTGGCCGCGGCCGCGTTCGCCGCCCCCACCGCGAACGCGAGTGACGCCCACCCGTTCAGCGCCAACCAGCTGACCCAGGCGAGCCACTCCGTCCTCAAGGCCGACGTACCCGGCACGGCCTGGGCGGTGGACAGCAAGACCAACCGGGTCGTCGTCACCGTCGACAGCACCGTCTCCGCCGCGGAGATCGCCCAGATCAAGGAGCAGGCGGGGACCACCTCCGGTGCCCTCGTCATCAAGCACACCGCCGGGAAGTTCAACAAGCTGATCACCGGTGGCGACGCCATCTACGGTGGCTCCTACCGCTGTTCGCTCGGGTTCAACGTGCACAGCGGGAGCACCTACTACTTCCTGACCGCCGGCCACTGCGGCCAGGTCGCCTCGACCTGGTACAGCAACTCGGGCCACACCACGGTCCTGGGCACCAACGTCAGCTACAGCTTCCCGACCAACGACTACGCGCTGGTGCGCTACACCAACTCCTCGGTCGCGCACCCGAGCGCGGTCGGCAGCCAGACGATCAGCAGCGCGGCCACCCCGGCCGTCGGCACGACCGTCTACCGCCGCGGTTCGACCACCGGCACCCACAGCGGCAAGGTCACCGCGCTCAACGCCACCGTCAACTACGGCAGCGGTGAGATCGTCTACGGCCTCATCCAGACCACGGTCTGCGCCGAGGGCGGCGACAGCGGCGGCCCGCTCTACTCGGGCAGCGTGGCCTACGGTCTGACCTCCGGCGGCAGCGGCAACTGCACCTCCGGCGGCACGACCTTCTTCCAGCCGGTCACCGAGGCGCTCAGCGCCTACGGCGTCAGCGTCGGCTGACATCCCGCCGAGCGAGCCCCCGCGCGCCCGCCGCGCGGGGGCTCTCTCCCGTCCCGGGGCGCCGCCCGCCGAAGGACCCTCTCCCACGTGTCCGGGGGCTCCCCCTCGGGCGGGCGCAGGTCTACCGTCGTAGGGCAGACAGGGTTCTAGTCCCCTGGGGGCCGGCATGGTCGAGGCACTGGTGGCGGCGGGAGCGGCGCTCGTGTCCGCCGGGGTGGTGTACGCGCTGGCGGCGGCGCGGGTCGTCAAGCAGTACGAACGGGGTGTGGTGTTCCGGCTCGGCCGGCTCCGCCCCGATGTGCGCGGGCCCGGGCTCACGATGATCGTGCCCTTCGTGGACCGGCTCCAGAAGGTCAACATGCAGGTCGTGACGATGCCCGTGCCCGCCCAGGAGGGCATCACCCGCGACAACGTGACCGTCCGGGTGGACGCCGTCGTCTATTTCAAGGTGACCGGCGCCGCCGAGGCGATCGTCCGGGTCGAGGACTACCGGTTCGCGGTCTCGCAGATGGCGCAGACCTCGCTGCGCTCCATCATCGGCAAGAGCGAGCTCGACGATCTGCTCTCCAACCGGGAGAAGCTCAACCAGGGCCTGGAGCTGATGATCGACAGCCCGGCCGTGGAGTGGGGCGTCACCATCGACCGCGTCGAGATCAAGGACGTCTCCCTGCCCGAGACCATGAAGCGCTCCATGGCCCGGCAGGCCGAGGCCGACCGGGAGCGGCGGGCCCGGGTGATCAACGCCGACGCGGAGCTCCAGGCGTCGAGGAAGCTGGCGCAGGCCGCGCAGCAGATGTCCGCGACGCCCGCCGCGCTCCAGCTGCGGTTGCTGCAAACAGTGGTGGCGGTGGCCGCCGAGAAGAACTCCACGCTGGTGCTGCCGTTCCCGGTGGAGCTGCTGCGGTTCCTGGAACGGGCGCAGCAGCCGGTGCCGGCGGCGCCCCAGCCGGCCGCCCCGCCCGCACCGCCCGGTCCGCAACCGGTGCAGGAGCAACTTCCGTACGCCACTCCGCTCCCGGAGGGCCTTCCGTACATCGCCCCGCTCCCGGAACCCCGGCCCGACGGGTCGCCTCCCGGGCAGGGGTAGCGCCCGCCCGGCGGGGCGTTTGCGCAGGTGGGACACGCCCGCATGGTTGTCGTACAGATGTTCGGAAATTGGTCTATGGTGGGGGTGAGCGACTAGGGAACTGATGTTCGATTGCGGGAGGTGTGGTGCCGGGCTTCACGCATCTGCACACCGCCTCCGGATTCTCCCTCCGCTACGGCGCCTCCCATCCGGAACGGCTGGCCGAGCAGGCCGCCGAGCGGGGCATGGACGCCCTCGCGCTCACCGACCGGGACACCGTCGCGGGCGCCGTCCGCTTCGCCAAGGCGTGTGCGAAGGCCGGGGTGCGCCCGCTGTTCGGCGTGGAGCTCGCGGTGGCGGAGCCCGAACCCGCGGCCGTGCCCGGCGGCCGACGCCGCACCCCGGTGCGCGGCGGCGCCTTCGTCGACGAGTCGGCCCCCCGCGTCACCTTCCTCGCCCGGGACGGCGCCACGGGCTGGGCCGACCTGTGCCGGATGATCACGGCCGCGCACGCCGACCCGGACACCCCGCTGCTGCCCTGGCCCGCCAACCACGGCGACGGCCTGACCGTCCTGCTCGGCCCCGCCTCCGACGTCGGCCGCGCCCTCGCCGCCGGCCGCCCCGACCGCGCCGCGCGGCTCCTCGTCCCCTGGCGCGAGAGCTACGGCGACGCCCTGCGCCTCGAAACCGTCTGGCACGGCCGCCAGGGCACCGGACCCGGCTCCCTCAGGCTGGCCGCCCGCACCGTCGGCTTCGCCGCCGAACAGCGCGTCCGCCCGGTGCTGACCAACGCCGTCCGGTACGCCGACCCCGGCCAGGGCCCGGTCGCCGACGTCCTGGACGCCGCCCGCCGCCTGGTCCCGATCGACCCCGCCGGGGAACTGGACTCGGGCGAGGCGTGGCTCAAGGACGCGGACGCCATGCGCGCGGCCGCCGAGCGGATCGTCGAGGCCGCGGGCTACCGGCGCGACACCGCCCACCGGCTGCTGGAGCAGACCCACGCGACGGCCGCCGAGTGCCTGGTCGACCCCGAGGACGACCTCGGCATCGGCACCGTCCACTTCCCCGAGGCGCGCCTCGTCGGCGCGGAACGCCGCACCGCGCAGCGGGTGCTGGCCTCCCGGGCGGCTGCCGGCATGGTGCTGCGCGGCTACGCCGGCCGCCGCGCCTACTGGGAGCGGATGCACCGGGAGCTGGACATCATCGCCCACCACGGCTTCGCCTCCTACTTCCTGACGGTCGCTCACGTGGTGCACGACGTGCGGGACATGGGAATCAGGGTGGCGGCGCGCGGGTCCGGCGCGGGCTCCCTGGTCAACCACCTCCTCGGCATCGCGCACGCCGACCCGGTCGAGCACGGGCTGCTGATGGAGCGCTTCCTGTCCAAGGAGCGGGTCGTGCTGCCCGACATCGACATCGACGTGGAGTCGGCCCGCCGGCTGGAGGTCTACCGCGCGATCATCGGCCGGTTCGGCACCGAACGGGTCGCGACGGTCGCCATGCCGGAGACCTACCGGGTGCGCCACGCCGTCCGCGACGTCGGCGCCGCCCTGTCCATGGACCCCGCCGACATCGACCGGATCGCCAAGTCGTTCCCGCACATCCGCGCCCGCGACGCCCGTGCCGCGCTGGAGGAGCTGCCCGAACTGCGCAAGCTGGCCGAGGAGTTCCCGCGGGGCGCGCGGCACGGGCGGATGTGGGACCTGGTCGAGGCGCTCGACGCCCTGCCCCGCGGGATCGCCATGCACCCGTGCGGGGTCCTGCTCTCCGACGCCTCCCTCCCGGCCCGCACGCCGGTCGTGCCGACCAGCGGCGAGGGCTTCCCGATGTCGCAGTTCGACAAGGACGACGTGGAGGACCTCGGGCTGCTCAAACTGGACGTGCTGGGCGTGCGGATGCAGTCGGCGATGGCGCACGCGGTCGCGGAGGTGGAGCGGGCCACCGGGGAGCGGATCGACCTGGACGCGCTCGCGCCGGGCGACCCGGCGACGTACGGACTGATCCGCTCCACCGAGACGCTCGGCTGCTTCCAGATCGAGTCGCCGGGCCAGCGGGACCTGGTGGGGCGGCTCCAGCCGTCCTCCTTCCATGACCTGGTCGTCGACATCTCGCTGTTCCGGCCCGGCCCGGTCGCGGCCGACATGGTGCGGCCGTTCATCGAGGCCCGGCACGGGCGGGCGCCGGTCCGTTTCCCGCACCCCGACCTCGCGGAACCGCTGCGCGGCACCTACGGCGTCGTCGTCTTCCACGAGCAGATCATCGACATCGTCGCCATCATGACCGGCTGCGGGCGCGGCGAGGCCGACCGGATCCGGCGCGGGCTGTCCGACCCGGAGGCGCAGGGGCGGATCCGGACGTGGTTCGCGCAGCAGGCGGCGGCGCACGGCTACGACGAGGAGACGATCCGGCGCACCTGGGAGATCGTCGAGGCGTTCGGCAGCTACGGCTTCTGCAAGGCCCACGCGGTCGCCTTCGCCGTGCCGACCTACCAGTCCGCGTGGCTGAAGGCGCACCACCCGGCCGCCTTCTACGCCGGGCTGCTCACGCACGACCCCGGGATGTACCCCAAGCGGCTGCTGCTCGCGGACGCCCGGCGGCGCGGGGTGCCGATCCTGCCGCTGGACGTGAACGGGTCCGGCGTCACCCATCGTATCGAACTGGTGTCCGATGAAGGGGGCGACTCGGGCGACGGCCGGAGACCTGGCCCGGCGCGGTGGGGGCTGCGGCTGGCCCTCTCCGACGTGCACGGCATCAGCGAGGCCGAGGCGCGGCGCATCGCGGACGGGCAGCCGTACGCCTCCCTGCTCGACTTCTGGGAGCGGGCCCGCCCGAGCCGGCCGCTGGCCCAACGTCTCGCGCAGGTCGGGGCGGTGGACGCGTTCGGCGCCAACCGCCGTGACGTGCAACTGCACCTGGCCGAGCTGCACCGCGGCGGCCGCGGGTCCGGCGGCGACCAGCTCCCCCTCACGGGCGGGCGGCGCACGGCGCCGGCCGGACTGCCGGACCTGTCCTCCGCGGAGCGGCTGAGCGCCGAGCTCGGGGTGCTGTCCATGGACGCCTCGCGCAATCTGATGGACGACCACCGGGAGTTCCTCGACGAGCTGGGCGTGGTCCCGGCGCGGCGGCTGCGCGACGCCCGGCACGGCGAGACCGTGCTGGTCGCGGGCGCCAAGGCGGCCACCCAGACCCCGCCGATCCGGTCCGGCAAGCGGGTCATCTTCAGCACGCTCGACGACGGCACCGGCCTGGTCGACCTCGCCTTCTTCGACGACTCCCACGACGCCTGCGCGCACACCGTCTTCCACTCCTGGCTGCTGCTGGTGCGCGGCGTGGTGCAGCGGCGCGGCCCGCGCAGCCTCAGCGTGGTGGGCGCCGCCGCCTGGAACCTCGCCGAACTCGTCGAACTGCGCGCCGAGGGCGGCCTGGAGCGGGTCGCGGCCCGGCTCGCCGAGCCGATGCCCGAGGGTCCAGGCGGCGACCCGGCCGAAGGCCGCCGCATCCACCTGCCGACCGGCTACGAGATGCACCCGTGGGCCGACCTGCGCCCCGCGGGGGGCGGCGTCCCGCCCGGTTCGCCGGGAGGGGGGCGGCTCGGACCGGCGCAAGGTGCCTCCGGCGGGCGGAAGTTGTGGCATCAGAGTCCGGGGAGTGCGGGATGACCACCCGCGGCGTCCCGAACCGCCGTCCGCCGGGGCCGTCACTCCTCTTTCGGCCCGAGGGTCCCGTGCGGGTACGTCGTGGTCGATCGCGCAGTTCCCCGCGCCCCTTCAGGGCGCTGCCGGTGTGCACGGGAGCCTTCGTCCCGGCCGGGATCTCGCCCCGCCAGGCGCACAGCTCCTTGCTGCCGGTCACCGGGGTGGCGCTGACCGAGCGCGGCTGGGCCTGCACCCGGGCCGCCGAGGCGGCCGCCGCGGACGTCGTCCGGGGGTGGGCCGCCGCGATCGGCGAGGGCGAGATGCGCGTCCTGTGCGATCGCCTGCTGCGCATCGCGCCCCGGGGGCCGATCCGGCCCGCCTGGTGACGGGGTGTCGGCGGCCGATCGTCCGGTCGGCTGTGCTTTCTACTACCACTGGAAGTTTTTACTGACGCGTAACTTCACACGTCAGCTACTCGCCCGTAACTTGACGATAGAACGGCAATCTTGTGATCCGGATCACAGGGCGTACGTCATCGCATCCCCCTTGAGCCGCAAGGAGATCACACGATGCTGCCCTGGAAGCGAGTGCTCAGACCCCTCACCGCGGTGTTGCTCACCGCCGCGTGCATCGCACTCCCCACCGCCTCCGCTCACGCCGCCACGACCGCCTCGGCCGCCTCCGCCTCGACCACGAGCAGCGGCTGGAACGACTGGTCCTGCAAGCCGTCCACCACCCACCCCCGCCCCGTCGTCCTCGTCCACGGAACCCTCGGGAACTCCGTCGACAACTGGCTCGCCCTCGCCCCCTATCTGACGAGCCGCGGCTACTGCGTCTTCTCCCTCGACTACGGCCAGCTCTCCGGAGTCCCCGTCTTCTACGGGCTCGGCCCCATCGACAAGTCGGCGGCGCAGCTCCAGACCTTCGTCGACCAGGTGCTCGCCGCCACCGGCGCCGCCAAGGTCGACATCGTCGGCCACTCGCAGGGCGGCATGATGCCGCGCTACTACCTGAAGTTCCTCGGCGGAGCCGCCAAGGTGAACGCCCTCGTCGGTCTCGCCCCCGACAACCACGGCACCGACCTCGACGGCCTCACCAACCTGCTGCCGTACTTCCCCGGCGCGTCGGACCTGATCTCCGCCGCGACGCCCGGCCTCGCCGACCAGATCGTCGGCTCGGCCTTCCTCACCAAGCTCAACGCGGGCGGCGACACCGTCCCGGGAGTGCACTACACGGTCATCGCCACCAAGTACGACGAGGTGGCCACCCCGTACACCAGCCAGTACCTGACCGGTTCCGACGTGCACAACGTCCTGCTGCAGAACCTGTGCGCGCTCGACTTCTCCGAGCACGTCGCGATCGCGCTGCTGGACCGGATCGCCTTCCACGAGGTGGCCAACGCGCTCGACCCCGCGCACGCCAAGGCCACCACCTGCGCGTCCGTGTTCAGTTGAGCACCGCCGGGGCCTGACCGGCCTGAGCCGCCGTTCAGGCCCCGGAAACCCGTTCCTCAGCGACCCCGCCGGCCGGTCGTCGCCCGCCTGCGCACCGAGGCGAACAGGGCGGCGGAACCCAGTGCGAGAGCGGCCGCGCCGCCGACCGCGTAGGACGCGGTGCGGCCGTCGGTGCCGGTCTCGGCGAGGTCCGTGACGGAACCCGCGGCCTCGGGCGCGCTCACCGGCGTGGCGTCCGAGGCCGCCGTCGACGTACCGGAGGACGCCTCGGTCGCGCTCGGCTCGGCCGACGAACCGGCGCCGTCGTGATGGTGCTCGACGGTCGATCTGTCGGCACCGTCGGCGATCTGCTGGTCCGTCGGGGCGGACGCCGTGGGTGCGGCGGTCGCCGCCCCGCCGGAGCCGCTGCCGGAACCCGTCGCGGTCCCCGAACCGGACCCCGAACCGGCCCCCGAGCCCGAGTCGTCGCCGCTGCCGCTTCCCGCGCCGTCGCCGCCGAAGCTGACGTCCGAGCAGGAGTAGAACGCCTCCGGACTGTCCGAGCGCTGCCAGATCGCATACAACAGCTGCTTGCCCGAGCGCTCCGGAAGCGTCCCGGAGAACGTGTAGAAGCCGTCCGCCGCGACCGGGTCGGTGGCCGTCGCCACCGGGTGGGCCAGGTCCAGATCGGACCAGGAGAGCGGCTTCGAGGGGTCGTAGCCCTGCCGGGTCAGATACACCGTGAAGGTGCCCTTGTGGGGCGCGGTCACGCGGTACTTGAAGGTGTACGACCCGCTGTGCACCGCCGTCGCGGGCCAGTCGGCGCGCGCCAGGTCCAGGCCCTTGAACTCCTCGACCCCCGCGCTGCACAACTCGCCGTCCGGGATCAGTTGTTGGTGGCGGCCGACCGCGTCGCCGATGCGGATGCCGTTCCAGTCGTAGAGCGCCTGCGTGCCGCCCGCCGCGACCGCCGCCCGGCACGCCGCCGACCTGGGGTTCTCCGGGCCCTCCGCGTAGCACTGGGACACCCGGCTGACCGGGTCGCCCATCGTGCCGTGCGCGGACGCCGGGGCCGCGGCGAGCGCGGACACCGCGAGCGGAGCCAGGCCGAGGAAGGCGGCGACGGCGGCCTTGCGGCGTGCGGGCATGACAGAACTCCTTGGAACGGTCAGGGGCTTGTGGGGGTGCCGGAGCCCGTGGGGGCGAGGTCGAAACTAGCCGCAGGGAACCGGGAAATCGCCTGCTGGAGGCGGGTGGAGGTGATCCTTATGGTGCCGTTAAGGCGGGACTAACCGAGGGCTCAGGAAGCGGGCCGGCGCGGCGGGCGGCGCGCCCCTTCGGCACCGCGGGCCTCAAGAGCGGTCACCGGAAGCGGAGTTGACGACTCCAGGCCGTGACCGATTGTTCATCTCCGAAGCGCTGCGTACGTGTTGTCTACGCGCGTATCTTTACCCGGTCGCCTGTCCGGTCCGCCGCCCGGCGCGCACCCGCAGTCACGTCACACCGTCCGCATGAAGGAGAGCCTCTCCGTGTCGCACCCCTCCACCGAGGCCGCCGCGCCCAGACCGAAGCGCCCCCTGCACCGGCGCGCCCTGCCCTACGGCATAGCCGCCGCCCTCATGCTCGCCACGGCCGGCCTGAGCGCCAACGCCCTGGCCGCCTCGCACGAGGCCCTGATCTCCGAGGTCTACGGAGGCGGCGGCAACTCGGGCGCCACGTACACCAACGACTTCATCGAGCTGGCCAACGCGGGCAGCGGCTCGGTGGACCTGAGCGGGTACAGCGTCCAGTACCTGCCGGGCACGCCGACCGCCTCCTCCAAGTGGCAGGCGACCGCCCTCACCGGCTCGCTCGCCGGCGGCGGCCACTACCTGGTCCAGGAGGCCGCGGGCACGGGCGGCACCACGGCCCTGCCCACGCCGGACGCCACCGGCGCCATCAACATGTCGGGCACCAACGGCACCGTCGCGCTGGTCACCGGCAGCGACCCGCTGACCTGCCTGACCGCCGCCGACTGCCAGGCGGACCCGCGCGTGAAGGACCTGGTCGGCTTCGGCACCGCGGTGGTGCACGAGGGCAACGGCGCGGCGGCCGGCGCGAGCAACACCGCGTCCGTGGCGCGCGCGGCCTCCCTCGCCGACACCGACGACAACGCCGCCGACTTCACCGCGGGCGACCCGTCCCCGCAGAACACCGGCGACACCGGCGGCGGTTCGACCCCGAGCGACCCGGCGACCACGCCGCCGCCCACCACCACGCCCGCCACCCCGGCGAAGATCCACGACATCCAGGGCACCTCCCGCGTCTCGCCGCTGAACGGCAAGACCGTCACGGGCGTCACGGGCATCGTCACCGGCGTCCGCGCGTACGGCTCCTCGCAGGGCTACTGGGTCCAGGACCCGAACCCCGACGCCGACCCGCGCACCAGCGAGGGCGTGTTCGTCTTCACCGGCTCGACCACGCCGACCGTGAGCGTCGGCGACAGCGTCTCCCTCGACGCGACGGTCTCCGAGTACTACCCCGGCGGCCAGGACACCGGCATCCAGTCGACCACCGAGCTGACCAAGGCCACGGCCACCGTGGTGTCGAGCGGCAACGACGTGCCGGCCCCGGTCGTCCTCGACAAGAAGTCGGTGCCCGAGCAGTTCGCCCCGCAGGCGGGCGGCGCGAGCATCGAGAACCTGCCGCTGCGCCCCGACGAGTACGCCCTCGACACCTACGAGTCGCTGGAGGGCATGAACGTCCGCATCGGCTCCAGCCGGGTGGTCGGCGCCACGGACACCTACTCGGAGCTGTGGGTGACGGTCCGGCCGGACCAGAACCCCACCAACCGCGGCGGCACCCTCTACAAGGGCTACGACGACGCCAACTCGGGCCGTCTGATGGTCCAGTCGCTGATCCCGACCGCCACGCAGGCGTTCCCCGCGGCGAACGTGGGCGACACCCTGAGCGGCACCACCGAAGGGCCGCTGGACTACAACCAGTACGCCGGCACCTACACGCTCCAGGCCCGCACCATCGGCTCCCTCCACAAGGGCGACCTCAAGCCCGAGGTGACCGCCAAGCAGAGCGCCTCGCAGGTGAGCGTCGCCACGTACAACGTGGAGAACCTGGCGCCCGACAACGCGCAGTCGAAGTTCGACGCGCTCGCCAAGGGCCTGGTGACGAACCTGCGTTCGCCCGACATCGTCGCGCTGGAGGAGATCCAGGACAACAGCGGCGCCACCGACGACGGCACGGTCGCCGCCGACAAGACGCTGAGCAAGCTGGTGGACGCGATCGTCGCGGCCGGCGGCCCGCGCTACCAGTGGCGCGAGATCGACCCCGTCAACGACAAGGACGGCGGCCAGCCGGGCGGCAACATCCGCCAGGCGTTCCTGTACAACCCCGACCGGGTGCAGTTCACCGACCGCGCGGGCGGCGACTCCACCACGGCGGTCGGCGTGACGGGCACCGGTGCCGACACGCACCTGACCGCCTCGCCGGGCCGGATCGCCCCGACGGACGACGCGTGGAGCTCCTCCCGCAAGCCCCTGGCGGGCGAGTTCACCTTCCGCGGCAAGACGCTCTTCGTCATCGCGAACCACTTCAACAGCAAGGGCGGCGACCAGGCGATCGACAGCCGCAACCAGCCGCCGGTCCGCAGCTCCGAGGCCCAGCGCAACCGGCAGGCCCTGGTGGAGCGGGACTTCGTCCAGAGCCTGGAGAAGGCGGACCCGAAGGCCGGCGTGGTCGTCCTGGGCGACCTGAACGACTACCAGTTCTCGCCCGCGGCCACCGCCCTCACCGGCAACGGCAGCGTGCTCACCGACCTGGTCAACACCCTCCCGGTCAAGGAGCGCTACTCCTACGTCTACGAGGGCAACTCCCAGGTCCTGGACCACATCCTGACCAGCCCGGCCCTGACCCGGAGCGCCGACTACGACGTGGTCCACATCAACAGCGAGTTCACCGCGCAGACGAGCGACCACGACCCGCAGATCGTGCGGCTGAAGCCGTAGGGACCGTCTACGGTGCGCGTATGAACGACGCCACCGAAGACAGGGACACCGTCAGGCCCGCGGTCGCCGCCGACGCGGCGGCCGTGGCCGCGGTGACCGACGCCGCCTACCGCCCCTACATCGAGCGCATCGGCGTCGCACCCGTCCCCATGCGGGCGGACCACGCCGCGGACATCGCGGCGGGAAAGGTCTTCGTGACCGGCGACCCGGTCGTCGGCCTCGTGGTCCTCGAGCGGTTCGCCGACCATCTGTATCTCGACAGCATCGCCGTCCACCCCGAGGCCCACGGCCGCGGGGTGGGACGGCGGCTGCTGGAGTTCGTGGAGGCACGCGCGCGTGCGCTCGGCCTGCCGGAGATCCGGCTCTTCACGAACGCCATGATGTGGGAGAACCAGAGGATCTACCCGAAGTTCGGCTACGAGGCCGTGGAGCGCCGGGTCGAGGGGCCCTACGACCGCATCCACTACCGCAAGCGGCTGCGCTGAGGGGCGTCGGCCGCCCCCGCGTCAGCCGTCCGGCCACCAGGTGCGGGCGATGTCCTTGCGCACCTCGGGGCGGCCCGCGGGCCGTTCGTCGGCTTCCTCGCGCACCCGGCGGGTGCCGGACTTCTTCAAAGGCTTCTGCACTGTTTCGCGGCGCATGGCTGCCTCCTTCGAGCATCCACCGAGTTCCGCGATCTCACGGAGGTAGACGCTTTCGGGGAGAGTTCCTCATCGGTGCGCGTCTGTCAGTGGCCGCTGTCACGAATCGATTGTCAGTGGCGGGTGTCACGCTGGGGCCCATGACGACCAGCAGTGACGACGAGACTCCCGTGCGGAGCGACGGCGGCGGCGTGGACTGGGACGCCGCGGCGGCCTCCTTCGACGACGAGCCGGACCACGGGCTGCGTGACCCCGCCGTCCGCGCCGCCTGGGCCGGGCGGCTGCGGGAATGGCTCCCCGAGCGCCCCGCCGACGTCCTCGACCTCGGCTGCGGCACGGGCAGCCTGTCGCTCCTCGCGGCCGAGGCGGGACACCGCGTGACCGGGATCGACCGGTCCCCGGCGATGGTCGAGCGGGCCCGCGCCAAGCTGGCGGGGCGTGACGCGGTGTTCCTGACGGGTGACGCGGCGGCGCCGCCGGTGGGCGAGCAGCGCTTCGACGTCGTGCTCGTACGGCATGTGCTGTGGGCGCTGCCCGACCCGGCCCGCGCCCTGCGCCACTGGCACGGCCTGCTGCGGCCCGGCCCGGCCGGCGGACGGCTGGTGCTGGTCGAGGGCGTGTGGGGGACCGTCACCCCGGTGGGCATACCCGCGGCCCGGCTGACCGCCCTCCTCGAACCGCTCGCGCGCGACGTGCGGCTGGAGCGGCTGTCGGACGACGCCCGGCTGTGGGGCCGCGAGGTCCACGACGAGCGGTACGCGGCGGTGGCCCACGTGTGACCCGGCCGGGGTACGCGGTCAGTCGAGCAGCCGCTCGAAGCCGCCCTCACGGGCCAGGAGCTCCAGCGCGTCGAGGGCGGCCACCGCGGCGGCCGCGGCGTCCGGGTCCGACTCCGCCAGACCGCTCGCCGCGAACTCGTCCTCGTCCAGCCGCCGTACGTCCGCGCCGTCCGCGGAGCGCCACAGGTCCAGGTCGAGATCCTCGACGACCAGTTCGCGGCCGGAGCGGACGGCGGGCCGGGTGATGTCGCAGTACCAGCCCTTGAGGGCGCCCGCCGGGTCGCGGACCTCCTTCACCGAGTACCAGCGGTCGCGCCAGTAGTACTCCGTGAACACGTCGCCCCGCTCGAAGCGGACGAACCCGAAGTCCCGGGCCGCGTCCCCCGCCCAGGGCGCGCGCACGACGAGGCGCGTGCCGTCGTCGGCGAGCAGCCGCGCCGGATAACGGATCTTCGTACGGCCCGCCTTGACCAGGACCACGTCGACCGCCGCGGAGTTCCCGTCGGGGTTCGCCGCGGTGTTCCCGTCGGGGTTCGCCGCGGTGTTCTCACCCGAGTTCGCGGACATACCGCACCTCCGTCGCACAGATCTCGTATCCGAACCACTTGTTGATCGCGAGCATCGGGCCGTTGCCCGTGTCGTTGCCGGTGTACGCCTCCGTCAGGCCGGCCGCGCGGGCCCGGTGCAGAGAGTCGTTCTTGGCGAGCTTGGCCAGGCCGCGGCCGCGGAAGGCGCGGGCGGTGCCGGTCATGGCGGTGGCGTAACGGCCGGTCGAGGCGTCCGTGTAGGCCATGCTGAAGGCGGCCGGGCGGCCCTCGACGAAGGCGACCGTGGTCAGCTCCCGGTCGAGCAGCGGGTGCTTCCAGCTCTCCTCGACCCAGTTCTCGTAGTCGGTGAACTCGGTCGCCACGTCGCTCGGTTCGTCCTGCATGGTCTCCGCGTCCAGCGCGAACAGGAGGCGTGGGCCGTCGGCAAGGTCGGCCGCCGAGCGCAACTCGACCCCGGGCGGCGGGGACGACCGGGGCGGCAGCGTGCCCCCGGCCAGGTCGAGGCGGAGGAAGTGGGCGGAGCGGCCGGCGGCGTAGCCGTGCCGCTCGGCGAAGGCGCGGTTGCCCGGCGCGTCCAGCACCCACGAGAACAGCCTGGTCGCGCCGTGCGCGCGCAGATGCTCCTCGGCGGCGCGGACCAGCAGAGCGCCGGCGCCGCGGCGGGTGCGCTCCGGGTGCACGTAGATGTTGAGCATCCCCTGGCCCGGATCCGGGCTGTCGTTCGCCAGTTGCACCTGGGCCGTGCCGATGACCTCTCCGTCCTCCTCGGCTACGAGGGACCGGAAGCGGGCGTCGGGGTGGCTGCGGGCAAGACGGTGCAGGACGGCGTCGGCGGTCCACAGGATGTACGGCAGGGCGAGGTGCCGTACCCGGGCGAAGCCCTCGACCTCGGACCGGTCCGTGGAGCGCAGGTCGCGCACGATCACAGTCATACGGGCGGACGCTACTGAGGGACACCCCCCGGCGCCTCTCATTTTCCGGCGGGTGCGGGAGAATGCCTCGCGTGAGCCTGAAGATCCATATCGATGACAGCGCCCCGCCGTTCGAGCAGGTGCGCGCGCAGATCTCGGAGCAGGCGCGGTCCGGGGCGCTGCCGGTGGGCTACCGGCTGCCCACGGTGCGGGGGCTGGCCGAGGCGCTGGGGCTGGCCGCGAACACGGTCGCCAAGGCGTACCGGGCGCTGGAGACGGACGGGGTGATCGAGACCCGCGGCCGCAACGGCACGTTCGTCGCCGCGGCGGGCCAGGCGGCGGAACGGGAGCTTGCGTCGGCCGCGCAGTCCTACGTGGAGCGGGCCCGCCGCCTCGGCCTGACGGAGGCGGACGCGCTGGCCGCCGTCCGGGATGCCCTGCGGGCGGCTTACGGCGACGACTGACGCTGCGCCGGCCGGCCTGGTGATGGAGCGTGCGGTTGGCTCAGCCCCCTAGGGGCGCGGGGAACTGCGCGACCGGCCACGACGCGCCTGCGCGGGGGCATGATGCCGGGACTTGCGGGTGCGGGCCGGTGGGGCCTGATCGCGCAGTTCCTCGCGCCCCTGAGGGGGGCGGTGCGGAGCCCGCTTAGGGGCGCGGGGAACTGCGCGACCGGCCACGACGCGCCTGCGCGGGGGCATGATGCCGGGACTTGCGGGTGCGGGCCGGTGGGGCCTGATCGCGCAGTTCCCCGCGCCCCTGAGGGGGCATCGGGTCCGGCGCGATCAGGCATGACGTACCCGCGCGGGGGCGCCGCGGTGAGTGGATGGCTTCAGGTCGGTGGGGCTACAGGTAGAGGCCCGAGTCCGCCTTGTCGCGGGGCTGGGGGACCGAGGTGGGTGACGTGCCCCGGCGCAGCGCGTACAGCTCCGCCAGCGTCGCCCCCTCGCGGCCCACGCCCTCCTCGGTGCCGAGCCAGTTCACCGACTCGGTGTGGGTGAGCGGGCCGACCTCGATCCGCGCCAGGCAGCGGCCGGGGCGGACCACCGCCGGGTGCAGGCGCTCCAGGTCCTCGTTGGTGGTCACGCCCACCAGCACGTTGCGGCCCTGTCCGAGCAGGCCGTCGGTGAGGTTGAGCAGCCGCGAAAGGGCCTGGCCCGCCGTGTGCTTGGCCTCGCCGCGGATCAGCTCGTCGCAGTCCTCCAGGAGCAGCAGCCGCCAGCGGCCCTTGCCCGCGGAGTCCTCCTCGCCGATCGCGATGTCCATCAGATAGCCGACGTCGGAGAAGAGCCGCTCGGGGTCGAGGACGCAGTCCACCTGGCACCAGTCCCGCCACGACCGCGCGAGGGTGCGCAGCGCCGACGTCTTGCCGGTGCCCGGCGGCCCGTGCAGGAGCAGCAGCCGGCCCGCGATGTCCTCCGGCGTCGTCTTCATCAGCCGGTCCATCGCGTCGGCCACCGGCGCCGTGTAGTTGGGGCGGACCTCCTCCCAGGTGCCCGCCGCGATCTGCCGGGTCGTGCGGTGCGGACCGCGCCGGGGCGAGACGTACCAGAAGCCCATCGTCACGTTCTCCGGCTGGGGTTCCGGCTCGTCGGTCGCGCCGTCCGTGGCCTGTCCGAGGACCTTCTCGGCGAGTTCGGCGGTGGTCGCGGTGACCGTCACGTCGGCGCCGCGGTTCCACCGGGACACCAGCACGGTCCAGCCGTCGCCCTCCGCGAGGGTCGCGCTGCGGTCGTCGTCGCGGGCGACGCGCAGCACCTTGGCGTTCGGTGGCAGCAGCGTCGCGCCCGAGCGCACCCGGTCGATGTTGGCCGCGTGCGCGTACGGCTGCTCGCCCGTCGCGAAGCGGCCGAGGAACAGCGCGTCGACGACGTCGGACGGGGAGTCGCTGTCGTCGACGTTGAGCCGGATCGGCAGAGCGTCGTAGGGGTTCGCAGACATGCCGCCATGATCCGGCACGACGGCGCACCATGCACCCGGTTTCCGCCGGAGCGCGCCGAATGCGCGCCCGCGGCCGCCCGCCCGGCCCTGTTACAAGGCCGGAACCGTCGCGCCCTGCCGCGACGGGTGTCGCCACAGTTACTGTTGCCCTCGATGGCACGTCATGGGTGGAATTCGGGGGCCGGGCGGTGGCGTCTCACCGCCCTGCTCGGGGTGGGCGCGGCCGTCGTCGCGCTCGTGGTGACACTCGTCGGCACGCTGCCCGGCGGCGGCAGCACGGCGGGCACGACCAAGGACGGCGACAAGGTGCACGGCACGCCCGTCACCCCGTCGGACGGCGACAAGCCGTACGTGGGCTGGGGGTTCACCCACACCCAGTTCAGCGCCGACGAGGGCAGCGACGCGGCGACCGGCCGGGTCGAGGGCCTGCTGACGAAGACCGGCGACGTGCCGCAGGACCAGGCGATCATGGGCTGGGGCGCGGACAACCCCGAGCCGGTGAAGGGGCGTTACGACTTCGGCGCGCTGGACCGCAGGATCGACTTCATCCGCAGGTCGGGCGGTACGCCGGTCATCACGCTGTGCTGCTCGCCCGACTGGATGAAGGGCGGCAAGGCCGGCGTCGACAACACGAACTGGAGCCAGGCCGCGCTGGAGACCGCGCCGACCCCCGACCACTACAAGGACTTCGCCGCGCTCGCCGCCACCGTCGCCAAGCGCTACCCGGACGTCACCCACTTCGTCGTCTGGAACGAGTTCAAGGGCTTCTGGAACGACGCCAAGGGCCGCTGGGACTACGAGGGTTACACCGAGATGTACAACCTCGTGTACAAGGCGCTGAAGAAGGTCGACCCCAAGATCATGGTGGGTGGCCCCTACCTCGACATGGACAGTGTCGACCCGCGCGACGCGGACGCCTCGACCGCGCTCACCGGCACCTGGGGCGCCCTGGACCAGCGGGTGGTCGACGCCTTCACGTACTGGAACGAGCACAAGGCGGGCGCCGACTTCGTCGTGGTCGACGGCTCCAGCTACACCCGTGACGACGACCTGCTGCCCGACGAGTTCGGGGCCACCGACAAGCTCACCGCGGTGGGGGAGTGGGTGCGGCGGCAGACCCACGACCTGCCGCTGTGGTGGGCGGAGTACTACGTCGAGCCCGCCGACGGCAACGACGACCGCAAGGGCTGGACCGAGTCGCACCGGGTCGCCGTCCAGGCCGCCGGGATGATCGCCATGGTCAAGGGCGGGGCCGACTCCGGCTTCTACTGGAACCCGGAGGAGGAGAAGGGCAGCGGCTGCGCGGGCTGCCTGTGGACGCCCACCGACGGCGCGGACGGCGGCCGCGCGCTGCCCATGTACGGCCTCGTCACCCGCTTCGGCCAGGAGTTCGCGCCCGGCACGCGCTACGAGACGGTGTCCGTCGCCGCCGACGACGTGCCCAACGTGCGCGTGCTGGCGACCGCGAGGACGGTCCTGGTCGTGAACACCCTCGACCGCACGATCAGCGCGAAGGTCGACGGCAAGCGGTTCGACATGAAGGCGTACGAAGTGAGGTGGCTCGAGCGGTAACCACCGCCCGAGCCACCTCACTTCACCTCACACCGCAGGCCTCGGCACCGCGTTCAGCCGCGCCCCATCGTCAGGAACCGCTGCACCAGCGACGCGAACAGCACCGCCAGCAGCGGCAGCGAGAACCAGAAACTGCTCTGCAGCCAGCGCAGTTGGCGCACGCTCGTCCGCACCGCCACCCGCACGGTCTCCCGTACGGTCAGCAGCAGGATCAGTGCGACGGCCGCGAGACCGCCGACCACCGACCACGGCGTCCAGGTGACCTCCGGCCCGATCGGCCCCGGGTCCGGCTGCGGGACCTTGCCCGCGGGCTGCTTGCGCAGCGCGTACATGGTCACGTCGTCGTTGGCGAAGACCTTCTTCAGCTCCTGCCGGTTGTCCAGGCTGTGGATCAGCCGGGTCTCCCAGTTCGCCGGGTAGCCCACGTCCATCTGGAGATAGGTGATCTGGCTCTTGTTGAGCATCAGGTACGAGTTCGGGCCCGCGTCCTTGAGCGCCTTCACCAGACTCGACACCAGCACCGGGTCGGCGGGCGCGAGCGTCGGCACGTAGTCCACCCGCTCCATGTCCTTCGCGCCCCACGGCATCGCCGGCGTCACGTTGTTCACCGTGTCGTTGCTCATCCACAGCAGCCGTACGGTCGGCTTGTCGTGGGCGTACACGTAGTCCATGGCCGAGACCTCGCCCGGCCGGATCCGCTCGAACGTCTCGTTGCCCCAACGGGCCACCAGGAAGCCGCCCATGAGCAGCAGCCCCGCCAGCAGCGCGGCCACCGGAGCAAGGCTCCTGCGGTCCCGCTCACGTTCCTTCGGGGTGGACCCGGTGCGCGGGAAGAGCGCGAGACCCGCGAGCAGGGCGGCGCCGGGAACGGCGAACATGAAGACGCGCAGCGCCATCTCGCCGCCGTAGGACTGCATCCCGAAGCCGAGGAACGGCACGAACATCAGGACGATCAGGGCCCGTTCGCGGTAGCCGTTCAGGCGCCGCCGCAACCAGCCCCAGCAGCCGAACGCCATGACGGCGCCCGCCAGCAGCACCCGCGAGTACAGCACCAGCTTGTGCGTGGAGTCGCCGCCCTGGATCCGGCCGGACACGGAGGTCGAGACATTGCTGCCCACCCCGCCCACCCCGCCGAAGAGTTCGTCGAAGTGCCCGGACCAGTACGGCTCGGCCATGAAGCCCAGCCACACCGCGGCCAGCACGGCGAACAGCAGGGGCAGGCCGCGCAGGTCGCAGCGGCCGATCAGGACCAGGACCGCCAGCACGCCCAGCATCACAAACGGGGTGAGCTGGTGCGCCGGCACCGTCGCCGCGAACAGGCCGATCAGCACCATCAGCAGCACGGCCCGCTGCCGCCGGTCGGCCGGCTCCACCTCGGCCTCGCCGGGCCGGAACCTCGTCCAGATCATCCCCGGGGCGCGGAACCACACGAGCAGGATCGCGACGAAGGTCAGGTACAGGAGGAAGGTGAAGCCCTGCGGGGAGAAGTAGTCCTGGCCGACCCAGCCGCTGAGCACGAAGATCCACAGGCCGGTCCACTTCGCCTTCCAGCTCGCCCGCATCGAGCGGGTCAGCAGGAACAGCGGCGGCAGATACAGCAGTTGGATGGCGAGCGGCCACCAGCGGATGACCTCGGTGAAGTCGGTGACCCCGCACGCCCGGCCGATGAACGCCGCGGCCGCGAAGAAGCCCGGCCAGCTCCAGCGGGCGTCCAGGTTCGGTACGGCGGACCCGGTGCGGTCGATGTAGTCGATGAAGCCGAGATGCTGCCAGGCCGTCGCGAAGCGCGGTTCGGTCTCGATCACGGCGGGCAGCGCGTGCAGCGACACCACGGTCGCGACCAGCGTCACCACGAGCAGCGCCCGGTGCTCCCGGCGCTGCCACAGCAGCGCCGCGAACACCACCACGAGCAGCGCCGCCCCGAGCAGGGTCGCGGCCGGCAGCACGGAGATCAGTCCGAGCCCGCCCATCCGGTCCAGATCGGCCTCGCCGAGCCGGAGCGCGGGCACCCAGTACAGCAGCAGCGCGGCCGTCAGCAGACAGCCGAGGACCACGCCCGGGCGGGTCGGCATCAGCCGCTCGCGCAGCGTGCGCGGCTCCACCGGCACGTCTCCGGCGGCCTGGAGGTCCGGCTCCCGCCCGGCGGCCGGCTCACCCGGCGCCGCGCCCTCGGGGGTCCGGGTCTCCCCGTCCCTCGGGATGGTCCCCGCGGCCTCGCCCTTCCCGACGGCCGCCCGTTCGTCCGTGCCGAACGGCGCGTCCGCGTCCCGCTCGGGCCGCACCGCGGCCTGCGCGGGCCCGAGCGAGGCCTGCGCGGGCCCGAGCGAGGCCTCCGAGCCCGGCTCGCGCTCCTCCACCGGCAGCCCGACCGCGTCCGGCAGCCGGGACAGCGCCCAGGTCGGCGAGTCCGGGCGCACCACCGGCGTACCGCCGGGCGGGGTGCCGGGGCCGGGCCGCACGTCGGGCCGGCGCTCCTGGTGGTCGAAGTCGACATGGATGCCGAGCGCGAGGGTGTCGGAGTCGAGCGCCCAGGCCGGGCCCCGGCGGCGCGGCCGGGGCTCGTCGGCGACCTCGCGGGTCCCCAGGTCGGCGAGGTCCCCGTCGGGCGCGGCGGTCTCCGGCACCTCGGCGGGCGGTGCCGTGCGCAGCGTCCGGTACAGCCGCGGCGCGGCGATCGCCACGATCACGGCGAGGCTGGAGATCTCCGCGACGCCCGCGCCGGTCAGCCCCATCCGGGGCAGCAGCACCAGCGTCAGGCCGAGCACCAGGACGCACAACAGGCCCTGGAGCCAGGCCAGTCCGGCGGTGCGGCTCTGCGCGCGCAGCACCGCGAAGTAGGTCTCCATCACGACCCGCAGCAGCGCGCCGACGGCGAACCAGCGCAGCAGCGGGGTGGCCGCGTCGGCGTAGCCCTGGCCGAACACATGCAGGATGTACGGCGCCCCGAGGAACAGCGTGCCGCCCACCGGCAGCATGATCCGGGCCATCCGCTTGAGCGCGGCCCGGGTGTTCGCGGCCAGCCGCGCCGGGTCGTGCGAGCCCTCGACGGTGAGCGAGGCGCCCATGTTGATGGCGAGCAGGTTGGTGGTGCCGCCGATGGTCGTGGTGATGTAGAAGTACGCGTTGTCCTCGGCGCTGACCTGCGAGGCGACGATCACCGGCACCAGGTAGACCACCGCGAGCGAGAACAGCGAGCCGGTGTAGTCGCCGGCCAGGAACCGGCCGATCTCCCGCAGCGACGGCGGCTTGGCCTGGTTCGCGGTCTTCTCGATGTGCCGGGGCACCAGCCGGCGGAACACCAGCAGCCCGAGCGGCACCACGGACGTGGCGATGGCCGCGACCCACGACACGAACACGCCGAGCATCGGGATGGCGGCGGCGAGCGCCACCAGCAGCGCCAGCTTCACCGCCGAGAACACGGTGTTGCCGACCGGCACCCAGGGCGCGCTGCGCAGCCCGGTGAGCACGCCGTCCTGGAGGGTGAGCAGGTTCCAGGCGACCACCGACAGCACGAAGAACACCGCGACACCGGGCGAGTGCAGGAAGCTGTACGACGGCCCCCACACGTTCAGCGTCAGCAGGAACAGGCCGGCCGCGACCGCCACGACGACGGAACTGCCCGCGTAGGTGCGGAAGATGAGCCGTCCGGTGTGGCGGCCCGAGATCGGTATGAAGCGGGCCAGGGCGCCGGTCAGGGTCACCGCGGTCAGCCCCGCGAGGAGCTTCATGGCGGCGATCGCGGCGGAACCCTCGCCCACGGCGGAGTCGGAGTAGTAGCGGGCGGCGACCAGCCAGTAGCCGAGGCCGAGCACCGCGGAGATCCCGGTGTTCAGCATCAGGGCGTACGCGTTGCGGAAGAGCTGGTTGCCGCCCGGGGCCCGGCCCCGGCCGGGCAGGCGGAGCCGGCGGCCCGACTGCTCGGGCGCCGGGGCGTCGGGCGCTTGGGCCTCGGTGGTGGTCGTCGTGTCAGACACGGGAACGGATGGCCTTCCGGCGGACCTGGCGTGCTCTTCGGACCATGGCGTACCCCTTGGTGAGGGCGCGGTCCCTGACGAAGTTCCGGGTGATCGCGCGGCCTTCGACCAGCCGCTCGAACTCCTGGACGCTGGTGGTGCGGCGCACGGTGAGCCGGCGCAGCGCGTACGGCCCCTGGGCGCGCCGCGCCAGCCCGTTGCCGACGGCGAGGGCCTGGGCGAAGCCGGCGTCCCGCACGGCCTGGCGCACCCGGCGGCTGGAGTAGCCGTACGGGTAGGCGAACGAGACGGGTTCGCCGCCCAGTTCGTCGGCGACGATCTCCTTGCACCGCACCAGTTCGCCGGCGAGGGCCTCGTCGTCGATCTGGTCGAGCTGCGGGTGCGTGTGGCTGTGCCCGCCGATCTCCACGCCGGCCGAGGCGAGTTCGCGCACCTGCTGCCAGTCCAGCATGGTGTCGAGGCCGCCGCCCATGTCGTGGGCGCCCTTGATCCATCCGGTGGAGACGAACAGCGTGGCCGGGAAGCCGTGTTCGGCGAGGACGGGGAGGGCGTGCCGGTGCACGCCCTCGTAGCCGTCGTCGAACGTGATCAGCACCGGGCGCTTCGGCAGCACGCCGCCCCGCCGCCACGCGGCGGCGAGTTCGGCCGTGTTGACCGGGGTGAGCCCGAGGTCGCCGATCAGCGCCATCTGCTCCGCGAACGCCTCCGGCGCGACCGACAGCACGCGGGTGGCGTCGTTGGGCGCGGTGGCGACCGCGTGGTACATCAGGATCGGCACCGGTTCGTCGCTCATGCCACCTCCTCGGCCGGGGCGGGGCTGCCGGTCCCCGCGGCCGCGTCCTGGTGCGCCTCGATCCGTACGACCGAGAACGTGGCCCCGCCGCGCCGGGCCCGTACGGTGCCGACCAGGTAGCCGCCCGCCGCCGTGACCACCCCGGCGACGATGGCGCCCGCGCGGCCCGCGCCGCCGGGCCGGGCGAGCAGCGCGTCGCGCAGCCCGCGGGCCACCCCTGCGGGCAGTACGCGGGTGGTGTAACGGCGTTCGGACTCGAGGCCCTTGGCGGCGCCGACGCTGCGGGCCACCAGGGCCTTCGACAGTCCCTCCGCGTAGGCGCGGGTACGGAAGTAGCGGAAGTGCTCGCGCACCCGCGGCACCCGGTGGTGGATCACCGCGCGGTCGTCGATCAGCAGGACGGCGTCCGGCCGGGCACGGGTGAGCCGGATGCACAGCTCCGTCTCCTCGCAGCCGAGCGGCCGCCGGTCGCCGTCGCGGCCGATGCCGGTGGCGAAGCCGCCCGCCGCGTCGAAGGCGCTGCGACGGAACGAGGCGTTGCCGCCGAGGACGTTGCGCACTCTGACCCGGCCCGGAGGCAGGCCCTTGTAGGTGCAGCCCACCACCCAGTCGAACTCCTCGGGGAACCAGGCGGGGCGCCGGCCGGACGCCCACAGGGGCAGCGTGCGCCCGCCGACCGCGAGGACGGCCGGGTCGGCGTACCCCTCGGCGAAGCGGAGCAGCCAGTCCTGTTCGGCGACGGCGTCGTCGTCGAGGAAGGCGACGACCTCGCCGCGCGAGACGGCGATGCCGGTGTTGCGGCCCGCGGACAGCCCGCGGGGGCCCGCGTTGGCGAGCACGCGGACCTCCCCGCTCTCCGCGTGGTCCTTGTACTCCAGGGTCAACCGGTCGAGCAGGGCCCGGTTGTGGTCGACCACCAGGAGCGTCTCCAGAGCGGGCCGCGACTGCGCGCGCACCGAGGAGACCGCCGCGAGGATGTCCTCCCAGCGGTCCTCGGTGTACACGCAGATCACGACGGAGATGCCGGGATCGCTCAAGACACCTCTCCCCGTACCGAGTCGAGCATCGGGGAGTGCCGTTCCTGGCGGCGCAGTTCGCGCCGGTTGGAGCGTTCCTGGAGGATCACCTTGAGCACCCGCAGCCCGTCCCGCACGGCGCGCAGATTGCTCGTGCCGTGGATGCGGAGGTACTCGTGGCTGGGAATCTCCTGGACCTTCAGCCCCGCCTTGACGACCCGGATGTTCATCAGGGTCTCGACCTCGAAGCCGGTGCAGTCGAGTTCGATCTTGTCCAGGCAGTGCCGCCAGAAGGCGTTGTAGCCGTAGCACAGGTCGGTGTAGCGAGCGCCGAACTTGCGGTTGACGGCGGTGCACAGCGCCCAGTTGCCGAGCTTGCGGATGAAGGTCATGTCGTCGGTGCCGCCGCCGTTGGCGAAGCGGGAGCCCTTGGCGAAGTCGGCGCCGGAGACCAGGGCGGAGACGTACGACACGATCTCGTTGCCGTCGGCGGAGCCGTCGGCGTCGACCATGACGATGATGTCGCCGGTGGCGGCCTCGAAGCCGGTGGTCAGCGCGTCGCCCTTGCCCTTGCCCTGCTGGGGGACGACCCTGACCCCCGGCCAGAGATCGCGGGCCACCTGGACGGTGTCGTCGGTGGAGTTGCCGTCCACGAGGATCACTTCATGGATCCAGTCCGGAAGTGTCTTGAAGACGTAGGGGAGATTCTCCGCCTCGTTCATGGCGGGAATCACCACGCTCACCGGTGGCGCGATGGCCAGGTGAGTGGAGATCGGCCGGTACTTGCCTGCCGTTAACGGGTCCTGGCCCGTAGCCGGCGGGCGCACAACAGAACTCATGAGTCTGGTCCCTCTCGGTCCGGTGGGCCGCCCGCCCCTGGGCGTGCCCGCACTGTGTCCGGTTCGAAAGGGGGGTTTCTCACGACGACATGACGGCATGGAACTCCGAACATGCCGGGTGAGCTGGCAAAGCTGGCCGGCGCCCCGTTCCGTGGAACGGCAGCCGGTCGCGCGGCACGGCCCGACGGACCTGCGGCCCCCCGAGCACGGCACCCCCCTACCGCGCCCCGCTCCGATCCGTCGCGGTCTCGAGCCCTCCCCCAGGCCGCTTGGTGACAGATCGATGCGGGTGAGATGTATGACGGTATTGACGATTCAACTCGTATGGCAAGACCTGCAACGAGGTCTCACCTTCTAGTTGGTTTGACCGTTACGCAACTTTGTCGGCTGTTGTCGCCTCCTTCGAACGGATTTTTCCCGTCCGGTTGAGCAGCACCACCACGAGCAGTGCCGCGCTCAGTGCGGTGACGGCCACGATGCCGCCGTCGACCGACCATCGGTGCACCGCCAACATGCCTTGAGCCACCAGCATGTTGACGGCGACCGCTCCCGCCAAGGAGGCGATCGTGCGACCGAACGGATCCAGCCCGCGCAACGCGGCCGCGAGCGCGGTCGCGGGAGTGGCGAGCAGGAAGAACAGGGCCAGCGGGCCGCGCAGGGGTGAGTCGGAGCCGGTCAGCGCGAGCAGCGCGCCGGCCCCTCCCAAGGCCGTTGCGGCGCCCGCGAGCAGCGGCGACAGGTCCCTCCCTGGTCCTGGTCGCGCTCGTCGTGCGTCGGCCTGTGGTGCGGTCCCGGTCCCTGGAGTGGTCCCGGTGTGAATGGTCTGCATGGGCGACTTGCCCCCCGAAGCGCCGGATGCCGGGCTTCAATGTGGCGCAGCCCCGCCGGGCCCGTCAAGACGCGGAAGGGTCTTCCTCTGCTTTTTGTCCGCTTTTAAACACGCGGCCATCCGCACGTTCCGGACATCCTGACGGCGCTCGAACGCATGTAGGGATCATTAGTTCTTCGTTGAATTTTTGGCATGGACACTTCCCGTCAACACGCGTAGTTGGTACCACGGTTGTGGCAGAGATCCTGCTAAAGGGAGGTTCCATGAGACGTTCCCGAATTGCGGCATATCTGAGCTCGATCCTCCTGGCCGCCGGAATCGCCCTCGCCGGATCGGCTTCGGCCGACGCGGCGACCGGCGGATACGTGGCCCTCGGCGACTCCTACTCCTCGGGGGTCGGCTCGGGCAGCTACATCAGCTCCAGTGGCTCCTGCGACCGCAGCACGAAGGCGTACCCCTACCTCTGGAACACCAACAACGCCCCCTCGTCGTTCTCCTTCCTGGCCTGTTCCGGGGCGACCACGGACGACGTCGTCGCCAACCAGCTCGGCACCCTCAGCTCCTCCACGTCCCTGGTCTCCATCACCATCGGCGGCAACGACGCCGGGTTCTCCGACGTCATGACGACCTGTGTGCTCTCGTCCGACAGCACGTGCCTGTCCCGCATCAACACCGCCAAGGCGTACGTCGACTCCACCCTGCCCGGCAAGCTCGACTCCCTGTACACGACCATCCACACCAAGGCCCCGAACGCCCACGTCGTCGTGCTCGGCTACCCGCGCTTCTACAAGACCGGCACGACCTGCATCGGCCTCTCCGACACCAAGCGCACCGCCATCAACGGTGCCGCCGACTACCTCGACACCGCCGTCGCCAAGGCCGCCGCGAACCACGGCTTCACCTTCGGCGACGTCCGCACCACGTTCTCCGGCCACGAGATCTGCTCAGGCGACTCCTGGCTGCACAGCGTCGACTGGCTCGACATCGGCGAGTCGTACCACCCGACGGCCACCGGCCAGTCCAGTGGCTACCTGCCCGTCCTCAACAGCGCCGCCTGATCAGGGCGTTGCCGTAGGAGATGCGGAGGCCCCGTCCGACGGGGTCTCCGTCACGCACGTGACCGTGAACGGCACCTGGTTCGACGTCGTACGCACCGGTGAACGCACCTCCACCGACAACGCGTTGCTGTACGTCCCGGCCGCCGTGTAGGTCGTCACCGAGACCGTGTCCTGCTTGGTCGTCCCGCCGCCCGCCGGGAACGACAGCGTCTTCCACCCGGAGTCCGACAGCTCACCGCTCTTGGCGACCCACCGGTAGGAGACCTCCGCGGGCAGCCGCCCCACCGTGAACGTGGCCGTGAACGTGGGGGCCTGGGCGTCCGGCGGCGGACAGGTGCCCGAATAGTCGGTGTGCGTGCCGCTCACCGTCACCCGCACCGTCTGCGCGGGCTGTGAACTGGCGGAGCTGGTGCTCGCCGACGGGCTGCTGCTCGTCGTGTGCGGCGGCGAGGAGGCCGCCGTGGACGGCGTCACCCCGGCCGTGCTCGCGGTCGTACCGTTCCCCTTGTCGTGGTCGCCGCCGTTGTGGTCCAGCAGCGCGTACGTCAGTCCGCCGAGCGCCAGCGCCAGCGCCGCCAGGCCCGCGATCAGGACCGCGCGGGACCGCCGGTCGTGGGCCGGCCGCCCGTCCCGGGGCGGCACGACGGGCGCGGTGGGGGCCGACGCCGCCCCGGCCGGCAGCGGCGGGGTCGGCGCGGGGTCCCGGGTCCGGCCGGCCGCCGGCGGGACGTACGGCCCCGCCATCGGCACCGTCCGCGCGGTGGGCGAGCCGCCCGCGGCGACGATCCGCAGCTCCTGCTCGGCCCGGTCGGCGGGCATCCGCTCGGCCGGGTCCTTGCGCAGCAGCCCCTCGATCACCGGCGCGAGCGGACCGGCCCGGCGCGGCGGCGGGAGCTCCTCGTCCACCACCGCGCGCAGCGTGTTCAGCGGAGTGTCCTGGCGGAACGGCGAATGGCCCTCCACCGCCGCGTACAGCAGCACCCCGAGCGACCACAGGTCCGACTCGGGGCCCGGCGTACGGCCGAGCGCCCGCTCCGGCGCGAGGAACTCGGGCGAGCCGATCACCTCGCCCGTCATCGTCAGCGCGGAGGTGCCCTCGACCGTGGCGATACCGAAGTCGGTCAGCACCACCCGGCCGTCGTTGGCCAGCAGCACGTTGCCGGGCTTCACGTCGCGGTGCAGCACCCCCGCGGAGTGCGCGGCCCGGAGCGCGGCGAGCACCTCGGCGCCGATGTGCGCGGCGCGCTGCGGCGGGAGAGCGCCCTCGGCGTCCAGCGCGTCGGCCAGCGACACGCCGCGCACCAGCTCCATCACGATCCAGGGCCGGCCGTCCTGCATGGCCACGTCGTACACCGTGACCACATTGCGGTTCGCGACCCGCGCCGCCGCCCACGCCTCGCGCTCCAGGCGCGCGTACATCCGCTCGACGTCGGAGGCCGGCAGCCCGGCGGGCGCGCGCACCTCCTTGACGGCGACCTCGCGGTGCAGCAGTTCGTCCCGCGCCCGCCACACGGTTCCCATCCCGCCCTCGCCCAGCGGCGACAGCAGGCGGTAGCGGTCCGCGATCACGCGTTCACTGCCGGGCACTTCGGACACGGGCGCCCCCCATGACGTCTCGCCAGTTCTTCCCAACGTAGCTCAGCCCCACGCCGAAGCCGCACCCCTGAGCACCAAACCGGCGCCCAGGGCCACGACGACGAACGCCGAGCCCAGCGGCGCGGCCCTGCGCACCAGGCCCGCGAGGGGGTGCGTGGTCCAGCGCGGGCGCCGCTCCAGTATCCGCTGTACGCCGCTGCCCAGCCGTACGACGGCGAACCCGGCCGCGGTCAGGGTCAGGGCGAGCCCGACGCCGTAGGCGACCACGAGCAGCAGGCCGAACCAGGCCTGGCCGAGGGCCGCGGCGCCGACCAGCACCACGACCGCGGAGGGGCTCGGCACCAGTCCGCCGGCGAAGCCGAGCAGGATCGTGCCGCGCAGGGTGGGGGCGAGGTCGTGGGTGTGCGTGAAGCCACCGTGGGTGTGCGCCACGGCGCGCGCCGGTGCTTTGGCGGGGGCGGGGG
>NZ_LAVA02000084.1 GCF_000974985.2 Streptomyces mangrovisoli | reverse complement strand
CTCGACCCCCCGAGGCATGGCGCCCTGATAGGGGCGCGGGGAACTGCGCGATCAACCACCCCGGACCCGCACCCCCCGTGCCCCCGGCACCACCCCACCCCTCACGGGCACCCCGCCCGCCGAGCACTCGACCCCCCGAGGCATGGCGCCCTGATAGGGGCGCGGGGAACTGCGCGATCAACCACCCACGGCCCGCAGCCCCCGTGCCCCCGGCACCACCCCACCCCGCCCGGGCGGACAGCCGAGCCCGCGGCCGGCGCCCCGCGCCCGGGGGCCGACCTGCCTGCCGCCGATGAGAGAATGGTGAGCATGGCCACTGATCGACCCCGCGTGCTGTCCGGCATCCAGCCCACCGCCGGCTCGTTCCACCTCGGCAACTACCTCGGCGCCGTGCGCCAGTGGGTGGCTCTCCAGGAGTCCCACGACGCCTTCTACATGGTCGTCGACCTGCACGCGATCACGATCCCGCAGGACCCCGCCGACCTGCGCGCCAACACCCGGCTCGCGGCGGCGCAGCTGCTCGCCGCGGGTCTGGACCCGGACCGCTGCACCCTCTTCGTGCAGAGCCACGTGCCCGAGCACGCCCAGCTCGCCTGGGTCATGAACTGCCTCACCGGCTTCGGCGAGGCGTCCCGCATGACCCAGTTCAAGGACAAGTCCGCCAAGCAGGGCGCCGACCGCGCCTCGGTCGGCCTGTTCACCTACCCGGTCCTCCAGGTCGCGGACATCCTCCTCTACCAGGCCCACGAGGTGCCGGTCGGCGAGGACCAGCGCCAGCACATCGAGCTGACCCGGGACCTCGCCGAGCGCTTCAACGGCCGCTTCGGCCAGACCTTCACCGTCCCGAAGCCGTACATCCTCAAGGAGACGGCGAAGATCTTCGACCTCCAGGACCCGGCGATCAAGATGAGCAAGTCGGCGTCCACGCCGAAGGGCCTCATCAACCTGCTCGACGACCCGAAGGCCACCGCCAAGAAGGTGAAGAGCGCGGTCACCGACACCGACACGGTCATCCGCTACGACGCCGTGGAGAAGCCCGGTGTGAGCAACCTGCTCACGATCTACTCGACGCTCACCGGAGCGGGCATCCCCGAACTGGAGGCGAAGTACGAGGGCAAGGGCTACGGCGCGCTCAAGACGGACCTCGCCGAGGTCATGGTCGAGTTCGTGACCCCCTTCCGCGAGCGCACGCAGGCCTTCCTGGACGACCCCGAGACCCTCGACTCGATCCTGGCCAAGGGCGCGGAGAAGGCCCGCGCGGTGGCCGCCGAGACCCTCGCGCAGGCGTACGACAGGGTGGGCTTCCTACCCGCGAAGCACTGAGCCGGACGCCGGGCCGGGCACCGAGACGCACGACCGCACACACGTACCACCGGGCAGAGCGCTGCACATCACTACGGCTGTGCCTGCCCGGAGGACGACTGTGGCCTTACAGTCGATATCCGGCGGCTGAGCAGAAAACAGACACGCCAGACACGCCAGACACGGCACGACGACAGGAGACGACGTGGGGACCGTAACGATCGGTGTGTCGATCGCGGTCCCGGAGCCGCACGGCAGCCTGCTCCAGGAGCGGCGCGAGGGCTTCGGCGACGCCGCGGCTCAGTGCATCCCCACGCACGTCACGCTGCTGCCGCCGACGGAGATCGACGAGGCCGACCTGCCGGCCGTGGACGCGCACCTCGGCCAGGTCGCGGGCGCCGGGCGGCCGTTCCCGATGCGGCTGTCGGGCACCGGCACGTTCCGCCCGCTGTCGCCCGTGGTGTACGTCCGGGTCGCCGAGGGCGCCGAGGAGTGCGGCCGGCTCCAGGCCCAGGTCCGCGACGGCTCGGGTCCGGTCGCCCGCGAGCTCCAGTTCCCGTACCACCCGCATGTGACGGTGGCGCACGGCATCGAGGAAGCCGCCATGGACCGCGCGTTCGCGGAGCTGGCGGAGTACCGGGCCGACTGGTCCTGCACCGGCTTCGCGCTCTACGAGCAGGGCTCCGACGGCGTCTGGCGCAAACTGCGCGAGTACCCCTTCGGCGGCACGGTGGTGCCCCCGCAGGCGGCCCACGCCGACCGCGACACGATCACCAGCCGCCCGGCCTACTGACGCCGCCCCGCGCCCCGCAGCTCACGCCCCGCGCCCCGCAGCTCGCGGCTCGCGCGCGGCTACAGCGGCAGCCGCCGGTACAGCACCCTCGGCAGCAGCCGCAGGGCCGCGCCCACCGGCCGCAGCGACCCCGGCACCCACACCGCCTCCGAGCCTCGCCGCAGCCCCAGTTCGATCGCCGTGGCGACGGCCTCCGGCGTGGTCGCGAGCCGCGGTGCGGCGCGGCCCGCCGTCGCGGCCGTACGGACGAATCCCGGCCGTACGACCATGACGGCCGCCCCCGTGCCGTACAGCGCGTCGCCCAGGCCCTGCGCGAACGTGTCGAGGCCCGCCTTGCTGGAGCCGTAGAGGAAGTCGCGGCGGCGGGCCCGCACGCCCGCGACCGAGGAGAGCACCACCAGCCGGCCGTGCCCCTGGGCCTGCAGCGCCGCTCCGCTGACCAGGCCCGCCGACACCGCGCCCGTGTAGTTGGTCTGCACGACCCGCACCGCGCCCACCGGCTCCCGTTCGTCGTACGCCTGGTCGCCCAGCACGCCGAACGCGAGCAGCACCAGGTCGATCGGGCCCCGCGCGAACACCTGCCCGAGGACCGCCTCGTGCGAGGCGGGGCCGAGCGCGTCGAAGGCGACGGTGCGCACGTCGGCGCCGAGCGCCGCGAGCCCTCGCGCGGCCCGGTCCAGCGCCGCCGAGGGCCGGCCCGCCAGCCACACCGTGCGGGCGCCGCGGACGATCAGCCGGCGTGCGGTGGCCAGAGCGATCTCGGAGGTGCCGCCGAGCAGGAGCAGGCTCCGGGGGAGTCCGTGCGCCGGCCCGGGTCCGTGTCCCCGAGGGGGCTCGTGCGGCCCGCGGAGGGTCTGCGTCCGGCCCCGGCCGGTGACGGAAGCGGTGTCGGAGAACATGCGGGCGACCGTAGCGCCCCTATCGTGGGGATCACGGGTGGAACATTCCTGACCGACCCGGAATGGATCCCGAATGGATCATTAGTGGGACCTGCCACGGTCCCGCGATTCCGGGGAACCCGCACGGTGTGGCGTCCCGCGCACCGGGGAGGAACGGATCATGGACTGGCTGAAGAAGCTTCCCGTCGTGGGCCCGCTCGTGGCGCGGCTGATGCTCACCCACGCCTGTCGGTCGTACGAACGGCTGGACCGGGTGAAATGGACCCGGCTCGCCGCGGCCATGACGTTCATCAGCTTCATCGCCCTCTTCCCGCTGCTCACCGTGGGCGCCGCGATCGCCGCGGCCACGCTCAGCACGGACCAGCAGAAACAGCTCCAGGACAAGATCGCCGAGCAGGTGCCCGGCATCTCCGACCAGCTGGACATCAACGCGCTGGTGCAGAACGCGGGCACCATCGGCCTGATCGCCGGCGCGCTGCTGCTGGTCACCGGCATCGGCTGGGTCGGCCAGATGCGCGACTGCCTGCGCGCGGTCTGGGAGCTGCCCGACCCCGCCGCCAACCCGGTCGTGGTCAAGGTGAAGGACGCGGGCGTCCTGGTCGGCTTCGGCGGCGCCGTCCTCGCCACGATCGCGATCTCCACCGTGGCCTCCGCCATGGTCGGCTGGATCAGTGACCAGCTCGGCATCGGCCGGGTGAGCTGGGGCAGCTTCCTGCTCCACGCCCTCGCCTTCGCCATCGCCGTCCTCGCGGACTTCCTGCTGCTGCTCTACGTCCTCACCCTGCTGCCCGGCGTCGAGCCGCCGCGCCGCCGGCTGCTGGTCGCCGCGCTGATCGGCGCGATCGGCTTCGAACTGCTGAAGCTGCTGCTCAGCGGCTATATCCAGGGCGTGGCGAGCAAGAGCATGTACGGCGCCTTCGGCGTCCCCGTCGCCCTGCTGCTGTGGATCAACTTCACCGCGAAACTCGTCCTGTTCTGCGCGTCCTGGACCGCCACGGGGAGCAAGGAGGCCGGGGAGAGCGAGCAGACGGGCGGGACCGGGGCGAGCGGGGAGACCGGGGCGAGCGGGGCGCGCGAGGGGACCGGGGCGGGCGGCGCGGGCCGGTCGGGCGAGGGGACCGGACCGCGCACGGACGTCACCCGCGGGGGCGGCGACGCATCAGATCGGGCAGCGGCCAGCGGCGGTTGACCAGGTACGCCCCGGCCGCGAGCAGCGCCAGCACCCCGCCGGCGACGCCCAGCGCGATCCCCACGCCGCCCGAGCGGACCGGCCGTCCGGCGGCGTCCGGCTGCGGGCTCCGGGCGCCGTCGCCGCCCGCCTGCCCGGAGGGGTTGGCACCCGGCTGGGCGCTCGCGGGCGCCGCGCCCTTCGGCGGCACCAGCTCACCGACCGGCGTCACCTTGCCGTCGGCGGTGAACCCCCAGTCGAGCAGCTTGGCGGCCTCCTTGTAGACCTCGTTGTGCTCGTCCTCCTGCGGGTGCATGACGGTGACCAGCAGGACGTGCCCGTCGCGTTCGGCGACCCCGGTGAAGGTGGCGCCCGCGTTCGTGGTGTTGCCGTTCTTCACGCCCGCGATGCCCTGGTACACCGGCACGTCGGTGTCACCGGCCAGCAGCCGGTTGGTGTTCTGGATCTCGAAGGAGTCGCCGCCCTTGCCGCCCTCGTCGCCCTTCTCCGTCTCCCCGGGGAACGTCGCCCGCACGGTCGAGCAGTACGTGCGGAAGTCCTTCTTCTGGAGCCCGGACCTGGCGAACAGCGTCAGGTCGTACGCCGACGACAGCTGGCCCGGGGCGTCGTAGCCGTCCGGCGTCACCACGTGGGTGTCCAGCGCCTGGAGGTCCTGGGCGTGCGCGTTCATGTCCGCGACCGTCTTGCCGAGACCGCCGTTCATGGACGACAGCACGTGCACGGCGTCGTTGCCCGAGCGCAGGAACACGCCGAGCCAGAGGTCGCGGACCGAGTAGGTCGCACCCTCCTTTATCCCCACCATGCTGGAACCGTCGCCGATGCCCGCCAGGTCCGCCGGGACCACCTTGTGCCGCTCGGCGCTCGGCAGGGTGGGCAGCACGGTGTCGGCGAACAGCATCTTCATCGTGCTGGCCGGGGCCAGCCGCCAGTGCGCGTCGTGCGCGGCGAGCACCTCGCCGGACTCGGCGTCCGCGACGATCCACGAGCGGGCGGTCAGGCCCTTCGGCAGCACCGGCACGCCGGCCGCGAGCTGGACCTGCGTGCCCGCCACGCCCAGCCGCGCGCCGCCCACCGTCGACATCCGCGCGGGAGGCGTGGCCGACGGGCTGCCGCTCGCGGACGGGTCGGAGGGGTCGGACGTCGCGGACGCGCCGGAGCCCGCGGACGGGCCGGAGGTCGCCGAGGGGCCGGAACCCGTGGCGGCGCCGGAACCCGCCGACGGGCCGGGCGAGACCCCGGGCGCGGCGAGGGCGACGGGCGCCGACAGGGCGAGGGACAGCGAGGCCGCGGCTGCGACCAGCGGGAACCGCCTGCGCGGCGGGACGGGAGCGGGCACGGACGAGACCGTACCCGCCGCGTGGGCCGATGTGCCGCTCCCCACCCCACCCCGGGACCGGAACCGGCCGGACGGCGGAGATACTGAACGCATGAAGCTCACCCGCCCCCTCTCCTGGTTCCTGCTCGCCTTCGGGGTGTACTCGTGGGTCATCTGGGTCACTTTCGTCAAGAATTTGGTCGCGGACAGCAGTGGGCAGGCGTTCCACGACGGCAGTCCGACCGCCTTCTTCTGGGTGCATCTGACGCTGGCCGTCGTGTCCTTCGTATTGGGGACGGTCATCGGGGGCATCGGGTTGCGCGGCCTGCGCGCACTGCGCCGGACCGCATAGCGAAAGGGCCGGCAGCGTGATCGTCGTCTTCGTCCTCGCCGCCCTGGTCGCGCTCGCCGTCCTGGCGCTGGGGCACTGGTACCTGTGGCGGCGGCTGGTGCGCGACACCACCCGCGGCCCCGGCGCCGCCCGCCGCGCGGGCACCGCCGTCTTCGTGGCCGGACCCGTCCTGATGGTCGCGGCCCTGGTCACCGAGCGCTCCCACGCGCCCTTCTGGCTCCAGCGCACGCTGGCCTGGCCGGGGTTCCTGTGGATGGCGCTGGTGCTGTACCTGCTGCTCGCGGTGGTCGCGGGCGAGGTCGTACGACCGCTGCTGAGGCGCGTCGTGGAGCGCCGGGCCGCCACCGCGGCGCGGGCGGCCGCCCCGGAACCGGAACCGGCCGTGCGGACGCCCGAGGCCGTACTGCCGCGCCCGCGCCCGGAGCCGGACGGCGGCGCCACGCCGCCCGAGCCTCCGCCCGCCGTCACCCCGGACCCGCCCGGGTCCGACGGCCCCTCCCGGCGGCTGTTCGTCTCCCGGGTGGTCGGGGGCGCCGCCGCCGCGGCCGCCGTCGGTACGGTCACAGGCGGCACCTACGGCGTGCTGCGCGGGCCCTCCGTCAAGCGGGTCTCCGTGCCGCTGGCCAAGCTGCCGCGCTCCGCGCACGGGTTCCGGATCGCGGTCGTCAGCGACATCCACTTGGGCCCGATCCTCGGCCGGGGCTTCGCGCAGAAGGTCGTCGACACCGTCAACCACACCCGGCCCGACCTGATCGCGGTCGTCGGCGACCTGGTGGACGGCAGCGTGAAGGACCTGGGGCCCGCCGCGGCCCCGCTGGCCCGGTTGCAGGCCCGCCACGGCGCCTGGTTCGTCACCGGCAACCACGAGTACTTCTCCGGCGCCGAGCAGTGGATCGAGGAGGTCCGCACGCTCGGTCTGCACCCGCTGCTCAACGCCCGCACCGAACTGCCCGGCTTCGACCTCGCCGGGGTGAACGACCTCCAGGGCGAGAGCGAGGGCCAGGGCCCCGACTTCGACAAGGCGCTCGGCGACCGGGACACCACCCGCGCCTGCGTGCTCCTCGCCCACCAGCCCGTCCAGATCCACGAGGCCGTCCGGCACGACGTCGACCTCCAGCTCTCCGGCCACACCCACGGCGGGCAGCTCTGGCCCGGCAACCTGGTCGCGGAGCTCGCCAACCCGACCGTCGCGGGCCTCGAACGCTACGGCGACACCCAGCTCTACGTCAGCCGTGGCGCGGGCGCCTGGGGGCCGCCGACCAGGGTCTGGGCGCCGTCCGACATCACGGTCGTGGAGCTCTTGTCCCGCAAGGCGTGAAGCGCTTTCTGAGCGCCCTGTCCGGAACATTGGATTCCACTGTGCGTGGTCACGAGAACACTCATGGGTAACGTCTTGCTCATGTCCCTCACATCCTCTTCCCCCGCCTGAAACTCCTGTGGTTATGTGTGTCGCCGCCGCTAGGGGAGCGGCATTTCCACAGGGCCCTGGCCGGGTCCGGGGAGGGCACCCATGCGATCGGTTCGCATGCGCATTCTCGCCACGCTCGCCGTACTGGCGGCCGTCGGCGTCGGCGGCTGGCAGTTACTGCCGTCGCAGGAGAACACCGGCAAGACCATCACCGTCGGCACGACCGACGCCGTCACCTCGCTGGACCCCGCGGGCGCCTACGACGCCGGCTCGTGGGCCCTGTACAGCAACGTCTTCCAGACGCTGCTGACCTTCCAGCCGGGCGGCTCCTCGCCCGTCCCGGACGCGGCGAAGTCCTGCGGCTTCGTGGGCACCGCCCTGACGACGTACCGCTGCACGGTGCGCGACGGGCTCACCTTCCCGAGCGGGCGCGCGATGACCGCCGAGGACGTGAAGTACTCCTTCGACCGGGTCAAGAAGATCGCCGCCGACGTCGGCCCGTCCTCGCTGCTCTCCACGCTCCGCTCGGTCGACGCGAGCGGCATGACGGTCACCTTCCACCTGTCCTCGGCGGACGCCACCTTCCCGTTCAAGGTGGCCACCGGGGCCGGCTCGATCGTCGACTCCACGGAGTACCCGAGGAACTCCCTGCGCACCGGCACCTCCGTCGACGGCACCGGCATGTACCGCCTGACGTCGTACGACAAGGGCAAGCAGGCCCGGCTCAAGCCCAACCCCGGCTACCAGGGCGCGGTCTCGGGCGGCGGGCGCCCCATCGACCTGCGGTACTACGGCTCCGCGGCGCAGCTCGACACCGCCTGGAAGACCAAGCGGATCGACGTCGCCTCCCGCGCCCTGACGCCCAAGCTGCTGGCGAGCCTGTCCCCGAGCGACCCCGACATCAGGGTCTCGGTCTCCGACAGCTCCGAGACCCGCAACCTGTACTTCAACACCCGCTCCGGCTCGCCGCTGCACGACGTGCTGGTCCGCCGCGCCATCGCGCTGCTGGTCAACCGCGAGCAGCTGGCCGCCACGGTCTACGACGGCACCGTCGACCCGCTCTACTCGCTGATCCCGACCGGCATCACCGGCCACACCACGGCCTTCTTCGACGCCTACCCCGAGCAGGACGTGCAGAAGGCGAAGGCGCTGCTGAAGCAGGCCGGCGTGACCACCCCGGTCACCTTCACCTACGGCTACGGCAAGGGGCGCGGCGCCGCCGCCGAGGAGGCGGCGGACCTGAAGCAGCAGCTGGAGGCGAGCGGCCTGTTCAAGGTCCATGTCGTGGGGTACGAGTGGACCGACTTCCAGAAGCGCTGGGCGGGCGGGAAGCTGGACGCCTACGCGGTCGGCTGGGTCGCGGACTACCCCGACCCGGACACCTTCGCGGCCCCGCTGATCGGCACCGGCTCCACGATGAACACCGGCTACAGCAACAAGATCGTCGACGGGCTGATCCAGGACAGCCAGCGGTTCGTCGAACGCGACCGGACGGACGCCGACTTCCGCGACCTCCAGGCGGACGTGGCCGCGGACGTGCCGCTGATCCCGCTGTGGCAGGGCAAGGAGTACGTGATCAGCACCGAGGACATCGGCGGCGGGCAGTATCTCTCCGACGGCACGGGCGTGTTCCGGCTGTGGAAGCTGTCGTGGATCTGAGCCGACCGCGGACCGGGCGCCCGCGCACCTCGGAACGTGACGTGAACCGCTCGCGGTGCCGTGTCACGGCAGCGCGGGCGCCCTCGCCGGGGCCGCGCCCTGGTCGTGGGCGGCTCCCGGATCCTGGGCGGCTCCCGGGTCGTGGGCGGCTCCCCGGGGCAGGGTGACCGTCACCTCCAGGCCCCGGTCCGGCTCCGTGCGCACCGACACCGCGCCGCCGTGCGCCTCCACCACGCCCTGCACGATCGCCATGCCCAGGCCGCTGCCGGCCCCGCCGCCCACCCGGAAGAACCGGTCGAAGATCCGGGCCGCGTCCTCCGCGTCGAGCCCCGGACCCTCGTCCGCGACGCGCAGCCGCACCGCCCCGTCCACCCGGTCCACGCCGAGCCGTACGGGCACGTCGGCGGGCGTGTGGGTGCGGACGTTGGCCACCAGGTTGCCGAGGACCTGCCGCAGCCCCGACTCGTCGGCGTGCACCAGCAGGGCGCCCTCGGCGTCCACCGCGACCGGCCGGCCCGGCTGCTGGGCACGCAGATCCGCCGCCGCGTCCCGGACCAGCCGGCTCATGTCGACGTTGCGGAACCGCAGTTGGGGCCGCTGGTCCAGGCGGGCGAGGGTGAGCAGTTCGTCCACGAGCCGCCCCATCCGGTCGACCTCGCCGTTCATCCGGTCCCAGGCCCGCCGGCGCTCGTCGGGATCGCGCAGCATCCCCTGGTCGTAGAGCTGGAGGTAGCCGCGGATCGCGGACAGCGGGGTGCGCAGCTCGTGCGAGGCGTCGGCGACGAAGCGGCGCAGCTGCGCCGCGCTGCGCTCGCGGGTGCGGTGCGCCGACTCCACCTGCTGGAGCATCGAGTTGAGCGCGAGGCGCAGCTGCTCGACCTCCTGGGTGGGGTGGTGGCTGGAGGGCACCCGCCGGGTCAGGTCGCCCTCGGCGATCGCGGAGGAGGTCTCCACCATGTCCTCCAGCGGCCGCATCCGCGTGCGGACGCTGAACATCGTCAGACAGGCCAGCAGCGCGAGCAGCAGGGTGCCGACCGCGAGGTCGAGGTGGAGCGCCTTGCTGATGCCCTTGTGCAGGGCGTCCGCGGAGGTGGCGAGCAGGATGTAGTCCCCGTCGGACAGGCGTACGGCGGTGGCCCGGTAGGCCGCGCCGTGCACCTGGACCTCGCGCGGCTCGGGCGCCGCGGCCAGCGCGCGCGGGTCGCCGGCCGCGGCGGCCAGGGCGTGCTGCGCGGCCGTCGGCTCGAACCCGGCGATGGTCAGCGACCGGCCGGTGGAGTCGACGGCGGTGAAGATCGACTGGGGGCGGGCCTGGCCGCCGTCCGGCGGGGTGACGAACCGGTCGCGGACCACGGCGAGCGCGGCCAGCGAGTCGACCTGCTCCAGGGTCAGTCCCGAAGCGCCCAGCGACTGGCGGGTCTTGGTCAGCTGGGCGTCGATCTGCCCGAGCAGGTAGTGCCGCATCCCCATCAGGCTCACGGCGGTCGCGACGACGATGCCGACCGCGAGCAGTGCCACGTTGGCCAGGGTCAGCTTGCCGCGCAGCGAGTGGATGCCGTGGTGGCAGCGCAGCCGGGCCGGGAGCGAGGGCAGCCTCATGCCAGCCCGTATCCGATGCCCCGGCGGGTGGTGATGACCGGCGGCCCGAGGGCGTCGAGTTTGCGCCGCAGATAGCTGATGTAGGTCTCCACGACGGTGGATTCGGCCGGCGCGTGCTCGTACTGCCAGACGTGGCGCAGCAGTTGCTCCTTCGGTACGACCCGGCCGCCGTTGCGGACCAGGAAGCGCAGCAGCGCGTACTCGGTGGGGGTCAGCTCCACCGAGCGGCCCGCGCGGCGCACCGAGTAGGTGGCCTCGTCGAGTTCGAGGTCGCCGTAGCGCAGGGGCGGCCGTTCGGGCAGCACGTCGGCGGGCCGGGTGCGGCGCAGCACCGCGCCGATCCGCGCGACGACCTCGTCGATGTTGAACGGTTTGGTGATGTAGTCGTCGCCGAAGCCGAGGGCGCCCACTATCTCGGCGGGGGAGTCCCGCGCGGTCAGGAAGACCAGCGCGAGGCCCGGCTGGCGGGCGCGCAGCTCGCGGCCGAGGGCCCGCCCGTCGCCGTCGGGCAGCATCACGTCGAGCAGGGCCACGTCCGGGCGGGTGCCCTCGGCGAGCGCGAGGGCCGCGCGGACGGTGCCCGCGGTCATCACCTCGAAGCGGTGGAAGCGCAGGGCGATGGCGAGGACGTCCGCGATGCTCGGTTCGTCCTCCACGACCAGCACGGTGCCGGGAGCCGTCATGCCCTCAAGTATCGGCGCGGGGGCGGGCGACGGGGGCGGCCGGTCCCTTGGAGTTCCTTGAGAGTCCGCCGTGACGCCTCCCCGTGCGCGAGCCCCGCCGGAAATCCTGGTGCCCACGACCTGGGGGACCGACCGAGCAGTGAAGGAGTCAGAGCGTGGCGGCATTGGCGCGGTGGTGCTACCGGCACCGGCTGGTGGTCGTGGTCGTCTGGGTGGCGGCCTTGCTGGGCCTGGGCGTTTCGGCCTCGGCGGCGGGTACGGACTACGCGAACGTGTTCTCCCTCCCCGACACCGATTCGAAGCAGGCCTACGACCTGTTGCAGAAGGCGTTCCCGGCGGGGGCCGGCGACACGGACACGGTGGTGTGGCGGACCACCGGCACCTCGGTGCGGGAGGCGTCCGTCAAGGAGCGGATCCAGCCCGCCCTGGACGAGATCGCGCGGATGAAGGGCGTCGGTGAGGTCACCGGCCCCTACTCCGGGGCGCAGGGAGCGGCGCAGATCAGCCGGGACGGGCACATCGCCTATGCCCGGATCACCTTCACCGAGCAGGCGAACGCGGTGCCCAAGGACCTGGTGCAGCGCGTCCTCGACACCGCGCAGGGGGCGCGCGCCGAGGGCCTTCAGGTCGAGCTGGGCGGGCAGGCCATCCAGCGGGTGCAGCAGCCGCCGCAGGGCCTGTCGGAGACGGTCGGCATCCTCGCCGCGGCCGTCGTGCTGTTTCTGGCGTTCGGCTCGTTCCTCGCGATGACGCTGCCGATCGGGATCGCGGTGTTCGGCGTGGGCACGGGGCTGTTCTCCGTGCAGCTGCTCAGCCACGCCACCGACATCCCCGACATCGCGCCGCTGCTGTCGTCGCTGATCGGCCTCGGCGTCGGGATCGACTACGCCCTGTTCATCGTCACCCGGCACCGGCGCGGCCTGCTGCGCGGCATGGATCCGGAGGAGTCCGCGGTCACCGCGCTCGACACCTCGGGGCGGGCCGTGCTGTTCGCGGGCGGCACGGTGTGCATCGCGCTCGCCGGGATGCTGGTGACGCGGCTGCGCTTCCTGGACGGCGTGGTCATCGGCACCTCGCTGACCGTCGTGCTCAGCGTGCTCGCGGCGATCACCCTGCTGCCGGCCCTGCTCGGCCTGCTCGGGCCGCGGGTGCTCAGCCGCGGACAGCGCCGCAGGCTCGCGGCCGAGGGCCCGGAGCCGGAGCGGGCGAGCGGTCTCGCGGCCCGCTGGTCGGGGGCCGTGCAGCGGCGCCCGCGCGCGATCGCGGCGGTCGCCTTCGTCGTCATGGCGGTCCTCGCGCTGCCGGTGCTGTCGCTGCGCCTCGGCGCCACCGACCAGGGCAACGACGACGCCTCCACCACCACCCGCAAGGCCTACGACCTGCTGGCGGACGGCTTCGGACCCGGCTTCAACGGGCCGCTCCAGGTGGTCGTGCAGAGCGGCGACACGACCGCGCTGGTCAAGGACATCCGGGCGACCGCGGACGTCGCCCAGGCCGGGGCGGTGCCCGCCCGCGGTGGTGTGACCGTCGTCCAGGTGGTGCCGAAGACCTCGCCGCAGTCGAAGCAGACCGACGACCTGATCGACGACCTGCGCGACCGGGTGATCCCCGAGGCCGGGGTGCAGGCCCATGTCGGCGGGGTGACCGCGATCTCCAAGGACTTCGCGTCCGTCACCGGCGACCGGCTGCCGTACTTCGTCCTGACCATCATCGGGCTCGGGTTCCTGCTCCTGATGGTGGCGTTCCGCTCGGTGGTGGTGCCGCTGACGGCGGCCCTGATGAACCTGATCGCCGCGGCCGCCTCCTTCGGCGTCCTCGTCGCGATCTTCCAGTGGGGCTGGGGCCTGGATCTGCTGGGCCTCGGCAAGGAGGGCCCGATCAACGCCTTCCTGCCGGTGATCATGCTGTCGCTGCTGTTCGGACTCTCCATGGACTACCAGGTGTTCCTGGTCAGCCGGATGCACGAGGAGTGGGTCCACACCAAGGACAACGCGCGCGCGGTGCGGGTCGGCCTCGCGGAGACCAGCCGGGTCATCAACAGCGCCGCGCTCATCATGGTCTGCGTCTTCATGGCGTTCGTGCTCAGCGGCGACTCGGGCGCGGCGATGGCGGGCGTCGGCCTCGCGGCGGCGGTCGCCCTGGACGCGTTCCTGCTGCGCACCGCACTCGTGCCGGCCGCGATGCATCTGCTCGGCTCGGCGAACTGGTGGCTGCCGGGCTGGCTGGACCGGCGGCTGCCGCATCTCGCGGTGGAGCCCGCCGACCCGGCCGCGGAGCGCGGCGCCCCGGCCGACGGCCCCGGCCCCGGCGCGTCCGGTCCCGCCTCGGCCGTGCACGGCTTCGTCCGCGCCGCCGACGGCGCCGCGGTGGAGGGCGCGTCGGTCTCCCTGCTGACCCGCGGCGGCCGCCGCCTGGACGGGGTGGCCTCGCTGGCCGACGGCTCCTACATCCTGTCGGTCCCGGCCCCGGGCCCCTACCTGCTGTCGGTCTCCGCGCCGTCGTACCTCTCCCGCGCGGAGCAGGTCGTGGTGCAGGACGGGCCGCTGGTGTACGACGTCGAGCTGGCCGACGGCGAGGTCGACGCGGTCAACTGACGTACGGCCGACGCGGTCGACCGACGTACGACCGGAGGTTGTTCAGTCGGACTTCTTGCCGGGGTCGGGCAGTGCCCGGGTCATCCCCGGCAGGAAGTCCGTGAACAGTTCGTGCACCTCGCGGACCAGGGGGCGCAGCACGCGGAAGCGGGCCAGTGACACGCCGCGGGCGGTCAGGCGGGCGCCGCGCTCGGCGAGCCGGTAGCTGCGCTCGCGCCCCTCGGTCCGGTCGAAGATCCAGTACAGCACCAGGCCCATCTGCGACAGCCACATCAACTCGGGCAGGATGTCCCGCAGTTCGTCCGGGACCTTGGTCTTCGTGGCCCCCGCGAGCACCTGCCGGTGGACGCTGATCGCCTCCAGGCGGGCGTGCTCCGACTCCGGCGAGAACGGGCTGAGCGGGCTGTCCGGGTCGGCGGCGTTCTTGAAGAACTGCACCGCGAACTCGTGGTACGGCGTGGCGATGTCGAGCCAGGCCGTCAGCACGCCCCCGAGCCGCGCCTCCAGTTCGGTCTCCCGGGCCAGGACCTCCCGGACCGCCGCCTGGTGCTCTGCGGCGATCCGGTCGTAGAAGCCCTGGATCAGGTGCTCCTTGCCGTCGAAGTAGTAGTAGGCGTTGCCGACGGAGACGCCGGCCTCCTTGGCGATGGCCCGCATGGTCGTCTTGTCGTAGCCCCGCTCCTGGAACAGCCGCATCGCCGTCTCGAGGATCAGGGCGCGGGTCTGCTCGGACTTGCTCAGGGAGCCGGCCGCGCCGGGGCGGTCGTCGGCGGCCGCCGGACGGTCGTCGGCGGCTGCCGGTCGCTCGCCGGGCGCGGGGCTGTCGTTCTTCGCGGGCACGGACCGAGCCTAACCAGTGGGGCAGGTCCCGTCGTCACAGGCCGGTGCGTGGTGGGTCCACCCGCGGTCCGGGTCGTACCACCAGCCGTCCGCGCGCCGGTAGCCGGTGCCGCCCCAGCGGGGCTGGGTGTTCCACTGCGCGCCGCGCCACTTGGCCGCGCCGAGCACCGCGCCGCGGGCCAGCCGCGCGCCCGTGGGGGTGCTCAGCCGGTGGGCGAGCGGGCGCAGTTCGCGCAGCGCCCACAGCACGACGATCCAGGCGGCCGTTCCCCGGTAGACCTGGCCGGCGTCCCCGACGACGGTGACCTCGTCGAGGGTGGCCGCGTGGTCGAGCCCCGGCAGGCGGCGCCGGGCCTCCGCGGAGCCGGCCGGGACCAGTTCGAGCGGCACGAGCTGCGCCTGCCGTACGAGCCAGTCGCGCACGTGGACGCAGAGGGAGCAGTCGGCGTCGTACAGGACCGTGAGCCCCCGGACGGGGACCCGCGGGGCGGCGTCCCGGACGGGGGCGCCGGGCGCGGTGGCCGCTGCCGGGGCCGCGGTGGCCCGCACCGGGGCCCCGGGTGCCGTCGCCCCGACGGGGGTGCCGGGCGTCGCGGCCCGGCTCCGCCGTTCGGTCATGGCGCTCACGCCCCGGCCGTCGGGGCGACCCAGCCCTGCGGGGCGACCGGCGGGACCTGCTCGCGCTCCATGAGCCCGCGCCGCCGGATCCGGTTGAGCACGTAGACGTTGCCCAGGTGCATCACGCCGAGGACCAGCAGCACCACGCCCAGCTTGGTGGACAGGGCCTCGAAGATGCCGCGGGTGTCGGCTATGTCGTCGTCGCTGCTGAGATACAGAGCGACGAAGCCGAGGTTGACGAGGTAGAAGCCGACCACGAGCAGGTGGTTGACGGCGTCGGCCAGCTTCTCGTTGCCGTGCAGCACGTCGGCGAGGAAGACCCTGCCGTTGCGGCTGAGCGTGCGGGCGACCCAGACGGTCAGCGCGATGCTGACCAGCAGATAGATGACGTAGGCGATGACGGTGCGGTCCATGCCCCACCCCTCCGTGAGCATTCTTGAACCCGTTCAAAACGCTGACGAGAGAGACTCTAGACGCGTTTCTGAACACGTTCAACTCGGCGGGGGAGTGGCGCCGTTCACGCCCGGCGCGCACCAGCGCCCTTCACATCCCGCGTGCCCCCGTGCGCCCCAGCTCGGGCCGCTTGCCGTAGTCCGTGAACCCGACGACGTTGCCCCAGGGGTCCGCGATCTCGACGGTCCAGCCCGTGGCCACGGCGAACGGCTCGTCGAGCAGCCGGATCCCACGGTTCGTCAGCACCTTGGCCGCCAGCCGCGCGTCGGCCACCTCGACCCATACCCGCCCCGACGGCCAGGGCGGCGGCCGGTGCCCGACGGCCTCCTCGGCCCGCAGCAGGATCCCCGGCGTCTCGCCCCCCACCTTGAGCGACGCGATCCCGCCCGCATCGAACCGGAACCCCACGGCGAACCCGGCACGCCGGTAGAAGTCCACGGCCTCGTCGAGATCTCCGACGGGCAGAAGAACATGGTCGAAACCGAGCAGTTCGTACGACTCGTCATCTGACATGCGATCACATTAGGAGCAGAAGCGAAGCTTGCCGGGCGGCCTGCCCGCGGGGTCACTCATTGAGCCGAGAAGCGGCACGCGACGGCGCTACGCTGAGCCGCCTTCAGTACGGCACGTGAGGGGGCGGGCATGGCGTTGGGGACGGAAGCCTTCTTCGGCGAAGTGCGGGCGGCGTTCGCCGATGTGGCCGAGCGGCTGGGGCTGGACGGCCCGGGCCGGGCGGAGGTGGATCGGCATCTCGCCGTGGCCACGTATTCCGGTTCCGGGGTGACCTACAACGCCGTACTCGGCCTGTGGCAGGGGGACATCGAGATCCACGCCTGCCGCGCGACGGCCTGGTCCGAGTGCAAGGTCGGCGTGGAGGGGCTGGCCCTGGCGGCGGGTGTGGTGGGCCGCCGGGGCGGGGTCACCTTCGGCGCCCGCAGCGTGCGACAACTGCGCAAGTCGCTGACCGGCCAGGTCCGTTGCGTCGAACTCGTCCACCCACTGATCTCCGGCGAGCCGGACTCGGCGCTCCGGCTGATGCGCGCGGCGGGCGCGAGGGAGTGGCGCAAGCCCGCCATGAGGTGAGAAAGCCGCCGGCCTCATACTGAACACCGCTCAGGGGTGTTCGGGGAGGACGGGCTTCGTGCGACGGGTGCTGTCGGTGCGCTTCGCGCCGTGCGCGCTGTTCGTCACGGGCGTGCTCGCGCTGATCCGCGCGGGAAGCTTCTCGGGCCGGAGCCACTGGGCCACGGTGTGGCCGCAGCGACCCACCGCCATGCTGGAACTGGTTGCAGCGACCGCCGCCGGCGCAGCAGTACTCGGCCTCCTGGTGCAGCCGTTCCAGGTGCGGGCAGTGCGCGTGCTGGAGGGGTACTGGGACCGCTGGCCGCTGACGGCCCGGCTGGCCGGATTTCTCGCCCGCGTCCAGCGCAGACGCTGGCGGGCCTTGCAGCGGCGTGCCGTGGCGTCGGCGGACGACGACACCGACCGGCGGGTACGGGCCGACGCGCGTCGGCGCCTGGCCGTCCGGCCCGCGGTCGAGGTGCAGTTGCCCACCGCGCTGGGCAACGCGCTGCGAGCGGGGGAGTTGAGCGCGGGCGAACGCTACGGACTGACGACGCTGCCCTCCTGGCCGCGTATCTACCTCCAGGTCTCCGAGCGGCTGGCCGAGGTGCTCGGCTCGGCACGCGACACCCTGGATGGCGCGGTGAACCTGTGCTGGGCGTTCTCGGCCCTCTCGGTCCTGGGCGTCGTCGCCCTGCATGACGAGCCGTCGGCCTGGTGGCTGTGTCTGGTCGGCCTGATGCTGGCGGCGGTGGCGTACAAGGGCGCGGTCACCGCTGCGCAGGCGTACTCCGGCCTGATGCACATCGTGTACGACCTGCACCGCTTCGACCTGCTGGACGCGCTGCACTACCCACTGCCCGCGGACCCGGCGAGCGCGGAGGCTCTGTTCGCGGAGCTCTCCGACGAGTTCGCCGGGCGCCGACCGCGGCGGCGGCCGTACGATCAGGCGTCGTCGGCCGGACCGGAGGCGGAGTCACCGGAGGGCTGACAGTCGTCCAGGACCGCCCCCACCTTCTTGAGCTGAGCGAGAAGTTCCTCGTTCCCGCAGAGCGCCAGTACTGCCGGCGGCAGACACCTGAAGGGGCATCCGGGCATGTGCTGCATCGTGAGAGCCCCGGAGATCTCGAGGTGGGCCTTCGCGGCTTCGGGCCCCACCTGGAGCGCCTCTTCCCACTTGTCGATGTCGCGCCTGGAGAACCTCGCGTTCGGAAATGTCGCGGGGCACTGGAGCTGGGGGCACTCGATCGTTCCCGGCCCGTTGCCAGGCAGTGTCACGTCGTAGAGAACCATCAGGTCCCTCCGTCCAAGGGCTTTGGCTTTTCTGGGGTCTCATCGAAGCGCTCGTGGAAGAGGTGGTGGAGCCACCATGCCTCGACCAGGGCGCTCGCGAGCGTCAGTCCCGAGGCGATCCAGCGCACCACGGCATGGTTGTCGCGCGGGAACAGAGCGGTGGACACCGCAAGGATCAGCAGCATGGTGCCGGCGTTGAAGACCACTACTGCAAGGCGATTGCGCTTTCTCCACTCGATGAAATGCTTGGTGCGCCTCACCAGTATCCCGGCGCGTTTGGCCTCGTCTTCCGTGTACCAGGCGGCGATGGTCTCCCGGTTGTAAAGGTACTTCCGGGCGTCGGCACCTATTTGAATGCTTGCGATCAGCGCGATGGATGAGGTGACCACAAGGAGCAGAGTCAATTCAGGGACTCGAAATTTTGTGTCGTCGACGATGATCACGCCCACGAGGGTCAGCGCTGCCCCCGTCAGCAGTGGAGCCGTCATCGTCTGAGTGAACGAGGTCGCCTCGGCATAGCCGAGCGGATACGGGACTCGCGGTCCTATCTCAGGTTTCAGGTTCTGTGTCATGACCCGCCCCACCGATTGGGCAATGTGCCCGGAGTGTGGCAGGCGGAACGGGCCGTTCAGTAGATGGCAATTTCGGCCGGGAACGCCAGAGGGCCCTGTTTCCGGAGTTTCGGAAACAGGGCCCTGAGGCGAAGCCGAGGAGATCAGTAGCGGCGCGTGATCAGTGCTCGCTTGACTTCCTGGATGGCCTTCGTGACCTCGATGCCGCGCGGGCAGGCGTCCGTGCAGTTGAAGGTCGTGCGGCAGCGCCACACGCCGTCGCGGTCGTTCAGGATCTCCAGGCGCTGCTCGCCGGCCTCGTCACGCGAGTCGAAGATGAAGCGGTGCGCGTTGACGATCGCGGCCGGGCCGAAGTACTGGCCGTCGTTCCAGAACACCGGGCAGGACGACGTGCACGCGGCGCACAGGATGCACTTGGTGGTGTCGTCGAAGCGCTCGCGGTCCTCGGCGGTCTGCAGGCGCTCGCGCGTCGGCTCGTTGGTGTCCTTCGTGATCAGGAAGGGCATCACGTCCCGGTACGCCTGGAAGAACGGCTCCATGTCGACGACCAGGTCCTTCAGGACCGTCAGGCCCTTGATGGGCTCGACCGTGATCGGCTTCTCGGGGTTGATGTCCTTGATCAGCGTCTTGCACGCGAGGCGGTTCTTGCCGTTGATCCGCATCGCGTCCGAGCCGCAGATGCCGTGCGCGCAGGAGCGGCGGAACGTCAGCGTGCCGTCGACCTCCCACTTGATCTTGTGGAGGCCGTCGAGGACGCGCTCCTTCGGGTCGATGTCCAGCTGGAAGTCTTCCCACACCGCCTCGGCCGAGACCTCGGGGTTGAAGCGGCGGACCCGGAACGTGACCGTGATGTACGGGGAGGCCGCGGACTCCGCCTCGACCTTGTCCAGAACGGGGGTTGCCATCAGTACTTACGCTCCATCGGCTGGTAGCGGGTCTGCACGACCGGCTTGTAGTCGAGACGAATGGAATCGGTGCCGTCGGCGCCGACCTCGCGGTACGCCATGGTGTGGCGCATGAAGTTGACGTCGTCGCGGTTCGGGTAGTCCTCGCGGTAGTGACCGCCGCGGGACTCCTTGCGGGCGAGCGCCGAGACGGCCATGACCTCGGCCAGGTCCAGCAGGTTGCCCAGCTCGACGGCCTCCAGCAGGTCGGTGTTGAACCGCCGGCCCTTGTCCTGGATCGCGACGTTCTTGTACCGCTCGCGCAGCTCCGCGATCTTCTCGACCGCCGTCTTGATCGTCTGCTCGGTGCGGAACACCATGACGTTGGCGTCCATGGTGTCCTGGAGTTCGCGGCGCAGGGTCGCCACCCGCTCGGTGCCGGTCGAGGAGCGCAGGTTCTCGATCTGCTCGACCACGAGCGAGGCCGGGTTCTCCGGCAGCTCGACGTACTCGGCCTTCTGGCTGTACTCGGCGGCGGCGATGCCGGCCCGGCGGCCGAAGACGTTGATGTCGAGGAGGCTGTTGGTGCCCAGGCGGTTGGCGCCGTGCACGGACACGCAGGCGACCTCGCCGGCCGCGTACAGACCCGGGACGACGGTGGTGTTGTCCGAGAGGACCTCACCCTCGACGTTGGTCGGGATGCCGCCCATCGCGTAGTGCGCGGTGGGCTGGATCGGGATCGGGTCCGTGTAGGGCTCGATGCCGAGGTAGGTGCGCGCGAACTCCGTGATGTCCGGGAGCTTGGCGTCCAGCTGCTCCGGCGGGAGGTGCGTGAGGTCGAGGTAGACGTGGTCGCCCTCGGGACCGCAGCCGCGGCCCTCACGGATCTCCGTGTAGATGGAGCGGGACACGACGTCACGGGACGCGAGGTCCTTCATGACCGGCGCGTACTTCTCCATGAAGCGCTCGCCGTCCTTGTTGCGGAGGATGCCGCCCTCACCGCGGGCGCCCTCCGTCAGCAGGATGCCCATGCGCCAGATGCCGGTCGGGTGGAACTGGAAGAACTCCATGTCCTCCAGCGGCAGCCCGCGCCGGTAGACGGCGGCCTGGCCGTCACCGGTCAGGGTGTGCGCGTTGGACGTCACGCGGAAGAACTTGCCGCAGCCGCCGGACGCGTAGATCACGGCCTTCGCCTGGAAGATGTGGATCTCGCCGGTGGCCAGCTCGTAGGCGACCACGCCGGCCGACGTCTTCACGCCGTCGACCTCGGTGATCAGCTGGTCCAGGACGTAGAACTCGTTGAAGAACTCCACGCCCTCCTTGACGCAGTTCTGGTACAGCGTCTGGAGGATCATGTGGCCGGTGCGGTCCGCGGCGTAGCAGGACCGGCGCACCGGGGCCTCGCCGTGGTTGCGGCTGTGCCCGCCGAAGCGGCGCTGGTCGATGGTGCCGTCCGGCGTGCGGTTGAACGGCAGGCCCATCTTCTCCAGGTCGAGGACGGAGTCGATGGCCTCCTTCGCCAGGATCTCGGCGGCGTCCTGGTCGACCAGGTAGTCACCGCCCTTGACCGTGTCGAAGGTGTGCCACTCCCAGTTGTCCTCCTCCACGTTGGCGAGCGCGGCGGCCATGCCGCCCTGCGCGGCGCCCGTGTGGGAGCGGGTGGGGTAGAGCTTGGTCAGCACGGCGGTGCGGCTGCGCTTCGTCGACTCGATGGCCGCGCGCATACCGGCGCCACCGGCGCCGACGATGACGGTGTCGTACTTGTGGATCTTCATGATTCTCGCAGCCCCGTGCCTAGCGGATGTTCGGGTCGAAGGTGAAGATCACCAGCGTGCCCAGCAGGATGGTCCACACCGTGGCGGTGTACAGCAGGGCCTTCAGCCACATGCGCGAGGCGGGCCGCTCCGCGTAGTCGTTGATGACCGTGCGCAGGCCGTTGGCGCCGTGCAGCATCGCGAGCCACAGCATGGCGAGGTCCCAGACCTGCCACCAGGGCGAGGCCCAGCGGCCCGCGACGAACGCGAAGCCGACCTTGGACACGCCACCGTCCAGCACCAGCTGGATCAGCAGGTGGCCGAGGACCAGGACGACCAGCACCACGCCGGACAGGCGCATGAACAGCCAGGCGATCATCTCGAAGTTGCCGCGGGTGGACCGCGGGGTCTTCTTGGTGCGCCGGCGCGGGGCCTCGATCAGCGGGGCCGGGTTGTCGACGCCGTAGAAGGGCGCGCCTTCGACCGGTCCGATCCCGGAGGGGGTGGTTTCAGTGGTGGACATCGCGGTCAGCTCCCGAAGACGACACGAGCGGCGTGGCCGAGGACGGGGTAGATCGCGCCGGCCATCAGCACGACCCAGAGTCCGACGACGGACCAGAGCATCTGCTTCTGGTAGCGCGGGCCCTTCGACCAGAAGTCGACGGCGATGACGCGCAGGCCGTTGAGCGCGTGGAAGAGGATGGCGGCGACGAGGCCGTACTCCAGGCACGCGACGATCGGCGTCTTGTAGGTGGCTACGACCTTGTCGTAGTCCTCGGGTGAGACACGGACGAGTGCGGTGTCCAGCACATGGACGAACAGGAAGAAGAAGATGAGGACGCCGGTGACTCGGTGAGCCACCCAGGACCACATTCCTTCCCGTCCGCGGTACAGCGTTCCAGCCGGCACGGAAGAACCCTCCGGGAGCGGGGACTAGGGCCGCGCCGGCTTCACTGTCGGTCGGGCCCGGCCGGGTACGGTCCACCGGCCCCCAGCATCGTAGCCAGCCGCTGGCGCTGGGCTTACAGGGGGCCTACCTGTGTGATCAAACTGGCACGCGTTCGGGTGAGCGGTACGGCGCCCGGACCCGCCCGAACGGCCCGGCGGCCCGACCTGCGGACGCGTTCGCACTCCGGGCGTGGCGACGGCCCCGCGGGGGACGGAATCGGCGCGAGCGGGCGAAAGGGACGCGGTGGTTCAGCCGCCTGGGGCCGGTGGTTCAGCACCCCGGCGCGGTGGTCCAGCACCCCGGCGCGGTCGCACGGCCGCCCCGGCGGGGTCGCTCGGCCGCCCGGCGAGGTCGCCCGGCACGGCTGCTCAGCCCCCCGGCGTGGTGGCCGGTTCGTCCGAGGGGCGGGGCAGGCGGGGAGCGGGTGCGGACGCCGTGGACCGCAGCGTCCCGGCCAGCCGGGACCGGGCCAGGCGGCGCAGCTGCTCCGCCGCCACCACGCGCTCCTCCTCGGGATCGTTCGCCAATCGTGACCGGATGCCGGTGAGCACATGGTCGAGGGCGTGGCGGGGATCCACCCCGTCGAGCGCCACAACGAACACGTGTCCGAATCGGGTCTCGTAGGCGGCGTGCGCCGCGCTCAGCGCCGTATGGGCCGCGAAGTAGGTGCCCGCGGGCAGCGCCGGCAGGGACTCGCCGGCGAGCGCCTCCGCGATGTCGCCCGCGGTCATGTCGTACGCCGCCTCGTCCGACGCGGCGAGGAGCGAGTCCAGGTCCGGGTAGGGGCGGTGGGCCACTATCCGGCGCGCCCAGTGGCGGCTGCGCAGGCAGGACAGCACCATGCGGTGCGCCTCGGCGGCGGGAGCGGAGTTCAGATCGGTGAGCGTCACGTGAGTGCCGGCAGGGGATGCTGTGTGCAAAGTGATCTCACGCTATCGACACCGGTCAGTACCTGTCCGACGGATGCCCGAATTTCACCCGGACGAGAGGACTTCGCGTCACGAGGTGGACGAGCCGTGCGCCGGGCGGGCTTAGGTTGGTCCGGTGAGTCAGCACAGGCGCCGACGGCCGGCGAAGAAGAAGGTGAAGCAGCGCAACGCCATCGTCGCCGGGGCGTTGGCCGCGACCGTCGCCCTCGGGATCGGCATCGCCCTCGCGGCCGGCGGCGGCGACGGCGGGTCACCGGACGGCGCCACCCGGGCCTCCGGCGCCGGGTCCGCGGCCTCGCGGAGCGGCTCCGGCGCCGCGAGCCCGTCGCCGACCCGCAGCTACCCGCTCTCCACCACCCCGCAGGTCATCCCGGCCGTGCGCGCCCACACCCCGGCGCACGGCCCCGGCTGGCGGCCCGCGCACGGCGAGCGGGTGGTCGTGACCGACGCCCGGCTCGCCGACGAGGGGCGGCTGATCGCCCAGGAGCTGGGCCTCACCTACGCCGGCGAGAAGAAGGACGCCCGCGCCGGCGACGTACGCCTCGCGATCGCGGGCGGCGGGAACGCCGAGTCGTACACCATGACCGTGCGCGGCGGCCGGGTCGACATCACCGGACCCACCGACACGGGCGTCTTCTACGGCACCCGCACCCTCAAGCAGGAGGTGCACGGCTCCGCCGCCGCCCCGGAGGGCGTGGTGCGCGACCAGCCGGCCAAGCCGGTGCGCGGCTTCATGCTGGACATCGCGCGCAAGCCGTTCACCGCGTCCTGGATCGAGGACCGGGTGCGCGAGCTGGGCGACCTCAAGTTCAACGAGCTCGGCCTGCACTTCTCCGACGACCAGGGCTTCCGCATCGAGTCCGACACCCACCCCGAGATCGTCTCCGCGGACCATCTCACCAAGGCCGAGGTGCGGCGGATCGTGGCCCTCGCGGCGTCCCGGCACATCACCGTCGTGCCCGAGATCGACTCGCCCGGCCACCTCGGCGCCGTCCTCGCCGCCCACCCGGACCTGCAACTGCGCAACGCCTCGGGCACGCCCACGCGCGGCGCGATCGACATCTCGAACGCCAAGTCCGCCACCGTCCTCGACGACCTCCTCGACGAGTACGCGAGCCTGTTCCCGGGCGGCGAGTGGCATCTCGGCGGCGACGAGTACCAGGCCCTCACGGTCAGCGACCCGCAGGCGTCCTACCCGCAGCTCGCGGCCGCCGCGCGCAGCGCCTACGGCTCCGGCGGCAACGTCGCCGACCTGACCACGGGCTGGCTCAACGACCGCGCCTCGACCGCCCGCGCCCACGACCGCACCCTGCGGGTCTGGAACGACGGCTTCTTCCGCAGCAGTTCCGTGCAGCCCGCCAAGGACCTCCAGGTCGCCTACTGGACCGGCAAGGAGTTCGGCGCCCGGCTGCCCACGGAGTACCTCGCCGCCGGGCGCAAGGTCGTCAACTACAACGACGAGTACCTCTACTACGTCCTCGGCGAGCCGCAGACCTTCGTCTACCCGACGGGCGAGCGCATCTACGAGCAGTGGAACCCGCGGGTGCTGCGCGGCACGACCGCCGTCTCCGCGCGCTACGACTCCCAGATCCTCGGCGGCACCTTCGCCGTCTGGTGCGACCTGGCGAACTCGCAGACCCAGGACCAGGTCGCCGCGGGCATCCGGATGCCGCTGCGCGCCACCGTCCAGAAGCTCTGGGACCCGGGGCGGCCGGCGATGTCCTGGAGCGCCTTCGAGAAGCTGGCGGACCGGCTGGGCTGAGGGCCTGTCCCGATGGTCCCGTTCGTCCTCCCGGTTCCGTTCGTCCCCCGCCCGGCGTGGAGATCCGGTGAGGGTCGCCCGTTATTCCCGCGGATCGGGCGTTGCCGACCCGTTGGCCGAAAACCACTTCTTCCGTATGCTCGGGCGCCTTGGTGCGGTGCCCTGTGACACTCGGGCGCCGTCGCACGCAGTAAGGGGAAGTGCGGGCTCCGTTAGGGCGCCCTGGCAAGGGAGACGTTGATGAGCCTGGTAAACCTGATCGCTCAGGCCGACGAGCGAGGGCTGGCCGCCAGCGGGTTGGCTTGTTTGGATCGGTGCGTCCCCCTGCTGGGCGGCGACGACGAGATCCTGCGTCCGCTGTGGGCGAGCCTCTCCCCGGGCGCGGCCGACACCGACTGGGGCAGCTCGCTGGAGCAGGCGCGGGAGAAGCTCGCCGCGGCCGAGGGCGTGGACGCGGACGGCGACGAGGCCGCGCGGCTCGCCCACCGGATGCTGGAGACCGCCCCCGCCGAGCCCGCCGGCGAGCAGCTGCGCCTGTGGGCGGACGCCTGCTCCGTCGCCGCGCTCCAGATCCACCGGCTGCTCGACCCCGCCGAGAACGCGAACGAATGCGTCGACTCCCGGCGCGAGGGCCGTACCGAGGACATGTCGCCGCTCGTCGCCGCGGAGCTGCGCCGTCAGGTCACCGTCCTCGAACTGCTCGCCGAGCACGGCGCGGGCGCCCTGCGCCGGGCCCTGGAGATCTCCGTGGAGGGCCGCCGGGTGCTGCGCGCGGTCGTCTCCCGCCGGGCCCGCTCGCAGGGCTGAGGACCCGTCCGCGGCTCACGTGTGACGGTCCTGCGGGAAGCTGGGGCGGTCCTGCGCCGGTTGCCGCCCCGGGCCGGAAGGCGGGTGACGAAACCGCCCGCGACCTGGATCTTCTCTGGTGTGACCAGTGTGACGACTGTGACGACCGCCCTGACCGCCTCGATCGTCCCGATCGCCCCGACCGGTAGGGACACCGCGACCGCGCCCCGGGCCGGAAGGCCGCACGCCGCGGCGAAACCGGTGCGCTGGGCCGCGGACATCGTGTCCGTGATGCGCGAGGGCGCGCGGCTGCGCCTCGACCACTCGGCCCAGAGCCTGTGGCGGGTCGACCGGGTGATCGACGACCTGCGCCGCGAGGGCGCCCCGTACCCGGCCGTGGCGCGCGTGCTGCGCGGCTTCGGCGCCTACGCCGGTGAGGTGATCGTGCGTCAGGCCGGCGGCGAGTGGTGGGCCACCGGCGCCGAGCACTGGGTCCGCACGCCCGAGGGCCGGCTGTGGGACCCCATCGAGGAGGCTCGGCGCTGCTTCGGCGGGCACGGCTCGCTGCGGCTGCTGTGCCGGGAGGCGGCGGCGTCGGCAAAATCGGCGCAATGACGCCCCGATAAGAGACGCGACCGTTCCCAAATCCCGTACGGCGGGAGCACGATGAGGGCATGGCCGACAACCGTCGTTGGTGGGCGCTGGTCGTCATAGCGCTCGCCCAGCTGATGGTCGTGCTCGACATGACCATCGTGAACATCGCCCTGCCCTCCGCCCAGTCCGCGCTGCACATGTCGGACGGGAACCGGCAGTGGGTCATCACCGCCTACACACTCGCCTTCGGCGGCCTCCTCCTGCTGGGCGGCCGCGTGGCCGACCTCGCGGGCCGCCGGAACACCTTCATGATCGGACTGCTCGGCTTCGCCGCGGCGTCCGCGCTCGGCGGCGCCGCCGTCAACTCCGGGACCCTGTTCGCCGCGCGGGCGCTCCAGGGCGTCTTCGCGGCACTGCTCGCCCCCTCCGCGCTGTCGCTGCTCGCGACGACGTTCACCGATCCCAGGGACCGTGGCAAGGCGTTCGGCATCTTCGGTGCCATCGTCGGCGCGGGCGCCGCGATCGGGCTGCTCGCGGGCGGCTTCCTCACCCAGTACCTCGACTGGCGCTGGTGCCTGTACGTCAACGTGCCCATCGCGCTGGCCGCGTTCCTCGGCGCGCTCACGCTGCTCGCGCCCGGCGAGCGGCACCCCGACGCCCGGCTCGACGTGCCCGGCGCGCTGCTCGGCTCGGCCGGAATGCTCTCGCTGGTCTACGGCTTCTCCGAGGCCGAGTCCCGCGGCTGGCACGACGCCCTGGTGCTGTCGCTGCTCACGGCCGGGGTGGTGCTGCTCGCCGGGTTCGGCTTCTGGCAGACCCGGGCCCGGGTGGCGCTGCTGCCGATGTCGGTGGTGAAGGACCGTCAGCGGATCGGCGCGTTCCTGACCACGCTGCTGGTCACCATCGGCATGTTCGGCGTCTTCCTCTTCCTCACCTACTACATGCAGGGCGTGCTCGGGTACTCCCCGGTGAAGACCGGCGTCGCCTATCTGCCGGTCACGGTCGGCATGGTGACCGGCTCCACGCAGATTGCGGCCCGGCTGCTGAACCGGGTGCCGCCGCGGCTGCTGCTGGTGCCCGGTCTGCTGCTCGCCGCGGGCGCGCTCGCGATCATCGCCCAGATCGGCGTGGAGCCGGCGTACGCCTCGCACGTCCTGCCCGGGATGCTGATGCTCGGCCTCGGCATGGGTACGGCGATGATGACCTCGGTGTCGCTGGCGACCGGCGGCGTGGCGCCCCGGGACTCGGGTGCCGCGTCGGCGACCTTCAACACCGCCCAGCAGGTGGGCGGTTCGATCGGTACGGCGCTGCTCAACACCATCGCGGCGTCGGCCACCACCCGCTATGTCGAGGCCCACGCGGGCCGCGCCGCCGGGAGCGGGCGGCGCCTGGTCCAGGCGGAGGCCACGGTCCACGGCTTCAACGTGGCCACCTGGTGGGCGATGGGTGCGCTGCTGCTCGCCGCCCTGATCGCCGGTCTGGTGGTGAACGTGGACCGGGCCCCGGCCCTCCAGGCGCGGCCCGCGCCGACTCCGGAGGCCGTGGAGTCGCACAGCTGACGTAGCGTCAGAACAAGCCAGGGCGCCGCCCGTTCACGGGACCTCGGTCCGGTGGGCGGGCGGCGCCTCGCTGTGACACTTCCGTCCGGCCCGGCGCTGATGACCATGGGGCGTGCCCGCGGGCGCGGTCCACCGCGGACTCGGTACCGACACGGACGAGGACACTTCGTGGGCCAGGGAGGCGAACCCCGCCGCGCGCAGCCGTACGACGGTGACCTCGGCGCGGCCGTCGCGCGGGCCCAGGAGGGCGACGAGACGGCGTTCGCGGCCGTGTACCGCCTCGTGCAGCCGGGCCTGCTCGGCTATCTGCGCGGACTGGTCGGCGACCCGGACGCGGAGGACGTGGCGGCCGACGCCTGGCTGGAGATCGCCCGCGACCTCGGCCGGTTCCGCGGCGACGGGGCCGGCTTCCGCGGCTGGAGCGCGACCATCGCCCGGCATCGCGCCCTGGACCATCTGCGGCGCGGCCGGGCCCGGCCGGGGCTGGCGCCGCCGACGCCGGAACTGCTCGAACTGCCCGGCCCGCACGACACGTACGTCCAGGCCATGGAGGCCCTGTCCACCGACCGGGCGCTCGCCCTGGTCCGCGAACTGCCGCCGGACCAGGCGGAGGCGGTGCTGCTGCGGGTGGTCGTCGGCCTCGACGGCCCCGCCGCGGCCCGGGTGCTCGGCAAGCGCCCCGGCGCCGTCCGCACCGCCGCCCACCGGGGCCTCAGGCGCCTGGCCCGGCGCCTGGGGGTGGAGGGGGAGGGCGGGAGCGAGGAGCCGGCGCCTGAGCGGGAGGCGGGGTCCGACGGGCGCGCCGGGCCTGGGTCCGATGGGCGAGCCGGGCCTGGGTCCGATGGGCGAGCGGGTGTGGGTCCGATGGATGAGGGGGGCGGAGAAGGCGATGGATGAGCGGCAGGGGGCCGGCCCCGTCGGGTTCGAGCGGCTGCTCGGTCATGCGCTGCGCGAGCCCGCCGTGGACCGCGAGGCGGCCGCGCGGGCGCTCGCCGCGTTCCGCGACGCGCGGGACAGCGGGGCGCACCGGGTGCGGCCCCGCCGCCGGGACGACTGGCGGCCGGGCGAGCGGCGGCTTTCCGGCCGATGACGAAGCCGATAGCGAGGCCGACGACGAGGCCGACGACGAAGCCGATGACGAAGCCGATGACGGATCGGGACGGCACGGGTGCGAAACGGGCGCCCGGGGAAGGGCGGTCGCGGGTCCCCGGGTCCGGCCACGCGGCCGGGGCGGGTGCGAGGTGAGCGCTCTCATCGCGCCGGTGATGTGAGCGCTCCCACCGGGCAGGAGGGGAAAGGGTGCCGCCAAGGCAACGGCCGGGGCCGCCACCCCCCACAGGAGAGGCCCCGGCCGTCGCGCGGCACGGGCCGCGCGGCGGCCCGTACTTCCTACAGCGCCATGAGTGCGTTTTCTGTCACACCCCGCCCCGTCCCGCATTGGTTGAGTCTTGTACGGACATGGACGAGCAGCGGTTTCACGCCGTAACGTGCCTTTCGCGCCGGGCGCGGGACGGCCGATCCCCCGGAGACGGCGACCGCAACGAGTCATTCACAGGCGCAAGAGGGGCATGCGGGGTGCTGGGGGACGACGCGGAGCTGACCGCCGCGGTGCTTGCGGCACAGGACGGGGACGAGACCGCGTTCCGGACTGTGTACCGCGCTGTGCATCCGCGCCTGCTCGGATATGTCCGCACGCTGGTCGGTGACCCGGACGCCGAGGACGTCGCGTCCGAGGCGTGGCTGCAGATCGCCCGCGACCTGGAACGCTTCTCCGGCGACGCGGACCGGTTCCGCGGCTGGGCCGCCCGGATCGCCCGCAACCGCGCGCTCGACCACATACGGATGCGCGGCCGCCGCCCCGCGATAGGCGGTGACGAAACGGAACTGACCGGCCGCGCCGCCGAGTCCGACACCGCGGGCGAGGCCATCGAGGCGCTGACCACCGACAGCACCCTCTCCCTCATCGCCCAACTGCCCCAGGACCAGGCCGAGGCGGTCGTCCTGCGGGTGGTCGTGGGCCTGGACGCCAAGACCGCGGCGGAGACCCTCGGCAAGCGCGCCGGCGCCGTACGGACCGCGGCGCACCGGGGTCTGAAGCGGCTCGCCGAACTGCTCGGAGCCGATCCGGAATCCGCCGGTGTGCTCGACGCGTTGCCGCCCCAGCGGGAACGGCGACCACGTGCGGTGACGTCCACCACTGTGACGCATCCGCGGACGCGGACGCAGAAGGACATGTGATGGCCGACGAGCAGTACAGATGGCTGGACCGCGCGACCGCGGAGCGGTTGCTGCGCGGCGAGCCCCTGGACCCCGTCGATGTGACTTTCCGTGACCAGGCCGAACGGCTCGCCGGAGCCCTCGGCGCGCTGGCCGTGCCGGACGCCGAGGAGGGCGCCGAACTTCCTGGTGAGGCCTCCGCGCTGGCCGCGTTCCGCAAGGTGCGCGAGGCTCGCGCCGGCGACCCGCTGGCCGCCGGCCACGGCGTCACCGGCCCCCGTAACCGGGTCGCCGACGCGGGCCTGGTGCGACTCGGCGTCCCCGGCGGCCGCGGTGTGCGTCGCCGGTCGCGCTGGGGCCGCCCGGTGCGCTTCGCCCTCGGGGCCGCGCTCGCCTTCGGCACGGTCGGCGGGGTCGCGGTCGCGGCCGGTACCGGGGTGCTGCCGACGCCGTTCGTGGACCAGAAGCCCGGCCGCCCCGCCTCCTCCGTCTCGGCCGCGGACCGGCCCGGCCGCCCGTCGGCCTCGCCGTCCGAGGATGCCGTGACCGGCCCCGGGTCCGGCCTGCCGCTCTCCGGCGGCGTGACGGGCGCCCCCTCCGCCGGCGCGTCCCCCGCCCCGACGGGCACCGACACGCCCGGCTCCACCCCGTCCGGCGGCCCGGAGCCCAGCGGCCGCGCGTCGGCCGGCAACTGGCCCGGGACCACCGCGGCCTGCCGGGCCGTCAGGGACGGCAAGCGGCTCGACGCGGACCGCAAGCGCACCCTGACCAGCCTGGCGGGCGGCTCCGGCCGGGTGTGGCGGTTCTGCCGCGGGGTGCTGGAGGCCGCAGGTGAGAGCGTGCAGTCCGGCGGCCACGACGACGGCCAGGGCGGCGACGGGCAGGACGGCGGCGGCCAGGACGACCAGGGCGGGAGCGGCGACGACGACGGGCACCTGGCCCCGGGCGGGCACCACGGCAGCGGCGTCGTCGCCACCCCCGAGGCGACGGCCGTCGCCCCGGCGACCCGGGAGGCCGTGCCGACCACCCCCGTCCCGGAGCCGGACACCTCCTACACGCCGCTCTGACCTGCCCCGTACGCCGCGCCGACCGGCTCTGCACGCCGCGCTGACCTGCCCCGCACACCGCGCCGACCGGCTTTACACGCCGCGCTGACCTGCGGAAACGCGAGTCTCGGACATTTTCTGGAAATTCCCGGCCGCCGGGTGTGACGTTTCCGCCGACTACGGCGCAGTAGTAAGTGAGCCGACTGGTCATCGGCTTCGCACAGAGCCGGGGTTCCCCCCGTACCTACGGCTCGTGCACACGGCGCGGGCGGGACACGTTCCCCCGGTCCCGCCCGCGCCCCGAACTCTTCTCCCCGCACGCGGGTTCCTCACCAGTACACGACGACCTTGTCGCCGACCCGTACCTGGTCGAACAGCCGGCTCACGGCCGCCTGGTCGCGGACGTTCACGCAGCCGTGCGAACCACCGGCGTATCCCCGGGCCGCGAAGTCGTAGGAATAGTGCACGGCTTGGCCGCCGCTGAAGAACATCGCGTACGGCATCGGGGAGTTGTAGAGCGTCGACACGTGGTGCAGCGACTTCCAGTAGACGTGGAAGACGCCCTCCCGGGTAGGGGTGTACTGCGCGCCGAAGCGGACGGACATCGTCGACACGGTGCGTCCGTCGATCATCCAGCGCAGGGTGCGGGTGGTCTTGTCGATGCACAGCACCCGCCCGGACAGGCAGCGGGCGTCGGGGGCTCCGGCCGGCTGGCCGCCCATCAGATACAGCTCCCACTTGCCCGGGGTGTGGGTCATCTTGAGCAGCCGCTGCCAGGTGACCGTGTCGGTCCGGCCGGTGCGCGGCAGCCCGCGCTTGCCCTGGAAGCCCTTGACCGCGTCCTCGGTCAGGTCGTCGTAGCTCCCGGTGGGGCCGTCGAAGAGCCAGCCGACCTGGCGCAGCCGGGCCTGGAGCTCGCGCACCCCCTTGCCGCTGTCGCCGCGGGACCACAGCACCTTCGCGCTCGCCGGGGTGCCCGAGCCCGTCGTGGCCGTGGCCGAGGGGGTGCTGGTGGCGGGGGCGGTCGAGGAAGGCCGCGCGGTCGGCAGGGAGATGTGGACGGGGGAGGTGTGCTTGGCGTCGGCGTCGGTGGGCTGGACCGTGCAGCCCGCGCCGAGGGCGACGAGTGCGGCGGCGCAGGCGAGCGCGGCGCCCGGCCCGCCACGCCGGCCCGCCACGGCGCCGCCGCCCGCCCGCGCGACCTCGCCGAAGCCGACGCCGGCACCATCGCCCGCGGTCCCGCCCCGGCCCGCGCTCCCGTCCCCGCCCGTGCCGCCGTCGACCCCCACGACCGTGCCCCTGGTACGCATCCGGCTCCCCGTCGTCTCACGCGTCACGGCCGTGTCCCGCCGTCCGTCCCCCTGATGTTTCCCCCCGGGTGACCGCCGCCGAACTACCGGGCATGGTGGTGAGGGAGAGCGCGGCGCGCCCGACCCGGCGGGCCGCCGAGGACCGCGGAGGCAGACCATGGTGCGCGAGTCGGAGTCGGGACTGCCCGTCGAACCGGTCTACGGGCCGGACGCCCTGGCGGGCTGGGACGCCGCGCGGCAGCTGGGCGAGCCGGGCGCCTACCCCTTCACCCGGGGCGTGTACCCGACCATGTACACCGGCCGCCCCTGGACCATGCGCCAGTACGCCGGCTTCGGCACCGCGACCGAGTCCAACGCCCGCTACCAGCGGCTGATCGCGAACGGCACCACGGGCCTGTCGGTCGCCTTCGACCTGCCGACCCAGATGGGCCACGACTCCGACGCGCCGCTCGCGCACGGCGAGGTCGGCAAGGTCGGGGTGGCGGTCGACTCGGTCGAGGACATGCGGGTGCTGTTCGACGGCATCCCCCTGGACCAGGTCTCCACGTCCATGACGATCAACGCCCCGGCCGCGCTGCTGCTGCTCATGTACCAGCTGGTCGCCGAGGAGCAGGGCGTCGCCGCCGGCCGGCTCACCGGCACGGTCCAGAACGACATCCTCAAGGAGTACATCGCGCGCGGGACGTACATCTTCCCGCCGAAGCCCTCGCTGCGGCTGGTCGCGGACCTCTTCAAGTACTGCCGCGCCGAGATCCCGAGGTGGAACACGATCTCCATCTCCGGCTACCACATGGCCGAGGCCGGGGCGTCGCCCGCGCAGGAGATCGCCTTCACCCTCGCCGACGGCATCGAGTACGTCCGCACCGCGGTCGCGGCCGGCATGGACGTCGACGACTTCGCGCCGCGCCTGTCGTTCTTCTTCGTCGCCCGTACGACCCTCCTGGAGGAGGTCGCCAAGTTCCGCGCGGCGCGGCGGGTCTGGGCGCGGGTCATGCGGGAGGAGTTCGGCGCGCGCGACCCGAAGTCGTGGATGCTGCGCTTCCACACCCAGACGGCGGGCGTCCAGCTGACCGCGCAGCAGCCGGAGGTGAACCTGGTGCGGGTCGGCGTGCAGGCGCTGGCCGCGGTGCTCGGCGGCACGCAGTCGCTGCACACCAACTCCTTCGACGAGGCGATCGCGCTGCCCACCGACAGGTCCGCCCGGCTCGCCCTGCGCACCCAGCAGGTCCTCGCCCACGAGACGGACCTGACGGCGACGGTGGACCCGTTCGCGGGGTCGTACGTCGTCGAGAGCATGACCGACGACGTGGAGGCGGCCGCCGTCGACCTGATGCGCCGGGTCGAGGACCTCGGCGGCGCGGTCGCGGCCATCGAACAGGGCTTCCAGAAGGGCGAGATCGAACGCAACGCCTACCGCATCGCCCAGGAGCAGGACTCCGGCGAGCGGGTCGTCGTGGGCGTCAACCGCTTCCGCCTCGACGAGGAGGAGCCGTACGAGCCGCTGCGCGTCGACCCCGCCATCGAGGCCCGCCAGGCCGAACGCCTGACGCGGTTGCGCGCGGAGCGCGACGGCCGGGCGGTGGACGCGGCCCTGACCGCCCTGCGCAAGGCGGCCGGGGGCGAGGACAACGTGCTCCCCCCGATGAAGGAGGCCCTGCGCGCCCGCGCCACGGTCGGCGAGGTCTGCGACGCGCTGCGGGACGTGTGGGGGACATACACACCCACGGACACCTTCTGACCTGGGTGATTCCTTCGTACGAGGGAACGAGGGCGGAAGCCGCACCCGCCCGGTTGCTCTCGTGGAGAGTGACCCCTGAAAAGGAGGATGCCGTGGCCGTACTGCAGCACGAGCTGACGTTGGGCGAAGCCGCCGACCTGCTCTCCCGTGCACTGCCTGGGCACCGCGTGGAGATTCTCCAGGGGAGGCTCACTGTGACACCACCGCGGGACGGCTCGCACGCGCTGTCGCTGACTAAGCTGGGCAGGGCTTTCGACCGCGCAGGAATCGTGGAGGCGGGACTTGAGTACGTCCAGGGCGTCGGCCTCTGGCTGCCCACGCTCGCCGCCGACTTCGCGATCCCCGACTTCTCGATCGTCGACGAGGACTTCCGCGACGCGCTCGTCCAGAGGAACTGCTACGCCCCGAACGTCTTCCGCATGGTCGTCGAGGTGACCTCGGCGAACTGGTCCGACGACCTCGGCCCGAAGGTCGAGTGCTACGCCGAGGCCGGGGTCCCCGTCTACGTCGTGGTCGACCGCAAGCACGACGAGGTCCTGCTCCACCGCGACCCGGTGAACGGCAAGTACCCGGCCCCCGAGCGCTACAAGCGGGGCCAGAGCGTCCCGGTCCCCGAATCCGTCGGCGTCACCCTGGAACTCCCCGTGGACACCCTCCTCGACGGCGACTGACCAGGCGGCCTGCCGGGCGACTGACCCGCGAGACGCCCTCCCGGATTGTCCGAGGCCCGTGCGACACTCCATCCCATGTTCGGTGTCATCGACCTCCCCACCTATCTGGCGGGACTTGTCCTGATCGTGCTGCTGCCCGGTCCCAACTCGCTCTACGTCCTGTCCGTGGCCGCCCGCCGCGGCGTGCGCGCGGGCTACACGGCCGCGGCCGGCGTCTGGTGCGGCGACACCGTGCTCATGACGCTGTCGGCGGCCGGCGTCGCCTCGCTGCTCCAGGCGAACGCGGTGCTGTTCGGGATCGTGAAGTACGCGGGCGCCGGATATCTGACCTGGCTCGCGGTCGGGATGCTGCGCGCCGCCCGCGGGATGTGGCGCGACCGCCGCGAGCGGCTCGCCGAGGAGGTCGCCCAGGAGGCGGCCGCGCCCGCGCAGGAACGGCCGTTCCGCCGCGCCCTGGTGGTCAGCCTGTTCAACCCGAAGGCGATCTTGTTCTTCGTGGCGTTCTTCGTCCAGTTCGTGGACCGCAGCTATGGGCACCCGGCGCTGTCGTTCCTCGTGCTCGGCACGTTCGCGCAGATCGCCAGCTGCCTCTACCTGACCGCGCTGATATTCGGCGGCACCCGGCTCGCCGCCGCCTTCCGCCGCCGCAAGCGGCTCGCGGCGACGGCGACCTCGGCCGCGGGCGCGCTGTTCCTCGGCTTCGCGGTCAAGCTGTCGCTGGCGAGCGTGTAGCGCCCGGCGCCTCCGCTACGACCCCGTCCCGTCGCAACCCGATCCGGTCCAGACGGGCGGCGAGTCCGGCCGCCGTGTCGCCCGCCCAGCCGACGTACCCGTCCGGCCGCACCAGCAGCAGCCCGCTGCCGTAGGGATCGACCGCGCTGCCGCGCACCACGCGCACCCCGTCGGGGACGCCGGGTGCCTCGGTGTCCAGGGCGAGCAGCGTCCAGTGCGGGCCGCGGAAGGCGTCCACGAGCCGGACGCCGCCGATCACCGCGTCGGGCGCGCGCTCGCCCGCCCGCACGCCGGACGGCCGTGCCCGGGTCTCCTCCGTGAGCGAGGAGCCGGGGTAGCCGAGGCCCAGCTGCCGGGTGGCCTTCCCGCGCCGGGCCTGGTCGCGGTGGATGGCGGTGGACAGCCCGAGGACGTGGGCGGCGACCGGCCGGCGTTCCTCCTCGTAGGTGTCGAGCAGCGCCTCGGGCGCCTCGCCGCGCAGCACGGCGGCGAGCTTCCAGCCCAGGTTGTAGGCGTCCTGGACGCCGGTGTTGAGGCCCTGGCCGCCCGCGGGGGAGTGCACGTGCGCCGCGTCCCCGGCGAGCAGGACCCGCCCGGCGCGGTAGCGGTCCGCGAGGGCCGCTCGGGGCCGGAAGGCGGACGCCCAGTGCACCTCCGTCACGTCGTCGGCGGCGAGATGGGTGCGGGCGCCGACCACCGCGCGGACGCCGTCGAGGCTCAGGTCGATGTCGGTCCCGTCCGGGAACTGGGCGACCAGCTGGAAGTACGGGGTGCCGGCGAGCGGGCAGAGCGCGGCGAACCCGGCGCCCTCGCCGGACGGCGGGAAGATGTGCCAGTGGCCGCGGTCCAGGCCCGCCACCCGTACGTCCGCCACCAGGAACGGGTCGGGGTCGACCGTCTCGCCGTCCATGGCGATGCCCAGCGCCCGCCGCAGCACCGAGCGGCCGCCGTCCGCGGCCACCGCGTAGCGGGCCCGGACGGCGGGCCCGGCCGCGAAGCGCACGCCGACGCCGTCGGCGTCCTGGTCCAGGCCGACGGCCTCCCGGCCGAAGGCGACCTCGCCGCCGAGCTCCCTCAGGCGCGCGAGCAGGATCTCCTGGGTGCGCCACTGCGCCACCATCAGCGGCTCCCGGTACGCCGAATGCTCCTCGCCGTCCTCGTCCGGGTCCCACATCGCATGTTCGCCCTGCCGCACGCCGTCGGCCCAGATCATCCCGACCGGATAGCCGCCGCCCGCCGCGCGCAGCGCGTCGATCACCCCGAGGTCGTCGAAGACCTCCTGGGTCCGCGGCTGAAGTCCCTTGCCGCGCGAGCCGGGGGCGGTGCCCTCGCCCCGCTCCACCACCAGCGCGTCCACCCCGCGCCGGGCGAGGTCCACCCCGAGCGTCAGGCCGGTCGGCCCCGCGCCCACGATCAGGACGTCCACATCCGTACGTACGCCCACACTCATGATCCACTCTCCTTAACGCCATTAAGTGCTGCCTTCGAGCGTGCCCTTAACGGCGTTAAGGTGTCAAGCTTGCCCGCGTGAGCACGGAACGACGGACCCCACTCGACCGCAAGCGCGTCGCCGACACGGCCCTGAAGCTGCTGAACGAGACCGGCCTCGACGGGCTGACCCTGCGGGCCATCGCGACGGCGCTCGACGTGAAGGCGCCCGCCCTGTACTGGCACTTCAAGGACAAGCAGGCGCTGCTCGACGAGATGGCCACCGAGATGTACCGGCGGATGGTCGCCGGGGCCGTCCTCGACCCCGCCGACACCTGGGTCCGGCGCCTCACGGTGATGAACCGCAGCCTGCGCGCCGCGCTCCTCGGCTACCGCGACGGCGCCCGCGTCTTCAGCGGCTCCCGCTTCACCGGCGTCGACCACGCCGTCGAGATGGAGCAGAACCTGGCCCTGCTCACCGGCGCGGGCTTCACCCTCGTCCAGGCGGTCCGGGCGACCACCACGGCGTACTCGTACACCATCGGATTCGTCGTCGAGGAGCAGGCCGTCAAGCCGCTCCCCGACGAGCGCACCGCCGGCTACGACCTCGACGAACGGGCCCGGCTGCTCGCCCGGTTCCCCCTGTCGGCCGAGGCCGGCACCGAACTGTTCGACCGCCACGACGAGGGCTTCGAGGAGGGCCTGGCGCTGATCGTGGCGGGCGTGGGGGTGCGCTACGGCGTCTCCTAGGAGCCGTGTCGCCGGGCGGAGGGGGATGTCATGCCGAGTTCACCTGGAGGTCGGCGTGAGGACGCGTCCGGGCGGTTCGGGCGTCCCTAGGATTTCGCGAATCTTTCCGCAGAAAACACAGGTGCGCACACGTGGCCAAAGAACCGACACTGTCCGTCGTCGTCCCCTGCTTCAACATCGAGACGTACGTGCCCGACACGGTGACCAGCCTGGTCAACAACGCTCGGGACGACTTCGAGTTCGTCTTCGTGGAGGACCGGTCGACGAAGGACCGGACCTATGAGGCACTCCTCGCCCTGACCAAGGGCCTGAGGAACAGCAGGGTGATCCGGCATGAGCGGAACGGCGGGCTGGCCACCGCACGCAACACCGGCATCGACGCCGCCGAGGGCCGCTATCTGACCTTCCTGGACGGCGACGACTGGCTCGCCCCCGGTTACCTCGCCGACCTCGTGGACGCCGTCCAGCGCCTCGACGTGGACTTCGTGCGCACCGACCACGTCCAGGTCACCGGCCTGGAGCGGGCCGTCCACAAGGCCCCCGAGGGCCGTCGGCACATCCCGCTCGACCCGCGCGGCTCGATCTTCCCCGTCGACGACACCACGATGGTCGACTACCCCTACGCGTGGGCCGGTGTCTACCACCGCCGTCTGCTCGACCGCGGGCTGCTGCGCTTCCACGACGGCCTGCGCACCGCCGAGGACCGGCCCTGGATCTGGGGGCTGCACCGCAGCGCCGAGTCCTACGCCGTCGCCAGCCTGCGCGGGGTGTTCTACCGCCGGGGCGTCACCACCTCGCTGACCCAGATCGGCGACGTGCGGCAGCTGGACTTCTTCCGCTCCTTCGACCTCGTGCTCGCCGAGCTCGCGGACGACCCCGAGGCCGCGAAGCTGCGCAAGAAGGCCCTGCGCAACTACTGCGTCGTCATCGCCCACCAGCTGCTCGACCGCGGCCGGTTCGAGCGCGGGGTCGCCTCCCGGCTGCGGCAGATGGCCGCCGAGGCGCTCGGCCGGATGACCGAGGACGAACTGAACGAGGCGCTCGTCGGCATGGGCGAGGAGCGCGTGCACACACTGCGCCGGATACGCGGCGGCCTGAAGGGAGTCGCGGCATGAGCGGCACGAACGACCCGACCGGTACGACCGGCACGAACGACCCGACCGGTACGACCGGCACGAACGAACCGACCGGTACGCCCGGCACCGTCCAGATCTTCTTCTCCGCCACGCAGTACGCCGCCGCGACCGTCACCGCCGCGCTGCGCGCCGGGCTGTTCGGCCCCCGCGCCGCCCACCGCCGCATCCTCGTGGTCAGCAACGTCGCCGCGATCCCCGAGGTCAGCACCCCGCTGGACCGGATGGCCGGATTCGAGAAGCTGCGCCCCGAGTTCGACGAGGTGCGCTCCTGGAACGAGTTCATCTCCCCGCACCACCCGGTCGGCTGGTCGCCCCGCCTCCAGGACGCCGGGCTGTGGGAGAAGGCCGTCCGCCTCGCCTGGAACCTGGGCGACGCGCCCGTGGAGATCGCCTGCGAGTCGATCCAGGCCAACCCCTCGCGCGCGGTCGCCGAGATCTTCTCGGACAGCCCGATCCACGTCTACGCGGACGGCCTGATGAGCTACGGCCCCACCCGCAACCGCATCCCGCACCACATGAGCAGCCGTATCGCCCGGGTGCTCCACCTCGACCTGATCCCCGGGCTGCGCCCGATGCTGCTCGCCGAGTACGGCGTGCAGCCGGAGGCCGTGCCCAACGCCGCCATCGTCGGCGTCCTGGCGCAGATCGGCGCGGACGGCGCCGAACTCCTCGCCCGGCGCCTGCCGGAGCGCGACCGGCCCACGGCCGTGCTGCTCGGCCAGTACCTCTCCGCGATCGAACTGATCACCCAGGACGAGGAGGAGCAGCTGCACGTGCGGATGCTCCGCGCCGCCGCCAGGGCGGGCCACACGGACATCCTGTTCAAGCCGCACCCCAGCGCCCCGGTCGCGTACAGCACGTCGCTGGAGGCGGCGGCCGCGGAGCTCGGCGTCCGGGTGACCGTGCTGTCCGAACCGGTGCTCGCGGAGACCGTGTTCGCCTTCCTGAAGCCCCAGCTCGTCATCGGCTGCTTCTCCACCGCCCTGATGACCGCGGCGGCCTTCTACGGCATCCCGGTGGCCCGCGTCGGCACGGAGATGCTCCTCGACCGCATCACGCCGTACGAGAACAGCAACCGGGTCCCGCTCACCGTCATCGACGCGGTGCTGCCCGACGCCGAGCACGAGAGCGTCGGCGAACCGCTCGACCTGTCCGCGGCGGGCGCGGCGCTCGGCCCACTGGTGCGCGCCGTCGGGTACTGCATGCAGTCCCGCAAGCACCCGGATCTGCGCACCGAGACGATCGCCTGGCTCACCGGCCATCTCGCCACCCACGGGCGCTACTTCAAGAAGCGCCGGCTGACCACCCTGCGCCTGCCCGGCGGCAGCCCGGTCCGCGCCGAGGCGCTGCGCCGCCACCCGGCGGTCCGCCGCGCGGTGCGCCAGCTGCGCGCCACCGCGGCCGCCCGCCAGGGCTGACGGCCCGGCAGTCGCACGGAAGGCCTGGCAGTCGCACGGAAGCACGGCAGCCGCACGGAAGCACGGAAAGGCCCGCCCCGGACCCGGGGCGGGCCTTTTTGCCGCGCGCCGCCTCAGCGCGTCACGGGCGTCTCAGCGCGTCACGGGCGCCCCGGCCGGCCGGCTCACGAGGGCCCGCTTCATCCGCGGCCCGAGCGGCTTCTCCACGAACCGGTGCATGAGATGGGCGAGCACGAGCAGTCCGGCCACGGTCAGCGCCAGGGTGGCGTACGGCGGCAGCCCGAGGCCCCGGTGCAGCACCCGGATGGCGAACCAGCCCAGGTGCTCGTGGATCAGGTAGAAGGGGTACGTCAGCGCGCCGGCCGTGGTCAGCCAGCGCCAGTTCGCCCAGTGGGTCCAGCCGACCGCGACCACCGCGACGGACGCGAAGGCGAGCGTGACGATCAGCTCGATCACATGCGGGTCGCGGTGGAAGTCGCCGTGCATGCCCGGGTGCCACAGCGCCGTCACCGAGTAGCGCTGGCCGAGCAGCAGGGACATGCCGACGATGCCCCACAGCATCAGATTGCCGCCGTGGCGGTGGATCAGGTACAGGGCCAGCCCGCCGATGAAGAACGGCGCGTGGTCGCGCATCACCAGCTGGTCGGCGAGCTCGCTGTGCGCGACGCGCGCGAACATCGACACGAACGTCCACACGGCGCAGAACATCACCACCCGGCGGTAGGTGACGCCCCGCCAGACCACGAACAGCCCGAACAGCGCGTAGAAGCGCACCTCGACCCAGAGCGTCCAGCACACGCCCAGCACCCGCGGCACGCCCATCGGCTGCTGGAGCAGGGTCAGGTTCACCAGGAACTCGTCCATCCGCAGCGGCTTGACGACGACCGGCAGCAGCAGGGAGGCGCCCGCCACGATGAACAGGGCGGTCCAGTAGGCCGGGTAGATGCGGGTGACCCGGGAGCGGACGAAGTCGCCCAGGGTGCGGCCCCAGCTGCTCATGCAGATCACGAAGCCGCTGATGACGAAGAAGAACTGCACGCCGAGGCAGCCGTAGACCGCGAGGCGGGACAGCGTCGGGAACATGATGCCGGGGGACTGGTGCCAGGAGGCGTCCACCGGGCCGTTCTTGCCGGCGAAGTGGTAGAGGCAGACCATCAGGGCGGCCAGCAGCCGCAGGCCGTCCAGCGCCCGCAGCCGGGCCCCGCCGGACCGCTGCCGGGCGGGTGCGGGTGCGGGCGCGTCCGCGGCGGCCGGGGTGCCGGGTATCGACGGCTTGGGGACCAGGTCGGTGGGATTCATCCCGGGGCTTTCTGCGAGGGGCCCGCGGGCGCGGAGGCCGCCGCTCCCGCGAGGCGCGGCGGCGGCCCGCGCACCCGCGGGCCGGGAACAGGGCAGGGGCGGTACGGCCCGGGGCGAGCCGTACCGCCCGGTCAGCGCTTGGCCGCCCGGCTCAGCGCGCGGGCGCGGCGGGCCAGCCGGCGGACCGTGGCATTGCGCGGGATGAACGACAGCTGCGCCGGTAGGGCGCCCGGCAGGGCCAGCGAGGTCAGCCGGCGGCGCTTGAAGTACCGCCAGGTGCGCGGCGAGAGATGCCGCGAGAGGTACTCCTCGGCCGCCCCCCGCAGCTGCGGGTGGATCTTGGGCTGCATCGCGAAACCGACCGCCGCGAGCAGTCCGGCCAGCGCGGCGCCCTGCTCCGCCCCCGGCATGGACCACGCCTCGACGGCCGCCCGGTCCGCGAGGTCGGGCAGCAGCGCGTCGGCCAGGGTGAGCGGCACCCGGTTGCTGTTCTGGTACGGCGTGAGCCGGGCCAGCAGGGTGTCGGTGCCGACCCGGGCCACCGGGATGCCGTAGAAACCGGCCGCGGTGAACAGGGCGGTGGAGAAGCAGCCCACGACGAGCGCCGGGCGCATCCGCTGGAACGCCACCTCGGCGAGGACTGGCCGGTCGAGGACGCTCAGGCGCGCGCCCAGTTCGGCCGCCCGGTCCTCCAGGAGCCGCGACCAGCGGGCCGGGGCGGTGGGGTGCGGCTTGAAGACGAGCGTGCGGTGGCCGAGCGCCACCGCGCCGCCGACCATGCGCAGATGCAGCCCCTCCTCCTCGGCGTCGGTGAGGATGCCGAGGGCGGACAGGTACTGGCCGAGCAGCAGCGCGGGCCGCTCGTCGGCGGCGGGAGGTACGGCCGACCCGGCCGACCCGGCTGATCCGAGCGCCCCGGACGCCCGGGTGAATTCGGCCAGTTCGCTCTCGGGTTCGGCGAGTTCGCCGAGCACCTTCAGGAACGCCTCGGCCGGTACGAGTTCCGGGCGCACGTCGAACTCGGTGAGCAGCAGCGGGGTGAGGCCCGGGACCAGATCGAGGTGCAGCAGCCGGCCGATCCGGGTGCCGACCAGCGGGTCGATCTTGTCGCGCGTGGGGCCGTAGCTTATGAGGCCGTCCGCGTAGACGTCGACGGGGGCGCCGGTGAACAGCTGGCACAGCGCGAGCGCCGGGTTGACCTGGACGGACTCCACGGCGAGCTGCACCTCGTCGTCGCCGAGGTTCCACAGCAGCCGTACGTACCGCTCCCACATGGGGACGTCGTCGGCGCGCGGCGCCCAACCGCCCGGGTGGAACGGCGAGATGGTCTCGTTCCACGACAGCACCTCGTCGAAGCGGTCGCGCACGGCGGCGAAGCCGGGCATCGCGTCGACGGACGGCGTGGTCTCGGGGGTCGCCGAGTTGTTCGTGATCAGCAGCAACTGGCGGTCGACCGGCGAGAACAGGCCCGCGTCGAGAGCGGCGGCCAGGGTGGCGGCGCCGTAGAGCGTCGACGCGCAGAAGATACGGGTGGTGCGTGGCATCAGGCGGCCACCGTCCGCGCGCCGGTGGGCCTGCGCTTGAGGCGCCGGAGCCGGGCCGCCCGCTGCTGGTCCATCGTGTCCATTACCTCCGCCAGCACGTCCTGCGGCATTCGCTTCAGCGCCGCGGAACTCAGTGAACGCAATTTTCTGGCCACCGCGGGTTCGAACCTCTCGATCGAGCCCAGATGATGAGCCATGATCGCGCAATAGGTGCGCACCGCTTTCGGCAGCAGCTTATCGGCATCGGGATCGGCCGCCGTCTCCTCGATCACCTGGTCGAATGCGCGAATGAAATCGAGTTGACGCACATCACCGATCTGGGTGAGAGAGGAGGCGACTCCGCGCCGGTAGAAAACGCCCAGCAGGCCCACGGCGGCGAAGGATTCGGCCCGCCGGTGCAGCTTCCAGATCCACGGCCGGTCCTCCGCCGTGCGCAGTCCGTCGGTGAAGTGCAGCAGCCCCCGGTCCACCAGCCGGCGGTGGTAGATCCCCGCCCACGCGTACGCGTAGTCCACGGAGGTGGAGCGGTCGGGCGGCAGGATCGCGTCGCGCGGGTCGAGCACGACACCCCGGCGCCCGACGGGCACCCGGTGCACGGCACGGGCCCGCGCGGTGCACTGCACATGATCGGTACGGACGAAATCGCAGCCCAGATCCTCGATGGCGGCGACCAGTTGTGGGTAATAGCCGGGAGCGAGCCAGTCGTCCCCGTCGAGGAAGGTGAGGTACTCGCCCCGTGCGCGATCGATTCCGGTGTTGCGGGCGGTGGCCAGTCCTCCGTTCTGTTCGTGTCTCACGAGGACCGCGCCGGGCAGTTCGCGCTCCGCGCGCGCGAGAATGTCCGGGGTCCCGTCGCGGGAACAGTCGTCGACGAGAATGAATTCGAAGTCGTCACGTGCGTTCGCACGCAGACTCTTCAGAGTGTCGGGCGCGTATTGCTGCACGTTGTAGAACGGCACGATGACGGAGAGCTTGACCACCCGTCGGACGTTAGGGTGCGGCCCGTCACCCCTCCTTTCTGTGAACTTGATGTCAGGTGAACGACGCGTGGCGAACCTGTGAACCAGGTTTTTTTGCTGTGGAAACCGGACCTGATTCCCTATTCGGCGGGGCGCTGTTAACCTCTTGTTCAATTCGGGTTGGGCGGATCCTGGGAATCGCTTCCTACGGTCTTCGACGTGCCAGCAAGTCCAACGAAGTCCCGACGAGTTGCCGTCCTCGCCGACTCCGACACCCGGTGGAAATGGGGTGCGCTCACCGCGCAACGCCTCCTGCCCGCCGGCACGGAGATGCGGCTCGACGGCTACCTGCTCCGGGGCCGTGCCACCCCGACCCCCCGTCAGCTCGCGGAAGTCGGCGTCCACGCCGAGTCCCTCCGTGAGGTCACCGGCGTCGAGTTCCTGCGCGCCCTGCGCGAGCAGTCCTACGACGTCCTGGTCCTCGCGCTGGTCGGCGGCGGCGTGCAGGCGATGCTGCACGGGCTGCGGCACCTGTGGGCCGACACCACCGAACGCCCCGTCGTCGTCACCGGATACGTCGGCGTCGTCTACGAGAAGCTCGCCGACGGCCTGCTGCTGCGGCACGGCGCGGACCTCGTCCTCGCCAACTCCCGCCAGGACGCCGACCGTTTCCGGGCCGTGTACGACGGGGTGGGCGCCGAGGCGACCGCGGTGACCGAGGTGGCGCTGCCCTTCCTCGGCGGCGCGCCCTACACCGGTGAACACGAGCCCTACACGGTGGTGTTCGCCGCGCAGCCCTCCGTGCCGGAGAGCCGCAAGGACCGTGCCTACCTGCTGGAGCGGCTGATCCGGCACGCCCGCCGCCACCCCGAGCGCGAGGTGCTGCTCAAGCTGCGCTCCAAGCCGGGCGAGCACACCACGCACATCGAGGAACTGCCCTACCAGAAGCTGGCGCAGAGCCAGGACCTGCCCGCCAACCTCAAGCTGGTCTACGGGCACATGGGCGAGGTCCTCGACCGCACCGACCTGCTGGTCACCGTCAGTTCCACCGCCGCCCTGGAGTCGCTGCACCGCCAGATCCCGACGGTGCTGCTCACCGACCTCGGGGTGCGCGAGGGGCTCGGCAACCACCACTTCGTCGGCTCCGGCTGCCTCGCCTCCTGGGACCAGCTCGACGCCGGTCACCGGCCCGAGCCCGACCCCGCGTGGGTGGCCCGGCAGGGGGTCGCGGCCGGCGGGGCGTCGTACGACGCGGCCTTCGACGCGGCGCGCGAGCGCATCGGCAAGCTGCTCGACCGCCCCGGCGGTCTCGCGCCCCTCGACCCCTACTACACGCTGCGCACCGCGCCCGGTTACCTCCCGGGCATCCTCGCCCGCCACCACCTCGGCCCCGACGGGGCCCCGCTGCCCGGCGCGCCCGCCGCCGACAAGGCCCCGGGGCCGGTCCGGCAGATCGTCCGCCGCGCGGCGCGCGGCGCCTACCGCCACGGCGTCCAGCGCGTCGCCCCCGTGATCCGGCGGATGGGGGAGCTGTGAGCCACCAAGGAGAAAAGTCCATGTCCGACACAGCAGTCGGGGAGCGGCGCATCCTCGCCGTGATCCCCGCGCGCGGCGGCTCCAAGGGAGTGCCCGCGAAGAACCTCGCGCCCATCGGCGGCGTGCCGCTGGTCGCGCGAGCGGTCCGCGAGTGCCTCGCCACCCGGCTCGTCACCGACGTCGTCGTCTCCACCGACGACCAGGCCATCGCCGCCGCCGCCCGCGAGGCGGGCGCCGAGGTCGTGCTGCGTCCCGCCGTCATCGCCGGCGACACCGCCACCTCCGAGGCGGCCGTGCTGCACGCGATGGACGCCCACGAGACCCTGCACGGCGCCTCCGTCGACGTGGTCCTCCTCGTCCAGTGCACCAGCCCCTTCCTGATCCGCGAGGACGTCGACGGCGTGGCCGGGGCGGTCGCCGAGCAGGGCGCGGACACCGCGGTGACCGTCGCCCCCTTCCACGGCTTCGTCTGGCGCCACTCCGACGAGGCGGGCGAGGGCGGCCTCGGCGTCAACCACGAGAAGTCCTTCCGCCCGCGCCGCCAGGACCGCCCCCAGGACTTCCTGGAGACCGGCGCCGCCTACGCGATGGACGCGGCGGGCTTCCGCAAGCACCAGCACCGCTTCTTCGGCCGTACCGAACTGGTGCGCACCGACCCCGCGCGGGTGCTGGAGATCGACGATCCGCACGACCTCGCCCGCGCCCGTGCGCTGGCCCCCCTCTTCGACGCGGACCGCCCCGGTTCGCTGCCCACCGCCGACGACATCGACGCGGTGGTCCTCGACTTCGACGGCACCCAGACCGACGATCGGGTGCTGATCGACTCCGACGGACGGGAGTTCGTCTCCGTGCACCGCGGGGACGGACTCGGCATCGCGGCCCTGCGCAAGAGCGGGCTCAAGATGCTGATCCTGTCCACGGAACAGAACCCGGTGGTCGCCGCCAGGGCCCGGAAGCTGAAGATCCCGGTCCTGCACGGCATCGACCGCAAGGACCTCGCGCTCAAGCAGTGGTGCGAGGAACAGGGCATCGCGCCGGAGCGCGTGCTCTACGTCGGCAACGACGTCAACGACCTCCCGTGCTTCGCCCTCGTGGGCTGGCCCGTGGCGGTCGCCAGCGCCCACGACGTCGTACGCGGCGCCGCACGCGTGGTCACCACCGTCCCCGGTGGCGACGGCGCGATCCGAGAGATCGCCGGCTGGATCCTCGGACCCTCTCTCGACTCTCTCGACCCTCTCTCCAAGTAAGGAAATCCCCCATGAGCACCAACTCCCGCATTCGCAACTTCGGTTCGCGTGAGGTCGGCCCCGGCAAGCCCGTCTACATCTGCGGCGAGATCGGCATCAACCACAACGGGGAGCTGGAGAACGCCTTCAAGCTCATCGACGTGGCGGCCGAGGCCGGCTGCGACGCCGTCAAGTTCCAGAAGCGCACCCCGGAGATCTGCACCCCGCGCGACCAGTGGGACATCGAGCGCGACACCCCCTGGGGCCGGATGACCTACATCGACTACCGCCACCGCGTGGAGTTCGGTGAGGACGAGTACCGCCAGATCGACGAGCACTGCAAGAAGCAGGGCATCGACTGGTTCGCCTCCCCGTGGGACACCGAGGCCGTCGCCTTCCTGGAGAAGTTCGACGTCCCCGCCCACAAGGTGGCCTCCGCCTCCCTCACCGACGACGAGCTGCTGCGCGCCCTGCGCGCCACCGGCCGCGCGGTGATCCTCTCCACCGGCATGTCCACCCCGAAGCAGATCCGCCACGCGGTCGAGGTCCTCGGCTCGGACAACATCCTGATGTGCCACGCCACCTCCACCTACCCGGCCAAGGCCGACGAGCTGAACCTCCGCGTGATCAACACGCTGGAGAAGGAGTTCCCGAACGTCCCGATCGGCTACTCCGGCCACGAGACCGGCCTGCAGACCACGCTCGCCGCGGTCGCCCTCGGCGCCACCTTCGTCGAGCGCCACATCACCCTCGACCGCGCCATGTGGGGCTCGGACCAGGCCGCCTCGGTCGAGCCGCAGGGCCTCGTCCGCCTGGTCCGCGACATCCGCACTATCGAGGAGTCCCTCGGTGACGGCGTCAAGAAGGTCTACGACTCCGAGCTCGGCCCGATGAAGAAGCTGCGCCGCGTCTCCGGCGTCGTCGCCGAGGCGGAGATCGCCGCGGCGGCCGGCGAGCCGCTGGCCGTCTGAGCCGGGACCACCCACGGTCAGGGGACGGACGAACCCGATGAGCACCCGCGCCGGCACCGCCGGCTTCACCCCCCACACGCTCGCCTTCGTGGAGAGCCCGGTGCAGCTGCTGAACGTCCTGGAATGGGCGTACGCGCACGCACCCGGTGACTCCGGCACGCTCGGCGCGGCACTCACTCTCGTCGTCCTGTCCCCGACCGACCCCATGACCCGGGGCCAGCTGCGCCGCATGGCGGAGCTGGCCCGGGACGAGGGGTACGAGGTCCGCTGGGAGGAGGCGCGGGGCGGCACCACCGCGCCCTTCCAGACCGTCGGGGGACTCGCGCCGCTGCTGCGCCGGGCCGGCCGGGTGGTGATGGGCGACCCGTTCTCCCGCTACGTCCAGCTGCTGCTGACCATCACCCGGGCCCGCGAGCTGGTCGTCGTCGACGACGGCACCGCGACGATGGAGTTCGTCGCGCAGCTCGCCCGCGGGGAGCGGCTGGTGCGCTGGCACCGCAAGGGCGGCCGCCCTGGCCCCCGGGACCTGCTGTTCGCCCCCGTGTCCGCCTCGGCGCGGCGCAGACTCACGCCGACCGGCCGGCGCACGGTGGAGGTTTTCTCCTCCATGCCGATCGACGACGTGCCGGACGGGGTCACCGTCACGGCCAACGACTTCGCGTGGACCCGCGCCCGGTTCGGGCCACCGCGCATCACCAAGGGCGCCGACATGGTCGGCACCTCCCTGGTGGAGACCGGTGTCGTGGACGACGCGCACTACCTGGAGGCCGTCCGCGTCCTCGCCAGGGCGCACGGCGTCACCCGCTACTTCGCGCACCGGCGGGAGAACACGGAGAAGCTGCACCGGCTCGCGGGGGAGACCGGTCTCGAGATCGTCCGCCCCGACCTGCCGCTGGAGCTGATCGCCCGGCGCGGGCCGATAGGCGCCACCATCCTCAGCTTCCCGTCGACCGTGGTCCACACCCTGCCGCTGGCGCTGGCCGGCACGGGGGTGCGGGTCGCGGTCTGCGACATCGACCCGGCCTGGCTCACGGAGAACGCCTCGCCGCGGGCCCAGGGCTTCCTCTCCGGCGTCACGGGCACGGCTCGCGACGTCCACCGCCTGGCGGCCGTGACGGCCGTATAGCCCCCTTGCACCCGAACGGCTGCCCCTGTCCGGGTGCGGACCTGTCGTGGCTGGTCGCGCAGTTCCCCGCGCCCCCAGGAGGTGACCGGCAGCCCCGTCAGGGGCGCGGGGAACTGCGCGCTCGACCCCCACCGGCCCGCGGCCGGGAACGGCGGGTGCGCCCGGCAGGGGCGCGGGGAACTGCGCGACCAGCCCCCCACCGGGCCGCGGCCGGATGTCATGCGAGCCCGCCGCAGGCGTTCGAGCGTGGCTGCGGCCCTGCGTGGTATCCGTTGAAGGAAGCAACGAGAATGGGAGACGGGTAACGGGATGTGACGGAAGTCACCACCCGTGGATTCCATGATCCACTCGGCCGCGAGCGGGCGAGTTTACCCATCTCACCCACCGGTCATGCCTGCGGTGGCCAGAATTTCTTACCCTAACGGGCTGAAGTTTTGTTGATCGAGGGTCAGTTGACCGGCCGGGCGTCCTACCCTTCAGAGGGTGAACCAATTGATGTCCCGAGAGTCCGAGGCCGACCTCCCCGGTGACGCACTCCCCGGAACGCTGAGCGAGGCGCTGTTCGCCGAGCTCGTCGCGTTCCGGCGCGACCTGCACATGCACCCCGAGCTCGGCAATCAGGAGTTCCGCACGACGGCGGCCATCAAGGCGCGCCTGGAGACGGCCGGCCTCGAGCCGCGCGTACTCGCCGTGGGGACCGGACTCGTCTGCGACATCGGCGAGTGGGACGGCGTCACGCCCATGCTCGCCCTGCGGGCGGACATCGACGCCCTGCCCATCCCGGACACCAAGAGCGAGTGCGCCTACCGCTCGACCGTGCCCGACCGGGCCCACGCCTGCGGTCACGACGTGCACACCACCGTGGTGCTGGGCGCCGGCCTGGTCCTGGCAGGCCTGCACCGCGAGGGCCGGCTGCCGCGCCCGGTGCGGCTGGTCTTCCAGCCCGCCGAGGAGGTGCTGCCCGGCGGCGCCGCCGACGCCATCGCGGGCGGCGCGCTGGAGGGGGTCGGGCGGATGATCGCCGTGCACTGCGACCCCCGCGTCGACGCCGGCCGGATCGGCCTGCGCACCGGCGCCATCACCTCCGCCTGCGACCGTCTGGAGGTCGCCCTGGACGGACCCGGCGGGCACACCGCGCGACCGCATCTGACCACCGACCTGGTCACCGCGGCGGCCCGGGTGGCCGTCGACGTGCCCGCGCTGGTGGGCCGGCGGGTCGACACCCGCAGCGGCCTCGCGGTCACCTGGGGCCGGATCGAGTCCGGTCACGCGCCGAACGTCATCCCGCAGCACGCCGAGCTCTCCGGCACCGTGCGCTGCCTCGACATCGAGGCCTGGCGGGCGGCGCCCGACATCGTCGTGGCGGCCATCGACGAGGTCGCCAACCTGCACGGCGCCAAGTCCGAGATCAACTACGTCCGCGGGGTGCCGCCCGTGGTCAACGACGCGGACGTGACCGGGCTGCTGCGGGACGCGATGACCGTGCGGCGCGGCGCCGAGTCCGTCGAGGGCACCGAGCAGAGCCTCGGCGGCGAGGACTTCTCCTGGTACCTGGAGCAGGTGCCCGGCGCGATGGCGCGGCTCGGCGTGCGCACCCCGGGCGAGCGGACCGTGCGCGACCTGCACCAGGGCGACTTCGACGCCGACGAACACGCGATCACCGTGGGCGTGGAGCTGTTCACCGCCGCCGCCCTGCTGGACGCGGGGAACTGACCGGCGGGTCGGACGGGTCGGACAGGTCCGGACGAAGGGGCGCCCGCTTTGGCGCCCCTTCGTCCACTTGTGTCACCCCGGTGTAACCCGGGGAACGAGGCTGTAACGCGCGGGCGGCACGAATCGATAACGGCCGCGAGAAACCCCGTTCCCCTCCCCTTCTACGCGCGTTACTGTGCGCCGAACTCGCCACCACTGGCGGCACATTGGGGAAGCGGGCCGGTGACGGCGCCGTGGGGATGAAGGGGCTTGCTGTGCGTCTGAACTCTCGTAGGACCAGGTTCTCCCGAACCGCGGTGACCGTCGCTGTCATCGCCCTCGCGGCCGCCGGGTGCGGCAAGTCCAGCAGCGATTCGGCCGGTGACACGTCCAAGGACGGCAAGTACACCGGCAAGGGCATCGGTCTCGCCTACGACGTCGGCGGCAAGGGCGACCAGTCCTTCAACGACGCGGCGTTCGACGGCTTCTCGAAGGCGGAGAAGGACTTCAAGATCGGCGGCCGGGACATCGAGCCGCAGGACAACGAGTCCGACGCGGACAAGATCCAGCGTCTGGAGACGCTCGCCAAGGCCGGTTACAACCCGATCATCGGGGTCGGCTACTCCTACGCCCCCGCGGTCAAGGAGGTCGCCGCGAAGTACCCGAAGATCACCTTCGGCATGATCGACGACTCGACCATCAAGGCCGACAACGTCGCCGACCTGGTCTTCGCCGCCGAGCAGTCCTCCTACCTCGCGGGCGTGGCCGCCGCGTCGGCGACCAAGAAGGACCACATCGGCTTCATCGGCGGCGTGGACATCCCGCTGATCCACACCTTCGAGGCGGGCTTCGACCAGGGCGCCAAGTCCGTCAACCCGAAGATCAAGATCGAGTCGCAGTACCTGACCCAGACGGCGGCCGAGGGCGGCTTCTCCAGCCCCGACAAGGGCAAGGCCGCCGCCCAGGGCCAGATCGACGCGGGCGCGGACGTGATCTACCACGCGGCCGGGCTCTCCGGCCAGGGCGTCATCCAGGCCGCGTCCGCCGCGAAGATCTGGGCGATCGGCGTCGACTCCGACCAGTACAAGCAGTCCGCGCTCGGGAACTACAAGGAGTACATCCTCGGCTCCGCGCTGAAGAACGTCGGCGGCGCGGTCTACGACCTCGCGAAGTCGGTCGTGGACGGCAAGCCGGAGAGCGGTGTGGTCGAGGGCACCCTGAAGACCGGCGGCGTGGGCTTCGCCGACTCCAACCCGAAGTACCAGGCCATGACCGAGGTCGTGGACGCGGTGAACAAGGCCAAGCAGGACATCATCGACGGCAAGGTCACGGTCAACACCAAGTGACCTTCTCTTGACCCTTCCGGTCGCCGAATCTGCTCCGGTCGGGCATCGTTGCAGACTGAACGCCCCTTGCGTCCCGCATGGGGCGTTCAGTCGTCCGTAAGGTTTGTGTCATCTGTGGCCACAGCTCGGTAACGGACCGGACAGAAGGGTTTTTCCGTCTGGTCTACGCGCGTTACGCTGCGGCGGAACCAGCGCCTGGTTGGGCGCTTGCACAAAGGAGTCACGTTCCATGCGCCGGGTGTCCCGTATCGCGGTTGCAGGCGTTGCAACCGCTGCACTTGCAGTCACCGTATCCGCCTGCGGCAGCTCGTCGAGCTCGTCCTCCAGCGGCAGCAACGAGAGCAAGGGCATCGGCCTTGCTTACGACGTCGGCGGCAAGGGCGACCAGTCCTTCAACGACGCCGCGTACGCGGGCTTCCAGCAGGCCCAGAAGGACTTCAACGTCGGCGGTCGGGACATCGAGCCGCAGGACAACGAGTCCGACGCCGACAAGGTGCAGCGTCTGGAGACCCTGGCCAAGTCCGGCTACAACCCGGTCATCGGCGTCGGCTACGCGTACGCGCCCGCCGTCAAGGAGGCCGCGGCCAAGTTCCCGAACACGACGTTCGGCATCATTGACGACAACACCATCAACAAGAAGAACGTCGCCGACATGGTGTTCCACGAGGAGCAGTCCTCGTACCTCGCCGGTGTCGCCGCCGCGCTCACCACCAAGACCAACACCGTCGGCTTCATCGGCGGCGTGGACGTCCCGCTGATCCACAAGTTCGAGGCGGGCTACGAGCAGGGCGTCAAGGACACCAAGCCGAGCGTCAAGGTCAAGGCCCAGTACCTGACCCAGACCGCGGCCGAGGGCGGCTTCTCCAGCCCCGACAAGGGCGAGACCGCCGCCGAGGGCCAGATCGCCGACGGCGCCGACGTGATCTACGCCGCGGCCGGCCTCTCCGGCCAGGGTGTCATCAAGGCCGCCGCCGCCCACAAGGTCTGGGCGATCGGCGTCGACTCCGACCAGTACAAGCAGGCCGCGCTGGCCCCGTACAAGAACTACATCCTCACCTCCGCGCTGAAGAACGTGCAGGGTGCGGTGTACGACCTGTCGAAGTCCGTCATCAAGGACAAGAAGCCGCTGTCCGGCGAGGTCCGTGGCTCGCTGTCCAACGGCGGTGTCGGCCTGGCCGACTCCAACCCGACCTTCAAGAACAACGCCGAGCTCCAGGCGGCGCTGAAGAAGGCCGAGGAAGGCATCAAGAACGGCACGATCACGGTCAAGACCTCTTGATCGACGCGCGGCCCTAGGGTCACGGACGGCACACAGGTCCGGCCGGCCCATGGTCACAGCGGCGCTGCAATGGCAGCGTTACGACCACGGAACGGGGTGCGGAGAGGATGAAACTCCCCGCGCCCCGTTCGCGCGGCAGAATGCTCGGAACGGATCGAGAACGAAAAGCGATCGGTCAGGTCCGGGCACTATTTAAAGCAGGGGCGCTACGCGCGTAGAGCGGCCCCTTTCCCAAGGAGAGTGCGCCATCGACGCGTCCAGCAGCCCTCCGCTCACCGCTCCGTCCGACATCGCGGTCGAGTTGCAGGGGATCACCAAACGGTTCCCCGGTGTGGTCGCCAACAGCGACATCCACCTGACCGTACGCAAAGGCACCGTGCATGCCCTCGTGGGTGAGAACGGCGCCGGCAAGTCGACCCTGATGAAGATCCTCTACGGCATGCAGAAGCCGGACGAGGGCACCATCGCCGTGGACGGCCAGGAGGTCGTCTTCGGCAGCCCGGCCGACGCCATCGGCCGCGGCATCGGCATGGTCCACCAGCACTTCATGCTGGCCGACAACCTGACCGTGCTGGAGAACGTCGTGCTGGGCAGCGAGAAGCTGTACGGCATCGGCGGCGGCGCCCGCAAGAAGATCAAGGAGCTCTCCGACCGCTACGGCCTCGGGGTCCGCCCCGACGTCCTCGTCGAGGACCTCGGCGTCGCCGACCGCCAGCGCGTGGAGATCCTCAAGGTCCTCTTCCGCGGCGCCCGCATCCTGATCCTCGACGAGCCGACCGCGGTGCTCGTCCCGCAGGAGGTCGACGCGCTCTTCGGCAACCTGCGCGAGCTGAAGTCCGAGGGCCTCTCCGTCATCTTCATCTCCCACAAGCTGGGCGAGGTGCTGTCGGTCGCCGACGACATCACCGTCATCCGCCGCGGCACCACCGTGGGCACCGCGATCCCCTCCGAGACCACCCCGCGCCAGCTCGCCGAGATGATGGTGGGCAGCGAGCTGCCGACCCCGGAGACCGCCGAGTCCACGGTCACCGACCGGGCCGTCGTCGAGGTCCGCAACCTCACCGTCTACGCCACCGGCGGCGCCTCCCTCGGCGAGGTCGCGGCCCCCGTCGCCAGCGCCACCACGGTCGCCGGCTCCACCACCGCAGGCAGCGTCCTCACCGACACCAGCCCCACGATCGAGGGCGCCAAGCGCGTCCTGGACGACGTCACCTTCACCATTCACGCCGGTGAGGTCATGGGCATCGCGGGCGTCGAGGGCAACGGGCAGACCGAGCTGATCGAGGCCCTCATCGGCCTGAAGAACGCCGACTCGGGCGACATCGTCTTCGAGGGCAAGGACATCACCTCCCAGCCCACCCGCAAGCGGCGCGAGAGCGGCATCGCCTACATCCCCGAGGACCGCCACCGGCACGGCCTGCTGCTGGAGGCCCCGCTCTGGGAGAACCGCATCCTCGGCCATGTCACCGAGCGCCCCAACGCCAAGGGCTTCTGGCTCGACCCGAAGGGCGCCCAGGAGGACACCCGCCGCATCGTCGAGGCGTACGACGTCCGCACCCCGGGCATCGATGTCACCGCAGCCTCCCTGTCCGGCGGCAACCAGCAGAAGCTCATCGTCGGCCGCGAGATGAGCCACGACCCCAAGTTCCTGATCGCCGCCCACCCCACCCGGGGCGTCGACGTCGGCGCGCAGGCCGCGATCTGGGACCACATCCGCGCGGCCCGCCGCGAAGGCCTCGCGGTGCTGCTCATCTCCGCCGACCTGGACGAGCTGATCGGCCTGTCGGACACCCTCCGCGTGATCTACGACGGCAGGCTGGTCGCGGACGCGGACCCCGCCACGATCACCCCGGAGGAGCTCGGCTCGGCCATGACCGGCGCCGCGTCCGGCCATCTGGAGCACGCTGACGAGACCGCGGACGACGCCGCTGCGGAGGACGAGGACCGATGAAGAAGTTCGACAAGGAGCGCATGCTCATCGCGGTGGCCGGCCCGGTCATCGCCCTGGTCCTGGCGATCGCGCTGACCTCGGTCGTCCTGCTCGCCTCCGACCGCAACCCGTTCGAGCCGTACCGGCTGATGCTCCAGCAGCTGTCGTACTCCGACGTGCAGGTGCTGATCGTCAACCAGGCGTCGCTGTACTACATCGCCGCCATCGCGGTCGCCCTCGGCTTCCGCATGAACCTCTTCAACATCGGCGTCGACGGCCAGTACCGCCTCGCCGCGGTGATGACCGCCGTGGTCGGCGCGAACGTCAACCTGCCGGCCCCCCTCCAGGTCGTCCTGCTGCTCCTGGTCGCCATGTGCACCGGCGCCTTCTGGGCCGGCATCGCGGGCGTCCTGAAGGTCACCCGAGGGGTCAGCGAGGTCGTCGCGACGATCATGCTGAACGCCATCGCCACGAGCGTCATCGGCTACGTCACCCTCGCCAACGTGTGGGGCGTGCAGGTCGGCGACAACATGACCACCGGCGTCATGCACAAGTCCGGCTGGATCCCCGGCATCAACCTCGGCTCGGACGTCGGCGAGATCTACGGCCTGGTCTTCCTCGCGATCCTGCTCGGCATCGGCTACTGGATCGTCCTCAACCGCACCCGCTTCGGCTTCGACCTGCGCGCCACCGGCGCCTCCGAGACCGCCGCCGCGGCCTCCGGTGTCGACGCCCGCCGCATGATCCTGGTATCCATGCTGATCTCCGGCGCGGTCGCGGGCCTGGCCGGCCTGCCCCTGCTGCTCGGCGACACCCACACCTACAGCCTGAGCTTCCCGGCCGGCCTCGGCTTCACCGCCATCGGCATCGCCCTGCTCGGCCGCAACAACCCCGGCGGCATCGCGCTGGCCGCGCTGCTGTGGGCCTTCCTCGAGAAGGCGTCCCCCGCCCTCGACTTCGCGACTCCGACTCCGTACGAGAAGGAGATCGCCACGATCATGGAAGGCCTGATCGTGTTCGCCGTCGTCATCTCCTACGAGGCCGTACGCCAGTGGGGCCTGCGCCGGCAGCAGAGCCGGGTCGGCGCCGAACTGGCCGCCGAGGCCGCCAAGAAGAACTCCGAGTCGAAGGGAGTGACGGCCTGATGTCCAGCGCTACCGTCGCCAAGCCGCAGGCGCAGCGTCCCGCCCGGGGCGGCCGCACGTTCTCGCTCCCGGTGCTCCTGCTGATCATCGCGGGTGTGCTGGTCCTGACCTCGATCGTCCGCCTGATCACGGGCGCGGACGGCATCACCTCGACCGGCCAGATGTCCACGGCTCTCCGGCTCGCCGTCCCGATCGGTCTGGCCGGTCTCGGCGGCCTGTGGTCGGAGCGCTCCGGCGTCGTCAACATCGGCCTCGAAGGCATGATGATCCTCGGCACCTGGTTCGGCGCCTGGGCCGGCTACCAGTGGGGTCCCTGGGTCGGTGTCGTCTTCGGCATCATCGGCGGCGCGCTCGGGGCGCTGCTGCACGCCATCGCCACCGTCACGTTCAACGTCAACCACATCGTCTCCGGTGTGGCGCTGAACATCCTGGCCCTCGGCGCCACCCGCTACCTGTCGAAGTTCACCTTCGCCAACACCACCGAGGGCTCCTCGAAGCAGTCCCCGCCGATCGACTCACTGGGCACCTTCGACGTCCCCGGCCTGTCGAGCTGGCTGGACACGCTCAACCAGAAGCACTGGTTCCTGATCTCCGACCTCGCCGGTCTGATCGGCGGCCTGGTCACCGACCTGTCGCCGCTCACGGTCATCGCGGTCGCCCTGGTCCCGGTCACCTGGTGGGTGCTCTGGCGCACCGCCTTCGGCCTGCGCCTGCGCTCCTGCGGCGAGAACCCGGTCGCGGCGGAGTCCCTCGGCGTCAACGTCTACAAGTACAAGTACATCGCCGTGATCATCTCCGGCGGCTTCGCCGGCCTCGGCGGCGCGTTCCTGTCGATCGTCGCCTCCAACGTCTACCTCGACGGGCAGACCGCGGGCCGTGGCTACATCGGTCTCGCCGCGATGATCTTCGGCAACTGGATGCCGGGCGGCCTCGCCCTCGGCGCCGGCCTGTTCGGCTACACCGACAGCCTCAACCTGCGCGGCGGCACGGTCAACGTCCACGCGCTGATCCTGCTGATCGCCATCCTGCTGGTGATCGGCGCGGCCTACCTCGTCTGGCGCAAGAGGTACGTGCCGGGCGTGGTGACCGCGGTGATCGGCGTCCTCATGTTCGTCTGGTACGCCACCACCAACGAGGTCCCGCGCCAGGTCGTGACCGCCACCCCGTACGTCGTCACCCTGCTGGTGCTGTCGCTGTCCGCGCAGTCCCTCAGGATGCCGAAGGCGGACGGCCTGCCGTACCGGAAGGGACAGGGCAAGTGACCACCGCGGCCGACGTCGACTGGGACGCACTGCGCGCCCTGGCGCGGGAGTCGATGACCCACGCCTACGCTCCCTACTCGGGCTTCCCGGTCGGCGCCGCCGCCCTGGTCGACGACGGCCGCACGGTCTCCGGCTGCAACGTCGAGAACGCCTCCTACGGCCTCGGGCTGTGCGCCGAGTGCGGTCTGGTCTCGGAGCTCCAGCGCACCGGGGGCGGCCGGCTCACCCACTTCACCTGTGTGGACGGCACCGGCGCGAGCCTCGTGCCGTGCGGGCGCTGCCGCCAGCTGCTCTACGAGTTCGGCGGCCCCGACCTGCTGCTCGACACCCCGGAGGGCATCCTGCCGCTGTCGCGGATGCTGCCCCAGGCATTCGGGCCCGACCACCTCACCAAGTAATGCCCACGGCCCCTCCGCGACCGCCCGGCCATCCGCCGGCCGCCGCGAGGGGCCGTACTCTTCGCCACCCCGGAAGGAACGCACGCCATGGCCATGGACGCCATCTCCGTCATCCGCACCAAGCGGGACCGCGGTGAGCTCAGCGACGCGCAGATCGACTGGGTCATCGACGCCTACACGCGCGGCGAGGTCGCCGACGAGCAGATGTCGGCCCTCGCCATGGCCATCCTGCTCAACGGCATGAACCGCCGGGAGATCGCCCGCTGGACCGCGGCGATGATCGCCTCCGGCGAGCGCATGGACTTCTCCGCCCTCTCCCGCCCGACCGCCGACAAGCACTCCACCGGCGGCGTCGGCGACAAGATCACCCTGCCGCTCGCGCCGCTGGTCGCCGCCTGCGGCGCCGCGGTGCCCCAGCTGTCCGGCCGCGGCCTCGGCCACACCGGCGGCACCCTCGACAAGCTGGAGTCGATCCCGGGCTGGCGCGCGCTGCTCTCCAACGAGGAGATGCTGCACGTCCTCGACACCACCGGCGCCGTGATCTGCGCGGCCGGCGACGGCCTGGCCCCGGCCGACAAGAAGCTCTACGCGCTGCGCGACGTCACCGGCACGGTCGAGGCGATCCCGCTGATCGCCTCCTCGATCATGTCGAAGAAGATCGCCGAGGGCACCGGCTCGCTGGTCCTCGACGTGAAGGTCGGCACCGGCGCCTTCATGAAGACCGTCGAGGACGCCCGTGAGCTGGCCTCCACGATGGTGGGCCTCGGCACCGACCACGGCGTGCGGACGGTCGCCCTGCTCACCGACATGAGCACCCCGCTCGGCCTGACCGCGGGCAACGCGCTTGAGGTCCGCGAGTCGCTGGAGGTGCTGGCCGGCGGCGGTCCCGCGGACGTCGTCGAGCTGACCGTCGCCCTCGCCCAGGAGATGCTCGCCGCGGCGGGCATCAAGGACGCGGACCCGGCGAAGGCGCTGGCCGACGGCTCCGCCATGGACGTGTGGCGCCGCATGATCGCCGCCCAGGGCGGAGACCCGGACGCCCCGCTGCCCACCTCGAAGGAGCAGCACGTCATCACGGCCCCCTCGACCGGCGTCCTGACCCGTCTCGACGCCTACGGCATCGGCGTCGCCGCCTGGCGCCTCGGCGCCGGCCGCGCCCGCAAGGAGGACCCGGTGCAGGCGGGCGCCGGCGTCGAGCTGCACGCCAAGCCCGGCGACACGGTCACCGCGGGCCAGCCCCTGCTGACCCTGCACACCGACACCCCCGACCGCTTCGCGTACGCCCTGGAGTCCGTCGAGGGCTCCTACGACATCGCGGCCCCGGGCACGGAGTTCTCGGCGTCTCCGGTCGTGCTGGAACGTATCGCCTGACGTATCGCCTGACCAGGCGAATTCCCTTTCGGGTGAACGGGACCGGTGGACCCCCACCGGTCCCGTTCGGCATGCTGGGATCGGTGACGCACCGATAGGAGACACCGCCATGAGCGCACTCAGTGCCGAGCCCGAGTCCCCGAGGGGTACGGGCTGGGACGAGATCGTCCGTGTCTGGGAGGAGACGGACGCTCCCGAGGGCAGCAAGGTGGAGATCATCGAAGGGGTCATCACCGTGTCGCCTCCACCGTCCGAGGAACACAACGACACGGCTGAGCTGCTTCATGAACGCCTGTATGGTGCCATTCCTCCTGACTGCAACTGGGGTATCTATCAGACACTCGGCCTGACGTGCCCGGAGACGGGAGGCCTGTTCATTCCGGATCTGTGCGTCGTGCCCAGGGAAGCCTTGCGCCGTGGCACACGGGTGCCCGCCACCGAGGCGGAACTGGTGGTCGAGGTCACGTCTCCGAGCAACGCGAACCACGACCGGATCAAGAAGGCCCACGGCTATGCCGTGGCGGGGGTGCCGCTCTACCTCCTGCTGGACGCCTGGCAGTCCGGACGTCCGACCGCAACGCTGTACGGAGAGCCACAGGGCGGCACGTACCGAGTGCTCGCCTCGGTGGAATACGGCGAGGAGCTCACACTGCCGGCGCCGTTCAAGCTGGTTCTCGACACCGGCATCTTCCCGCTCGGCTGAGAGCGGTCGACCGGTCGGGCCTCCGATGAGTTGGATCGGCCCGCCCGGTCTACCGCACGTGGACGCCAAGACACCCGCCGTACTCGTGCTGCACGGCCCCGCCGCCCGGGACGAGGCGGCGGGGCTCGGCGACGCTGTGCAGGCGCTGCTGGAGGTCTCCGGGTGCCGGGTCGTCGTCTGCGACGTCGGCGGGCTCGGGCCTCCCGGGCTGGGCGTCGTGGACCTGCTCGCCCGGCTCCAGCTCGCGGCCCGGCGCGGCGGAGGGCGCATACGGCTGCGCGGCGCCGGCCCCCCGCTACTCGCCCTGCTCGACCTCGTCGGGCTCCGCATCGAGGTGGAGGGGGAGGCCGAACAGCGGGAACCACCGCTCGGTGTCCAGGAAGAAGTGGAACCCGGTGAGCCGGCCCTCTGACACCTCCAGGACCTGGATCGCCCACGGCGCGTGGCCACCCGCCTCCGGGTCCGGCTTGTACTGCGCGAACCCCGGCAGCCCGTTGACCTCCACGGGCAGCAGCCGCGAGCCCTCGCAGGCCGCGCCCAGCGTCGTCATGAAGCCCGTGATGTCGTCGTGGCCGGTCAGCCACAGGTCGAACGGCGGCATCGACATGACCGCGTCCTCGTGCAGCAGCGCCGTCAGCGCCGTCATGTCGTACCCCTCGAAGGCCGCCACATAGCGCTCCAGGAGTTTCTGCTGCTCCTCGTCGAGGGGGTCCGAGACCTCCGCGTCCGCGCCGGGCTCCCGCCGCTCCGCCAGCGTCGCCCGCGCCCGCTGGAGCGCGCTGTTGACCGACGCGACCGACGTGTCCAGCAGCTCGGCGACCTCGGCGGCCCGCCAGGCCAGCACCTCGCGCAGGATGAGCACCGCCCGCTGTTTGGGCGGCAGCTTCTGCAGCGCGGCCATGAACGCCAGCCGCACGGACTCCTTCGCCACCGCCGCCTCCGCGGGGTCGCTCGCCGACGGCGGCAGTATCCGCGCGTCCGGCATCGGCTCCAGCCACGTGCTGTCCGCGCGCGGCGACAGGGCCGCGGAGGCGAGCGGCGTCGACTCGGAGAGGTCCATCGGCCGGGCCCGCTTGTTGCCCGCCGTGAGCATGTCCAGGCACACGTTGGTCGCGATCCGGTAGAGCCAGGAGCGCAGGCTGGAGCGGCCCTCGAAGGTGCCGTAGCTCCGCCAGGCGCGGACCAGGGTGTCCTGCACCGCGTCCTCGGCCTCGAAGGAGGAACCCAGCATCCGGTAGCAGTACCCGGTCAGCTCGGTCCGGTGCTGTTCCAGCCGGACCTCGAGGTCGTCCGCCGTCGCCGTCGTGCTGTCGCTCATCGTCCACCCACCCCTGTGGTGTCCCTGCCGCGCTCCGTCGCGCCCCAGCACTCCGGAAGCTACCCCAGCCCACTGACAATGGCCCCCGGAGTACGCATAACGGCAGGTCGGGGACTTGTCGGGCGGGGCGGAGACGCGGCGCCGCCCCGGCCGGGGCGGCGGGGGCGGCGGGGCGGCGGGGGTGGCGCAGG
>NZ_LAVA02000083.1 GCF_000974985.2 Streptomyces mangrovisoli | reverse complement strand
CCCGACCAGCGCCGGGAACCCCGTCCCCGCGCACCGCCCCGCCCCCGACACAGAGGCCTCCCGATGACCCGTACCGTTCCCGGGCGCACCGATCACGTCGTGGTCGTCGGTGCCGGTCTGTCCGGGCTGGCGGCCGCCCTGCACCTGCTGGGCGCCGGGCGGCGCGTCACCGTCGTGGAGCGCGACACCACGCCCGGTGGGCGCGCCGGCCGACTGGTCCGGGGCGGCTTCCACCTCGACACCGGCCCCACCGTGCTGACCATGCCGCACCTCGCCGACGAGGCCTTCGCCGCCGTGGGCGACAGTCTGTACGCGCGGGTCGACCTGGTGCCCCTGCATCCCGCCTACCGCGCCCGGTTCGCCGACGGCAGCACGCTGGACGTGCACACCCGCGCCGAGGCGATGGAGGCTGAGGTCGAGCGCTTCGCCGGACCGCGCGAGGCCGCGGGCTACCGGCGGCTGCGCGTCTGGCTGGAGAAGCTGCACCGCGCGCAGATGCGCCGCTTCATCGACACCAACTTCGACTCGCCGCTGGCCCTGCTCCATCCCGATCTGGCCCGGCTGGCCGCCCTCGGCGGGTTCGGACGCCTGGACGCGCGCATCGGGCGGTTCCTGCGCGACGAGCGGCTGCGGCGCGTCTTCTCCTTCCAGTCGCTGTACGCCGGTGTGGCGCCGGAACGCGCCCTGGCCGCCTACGCGGTGATCGCCTACATGGACACCGTGGCGGGCGTCTACTTCCCGCGCGGCGGTATGCACGCGCTGCCCCGGGCGATGGCGCGGGCCGCGGCGGACGCGGGGGCCGACCTGCGCTTCGGCGAGCGGGTCACCCGTCTGGAACGGTCGGCCGACCGCGTCACGGCCGTGGTCACGGACGTCGACCGCATCGCCTGCGACGCCGTCGTCCTCACCCCGGATCTACCCGTCACCTACCGGCTCCTCGGACGTGCCCCGCGGCGCCCGGCCGGGCTGCGGTTCTCGCCGTCCGCGGTGGTCCTGCACGCCGGGACCGACCGCACCTGGCCGTGGCTGGCCCATCACACCCTCTCCTTCGGCGCGGCCTGGCGGCGCACGTTCGCCGAACTCACCGTCTCCGGACGGCTGATGAGCGATCCGTCGCTGCTCATCACCCGCCCCACCGCCACCGACCCGAGCCTCGCCCCGCCCGGAAAGCACCTGCACTACGTCCTGGCGCCGTGCCCGAACACCGCCCTCGGGCCCAGCGCGGCCGACTGGGGCGATCTGGCGCCCGGCTACCGCCACAGCCTGCTCACGGAACTCGAACGGCGCGGTCTCGACGGCCTCGCGTCCGCCATCGAGGAACAGTGCCTGGTCACCCCGGCCGACTGGCAGGCCCAGGGCCATGTGGCGGGCACCCCGTTCTCCGCCTCCCACACCTTCGCCCAGACGGGGCCGTTCCGGCCGCGCAACCTGGTGCGCGGCACCGCCAACGCCGTCCTGGCCGGCTGCGGCACCACGCCGGGCGTCGGCGTCCCGACCGTCCTGCTCTCGGGCAAGCTGGCCGCCGCCCGGATCACCGGCGGCGCCCCACCCCACCGCAGGGCTCCCCGGCCACGCTCCGCCGCCGCCCGCGACACCCGGGAACGGAGGCCGGCATGACCGAGCGCGAACTCGACGCGGCCGGCGTCACCGACCCCAGCCTGCGGCAGGCGTACACCCGGTGCCGGCGGCTCAACGCCCGGCACGGCCGGACGTACTTCCTCGCCACCCGTCTGCTGCCGCCGGCCCGCAGACCCGCCGTGCACGCGCTGTACGGCTTCGCCCGCTGGGCCGACGACATCGTCGACTCCCTCGACGACACCGTCTCCACGGCCGACCGGGCCGCCCGACTGGCCTGCCTGCAAGGTGAGTTGGAGGCGGGACTGCGCGACGGCGACAGCGCCGAACCGGTCGTGCGCGCCCTCGCCGACACGGCGCGCCGCTACGCCATCGACCACCGGCACTTCGCCGACTTCATGACCGCCATGCGGGCCGACCTCGACGTCACGGACTACCCCACCTACACCGACCTGCGCGGCTACACCCACGGCTCGGCCGAGGTGATCGGTCTCCAGATGCTGCCGGTGCTCGGCACCGTCGTCCCGCGCGAGGTGGCGGCACCGCACGCGGCCGCCCTCGGCGTGGCCTTCCAACTCACCAACTTCCTGCGGGACGTGGGCGAGGACCTCGACCGCGGCCGGGTCTATCTTCCGGCCGACCTGCTGGCCGCGCACGGCGTCGACCGCCAACTCCTGCGCTGGAGCCGGGACACCGGGCGCCCCGAGCGTCGTATCACCTCCGCTCTGCGGGAGTTCGAGCAGCTGACCCGCGCGCTCTACCGCGAGGCGGCCCCCGGGCTCGCCATGCTCGACCCCGTCTCCCGGCCGTGCATCCGCACCGCCTTCGTGCTGTACGGTGGCATCCTCGACGCGGTCGCCCACGACGGCTACCGGTCGGTGCGCCACCGTGCCGTGGTACCGAGACGCCGCCGCGCCGCCGTGGCCGTGGACGGTCTGAGCCGGGTGGCGGCGGCCCGACTGCGGGCCCGACTTCCCGGTGCCGGACGGGCGTTGGAGCCGGGCACCCCCGAGGCGCCCTCGGCACCCGAGGCGCCCTCCACACCCTCGACGCCCTCCCGGATCACCCCCGACGAGGCGCCCTCCGCTCCCCCACCCCCGCCCCCGGCATCCCCGCCCCGGACCGCGGAGAGGATCGTATGAAACCCGAACCCCGTCGGCCGACCGCCCGTGCCCGCTATCCGCTCTCGCTGCGCCGTAGGCCCGTGAGCTGGGAGAGGCAGCAACCCACCTGGCGGCAGGCCAGGCCCGCGGTGATCGCCGACGCGCTCAAGCGGGCCCAGGCCCGGCCGTCCGGCAACTGGTACGTCTTCGGCGCGAGCCGCGACGTGCGTGATGACCGGCCGCTGTCCGGCACGGTGGCCGGGCAGGAGATCGTGGTCTGGCGCACCGCCGCCGGACGCCTGGCCGCGGGCCCCGGCGTCTGCCCGCATCTGGGCGCGCCGCTCGCCGACAGCCCCGTGCGCTGCGGGACCCTCGTCTGCCACTGGCACGGACTCGCCCTGGACGGCGGCCCGTTCGCCGGGTGGGAGCCGCTGCCCGCGCACGACGACGGAGTGCTGGTGTGGGTACGCCTGGACCCACTGGGCGGCGAACCGCCGCTGGACGCGCCGGTCGTCCCCGCCCGCCCGCCGTTGTCGCGTTCCGTCGCCGCCGTGTACACCGGCGTGGGGATCTGCGAGCCGGAGGACGTGGTCGCCAACCGGCTGGACCCGTGGCACGGCGCCTGGTTCCACCCGTACTCCTTCGTCGACCTGACCGTGGTCGGCACACCGGGCACGGACGACGACCTCGACCGCGACGGCAACAGCAACGGCAACGGCAACGGCAACGGCAACGACGGATTCACGGTCGACGTCTCCTTCAGGGTGGCCGGGCGGCTGGTCGTGCCGGTGCGGGCGGTGTTCACCACGCCCGAACCGCGCACGGTCGTCATGCGCATCACCAAGGGCGAGGGGGAGGGTTCCGTCGTCGAGACCCACGCCACCCCGCTCGGACCGGACGAGCGGGGCCGCCCGCGCACCGCCGTGGTCGAGGCGGTCGTGGCCTCCTCGGATCGCCCCGGGTTCGCCGCGGCCCGCGCGGCGGCCCCGCTGCTGCGCCGGGTCATGGCGGCGACGGCCGGGCGGCTGTGGCGGGACGACCTGGCGTACGCGGAACGACGGTGGCTGCTGCGCTCGACGGGCCGGTTCCCCGGCTGACCGGGTGGACCGCCCTGCATCCGCCGGCTGCCCTTCCCCGGAAGAGGGGGCGGCGGAACACCCGGCAGCCCGACGGGAACGGAGGCCCCCTGTGGTCGCAGCCCACCGTCGCGAGATGGCCGGCGAGAGCGGCGGGCGCGCGGACGCCCCGCCCGTGGCCCACGCCGTCCGCACCCCCCGCGAACAGGCCTTCACCGACGTACGGGCGAACAGCGAGGCGGCTCCGTCCGCCGGGGTGACCACCGGCTCCCTGGCCCGGCAGGTGGGGGTGTCCCCCACGACGCTGCGCTCCTGGGACCGCCGCTACGGTCTCGGTCCGGAGACGCGGGACGAGGGCCGCCACCGCAGGTGGATGCCCGGCGATGTCGCCATGGTCCTCGACATGTGCCGGCTGACGGCGGCGGGCATCCCCCCGGCCGAGGCGGCGAAGGCGGCGAAGGCGCGGGCCGAGGCGGACGGCCCCGTGGGCCCGCCCCTCGCCCTCTCGGCCTCGCGCTCCGGCAGCGGACTGCCTCTGGGGGATGTGCGCCAGGAGTGCCGGGGCCTCGCGCGCGCCGCCGTACGGCTGGACGCCGTCGCCGTACAGGAACGACTGGTCGCCGCGGTGACGGCGCACGGTCTGGTCGCGGCGTGGGAGGAGATCCTGGCCCCCGCGCTGCAGGCCGTGGGGCGCAAGTGGGCGTCGGCCGGGGAGCGTTACGTGGAGGTGGAGCACCTGCTGTCGTGGCACGTCTCGGCGACGATCCGCCATGTGTACGTGAGCGCCGCCTCCGCCCGGCGGATGCCCCGTTCGGCCCCGGTCCTGCTGGCGTGCATGCCCGGCGAGCAGCACACGCTACCGCTGGAGGCGCTGAACGCGGCGCTCGCGGAGCGCGGCGTGCCGACGCTCATGCTCGGCGCCGCGGTGCCCGCCGACGTCCTGGAGGCCGCGGCGGACCGCGTGGGCCCGAGCGCCGTGGTCCTGTGGGCGCAGTCGGCCGCCACCGCGGGCCTGGCGCTGGCCCGCCATGTCGCCGCGGCGAGCTGGGGCGTGCGGGGCGCCCGCACCCACAGCCGCGTCCTCCTGACCGGCCCCGGCTGGGGCCGCGCCGCCCACCCCGCCCTCCTGCACCCACCCGGCCTCCGCGAGGCGCTCGCCGCACTGGACGCCCCGCAGACGGCGCATCCACGGCAGTCGTACGGCGCCTGAAAGGCCGGGGCTGCGGCGGGAAGCGGCCGGGACTGCCGCGGGAGTCGTCCGGGGCCGCCGCGAGAATGGCCCTTCGGTAGGAGCCCGGTGACTCACGGGCCGAGGGGGGTCCAGTCGAACCAGCCCCGGGAGACGTCGTAGGCGTCCGTGGGTTCGTCGCAGGTCTGGATCTTCGAGATCTGCTCGGCGACGGCGTCCGCGCGGGCCGCGAAGCCGTCCGCCAGGACGACGAGGGTCAGCACGGCGGCCAGGGACAGCGCGGCGAGAACCCGCCAGCGGCGGATCCGTGAGGCGGCCGTCGTCGCCGCGGCCAGCACGACGGCGGCCGCCAGGAGCCACCGGTTCACGCTCGCCTGCCGGTCGAGCTCCGCGGACAGCCCGCTCACGTCGTCGCAGAGTATGTACAAGGTCGTCCCTCCCATGACGGTCAGGACGCGTTCCAGTACCGCGGCGAGGACGGCGCACACGCCGATCAACGGGAGCAGGCTCGGCTCCCTCGGTGGTGCCGCGGCCGAACTGCCCTGCGTCTCCGCCTTCGCCTGTGCCGCCACAACCCCCGCCTTCCGCCCACCCGTTGAACATCGTCATGAGCCTACGGGGTGTGACCTACGTGACGGTGGATGCAGCAGAGGCGGTCCACCTGTCCACCACTGAGGTCGCACGTGGCCCGGACGAGCGGGAGTTCCCGGCGGCAGCGGGGCGACGCCCGGCGCGCGTCGCCCCGCGCACCCCGCACCGGGTACGCCGTTGCGCCGGTTGCAGCACTCCCGAAGGCCCGGTGGGTCCGCGCGCCGCAGGCTGGGCGGGCACGTACGCCCACCTCGGGAGACTTCATGCGCCCAGGCACCACCCCCCGCCCCGCTCCGCGCCGTCGGCTCCGGCTGCGCCGCACCTGTGTCGCCGCCGGCCTCGTGGCCGCGTCCTGTCTCACCACCCTGCACCCCGCCGCCGCGGCCTCCGCCGGCGGCGACCGTGATCTGCAGCGGCAGCTCGACCAGCTCGTCGCCACCCCCGGCGGACCGCCCGGCGCCATCGTCGTCCTGCGCGACGGCCACGACAGGCGCGTGGTGCGCTCCGGCGTCGGCGATGTGGCCACCGGCCGCTCGATGCGCAGCGACGACCACATGCGGATCGCCAGCGTCGCGAAGGCGTTCAGCGGGGCGGTGGCGCTGAGCCTCGTCGACCGGCACGTGCTCGGCCTGGACGACACCCTGCGCAAGCGGCTGCCGCAACTGCCCAGGGCGTGGGGCGCCGTGACGCTGCGCGAGCTGCTGAACCACACCAGCGGACTGCCCGACTACTCCGCCGACCCCGACTTCCTCGCGATCGTCACCGCCGACCCGCACCACCACTTCGACTCCCGCCGCCTCCTGGACTTCGTCGCCGACCAGCCCCTGAACTTCCGTCCCGGCAGCCGCTACCAGTACTCCAACTCCGACAACATCGCCGTGGCCCTGATGGCGGAGGCGGCGACGAGGCGGACGTACGAGAGTCTGCTGTCGGAGCTGGTGTACCGGCCGCTCGCGCTGCACGACACGAGCCTGCCGCAGGACTGGCGGATGCCGCAGCCGTACATCCACGGCTACGACGTCGTACCGCCCGCTCCGCCGGAGGACATCAGCGAGGCGCTGAGCGCGTCGGGCGTGTGGGCGTCCGGCGGGATCGTCTCCACCCCGAACGACCTGAACCGCTTCGTACGCGGCTACGCGGGCGGCGCGCTCTACGGCCCCCGCGTCGTGCGCGCGCAGCGCACCTGGATCGACGGCGACTCCGGGCCCGCGGGACCGGGCCGCAACCAGGCGGGGCTCGCGCTCTTCCGCTACACCACCCGCTGCGGGGTGGTGCTCGGGCACACCGGCAACTTCCCGGGCTACACGCAGTTCGCGGCCGCCACGCCCGACGGGAGCCGGTCGATCACCTTCTCGATCAACACGCAGATCAACGAGTCCAAGCCGGAGCTGCTGAGCCGCCTGCGCACGGTCGAGGAGAACTTCGTCTGCTCGCTGCTGCGCCACGACGGCTGAGCGCAGGGCGAGGACACCGGCGTCCGTCCACCCCGCGCCGCACGCAAAAGAGCCGTCGCCCCCCACCCGGTCGTTTCGGGTGGGGGGCGACGGCTGTCGGCTGTCCGGCTCGCGGGCCGGACGGTCCGGACGGGTCAGACGGCCTCCGCCTCGACCGCCGGCTTCTCGGCGGCGGCCGTCGCCGCGGCGAAGCCACGGAGCGGGACGTGGGTGATGAACAGGGAGATCACCACACCGACGACGGCGGCGGCGGCACCCAGGGTGAACGCGGCGTCGATGCCGTCGCTGACGGCCACCTTGAAGGCGTGCTGCACGGCCTCGGGGAGGCTGCGGAGCACCGCGGGCGTCATCTGCGCCACGGTGCCACCGGACTTCGCGGCGCTCGCGGCGGAGCCCAGCGAGTGCTTGAAGGAGTCGGTGAGGTGGTTGGTGTACAGGGCGCCGAGGATGGAGACGCCGAGCGAACCGCCCATGTTGCGCAGGAAGGTGGCGGCACCGGTCGCGGCACCCATGTCACGCACCGGCGCGCTGTTCTGCGCGATGAGCATGGTGGTCTGCATCAGGCAGCCCATGCCGGCACCGAGGACGACCATGTACAGCGACGTCATCGTGCGCGAGGTGTCGATGTCCATCGTGGCGAACAGGGCGAGGCCCGCGGCCATCAGCACGCTGCCCAGGATCGGCAGGGCGCGGTAGCGGCCGGTCTTGCTGACGATCGTGCCGCCCGCGAGCGAGAACACCATGGCGGCGATCATCATCGGCATCAGCAGCAGACCGCTGTTGGTGGCCGAGGAGCCCTGCACGTACTGCTGGAACTGCGGCAGGAACGTCACGCCGCCGAACATCGCGAAGCCGACGACGAAGCTGAGGGCACCGGCGAGGCTGAAGTTGCGGCTGCTGAACACCGACAGCGGGATGATCGGCTCGGCCGCGCGGCGCGCGAAGAACACCCAGCCGACGAAGGCCACGACCGTGAGCACGGCCAGGCCGAGGATCATGCCCGAGTCCCAGTCGTACTCGCTGCCGCCCCAGCTGGTGATGAGCACCAGCGCGACGATCCAGATGCTGAGCAGGGCCGCGCCGAGCCAGTCGATGCGCACCGGGCCGGCGTCCTTGCGGGGCAGCTTGGCCAGCACGAACCAGCACACGGTCAGCGCGACGACGCCCAGCGGCAGGTTGACGTAGAACGCCCAGCGCCAGTTGAGGTGGTCGGTGATGAAACCGCCGGCCAGCGGGCCGCCGATCATGGCGACCGGCATGACGGCCATCATCACGCCCTGGTACTTGCCGCGGTCGCGCGGCGGCACGATGTCGGCGAGGACCGACATGACGCCGACCATCAGGCCGCCCGCGCCCAGGCCCTGGAGGGCGCGGAAGCCGATCAGCTGGTCCATGTTCTGCGACGCGCCGCAGAGCGCGGAGCCGACGAGGAAGGTGGTGATGGACGACAGGAAGGTCACCCGGCGGCCGAAGAGGTCACCGAGCTTGCCCCACAGCGGGGTCGCGACGGTGGAGGCGAGGATGTAGCCGGTGGTCACCCAGGCCAGATGGTTCAGGCCGCCGAGGTCGCCGACGATCGTGGGCAGCGCGGGCGCCACGATCATGTTGTCCAGCATGGCCAGCAGCATGGCGATGACCAGGCCGCTCATCGTGACCATGATCTCGCGGTGGGTGAAGGGCGACGGCGGGGCCGCCTCGGCCCCGGCCGACGCGGGTGCTGTCTGGGTCACGGCACATGCCTTTCAAGAAAGTACGACGACAAAGGGGTCCGGTCGCATCAAGCGCGCAGCCGGACTTGCATGGTGTAACGAAGGGACCGGTCTGGGCGCGATGCAGGACCTGATCGCTTACCGGGCGGTTGGTAGATTACTTGCCGCCCGGTAAGTTGGCAACGCGGGGTGCTTGCCGCGACGATCGACCCGGCCGCCGCGTGCGGGAAGCGCCCCAAGAGGCGTTCTGGAGAAGGGAACCGATGGCGATGGCCGGGGCAGGACAGCGGCGGGGCAGCGAGACCAAGGCCCAGATCCGCCGGGTCGCCATCGAACTGTTCACCGAGAAGGGCTACGAGGCGACGTCCCTGCGCGAGATCGCGGAACGCCTCGACGTCACCAAGGCCGCCCTCTACTACCACTTCTCCAGCAAGGAGGACATCGTACGGTCGCTGTTCACGGCTCAGCTGGACCTCCTCGACTCCATCGTCGAGTGGGCCCGCGAAGAGCCCTTCGGCCCGGATCTGCGGGCCCGCGCCGTGGACCGCATGATCGACCTGGTCAGCGGCGACGGCATGGCGGCGATGCGGTTCGCCTTCGCCAACCAGCGCGTCGTGCGCGACCTGCACCCGGGCCGGGAGAACGCCTTCGAGCGGCTCACCGAACTCTTCGACATCCTGTCCGGACCCGACGCGACGGTGGAGGAACAGCTGCGGCTGCGGGCCGCGCTGCTCAGCATCAACACCGTGCTGATGGCCGCGCAGGGGGTCGAGGCACCGGACGAGCAGATCATCGCCGTGGCCCGGAGCATCGCCCACGAGCTGGTCCCGCCGGTCATGGGGGCCACGGAGCGCTGACCCGCACCCGCGCGCGACGACCACCCGCACCCTCTCAGGGCAGCTCGCGCTCGTACCAACTGCCCTGCTTGCCACCGAGGTCGGCGGGTTCCGCCGGGCCGGTCTCGACGAACCCGGTCTTGATCAGCACCCGTTGCGACGCGATGTTGGCGCACGAGGTGGCGGCACGCAGCGTGCGCACGCCGTGCCGTCGCGCGGCCAGTTCGCACAGCCGCCGTACGGTCTCGGTCGCGACGCCACGACCCGCGACGCGCTCCGCCACGCGATAGCCGAGTTCGGCCGTGCCGTCGGAGATGCCGTAGAGGTTGAACCGGCCGAGCACGGAACCGTCTTCGCCGAGCAGCAGGTAGAAGGCGACTCCCCCGGCCTCCTGGTCGGCCAGCAACTCGTCGTACCACTCGGCGAACCGCTCGAAGAACTCGTCCCCGCGATCGGAGATCGAGGCGGCGAACCAGGCTCGGTTCTCCCGCTCGAAGGCGAGCACCGCGGGGGCGTCACCGGGCTGAAGGGGTCGGAGGTCGGACACGGGGCGACTGTATCGGGGCGGCGCGCGGGGGCCACATGAATTTCCGACCCGTGCCGACCGGGGGCCACCACGCCGAGGCATCGGCGGTCGTGACGGCAGCCGGTCAGCGCAGGACGACGTCGACACCCCGATCCCGGAAGATGTCCAGGAGCACGCCGAAGAGGGGTTCCTCACCGGGGTCACGGGGCTCGGCCTCTTCGACCCTCGCCCTCGCCTCCGCGGATGACTCCCACACGAGAGTGAACGGCCCCGCGGTGCCGAAGCCCCCGCACAGGCAGTCGTCCAGAGCGGCGAGATTCCAGCCGAAGTATCCGCCAGGCCCGTTGACGGCCTCGCCGATCGCGCAGTAGAAGCTGTCCTCGTCGACGATGTGACGGCCGTCCAACGTCACCACATGGCCCGGCGGAAGCGCCGTCGCGCCCTGGCGCCGGTACCCGCGGGACATCAACGCGACCGACAGCCACGCCCGGCGGCCGTCGGCGTCCATGGCGTGCCACAGGCCCGTACGGTTCAGGCGCCCCGCGGCGATCAGGTCCCACACCCGGTCCGCCCCCGGCAGGGACATGTCGCACCACAAGGTCGCCGTGATGTCGAGGAGATCTGCTCCGCAGGCCGACGGTCGGACTTCGGTGGTCCGGACGTCGCTGACGAAGTACGTGCCCATCTTGGCGCCTTCGGCGTCCAGGAGACCGATCCAGGCGCTGCCGGCCGTTGCGCGGTGTGTGCCGAGGTGATCGAGGGAGCGCAGCAGCGCGCCCTGCGGGGCACAGCCCACGAAACGCACCCGCCGATCGCCCTCGCCCCCGGGCAGCGGCGTGAAGAACCCCTCGGCCCCCTGGGCGAAGCCCCAGTCGCTGTCGTCCTCGTCCGACGTGAGGGTGTACGTCCACCCCGTGCCACCCGGCTCACTCGCCCGCATCCATGCCTCCCCGGAGTCGGCGCACTCTAGCGGGACGCGAGTCGCGGTCTCCACCGATTTAAGGTTGCCTCGATCTAAAAGTTGAGTCGTTGCACTTATTGGTCGAGTGTGCTTTTCTGGAGGCGCGGCACCGGAGGCATCCGGCACCGACCCGCCGCCCTCCGCCTTCTCGCTCGTTTCCTTCCTCTCTCCTCTCCGAAAGGAGTGATCAGCCATGTCCGCGACGACTTCGACGCCCGCACCCGGCCCGGCCGCCGTGCCGAGGAACGTGCGCTGGGTGCTGCTCGGCGTGATGCTCGCGATGCTGTTGTCGATGCTCGACAACATGGTCGTGAGCACCGCGATGCCCACGATCGTCGGCGACCTCGGCGGCCTGGACCGCATGGCGTGGGTCGTCACCGCCTACACCCTGGTCACCGCGGTGACCACGCCCGTCTGGGGCAAGCTCGGCGACCTGGTCGGCCGCAAGCCCGTCTATCTCGCGTCGATCGCCGTGTTCATCGCGGGTTCCGCGCTGTGCGGCGCGGCCGGGTCCATGGCCGGGCTGATCGCGTTCCGCGCCGTCCAGGGCATCGGCGCCGGCGGCATCGGCGCGGGCGCCCTGGCGCTGATCGGCACGCTCGTGACGCCGCGTGAGCGCGGGGTACCAGGGCATGACCGCCACCGTCATGGCGGTCGGCACGGTCGGCGGTCCGCTGCTGGGCGGGTTCATCTCCGGTCACTGGGACTGGCGTTGGGCCTTCTACATCAATCTGCCGCTCGGCCTGATCGCCCTGGTGTGGCTGTGGCTGACGCTGGACGTGCCCACCCGCCGGGTCCCGGTGCGGTTCGACTGGGCCGGGATCGCCCTGCTGGCCGTCTCCATCAGCGCGGTCGTGCTCGGCGCCACCTGGGCGGGCACCACGTACGCCTGGGGCTCCTGGCAGATCGGCGCTCTCGGCGCCGTCGCGATCGCCGGCCTCGGCCTGTTCGTCGCGGTCGGACGCCGCGTCGCCGAGCCGGTGTTGCCGCTGAGTGTGTTCACCGGCCACCGCAACTACCCACTCGCGGTCGCCATGATCCTCGCGGCAGGTGTGGTCATGTTCGGCGCGGGCCTCTACCTGCCGCTGTTCCAGCAGACCGTCCAGGGCGCCTCCGCCGGCAACTCCGGGCTGCTGATGCTGCCCATGATGATCCCCGTCGTGATCGTCTCCACCTTCGCCGGCAAGGTCATGTCCGCCACCGGCCGGTACAAGGCGTTCCCCGTGGCCGGCACGGCGTTGCTCGCCGTCGGACTCGGGCTGCTCGCCACCATGGACGCCGGTACGCCGCGACCGCTCACCTGCGCGTACATGGCACTGGTCGGCGTCGGGCTCGGCTTCACCCTCCAGATGGCGGCCACGATCGCGCAGAACAGCGTGGCGATGCGCGACATGGGCGCGGCCATGAGTTCGGTCAACCTCTTCCGCACGCTGGGCGGTTCACTCGGCGTCGCGGTGTTCGGATCGCTCTTCGCGCGGGCCGTGCAGGCGCGGGTCCCCGGCGGCCGCGCCGCCTCGGGCTCGAGCGGGCTGTCCGCCGCCGCGCACCACGCCTACCTCGACGGTGTCGTGCACGGCACGCAGCAGATCTTCCTCGTCGCGGCGGTCCTGTGCGTACTCGCCTTCCTCGCCTCGCTGTTCGTCGTCGAGGTCCCGCTGCGCAGGGCCGGGCCCGCGGCCGCGACCGGGCGGGGCGACAACGTGAGCGCTCACGCGGCCCGTTGAGCCGCCGCCTCCCACCCCAGCCAACGAACGGAGCACTCCCATGACCACCATCCCTCGCACCCCCCGCATCGCCGTCGTCGGCGCTGGTCCCGGCGGACTCGTCTGCGCCCGCGTGCTGCAACGCCACGGCGTCCCCGTCACCGTCCACGACCTCGACCCCTCCCCCACCGCCCGGGACCAGGGCGGCACCCTCGACATGCACCCCGGCACCGGGCAGTTCGCGCTGCGCGCGGCCGGGTTGTTCGACGACTTCCTCGCCCTGGCCCGCCCCGAGGGCCAGCAGATGCGTCTGGTCGGGCGCGACGGCCGCGTACTGTTCGACGCCGTACCGCCCGAGGACGACGGCGCGGCGGGCGGCTCCTCGGAGGACACCTCTCGCGCAGGCACCTCTTCCGGGGACGCGCCCTCCGAGGGCAACCCCGAGATCGACCGCGGCCAGTTGCGCCGGCTGCTCCTCGACTCCCTCGAACCCGGCACCGTGCGCTGGGGCCGCAAGGTCACGCACGTCGAGCCCCTCGAACCCGGCGTCCACCGGCTGCACTTCGCCGACGGCACGACCACCGACGCCGACCTCGTCATCGGCGCCGACGGTGCCTGGTCCACGGTCCGCCGGCTGCTGTCCGACGCCCGGCCCGTGTACACCGGCGTCACCTTCGTCGAGACGGGTCTCGACTCGGCCGACGCCCGCCACCCGCGGCTCGCGCGGCTCACCGGTGCCGGGACCATGCTGGCCCTGGACGACAACCTCGGCTTCGTCGCCCAGCGCAACAGCGGCGGGCACATCCGCACCTACGTCGGCATGCGCGTGGACGAGGACTGGCACCGGAGCGCGGGCGTCGACCTCGCCGACCAAGCCGCCGTGCGGGACGCCCTGTTGGACAGGTTCACCGGCTGGAGCCCCGACCTGCTGGGCTTCATCACCGACACGGACAGCGGCTATGTCAACCGCCCGCTGTACGCCCTGCCGGTGCCGCACACGTGGCCGCACACGCCCGGCCTCACCCTCCTCGGCGACGCCGCCCACCTCATGTCGCCGTTCTCCGGCATGGGCGCCAACCTCGCCATGCGCGACGGCGCCGACCTCGCCCGTGCTCTGGTCGACCATCCCGGCGTCGACCAGGCCGTCCTCGCCTACGAGAAGGTCCTGCTGCCGCGCTCCGCCGAGGCCGCCGAGGGAGCCGCCGAGGGGATCGACGGCGCCTTCGCCCCGGACAGCGCCGCCCAGACACTGGCCCACATGACCGCCCATCACTGATGAACCCCGGGCGGCACGGGGACAGCGCGCCTCAGCCCCGTCGCCGCCGGGCCGCGACGCGCAGTTCGTGACGGAGCCGGCCGGGGTCCCAGCCCTCGTCGACCGCCCTGCGCACGGTGTCCGCCTGGGAGGCGGGCGCGAGGCCGTCGATCGGCGGGTCGCGGTCCAGGTCGGTCGGGAAGGGGTACCCCTCCGCGGTCGCGGCGACCACGCGATGCAGCCATTCCCGTTCGGCGCCCTCGGACTTGCGCCGCAGCAGCACCGGGAAGACGGCGTTCGCCATCGCCTCGCGGTCGACGCTCTCCATGGCGCGTCCGAAAGCCGAGGAGATCTGGAGCAGGTTGGCCATGCGCCGGACGCCGGCCGAGCGGTTGTGCCCGGCGGCGTGGAAGAGCGCGGGGTTGAAGAAGACCGCGTCCCCTTTCTCCAGCGGGAGTTGGACATGGTGGGCGTCGAAGTACTCGACGAAACGCGGCAGTCGCCAGGCGAGGTAACCGGGCTCGTACTTCTGGGTGTGCGGGAGATAGAGCGTCGGGCCGGACTCCACGGGCATGTCGCAGTGGGCGACCGCGCCCTGGAGGGTGAGGACCGGGGAGAGCCGGTGGACGTGCGCGGGATAGGCGGCGGCCTGCTCCTGGCCGAGGAAGCCGAGGTGGTAGTCGCGGTGCGGGCGCTGTGCCGCGCCACCCGGGTTGACCACGTTGACCTGGGAGGTGACCTGGTAGGCCGGGCCGAGCCAGGCCTCGGCGACCAGGGCCAGCAGGTCGTTGGCGTAGTAGTCGGCGAACGTCTCCGGCGCGCGCAGGGCCACCTTGTCCAGGGCGTTCCAGACGCGGTCGTTGGCGCCGGGCGCGGCGAAGTGGTCGCCGCGGGCGGCGCCGCTCGCCCTCTCCTCCTCGATCAGGACGCGGAAGACGTCGGACATGGCGTCCACGGCGGCCGCGTCGGGGAACGCGCGCTTCAGCACGACGATCCCGGGGCCGTCGAGGAGCGCCCGGGTCAGCTCGCCCTGGAGGGCGCGGCGGGCGTCCGCGTCGGTCGCGAGCGAGCGCAGACGCCCGCTGTCGTAGAGCGGGACGTTCTGTTCGATCCGCTCGGCCGAGGGGTGGTCGGCGGGGTCCGTGACCTGCTCCGCGAGGGAGGTGAACGCTTCGAGATCGCAGTCCGCCTCGGTCGGCCAGGTCCGCGCTCGCTCGGTGACGGAAGACATCCGGGGTCCTTTCGCAGTCCGCGTGTCTCTGCCAGTCTTGAGAACCCGCATCCATCATTCAATGCCGGTGGATCCATCAAAAAGCCATCACGACCGCCGCTCAGGACCTCGGGACCAGCGCCGTGAGACAGCCATGAGACACCCCTACCCGATCAGGGAAATCGCACGTCAGGCGGGGTTGAGCACGGCCACCGTGGACCGCGTGCTCAACGAGCGGGGCAATGTGCGGGACAGCACCGTCCGAGAGGTGCACCAGGCCATCAAGGACCTGGACCGCCAGCGGACCCAGGTCCGCATCGGGGGCCGCACCTTCATGATCGACATCGTGATGCAGTCGCCGGAGCGGTTCTCCACCGCCGTGCGCGAGGCGCTGGAGGCCGAGCTGCCCTCCCTGCATCCCGCCGTGGTCCGCTCGCGCTTCCACTTCCGCGAGGCCTGTCCGCCCGGCGACCTGGTCGACGCGCTGGGCAGGATCGCCGCGCGGGGGACGCAGGGCGTGATCCTCAAGGCGCCCGACGTGCCCGAGATCGCGGCGGCGGTCGGACGGCTGGCCGCGGCCGGGATTCCCGTGGTCACCCTGGTCACCGATGTGCCGCACAGCGCCCGGCTGGCGTACGTCGGCATCGACAACCGCGCGGCGGGTGCCACCGCCGCCTATCTGCTCGCGCAGTGGCTGGGCGACCGGCCGGGCCATGTGCTGACCACCATCAGCCGCGGCTCGTTCCGCGGCGAGGAGGAGCGCGACATGGGCTTCCGCAGCGCCATGCGCCAGGCCCGCCCCGGACGCACGCTGGTGGAGGTCACCGACAGCGACGGGCTGGACGCCACCCAGCGCGAACTCGTCCTCGCCGCCCTCCGGCGCGACGCGGACATCGTCGCCGTCTACTCCGCGGGTGGCGGCAACGTCGCCACCCTCGACGCCTTCGACGCGCTCGGGCGGGAGTGCGCCGTGTTCATCGCCCACGACCTCGATCACGACAACACGCGGCTGCTGCGCGAGCGGCGCCTGTCCGCGGTCCTCCACCACGATCTGCGCCAGGACATGCGGCGCGCCTGCCAGATCGTGATGCGGGCGCACCACGCGCTGCCGGACGTCGGGCCGGTGCTGCCGTCGGCGATCCAGGTGGTGACGCCGTTCAACATGCCGCCGGGGGTGCCGGACGGGCCCCTTACAGCCGCCTGACCTGCCTGGATACCGCGTCTTGGGCGGGTGGCCGGCCCGGATCCGGGAGGGTCGCGAGGGTGCGACACGCCACATATGACAGCCAAACTTGCAAGTTTGCCTGTTGAAATTCTACGGTGGACGACATGAACACTCCTGACCGGTCCCGGTCGGCGGAGGAGCTGATGGCCGTCGTCTCGCTGCTCAACCGCCGGATGCGGGCCGCTTCCACCGAAGGCGCCCTCACCCCGTCGCAGCGCATAGCGCTGAGCCGTCTCGCCGAGGGCCCGGCCACGACGGCCGCACTCGCCCGCGCCGAGCACGTACGCCCGCAGTCCATGCGGGCCACGGTCGGCGTGCTGGAGGAGGCGGGGCTCGTCGAGCGCACGCCGCATCCGACCGACGGGCGCCAGGTCGTCTTCTCGCTCACCGCCGCGGGCCGCGACCGGCTCGTGGCGCTGCGCCAGGCCAAGGAGACCTGGCTCGCGGACGCCATCACCGCCCGGCTCGACGGAGCGGAACAGCGCCTGCTCGACCAGGCGATCGACCTGCTGAAGCGGCTGGCCCAGGCGTGATACCCGGAACGTCCTCAGCCCGTACCGCGGCGGCCGGGCAGCCCCTCGACGGGGGCTCCGTCCGGTCGGACGCGGGCTTCGGGCCGCGCCTGATCACGCCGCTGCTGCTCGGCTCGGTGCTCAATCCGATCAACTCCACGATGATCGCCACCGCGCTCGCGTCCATCGGCACCGATCTGCACGTCGGCGCGGCCCAGACGGCGTGGCTGGTGGCCTGCCTGTATCTGGCGAGCGCCATCGGCCAGCCGGCCATGGGCCGGCTCGCGGACCTCTTCGGACCGCGCCGGGTCTTCATGGCGGGGCTGGTGCTGGTCGGCGCCGCCGGTCTGGTCGGCACGTTCGTACCGCAGCTGGGGTGGCTCATCGCCTCCCGCGTCCTGCTGGGCTTCGGCACATCGGCGGCGTACCCGTCGGCGATGGCGATGCTCCGCGCCGAATCCAGGCGGCTGGGCCGGGAGACCCCGCGGACGGTTCTCGGCCTGCTGTCGCTGGCCGGGCTGTCCAGCGCGGCCGTGGGACCCGTGCTCGGCGGTCTGCTGGCGGCCACACTCGGCTGGCGTGCGATCTTCGCGGTGAACATCCCGCTGGCCGCCGTGACCCTCGTCCTCGCGGCGCTGTGGCTGCCGGGCGGCAAGCCGGCCGTGGACACCGCTCCGAGGCCGGGCGGCGGATCGGCCACGGACGGTGCTCCGGCAGCGGACCCGTCCGCCGCCGGCAGCGCACCCGGGCACCGTGCCCGCTCGGCCTCCCTGGACCCCGTGGGCCTCGCCCTGTTCACCGGCACGCTCGTCACCGCGATGCTGTTCCTGCTCCAACTGGACCGACCCCACTGGTGGTTGCTGCCGCTGGTCGCCGTCCTCGGCGCCGCCCTGGTGCGGTGGGAACTGCGCCGCCCCTCCCCCTTCGTCGACCTCGCCATGCTGACCCGCAACCGCGCCCTGACGACCACGTATCTCCGGCACGGCGTGGCCTACCTCGTCGTCTACTGCGTGATGTACGGCTACGCCCAGTGGCTGGAGGACGCGCACGGCATGAGCGCGTTCACGGCGGGCCTGATCATGCTGCCGATGTCGGTCGCGGCGGCCGTGTGCTCCCTGCTCGGCGCCCGCACCCGGGGCATCCGGGCACCGCTGATCGCCGCCGCCGCGCTGCTGGTCGCGGGCAGCGCCGTCCTGCTGCTCACCGGGCATCACACGTCGACGGCCCTGCTCCTGCTGGGCGCCGTACTGTTCGGACTGCCGCAGGGGCTGATCTCCACCGCCAACCAGGCCGCGGTCTACGCCCAGGCGCCGGCCGGCGGCATGGGTTCCGCGGCGGGCCTCCAGCGGACCGCGCAGTACCTCGGCGCCATCACCGCCGCCAGCCTGATCGGTCTCTTCTACGGCGACCGGGCCACCGACGCCGGACTGCACGACCTGGCCGCCGTCGTGGGCGTGCTCAGCCTCGCGCTGCTCGTCCTGACGGCCGCCGACCGCGCACTCCGTGTCCGCCGCGGCTGACCGGCGCACCTCGACCCCCACAGAACCGCACGGCCGGACCCATCAGGCCGCGCATCACCCCCTTCGAAAGGCAACGCATCATGCCCGCAACGGCACTTGACCCCCGTACCGCCCTCGTCCTCGTCGACCTCCAGAACGGCATCGTCGCCCTGCCGACCGCGCACTCCGCCGACGACATCGTCAAGCAGGGCGCACGGCTCGCCGAGGCATTCCGCGCCAAGGGCCTGCCGGTCGTCCTGGTGAACGTGACCGGCGGCGCGCCGGGCCGCACCGAGGGCGCGGCCGGCGGCGGCGAGATCCCCGCGGACTGGGCCCGGTTGGTGCCCGAGCTGCAGCAGCAGCCGAGCGACGTCACCGTCAGCAAGCAGCAGTGGGGTGCGTTCTACGGCACCAACCTCGATCTGGAGCTGCGCCGCCGCGGGGTCACCCAGGTGGTGCTGGCGGGCATCGCGACGAGCATCGGCGTCGAGTCGACCGCCCGTGCGGCCCACGAGCACGGCTATCACGTGACCGTCGCGACGGACGCGGTCACGGACATGTCGGCCGAGGCCCACGCCAACAGCATCGAGCGGATCTTCCCGCGGCTGGGCGAGACGGACACGACCGACGCGATCATCGCGCTGCTGGGCTGAGGCCGCCTGCCCGAACGGACGCCCGACCGGGCCCCCCGGCCGGGCGTCCGCCCGTGACGGTCAGCGGCCGTCCGCGGCCCGGCGGGGCCCCTTCGCCCTTTCGGGGGCGCTTGGCCGCGTGCATCCCCTGCGGGCCGGTGGGGCCCCTTCGCGCAGTTCCCCGCGCCCCTGAGGGGCGCGGGGAACTGCGCGACCAGCCACCACCGACCCGCAGACGAAGCATGCGCCTGCAGGAGGGGGAGCGAGACCAGCCGTCCAGGCGCTACGGCACCGCGCCGATGGGGACCGACACCGCCGCCGCCTCCGTCGCGTCGACGGGGACCGTCGCCTCGGGACGGCGCAGGTCGAGAACGACGAGTACGGCCAGCGCGGCGCCCAGGTAGATGAGCAGGTTGGTCAGCGCCTCACCCGTACCGTGGCCGTCGAAGTAGATCACGCGGTGCAGCAGGAGATAGCCGTTGCGCGGCGGCAGGTAGGGGCCGATGTCACGCCAGAAGGCGGGCAGATACGGCACCCCGCTCGCACCGCCCGACGACGGATTGCCGAACAGGACCATCGCGACGACCGTCAGCAGGGTGCCCGCCGGCCCGAGCACCTTCTGCAGCACCGCCGCGACGAAGGCGACCACCGCGACCAGCAGCGAGCAGACCGGCCAGACGATCCAGAACTTGTCGCTGGGGAACCCTTGCAGCCAGTAGCAGACGACCAGGTCGACGACCAGGCCGCTCACGATCGCGAAGCCGGCGAGCTGGGCGGCGCGCCAGCGGCCGGCCGCGCGGCCGGTCGCGGCCAGGAGCAGGGTCGAGCTCATGTATCCGCCGATGATCAGCGGCACCAGCATCAGGCTCTGGACCAGTCCGAAGGGGTCCTTGGCGGCCAGCGGGGTCGGGGCGTACTGCTGCACGGTCAGTTTGTGGCCGGTGGCCTTGGCCGCCTCCTCGAAGCGCACCGCGAGGTCCAGCGGCGCGAGGTCGCTCATCGACGGCACCACGATCAGCGTCGTCGAGTCGCCCGAGGTGACGAGCGCGCCGAAGACACGGGCCTCGTTCATCGCGGTCTTGGCCGCCGCCTCGTCCGGGTACTGCGTGACCTTGAGGGAGATCTTCTTCTCGGCCGCGTCCAGCACGGGTGACGAACCGACCGCGCCGAACGGCAGGTTCGTCGCCTTCGGGGCGTGCGAGGCGCTCATGTACGTGGTCGCGAACAGGGACTGCATGACGGCGCAGACGCCGAGTGCGACGAGCAGCGCGACCCAGGAGCGGCGGCTGCCAGGAAGACTCGTGGGGGTGGCCTCGGCGGCCCCCGCCTCCGCTCCCGCCGGGTCCGGCGCGCCGCCGGTCCGGTGGCCGGCGCGCAGGGCCGGGCGGATGCGTCCGAACCAGGCGATGACGGCCGTCCCGGCGGCGGTGTACAGGAGCAGGACGACGATCGGGGTGGTGATGTTGTTGCCGCCGAAGTAGAGCACGTGGTTGATCAGCGTGACGGCGTTCTGCGGCGGGAGGACCACGCCGATGTTGCGCCAGTAGACCGGCAGCAGGTAGGTGCCGAGGCCGCCGGCCGGCGGACCGCCGACGACGATGAAGAGCACCGCCACGAGCAGGGTGCCCATCCTGCCGACGACCGCCTGTACCGCCGCGGCGGCGAGCGCCACGGCCGCGGTGACGAGCCAGAAGCAGGGCAGCAGCGGCCAGAAGTGGCTGCTCGCGTAGGCCCCGATGGCCAGTCCGGCGATCAGGTCGGTGAGCACCGCGCCGACCAGGGCGTATCCGATCAGGATGGCCGCACGCCAGGGCGCGGCGGCGACGCCGTGGGCCGCCTTGTAGACGAACACGGCGGCCAGGTAGCCGCCGATCAGCAGCGGCAGCAGGAGCAGCGAGGTCACGGCGCCGACGGTGTCGTTGGAGGTCAGCGGTGCGATCTCGTGGACGGTGACCTTCTCGCCCAGCTTGTGCGCCGCCAGGAGAAAGGCGGGCTCCAGCTCGGTCTGGGCGAAGAAGCTCTTCGAGGGGACCAGGACCAGGGTGTGGGTCGTGCCGCCGCTGACGTAACCGCCGTACAGATCGCCTTGTTCGGCCGCGTGCTCCAGGGCCGACTGGCTCGGGTACGAGGTCAGGGTGAGGCCGGCCTTCGAGGCGACCTCGGCGACGACGGGCGAGGGCGGGCCGGTCACGCCGAACGGCATGTTCCGCGGCACCAGCAGCTGTTGAGCGCTCACCAGGTTCAGCGCGAGCAGCGCCTGGGCGATCAGCACCAGCCCCAGCGCCACGACGATCTTCAGGGCGCCGCGGCGCCCCTCGGCCGCTGTCCCGGCCGGGTCCTGGGTCGTCGTCATGCTCAACCTCCCGGCGTCCTCAGCGGTGTTCGGGGTTCTCGAAGTCGAAGCGGCAGCCCGCGTCCCATTCGGAGCGCTGGTTGCCGTGGGCCGGGATGCCGCCGGCGTCCTTGAGCATCCGGGCCAGATGGAGCTGGTTCCAGGTCATGAACGTCGTGTTGCGGTTGGTGAAGTCGTTCTCGCGGCCGCCGGAGCCCTCGTCGAGATAGGAGGGGCCGGGGCCCGCCTCGCCGACCCATCCGGCGTCGGCCTGCGGCGGGACGGTGTAGCCGAGGTGCTGGAGGCTGTAGAGCACGTTCATCGCGCAGTGCTTGGCGCCGTCCTCGTTGCCCGTGATCAGACAGCCGCCGACCCGGCCGTAATAGGCGTACTGTCCGTGCTCGTTGAGGATCGACGAGCACGCGTACAGCCGCTCGATCACCTTCTTCATGACGGACGAGTTGTCTCCCAGCCACACCGGACCGGCCAGCGTCAGGATGTCGGCGGCCATCACCTGCGCGTAGACGACCGGCCAGTCGTCGGTCTCCCACCCGTGCACGGTCATGTCCGGCCAGACGCCGGTCGCGAGGTCGAGGTCGACCGCGCGCACCACCTCGACGGCGACGCCCTGCCGTTCCATGATCCCGGCGCTGAGGTCGATCAGGCCCTGGGTGTGGCTGCGTTCCGGGGAGCGCTTCAGCGTGCAGTTGATCACCAGGGCTCGCAGGTCGGCGTACGACGTCGTCGTCTCCGGCACGGACTCCTCCTCGATGCCGTCCCGGCGGCCGACCGGACGGCCCCGGGCACTCCGGTCAGCTCACCAGTCCGGCCCCGCGAGCGCGCGCGGGGCTGGGCCGAAGGCTTGACGGAGGATGCCCGGGCGCGGCGGGGTGGCGGGTGCGGCTACTCCTCGGATGACCTTGCCGAAGTCGGCGGCGACCGGGGGATCGACGCTCGCGGCCGCGAGGGCGACCGCCGGGCGTCCGCCTTACGGAGTCGTGACGTGCGGGCGTGGGGACGGGACCCCCCGCCGCCGGGCCCCTAGCGTGGTCGTATGCGTGTACTGGTCACCGGCGGTGCCGGGTTCATCGGGTCCCATGTCGTGGAGGCGCTGGCGGCGCGCGGGCACGAGCCCGTCGTGTTCGACGTACGGCGGGATCCGGCCTCCGACGTGTGCGACACGGCGGCGGTGGCGCGGGCGCTGCGGGGCGTGGACGCCGTCTGCCACCAGGCCGCGATGGTGGGTCTCGGCACCGGGTTCGAGGACGCGCCGGAGTACGTGCGGCGCAACGACTTCGGCACCGCCGTGCTGCTCGCCGCGATGGCCGAGGCGGGTGTGGAGCGCCTGGTGCTGGCCGGGTCGATGGTCGTGTACGGCGAGGGGCGGTATGCGTGCCCCCGCGATGGCGTCGTACGTCCGGGACCGCGCGCCGTCGGGGACCTGGAGGCGGGCCGGTTCGAGCCGGTCTGCCCGCGGTGCGGCGCCGAGCTGCTGCCCGGACTCGTCGACGAGGACGCCCCCGTCGACCCGCGCAACGTGTACGCCACCACCAAACTGGCCCAGGAGCACCTGGCCGCCGCCTGGGCGCGGTGCACGGGCGGGTCGGCGCTGTCGCTGCGCTACCACAACGTGTACGGCCCCCGGATGCCCCGCGACACCCCGTACGCCGGGGTCGCCTCCTTCTTCCGCTCCGCGCTCGCCCGCGGCGAGGCGCCCCGCGTCTTCGAGGACGGGCGGCAGCGGCGGGACTTCGTGCACGTGCGAGACGTCGCGGCGGCCAACCTGGCGGCGCTGGAGGCGAGTTCGGCGGCGGGTGCGCTCACCGTCCTCAACACCGGCAGCGGGGAGCCGCACACCGTCGGGGAGATGGCCCGCGCGCTGGCCGACGCGCACGGCGGGCCCGCGCCCGTCGTCACCAGTCAGTACAGGCTCGGCGACGTGCGCCACATCACGGCGGACTCCGCACGGCTGCGGGCCGAGCTGGGCTGGAAGCCGGAGGTCGGATTCGCCGAGGGGATGCGGGAGTTCGCGGCGGACCGGTGAGCCGGTGGCTGGAAAGCGGGGTCCCCGACGCGGCCCCGTACGGGATCATGAACCATGCTTGTGGACGACTGGCGACTCACCGGGGACCTCGACGACTTCCACGCTCGGGCCGGGGAATTCCTGCGGTCGCGGCCCGCGCTGCACAACATGCCGTTGACGGAGATCGAGCGGCGGCGGACCCGCGGTGCCGAGGGTGCCGAGGCCGCGCTCTTCGGGCGGCTGGAGTCCGGCGACGGGATCACGGCCGTCTTCTACCGCAGGACGCGCGGATCCCTGTGGATCACCCCCCTCGGCGACGGGCAGGCCGACACCCTGGCCGCCCGCCTGGCCGGGCTCGGCCACTCCCCCTCCGGCGTCTTCGCGGACCACGACACCGCCACGGCGTTCGCACGGGCGTGGCAGCGGCACACGGGCGCGGCACCGGCCCCCACCTGGCGGACCCACCTCTACCGGCTGGGCACGCTCACCCCACCGCGGCCGTACCCGGAGGGCCGGGGTCGCGTCGCGGGCGCGTCGGACCACGATCACGTCGTGCGCTGGTGCCGTGAGTTCAGTGTGGTGGTCGGGGAACAGCCGTCCATCGACCTGATCGACGCCGGCCGGTGGGCCGACTCGCGCTTCGGCGACCGGCAGTTCACCTTCTGGGAGTCGGCGGACGGCACTCCCCTCTCCATGGCGGCCGCGACCTCGGTCGTCGGCGGCATGGTCCGGGTGGATCCCGTCTACACCCCGGCGCGGTTGAGGGGCCGCGGCTACGCGGGCGCCGCGACGGCCGAGGTGAGCCGCGCCGCGCTGGCCGCGGGCGCGCGGGAGGTCGTCCTGCACACCGACCCGGCGAACCCGACCAGCAACGCCCTCTACCAGCGCATCGGCTATGTCCGGCTCGCCGACTTCACGGGGTACTCGTTCTCGTACGGCGCCCCGCGGGAAGCCGGCTAGGCGGGGACGCGGTGCCGTCGGCCGGGCAGGCTCACGGGACCGTCGGCGCGGCGGGGGCGGCGCGCCCCGGCCACGGCGCGGGCAGGGGAGGCTCTCTCCGCCGTCCGTGGGCCGGAGTCACGGCACCGTCGGCAGGGTCACCTCGAAGCGGCAGCCGCCCGGGATGTTCTGGACGGTGGCCCGCCCCTGGTGGGCCTCGACGATCCCCCGGACGATGGCGAGGCCGAGCCCGGCCCCGGCCGGCGGCGTGCGGGCGTGGGTGCCGCGCCAGCCGGTGTCGAAGACCCGGGGCAGGTCCTCCTCGGGGATGCCGCCGCAGCCGTCCGTCACCGACAGCACCACCCCGCCCGTCCCGCGCTCGGCGGCGACGGCGACGGTGCCGTCGGCGGGCGTCCGGCGGATGGCGTTGACCAGCAGGTTGCCCAGGACGCGGCTCATCTCCTTGCCGTCCACCTCGACCGGCACCGCCTCCACCCGGTCCCCGACCAGGCGCACCCCGTGCGCGCGGGCCAGCGGGTCCGCCCCCGCGAGGGCGTCGCCGATCAGGTCGTAGAGCGAGATCCGGGACATCGTCAGCGGGAGGGTGCCCGCGTGGATGCGGGAGAGTTCGAAGAGGTCGCCGACCATGCCGTTGAGCCGGTCGACCTCGGTGCGCATCTGGGTGAGGTAGCGCCCGGGGTCGGGGGCGACCCCGTCCTCCAGCGCTTCCGACATGGCGCGCAGCCCGGCCAGGGGGGTCCGCAGGTCGTGCGAGATCCAGGCGACGAGGTCGCGCCGCGAGGACTCCAACGCCCGCTCCCGTTCCCGGGATTCGGCGAGCCGGGCGCTGGTGGCCGCCAGTTCCCGGCTGACCGCCTCCAGTTCGGCGGTCGCTGGCACGCCGGGCGCGGCATAGTCCCCGGCCTCGCCGAACGAGCGGGCCGCGAGGGCGAGTTCATGGCTGCGCGCCACCACCCAGCGGCCCAGCAGGAGCGCGGTCGCCAGCGACACGACGGCCGCCATGGCAACGACCGTGGTCACCACGGTCAGGTCGTGCGACGACAGGAACATCGCCCAGGCGACCGCGAGGGTGCCCGCGAGCACGCCCACCACGCCGACCGCGGCGACCACGGTGACGGACGCGATGAGCGAGCGGCGCCGGAGCACGCGCAGCAGCGCCGCCCCGGCCAGGCCCGTGACGGCGGCGCCCGCGAAGGCGTACAGGGCGATGAGAAGGAAGTCCCGCACCGTCACTCACCCGCCGGTTCGAAGCGGTAGCCGACACCCCACACGGTCTGGATCAGGCGCGGGCGGGCCGGGTCGTCCTCGACCTTGCCGCGCAGCCGCCGCACATGGACGGTCACGGTCGACAGGTCGCCGAAGTCCCAGCCCCACACCTCGCGCATCAGGTCCTCCCGGCTGTACGCCTGTCCGGGGTGCCGCAGGAAGAAGGCGAGCAGGTCGAACTCGCGCAGGGTGAGCGCGAGTTCGCCGCCGTTCTTGGTGGCGCGGCGGGCCGCCGGATCGACGGCGAGGCCGGCCGCGGCCAGGGGTCGGGTGCCCGTGCCGGGGCGGGTGCGGCGGAGCACCGAGCCGACCCGCAGCACGAGTTCGCGGGGGCTGAACGGCTTGGTCACATAGTCGTCGGCGCCGATCTCGAGCCCGAGGATGCGGTCGTCCTCGTCGCCGCGGGCGGTGAGTATCACCACGGGAACGGGGGCGCGTTCGCGCAGCCGCCGGCAGACCTCCAGGCCGTCCATGCCGGGCAGCATCAGGTCGAGGACGACCAGGTCGGGCCAGTGCGCGGCGGCCCGGGTGAGCGCCGTGGGCCCGTCGTCGGCGCGGTCCACGACAAAGCCCGCGCGGCCGAGGTAGCCGGCCACGACCTCCGCGACGGTCGGATCGTCGTCGACCACGAGGACGCGGGCGGCGTCGGGGGCGACGGGCGGCGTCGGTCCGGCGGCCCCGGTCTCGGTCCCGGCACCGATTCCAATTCCGGCCCCGGTCCCGGCCCCGGTTCCGGTCTCGGCCCCGGTTCCGGCCCGGGTCTGAGCCCCGGTTCCGGTTCCCGTTCCGGTCCTGGTTCCGGTCCCGTCCATGGCTCTCGCCCCCATCGCTGCGTGCGGCTGCTGCATGTCCCCAGCCTCGCACCAGCCGGTCGCGGGCGTCGCACCTCAGGCCACGTCCCGGCCGCGACGTCCGTGTTTCGTAAGGAGCCACTGCCCGATATGTCCGGTTCGCGTTCGTAGGGTGAATGCCGTGACCACCTCATCACCCTCAGAACCCGCCGACGTCGACGTGGTGCTTCCCTGTCTCGACGAGGCCGCCGCCCTGCCCTGGGTGCTGGCACGGATCCCGGCGGGCTGGCGGGCCGTCGTCGTCGACAACGGCTCGACCGACGGATCGGCGGGGATCGCCCGCTCGCTCGGCGCGACCGTCGTGCACGAGCCGCGCCGCGGCTTCGGCGCCGCGTGCCACGCCGGGCTGACCGCGGCCCGCGCCGAGATCGTCTGCTTCTGCGACTGCGACGCCTCCCTCGACCCCGCGCTCCTCGTGCCCTTCGTGGACGAGGTGCGCGGCGGTACGGCCGATCTGGTGCTCGGGCGGCGGCGGCCGCAGGGCCGGGGTTCATGGCCGACGCACGCGCGGGCGGGCAACCTGGCGCTCGCGCGGCTGCTGCGCCGCCGTACCGGGCTGCGGCTGCGCGACCTCGGACCGCTGCGCGCCGCCCGCCGCGAGCCGCTGCTCGCGCTCGGCCTGGACGACCGGCGCAGCGGCTACCCGCTCCAGATGGTGGTGCGCGCCGCCGACGCCGGCTGGCGGATCACCGAGCACGACGTGCCGTACCTGCCGCGCACGGGCGCCTCGAAGGTGACGGGCACCTGGCGCGGGACCTGGCAGGCGGTACGGGACATGAGCCGCGTCCTCGCGGAACCGCCGAGCGGCGCGGAGCCCCGGGCCGTCGCCGAGACCGCCGGGAGGTCCGCACGGTGAGCGGACTGCCCACCCTGCTCGTCATCGCCAAGGAGCCACTGCCGGGCCGGGTCAAGACGCGGCTGACCCCGCCGTTCACGCCCGCCGAGGCCGCCGAGCTCGCCGAGGCCGCGCTCGCCGACACGCTGCTGGCCGTGGCCGCCGCGCCCGCCGCACGACGGGTCCTCGTCCTCGACGGGACACCGGGACCGTGGCTGCCGTCCGGCTTCGACGTCCTTGCGCAGTGCGCGGGCGGCCTGGACGAACGCCTCGCCCACGCCTTCGCCGCCTGCACGGGCCCCGCCCTGCTCATCGGCATGGACACCCCGCAGGTCACACCGCGGCTGCTCGACGTTGATCCCGCGAGCGCCGACGCGTGGTTCGGGGCGGCGGAGGACGGCGGCTTCTGGGCGCTGGGACTGGCCGAACCCGACCCCGCACTGCTGCGCGGGGTGCCGATGTCCACGCCGCACACCGGCGCGGTCCAGCGCGGGCGACTGGTCGAGGCGGGACTGCGCGTGCGTGACCTGCCGACCCTGCGGGACGTGGACACCGCGGAGGACGCGGCCGCGGTCGCGGCCCTCGCCCCGCACGGCCGGTTCGCGGCCCGGCTGGCCCGGCTCGAACGGGTCGACCGGGTCGACCGGGTCGACCGGGTCGACCGGCTCGACCGTTGCGCCCCGCACGGGGGGAGGGTCCTGGAAGCCCCCGGCGGGGCAGCCCTCGACGCCCCCGGCGGGACGGCGCTCGCCGCCCCCGCCCGGGTGGCTCGATGAGCGCCCCGCCGGCCGTCGCCTGGGCCGGTGCCGACCCCTACGCGGCCGCCCTGCGCGCCGGGCGCGGGCCGCTGTTCCTGCGCCGCGCCGACGGCTGGCTGCTGCCGCTGGAGGTCGAGCGCTGGTGCGCGCGGGCCGACCGGATCGACCGCACGGTGCTGGACCGGTGCGAGGGCGCCGTGCTCGACATCGGCTGCGGTCCCGGCCGGCTGGTCGCCGAACTGGCCGCCCGCGGCGCCACCGTCCTCGGCGTCGACGTCAGTGCGGCCGCCGTCGACCACACGGTGGGGCTCGGCGGGCAGGCGCTGCGGCGCTCGGTGTTCGAGCCGCTGCCCGGCGAGGGACGCTGGGACACCGCGCTGCTCATGGACGGCAACGTCGGCATCGGCGGCGATCCGGCGGCCCTGCTGCGCCGGGTCGCTCAACTCCTGCGACCCGGCGGGGTGCTGATCGCGGAGACCGCGCCGGCCGACATCGACGAACGGGTCCGGGTCCAGGTCGTCGATCTGTCCGACGGCCCGGCGGGAAACGGCGGTTGCTTCCCGTGGGCCCGGCTCGGCACCCCGGCCCTGCTGCGCTGCGCGCGGGGCTGGCGACGGGCCGGTCAGTGGACGGCGGGCGGCCGCAGCTTCCTCGCCCTGCGCACCCTCAGCCACAGCAACAGCGCGGAACCGCCGAAGAGTACGGCCGTGATCAGCAGCCAGCGGGTGAGGAAGCCGTCCGCCGCGAGACCGGTCGCCGACCGATAACGCCGGTCCACCGTCCCGCCGATCAGCGGGAACCAGACGAGCAGTAGCAGGCCGGAGAGGGCGGCGGGGACACGGACGTACATCGTCCACTCCCGCCGCCCGGCGGCGTCGAGGCCGCGCGCGAGCACCCGGTCCGCCGCCGCGTACAGCGGCAGCAGCACCAGGTCGTGCACGAGGGCCGCGCCGACCAGCCACAGCGCGACGGCCGTCCAGTCGTCGGCGAACAGCCGCGCCCCGGCGTACGCGGCGAGCGCGAACGAACACGCCAGCAGCAGGAGTTCGAACGGGCTGCCGAGGGGCGGCAGGCGGCGGGGGCGGCGGGGGCGGCGGCGCATCACAGGTCTCCGAACGTGATCCGGGCCACCCACTTGGTGTTGAGGACACCGGGGGCGGCGGGCACGATGACGCGCGCCGGGTAGCCGTGGTCGGCGGACAGCGCCTCGCCGTTGACGTACAGGGCGAGCAACGAGCGGGGATCGGCGACCTGGTTGGCGCGCAGGGCCGCGTGCCGGAAGGCGCCGTGCCGCTGGAGCGACTCCACGAAGGCGTCGGGCGAGTCGCCGTCGTAGCCCACGAGCGCCGCGAGGTCGCGCAGCCGCACACCGCGCCACCACTGATCGGCGGTGGACCAGCCCTCGACGCAGGCGATCGGCAACGCCGAGCTGTGCAAGGGGCGTTGGAGCAGGTCGGATCGGCTGAGGCGGACCGTGCGGCCGTCACGTCCGACGACGACGAGCCGCCACGCCTCCTCCTGGGTCTCCGTCGCGTCGATCCCGGCGTAGCTCGCCGTCTTGTTGATCTGGAAGCCGTTCGGTCCGCCGCCGGGGTCGGCCCAGCCGTGCGGCGCGAGCAGGGCCGTACGGCGCAGCGCCCCGCCGATGGACTGCCCGGCGGTCGTGAGGAGCAGCAGCAGCGAGGCGCCGCCGACGAAACCGAGCGCGCCGCGCCGGGAGACGGTCGACGGGGCCGGTCGGGGGGACTCGAGCGCGTCCGGTCGGGAGGACTCGAGTGCGTCCGGTCGAGGGGACTCGAGCGCGTCCGGTTCCTCGCGCCGGCGGCGGACGGCCCGCATCGCGGCCGGGAACTTGAGGGCCGCGTGCGCCAGGAACGCGGCGAAGAACACCCAGGCGCCGTAGAAGTGCAGCGGGTAGAAGGAGCCGGGGAAGACGTAGTCGAGCTGGACGTTCAGCACCCCGGTGGTGAATTCGAACAGGCCGCCGCCGACGAGGAGCAGCAGCGAGAGCCGCTCCAGGGCGTGGGCGAGGGAGCGGGCCGGGGGCAGCGCGAACAGCCTCGGCACGACCGACCACAGCTTGGCCAGCAGCACCGGGATCAGGACGACGCCGAGGGTGACGTGCAGACCCTGGGTGAACCGGTACAGCCAGTACGGGTTCGTCGGCCAGGCGAACAGGTAGAAGCCGAGGAGGCCCTTGTCCGGGGTCTGGTCGTTGACCGGGGACAGATCCGGGTTGTACGCGGCGTACGACACCAGTCCGGTCACGAAGAGCACGGTGATGCCGACGAGCAGCACGAGCCCGAGCACCGACGTGAACCAGGTGCCGCGCACCGGGCTGCGCCAGAAGCCGGGGGAGGTGGGCAGGCGGGGGGCGGGAGCGGCCTCCTTCTCCTCGGGGCCGGGGACGGCCTCCTCGGGGCCAGGGACGGGCCGCGGGTCCCCGTCGGCATGCCGTGGGTCGTCGTCGGCAGGCCGTGGGTCGTCGTCTCGCATGATCCGACCGTAGGCCGGGACCGGCCCCGGAAAGCGTCCGCGACCCATGACGAAACGCTGACGTCCGCCCGCCGGAGCCCTGCCCGGGCCGTTCGCCGATCTAGCGTTCCGGTGTGACCGTCGATCTGCACCGCGCCGCCCCCGACCTGCGCCGCGCCCGCCACGCCGGGCTGCGCGCGGATCTCGCCGCCGCGCTCGCCGCCGCCCTGCTCGTCCTGGTCGCCGTGCTGGTCGGCCGGCACATCCAGGACACCCGGCGGACCCTGTTCGTGCACTGGCCGCCGTTGTTCGCCGACTGGGACCCGCACCTGGGTCCGGGTACGGCGGCGGCCGTTCTGGTGGCGGCCGCGGTCGTCGCCTACGGCCCCTCCGTCGCCGTACGACTGCCGTGGCGCGGGCTGCTCGCTGCGGCGTGGGGCACCGCGCTGGCCTGGACGTGGTCGCTGGCGCTGATCGACGGCTGGCGGCGGGGCGTCGCGGGGCGGCTGACCGCCCACAACGAGTACCTCACCGTCATCGGCCGCTTCCACGACATCCCGGCCACGCTGCGCGACTTCACGCACCACATCGTCAGCGGCTCCCCCGCGCCCTGGCCGGCCCATGTCGCCGGGCATCCCCCGGCGGCCACCGTCACGTTCGTCCTGCTGGACCGGATCGGGCTGGGCGGCGGCGGCTGGGCGGGGGCCTGGTGCATCACGGTCGGCTCGACGGCCTGCGTGGCGGTGCTGGTGGCGCTGCGCGCGCTCACGGACGAGCGGCTCGCCCGGCGGGCGGCGCCGTTCCTGGTGGCGGCCCCGGCGGCGGTGTGGGTGGGCGCGTCGGCGGACGGGTACTTCGCGGCGGTGGCCGCCTGGTCGGTGGCGCTGCTGGCGCTCGCGGTCACCGGCCGGTCCGTGGCGTGGGCCGCGGGCGCCGGGCTGCTGTACGGACTGACCTGCTATCTCTCCTACGGCCTCACCCTGTTCGCGCTGATCGGCGCGGCGGTGCTGCTGCTGGAGCGGCGCCGGGTGCGCGCGCGCCCGCTGGTCCTCGTCCTGCTGCTCGCGGGCGCGGCGGTCGTGCCGGTGGTGTTCACGCTCGCCGGGTTCGACTGGTGGGAGGGGTACCGGCTGCTGGTCACCCGCTACTACCAGGGCGTCGGCGGCACCCGGCCCTACGGCTACTGGGTGTGGGCGGATCTCGCCTGCACCGTGCTGATCACGGGCCTGGCGACGGCGGCCGGGCTGCGGCGGGCGGGCGCGGCCCTGGTGCACCGGCGTTCGGCCCCGGCCGCCGAGATCCGGCTGGCGGTGCTCGTGGGCGCGGCCGCGCTGGCGGTGCTCGTGGCCGACGTGTCCGGCATGAGCAAGGCGGAGACGGAGCGGATCTGGCTGCCGTTCGCGATGTGGCTGCCGGCGGGGTGCGCGCTGCTGCCCCGGCCGCGCGCGTGGCTGGCGGGCCAGGTGACGCTGGCGCTGCTGATCAACTCCCTGCTGTTCACGGGTTGGTGACGGGGTCATCTGCGATTCGGCAGGCACGGGTCTGTCGGTCGGGTGCGGCCCGGTGGGACCCGTTCGCGCAGTTCCCCGCGCCCCTTCAGGGGATCAGCCGTCGCTCGCCTCAGGGGCGCGGGGAACTGCGCGATCGGCCACGACGGACCCGCACGCCTGACTGCCGACCGCACGATCCAGCGCCCCAAGGGGGCGCGGGGAACTGCGCGATCAGCCCCCACTCGGCCGCAGATGGTGACGGAGCGTCAAGACACACTCGCAGAGGCCTCGTCCACCCCGTCGAGCCCGAACCGGCGCCGGATGTCCGGCCGTTGCAACAGCCGCTCCGGGTACCCCGGCCCCGGCCGCGGCGTGACCTCCTCCCACACGAGCGGCGCCTTGCAGTGCGAGCAGACGACCTCGGCCTGCGCGTCGTGCCCGCACGGCTCGTGGCGGGCCGCGACGGGGACGCCCGCCTCCCCGGCCAGCCACCGGTCCCCCCACGCGCTGATCGCGAGGATCACGGGATAGAAATCCCGCCCCGACTCCGTGAGCACGTACTCGTGCCGCAGCGGCTGGGTCTCGTAGACGCGCTTCTCCAGCAGACCGCCCTCGACCAGCCGCCCCAGCCGCTCGGCCAGCGTGTTGCGGGCGATGCCCAGCTGCTGCTGGAACTCGTCGAACCTGCGGATGCCGTAGAAGGCCTCCCGCAGCACCAGCGGGGTCCAGCGGTCCCCGAGCAGGTCCATGCTCCGCGCCACCGAGCACGGCCAGTTCTCGAACGTCGTACGCCTCATGCTCCGATCATACGAGTCTCACATTGAAACTGAGCAGGCCAATGCGGTGTCGAGTCTTGCGCTGGTCAGTCTCGATACGCAACTATGCAGGTCAACGACCGAGGAGAAGGTGACGCGCATGCAATGGACGGGACAGGTCTACGCGGACTGCCCGACGGTCTCCGCGCACACGTACATCGAGGCTCCGCCGGAGCGGGTCTGGGCGCTGGTCAGCGACATCCGGCTGATGCCCCGGCTCAGCTCGGAACTGCGGGAGGTCGAGTGGCTCGACGGCGCGACCGCCGCGGAGTGCGGAACCCGCTTCGTCGGGCGCAACGCGCACCCCGCCTACGGCAGTTGGGAGACGACCAGCACGGTCATGGAGTGCGAGGCGCCGCGCCGCTTCTGCTGGGCGGTGGGCGACCCCGGGCACCCTGCCGGACGCTGGCGGTTCACGCTGACCCCGGAGGGTTCCGGAACGGTCCTCGAACAGTGGGCCCAGATGGGGCCGGGCCCCTCGGGGCTGACGTACGCCATCGAGGCGATGCCCGACAAGGAGCAGAAGATCGTGTTCGTGCGGCTGCGCGAGTTCGAGGCGGGGATGCTGGCCAACCTGGCCGCGATCAAGACGCTCGCGGAGGACGGGGACTGATGCGCACCGCGACCACCATCGAGGCGTCCGGCGGCGGCGCCTGGCGCGAGACCGTGGACTTCGTCGTCGAGGCGGAGAAGCTCGGGCTCGACATCTGCTGGGTGGCCGAGGCGTGGGGCAGCGACGCGCCCTCGCCGCTCGGCTATCTCGCCGCGCGCACCGAGCGGATGCTGCTGGGCTCCGGCGTCATCCAGCTCGCCACCCGCTCACCGGTGACCATCGCGCAGACCGCGATGACCCTCGCCCAGCTGTCCGAGGGCCGCTTCCTGCTCGGGCTCGGCGCGTCGGGACCCCAGGTCATCGAGGGGCTGCACGGAATCCCGTTCGCGCAGCCGCTGCCCCGGATGCGGGAGACCGTGGAGATCGTCCGGGCCGCGTTCACCGGCGAGAGGATCGCCTATCAGGGGCGCCGCTTCACGATCCCGCTGCCCGACGGCGAGGGCCGCCCGATGCGCCTCAGCCTCACGCCGACCCCGGTCCCGGTCTACCTCGCCACGCTCTCCCCCAAGATGCTGGAGCTCACCGGCGAGCTGGCCGACGGCTGGCTCGGCACGAGCTTCGTCCCCGAGGGAGCCGACGCCTACTTCACCCACCTCGACGCGGGGCTCGCCCGCGCCGGCCGCACCCGGGACCGGCTCGACGTGTGCCAGGGCGCCGAGATCAACGTCGTCGACGACGAGGGCGACCTCGCCGCCATCGTCGGCAGCCGCAAGAAGGAACTCGCCTTCTCCCTCGGCGGGATGGGCTCCGGCTCCACCAACTTCTACAACAACGCCTACAGTCGGCAGGGCTGGGCGGACGTCGCCGCGCGGGTCCGCGAGCGCTGGCAGGCGGGCGACCGCGACGGCGCCGCCGAACTGGTCACCGACGACATGGTGCTGGCCACCACGCTCATCGGCACCGAGGACATGGTCCGTGCGCGCCTCGCGGTCTGGCAGCGGGCCGGGGTCGACACCGTGCGCCTGTATCCGGCCGGCGACACGCTCGGGGCCCGCCTCGACAACCTCGGCCGCGGCATCGACCTGGTCCGCGCGGCGACCGCGAAGTAGCGGGACGCACGCACGCACCCCCGCGTCGGCCCGACCGCCGCACCCGCGCCGCTCCCGCCGTCCCCGTCGTCACTCGCCATCCCCCCGTCATCCCCCCTCATCCCCCGTCATCCCCGAGGAGGGTGAGCACGGCCCGCCGGTAGACGCCGTACACCGTGGGGAGTTGCGCGAGGTCGGCGCGCTCGTCGATCCCGTGCAGCCCCTCGTACGGCACTCCGAACCCGGCCGTGGCGGCGATGCCGTGTCCGGCGAGGAGGTTGCCGATGTTGGACGGCCCGGCGGTCTTCGCGGTGACCGGCAGACCGGCCTCCGCGGCGGCACCGAGCAGCGCGGCGCCGGGCTGCTCGCCGTCGGCGAGACGGAACGGGGGCCAGCTCGCGACCGGCGTCACCTCGGTGGGCCGGGGGCCGGGCAGTTCGGTGTCGAGGGCCGCGGCGACGTCACGGACGAGCCGTTCGGCGTCCTCGGCGCCGAAGGCCGGCGTCGTGCGGACGTCGACGTTCACCTCGCACCGGTCGGGTGTGACGGAGAAGCCCTGCCCGCCGTGGACGGCGGTGACCGACAGCTTCGGCGGCAGCGGGAACCCCGACGGGTCGTCCTCGTCCGGCAGGTGCGCCGCGTCGAGCAGCCGTACGAGATGCGCGGCGCGGGAGACCGCGCCGAGCACACCGCGGCGCGACCCGGAGTGTCCGGCCCGCGCGTGCACCGACAGGGTGGCCCGCCACAGGCCGCGGCCGCCCACCACCACGTCCGTCAGCCCCGGGTAGCCGATCAGCACCCCGGCAGGGCGGGCGGCGGCCGGGTCGGCGAGGTAGGCGCGGGCGCCCCCGAAGCCGCCGGTGTGTTCGTCCACGTCCAGCAACACCGCCAGACCGCCGGGCAGTTCGGCGGCGCGTGGCGCGAGGTCGGCGGCGATGTGGCAGAACATCGCCGCGGCGAGCTTGGAGTCGGCGGCGCCGCGCCCGCGCAGCCGGCCGTCGACCACGTCACCGGCGGCCGGCGGGAACGACCAGGCGGACTCGTCGCCGTAGGGCGCGGTGTCCACGCACGCGTCCAGTGCCCACCACCGCCCCGGCCGCCCGCCGGTGATCTCCACCAACAGCCCGACGAGGACGCCGTCTTCCTGCAGGCGGCGGCAGGGCAGTCCCCGGGCGGCGAGCCAGTCCTCCAGGAGCCGGAGCACCGGTTCACAGTCGTCGATCCCGCCGCGGCTGGGCCGTCGCACCAACTCCGCCGCCAGCGCGACGACGGACGCCACCCACGCGCGGTCCGGCAACCGGAACTTCTCGCTCACGCCTCAGTCTGACATCCGGGTGCGCCGGGCCGCGCGCACGGCAGGGCCGTGGGCGCGGCAACCTCCTTGCCTCGCACGCTGGTTCATTAGTACGGTAGGGAACCAGTTGAGCAAGGGAGGCATGATGTCATTCCTCGAAGACGGGGGACCGATCTTCGCCCAGATCGCCGACGAGCTGGCGAATCAGATCGCCGACGGGACCGTCGGCGAGGGCGAGCGGGTCGCGTCGAGCAACGAACTGGCGTCCTTCTACCGGGTCAACCCGGCCACCGCGGCGCGCAGTCTCACCGTGCTCGCGGACGAGGGGCTGGTGGAGAAGCGCCGCGGCGTCGGCATGTTCGTCGCGCAAGGGGCCCGCGAGCGGCTGGTGCTGGCGAGGCGGCGCCGCTTCGCCGAGCGCTATGTGAGGCCGTTGACGGTCGAGGCGGCCCGGCTCGGGATCGGCCGGGACGAACTGCTCGACCTGGTCCGGGAGGAGCTGGACTCGGCCGAGGTGACGGCGGGCCCGGCGGGAGGCGCGGCATGACCGCCGCGGTGTCGGTCACCGGACTCTCCCGCGGCTACCGCGGCCATCAGGCCCTCACCGACCTCACGTTCGAGCTCGGCACGCCGTGCGTCGCCGGGCTGCTGGGCCGCAACGGCGCCGGGAAGACCACCCTGTTACGGATTCTCGCCGGACAGGAGTTCCACGACTCCGGACGCGTGCGGGTCTTCGGCGCCGAACCGCTGGAGAACGACGCCGTGCTGCGCCGCATGATCCTGGTCCGCGAGGACCAGACCTACCCCGATCTGAAGGTCCGGCACGTACCCGAGGCCGCGGCGCTGCTGTACCCGAACTGGGACGCCGAGCTGGCCCGCACGCTGCTCGACGCGTACGAACTGCCGCCCGGTCGACCGATCAAGAAGCTGTCGCGGGGCATGAGGACCGCGCTGGGCATCGTCGTGGGACTGGCCTGCCGCGCCGAAGTCACCCTGTTCGACGAGCCGTACGCCGGCCTGGATCCGGTGGCCCGCGCCCTGTTCTACGACCAGTTGCTGGCCGACTACACCGCCCATCCGCGGTGCATCGTGCTGTCGACCCACCTCATCGACGAGGCCGCCGAACTCCTCGACCGCGTCCTGGTCCTGGACCGCGGCCGGCTGGTCCTCGACGCGCCGGCCGACGACCTGCGCGGGGCGGCCACGGTGGTCACCGGACCGGCGGACGGTGTCGAGAGGTTCGCCGCCGGACGCACCACGCTGAGCAGGCGCACGCTGGGCGCGCGGACCACGGCCGTGATGATCGGCCGGCTCGACGCGCGCGACCGCGAGATCGCGGACCATCTGCGGCTGCGCCTGGAAGCGGTCACGCTCCAGCAGCTCGCGGTCTACGCGGCCGACCACCACGACCAGTTCGGACTCACCACCGCGAGGGCATCATGACGCGCGCCACCCCGATCGTCCCCGTCGTGCGCTATCTGCTCCTGGATCGCGTGACCTATGTGCTGCTGCCCTGGACCTGGGCGGTGTTCACCTTCCTCATCGATGTCGTGATCCTGGAGCTCACCCCCGCCGGTGACACCGCGCACCGCTGGGTCGGCGGCCTCGGCGCGGTGTTCGCGGTCATGTTCGCCGTGGGTGTGCAGTCCGCGGCCCGTGCCCTGCCCCTCGCCCTGTCGCTCGGGATCAGCCGGCGCGGCTACTACCTGGGTGCCACGGCGCTGGCCGGCGGGCTGGCGGTGTGCTTCGGCCTCGTGGTCGCCGTGGGCCAGAGCGTCGAGCGCGCGACCGGCGGCTGGGGCATCGACATGGCGTACTTCCGCGTCCCCTATTTTCTCGACGGGCCCTGGTACCAGTCGTGGCTCACGGCGGCGGTCGCCTTCGCTCTGCTCTTCGTCCACGGCATGTGGTTCGGCCTGATCCACCGCCGGGCCGGGCTGCTGGGCACCACCGTCTTCGGCGCGGCCCAGCTGTGCGTGCTGGCCCTGGCGGCGGTCGTCGCGACCTGGGCGCACGACTGGCACCGCATCGGCCGTTTCCTCGCCACGCTCACCGCGGCCGGCCTCACCGCCGCCCTCGCGACCGCTCTGGTCGTCCTGGTCACGGGCAGCTATGCCACCATCCGGCGGCTGACGGTGTGAGGCCGGCCCGATGGGTCAGCCGTGCTTGACCGTCAGGCCGTAGAACGCCACGCGGGCGCCCTTGGTGGTGCTGTCGGACGAGGACTGGTTGTAGGAACCGGCCTTGAAGTACTGCTTGTAGGGGTCGAACGAGGACGGGATCGCGTAGTGGGTGGTGGTGCCGTTGACCGTCAGGTCGATGGTGTCACCGCCCGAGACGGCGATGGTGTACGTCCAGGTCTTGCCGACGGCCACATGGCCGACCGTGTGGGTGGTCTGGCCGCCGGAGGGCGAGTTCTCGGTGCCGAGCACGATGTCGCCGTCGGAGTGGTAGTACAGCTCCATCAGCGGCTTGGTGGAGGAACCGCCGGAGCCCAGGTGGATCTGGCCCACGCACACGTTCGACGTCACGGAGACGACGCGCAGGGTCGCGCTCATCCGGTGGGAGCCGCCGAGCGACCAGTCGGCGGCGCTGCCGTCGCGGTTCATCTCGCGCAGTTCGGAGCGGGCGTAGTTGGAGTTGGGAGTGGTGACGCCCTTCTCGGGCGCCCAGAAGGTCATGGCCCCGTCGCGGGTGTCGGTGTAGAAGTACGCGTCCTGGTAGCCGTTCGCGCCCTGGAGCCGGGACGAGGGGATGGTCGTCGGTGAGCCGGGGGAGCCTACGGGCTCCTGAAGCTGCCATGTCGACAGGTCGAAGTTGCCTCCGGGGGCCTTGGTCGGGTCGGCGGCTCCCGCGCTGCCCGAGGCGAGGACGGTGAGCGCGAGGGAGAGACCGACGGCGGCCGAAGCCGCGAGAGGCCTGGAACGGGACATGTGGGGGGTCCTTCCGGCGTGGGGATGCGTTCGGTGTTCAAGTGCGGTGCCCGGCAGGCGAGTTCATACACGTGAACACCGAACGCATACGCGTCCATTCGTTGACCCGTGAAGGTAGAGGTCTGGACCAAGCGCGTCAAGGGACGGAAGCGGTCCACATCAAGTGGCGTGCGTGTGGGCGTGTTTGAGGCCCGTCGTCCTGTTCCTGGATGTGAATACCCGCGCCGTCAGGAGGGCGTTCCGACCGCGTTCAGGCGTTCACCCGTGACGAGTCGTGCGGTAACGTGGACGCGGGGGGCGCGCGGCGCGGGCACGGCAAGGGTCCGGGCGTCCGTGGTGGCGGCCACGGTGCCGGTGACCGACAGGCGGGTCACGGCGCGGCTGCCCGCGGCCAGCACGTACCAACGGCCGTGCGGCGAGCGCCAGCCGGTCCCGGCCACGACGTGCTGGCCGAAGCGGCTGCACGCCGCGGTCGCCCGTGCGCGCGCCACCGTGCGGGCCGGGGCTCCGCTCGCGGAACCGCCCACGCGGTAGGACACGGTGACGTCGCCCGGCCCGCGCCAGGTGTCGGCGCGGGCGCAGGTCCACACGGCGTGGCCGCCGCCGTCCGGCAGGCTCTGCGCCGCGAAGTCCCAGGCGTTGACGGCCCGTACGCCTCCTCCCCGCAACTCCCCCAGTGCGCACGCCTGGTGGGCCCAGGCGAGCAGGGCGGCCGGCCCGGTGGCCTCGCGCGGCTGGCGGGCCGGGGCACCCGGACCGGGCAACGGGGTGTAGGTCAGGTGGACCGGCGAGAGGTCGCCGAGCCCTGCCAGCAGGAACGCGTGGTGCTCCGCGATGCGTTCGGAGGACCGCAGCTGAAGGACCGGGCGGCTGTCGCAGCTCCCCGTCGCGGGCGCCACGGGGAGCGGGTCGGTCAGGCCGTCCTGCGACACGTGCAGGGCACGGCCGAGGGTGTCGGGGTGCAGCAGGTCCCGGGTCTGCGCCTCGGCGACCCAGGGCGCCAGCAGGTAACGCGCGCCGCCGGAACCGGAGTTCAGGGTCACCGCCGCCGCGGTCGTGACGTCCGCGTCGTCGGCGCGGGCGACGCTCAGCTCGGCCTCCCGCGCCGCGGTGCGGCGCTCGCTGTAGCGGGCGAGGCGCTGACCGTCGTAGAACAGGACGATCGCGCGCCCGTCGACGTCCCCGGCGTACAGCAGTTGGGGCGCGGCGGCCGGAGGGGTCGCGGCGGTGGCGGGGGTCAGGGTGAGGCGGGTGCCGTGGGTGCGCGGGTGCTGCCAGGCGGACAGGGCGCGGCCGAGCAGGACCTCGTCGCGCACGCGCGGGCCGCGCGGCGGCCATGCGGTGAAGTCGACGCGGGAGGTGTCGTCCCACACTCCGGGCGCCGTGCGCTGGAGGTCCGCGGGGCGCGGGACGTCGTGCGCGGCGGGACTCGCCGCTTCGGGACGGGCGGTCGTACCGCTCGTGCTCGTCGCGATCAGCGCCATGGCCGTCACCGCGCCGATGGCCGCGGCGCCCAGGGCCAGGCGGAACCGGCGCGAGCGGCGCAACAGGTCGGTGGGGCCCGCCTGGAGCGCACAGGCGTCGAACTCCGGTGACGCCAGCAGCGCGGCGGGCGCGCTGCGCCCGAACTCCTCCAGGACGCTCGCGGTGCGCAGGGCGGCGGCCGGGTCGGCGACGCCCGCCGCGGCGAGCAGTTCGTGGACGGTGTCGTCGGACAGACCGTGCACGGTGGTCAGCAGGAACGCGGCGCGGGCGGCGGCGGGCGCCGCGGACAGCCGTTGCGCCAGGGCCAGTTCGTCGGCTCCCCCTGAGCGCGGGAACAGCCGCAGCCCTACGACGACGGGGAGCCGGGGCAGCAGCGTGCCGGGCGGCGTCAGCCGGGCGGGCCACAGGCGCGGCCGGCGTCCGTGCGCCAGCGCCGCGCGCACCACTTCCGCGAGGAGCGACCACTCGGCGCTGTCCCGGCCGCCGGACGCGCGGCGCGGGGGCGGCACGGCGGGGGCGGTGCGCGGGGCGCCGGCGCGGCGCAGGGCCCGTTGGACCACGGAGTGCGCCACGAGCACCCGCCGGTGTCGGCCGAGGGACGCGGGCAGGACGAGATGGGCCAGGCGGACCAGGTCGCCGTACTGCTCGACGAGGACGGATTCGGCCTCCCGAACCCGCTGCCTGACGCCTGCGCGGCCGGGCGGCCGGAACGAGCGAAGCTGCCGAAGGTGCATGGTACGGAACGCTTTCCGGGAGAGGCGTGTCCTGCCGGTGTGCCGCTGCGTCAAACGAGTGACGAGGGACGGGGTCACGGTCTGCCGCCTCGATCGTCGTCATGGCCCGGTACGCACGGCGAGCGCGCCGGGGTGCGACGGGTGTCCCGGGATCGGGCCGGGCTGCGGTCCCGCGTAGGGTGCGGGGGTCAACAACTGACGTTTGTCTACGGGGAGTTGGTTCGGTCGATGGGGGCGGCGTGGCGAGATGCGGGACGGGGTCGGTCGCGGCGGGGCCGGAGCCGGGCGGCGGGCGGGTCGCGGCGCGGCCGAGGCCTGATGCCGGGAGGGTCGCGGCGGGCCCGGGGCTGGGCGGCGGGCGTGTCGGGGGCGATCGCCGTGCTCCTGTTCTCCGCGTGCGGGACGCAGGTGGCCGGGGCGGGCGGGGACTCCGCGTCGACGGCCGGGCCGCTCCCGTGGACCACCGAGGAGCCGGCCTACGTCACGGCCGCCCGGTTGGCCGCCGACGGCCGGACCCTGACCCTGGACGTCCAGGTGCCGAAGGGCCCGCACCCCTGCGTTCGCGACCTCAAGGCCGTCTACACCGCGGACGTCTCCACCACGGTGCACGTGCAGGTCACCCTGGTCTCCCCGGACGGGGACCGGCGTTCGGGCTGCACGGGCACGGCCACCGAGTCGACGCGGACGGTGCTGCCGCAGGCCCTGGGGGGCCGGGAACTGGTGGTCGACAACTACACGGTGTTCACGCCCGACGGGGCCAAGCCGCCGGCGCTGCGGCTCTGCGGTGATCTGGGCTGCCACCCGGCGCCCACCGGCTGCACCTCCGACTCGTACGTGCAGGCGCTCAAGACCGTGGACGCGCCGAACCACTCGTACCAGGACGCGGTGGACTGCCGGGGGAAGTGGATGGTGATGCAGTTCTCCTGGCCGACCGGGGCCGCGTCCTGCGGAGGCGACGACAAGGGCTGCGGGTCACGGCTGGGCGACCGGTACTTCTTCCGCGCCGAGAAGTCCGGGTGGCGGCCGATCGCCGAGGGAGCGGCCGGCGGGTGCGCGGTCGTACAGGCACGGGAGCCGGACTTCCCCGCCTCGATGTGCGAGAACCTCGCGCCGCTGCCGGCCTCGCTGCATCCGCACTACTCGCCGGCCCCGTCCGCCGGGACCGGCTCGGCATCGCCCACCTCCCGGTGAAACGCCCCTGAACGTCAGGGTGTCGGACCGGTCGGCCGGTCGGCGGTCAACCGGTCAGGGTCTCGAAGTGATCGCACAGGGCCTTCACGACACGGCCCAGCTTCTGCACCGTCGTCAGCCGCGCCTGCACGGTGTGCCCGTCCCGGACGCGCAGCTTCCGGCGGGCCTCCTCGACGCAGGCGAGGGCGACCCGGCCGGGGACGTCACCCTCGGGCCGCTGGGCGGCCAGCGCCTCCACCTCCGGGACGAGTACGACGACATGGCCGCGCAGGGTCGCGGCGAGGGTGTCCAGCGCCTCGGCGTCGGGCGCGGGCAGGGCGGGCATGTCGACCAGCGCGCGGGTGACGCTGTCGCGCATCGTTTCGATGTCCGGCGTTTCCGTTCGCATGCCCCTGCCCCTCGCCGGCCGGGGTCTCGTCGTGGGGACCCCGGCCGTGTCCGTACCCTCCTGGCTCCGGTGCGCAGACCATCGGCGTGATCCGCGCGCCGCCACCGGGTACTTCCGGCAACCGCCGGGGCCCGGATGCACGGTACGGCGAAATTCTTCAACACAGCCTTCGGCGACCGCGGTTCGGCCCTCATATGCCCCACTGCGCCGGAACCGACGGGCGTAGGGCCGCGGAGGGCGCGCGCCGCGTGCAAGGCCGCCGCGCGCCGGCTCAGCCCTCCTCGACCGTCGTACCGACCGGCGTCCCGATCTCCACCGTCCGGCTGACCGTGCAGAGCCGGTCGTGCGAGGTCTTCACGGCCCGGGGCAGGATCGCGCGGGCGCGCTCCGCCCCCTCGCCCTCCGGGAAGGCGACGGAGAAGGTGACCGAGAGGTCGGTCATACGGTTGCCGAGATCGTCGCTGATCTTGTGGCCGGCGATGGTCACGGTGAAGCGGGAGGGCTCCGCGTGGCGGCTCGTGGCGATGTCCACGTCCACGGCCGTGCAGCCGCCGATCGCGGCGAGCAGCAGTTCCACGGGGGTGAAGGCGGCGGGGTCTGCGTCGGCGTCGGTGCCGGTACCGAAGGCGAGCGTGCCGCCTCGGGCGTTGGTCGCGACGTAGCGTCCGGCGGCGGTCCGCTCGACGGTGACGGAGCGAAGGGAGTTGTCGGTCATACCCACGACCCTAGGCGGCGACCGGCGTGTTTTCGCCGTGCCCCGGCCGCGCCCTGGAGACCCGGGAGGTCTTCTCCGGCCGTATCGGGGACGGATGACTCGTTGCCAGTGGAAATGGCATGGACATCCTTCGGCGGATCAACGTCCCCCTTCCCCAGGAATGCGCCCTTCCGATATATACAAACGGGAAAGAGCCGCCCATCCGGGCAATCCGTCCGCGACCACCGAAACGCCACCGCGGGCTTCGCGAGTCCGCACTCGCACCGCCGCAAAGCCGCGCCGGGAACACCACCGCCCGCACGACCGTCGCGGGCACGGCGAGAACGCCTCTCAACAGCGCCTAAACAGCAGGAACTTGCTGGTCGGCCCCTCATGCGCCGATTAAATGCTTGTGGCAATGTCGAAACATGAGTCGGTTGGTCACTGCATTCGGGGAATTATCGGTGCGGATCGACGGAAGCGTCCCGGCCGATCTAGGGGGGCCGAAACCGCGTCTCTTATTGGCCGTACTCGTGAGCCAGGCCAACAACGTCTTACCCGTCGACGGACTGATCGACGCCCTGTGGGGCGGCAGGCCGCCCCGGACCGCCCGCAAGAACCTCCAGGGCTACGTCTCCCGGCTGCGCCGCGTGCTCGGCGACCGACTGCACCACTCTCCGGGCGGATACCTCCTCCGCCTCGAGGCGTCGGAATGCGATCTGCTGCGGTTCGAGGAACTGAGCGGCATCGGACGGCGGCGCCATCGTGACGGGGATCCCGAAGGGGCCTGCGACGCGCTCGCCGAGGCCCTGGAGGTCTGGCGGGGCAGGCCGCTCATCGAGTTCGGGGACGTGCCCTACCTGACCTCGGCCGTCGACCGGTTGCAGGAGATGTTCCTGACGGCCCTGGAGGAGTGGGCCGAACTGGAGAGCGACCGCGAGCGTCACACGCTCGTCGTCGAGCGCCTCCAGGAGCATGTCGTGGGCCACCCGCTGCGCGAACGGCTGGCCGCCGCATGGATCCGGGCCCTCGCGGCGACGGGCCGGCAGAGCGAGGCGGCGGCCCACTTCGACACCGTCCGGCAGGCCCTGGTCCGCGAACTGGGCGTGACGCCCGGCCCCGCCCTGACCGCCCTGCACCGCCGCCTCCTGGAGCAGCCCGCGGACCAACGGCAGCCCGGCCCCGGCAACCAACTCCCCCGCCATCTGCCCGACTTCGTCGGCCGGGCCGACGACGTGCAGCGCGCCCTCGCCTACCTCCGCGCGCGCCGCGACGGCGGCGTGATGGTGGTGTCCGGGCCGGTCGGCGTCGGCAAGTCGGCGTTCGCGGTCCATGTGGCCCACCTGCTCGCGGACTCCTTCCCCGACGGCCTGATCATGGCCGAACTCGGCAACCGCCCGCTGGGTTCGGTACTGCGCGCCCTGCTGGACTGTGTCGGCCTGCCCGGCACCCAGAACGTCGCCCAGGCACTGGCGCGTTGGCGCTCATGGGTGGCGGGCCGGCGCATCCTGCTGGTCCTCGACGACGCGGTGGGCCAGCAGACCGTCCTGGCGCTGCTGCCCGGCTCCGGCGCCAGCTGCACCCTCGTCACCAGCCGCTACCGGCTCAGCGGCCTGGAGGCCGTGGCCCGGGTCGAACTCGCGCCCTTCGAGGAGGCCGAGGCGACCGAACTGCTGGGCAGCATCATCGGGTTCGGCCGGGTGATGACCGACCGGACGGCCGCCCGGCGCATCGTCCACCGCTGCGAGGGCCTGCCGCTGGCCGTGCGGATCGCCGCCGCGAAGCTGGAGTCGCTGCGCCATGTCCGCCTGGCCGACTACGCCGACCGGCTGTGGGAGGCGCCCTCACTGCTGGACGAGATGGCGGTCGGCGAACTGGTGCTGCGCGAACGCTACGAGGCCTTCTGGCGGGACCTGCCGCAGCAGCAGCGGGTCGCCTACCGGCGACTGGCCTCGCTCACCCCGCCGTTCCGCTACGACCAGGTCATCGCCGAGGTGGAGGAGTTGCACGAGTGCAACCTCCTGATGCCGCCCGCCGGCGAGGTCAGCGCCCACATGGCCGCCTACGGCATGTCCGGGTTCGCCCACGAGTTCGGCCGCCGGATCACCGGCGGGACCGCGGTAGGCCTCCCGCCGGTGCCGGGTTCCTGACATCCGTCCCGCGCGGGACGCGCGCCGCTCGCGTTCAGTGGGACCGGCTGCGCAGGAAGGCGCGGAAGGCGTCCGTCATCTGCTCGTCCGTGGCGCTCCAGGCGGGCGTGTCGGCGTGCGGCACGGAGCCGCGGGCGACCCGCAGGGCGATGGCCGCCTGGCCGGCGAAGAGGGACAGCAGGTCCAGATCGCTGAGTCCGGCGCGCGGCCGGGGCGCCGGATCCAGCACCTCCAGCACGCCGAGCACCCGCTGTTCCGTCAGCAGCGGCGCCGCCATCAGCGCGTCGGGGACATAGCCGGTGGACTCGGCGAGGTCGCGGGCGAAGGTCCGGGTCTTGGCCAGGTCGTCGGCGATCATCGCCTGGCCCGAGGAGGCGACCCAGCCCGCGATGCCGCGGTGGGCCGGGAACCGGGTGCCGACGAGGATGTCCTCGCCCTCCCCGGACACGGCCTGGAAGACGAGTTCGCCCGCCTCCTCGTCGAGCAGGAAGACGGAGCTCGCGGCGGCCGCGAAGATGGCCCGGGCCACGTCGACCACGGACTGGAGCAATGCGCGGGTGTCGTCGGGGGGAAGGATGGGGAGCACCGTTGACCTCACTTCTCCGTCGGGGTTTCGGGGCCGGGCCGGGTCCCGGGGCGGGCCTGCGGGGAGCGGACGTTCGCCGCCGCCAGGTAGAGCACCGTCTTCAACTGGAAGACGGTCAGGCCGGGATGCTTGGCCAGGATCAGCGCGCACAGCCCCGCCATGCGCGGCGTGGCGAAGCTGTTGCCGGTGGTTCGGGTGACGCAGTTGTCGAGCCAGGCCACCCGCACGTCCTGGCCCTTGGCGTAGAACTCCACCGGCGGGCGCGGGTTGTAGAAGTAGAGACCGGGGTCGTCCTCCTTGTGGCTGCCGACGGAGACCACGGAGCAGAACCGCCAAGGGAAGCTCACGACGGGGCTGTTGTGCGCGGACGCCACGACGACCGCCCGGCGGAAGTACGCCTCGTCGGCCAGTTCGTGCAGCTCGCGCACGAACCTGGTGTGGGTGGTGGACAGGCTCATGTTGATCACGTCGAAGCCCTGCTCCACCGCCCAGCGCAGACCGGCCAGCAGGAAGTCGCCGCTGCCGGTGAACCTCTCGCCGATCACCTGCACGCTGTGCAGCTCGCAGTCCGGGGCCACCTCGCGGATGATCCCCGCGCACGCGGTGCCGTGACCGCACAGGTCGCCCGCGTCCGACGGCCGCACCAGAGGGTGTCCGTCGTCGCCCTCCACCACCCGGTGGGCCGAGGCGACGTGTCCGACCATGACGTGGCCGTGTTCGACCCCGCTGTCGACGACGCAGACCCGTACGCCGCGTCCGGTGGACCCGCCCCACGCCCACTCCGGCGTGACGCCTCCCATGGTCTCCGCCGGGACCTCGATGTCGTCCGGCCGCCGGTCGCCGAGACCCCAGCTCAGCGCGCTCGTCACTGCCCGCCTCCCTTCACCGCCGCACGGCCGGGCGCCGCACGGTCCTCGGCGGCCGCGCCTGCGGCCTGTGCGGCCAGCCGGCGGGCGCTCACCTGTCCCACGACGTGCCCCTTCGCCTCGAAGAGGTGTCCCGCCTGATCCGCGAAGTGGCGTGCGGGGAGCGGCTGTCCGGCCCGCAGCAGCACGTGCGCGAGGTCGAGCCGGGCGGTCGCGCGCCCGATCGGGGAGTCCGTCGAGTCGGCGACCGCGACGGCGCGGCGGGCCCGCGGCAGGGCCGTGTCGGCGGCTCCGGCCAGCGCGGCGGCCAGGGCCCGCACCCCGAGGTCGTCGGCCTGGTCCGCGGGCGGCAGTCCGGTGTCGGCATCGGTCTCCAGTACGGCGCCGGGGTGGCGGCCGCCGGCGATCAGCACCCGGGCGAGGTCCCGGCGCGCGGCGGCCAGCGGCACCGGTCCGCCGACCGCGCGGAACGTGTCGACGGCCTGGCGCAGCAGCCGCTCCGCCTCGCCCGGCGACCCCGTCAGCACCTCCACTCCGGCGGTGAACAGGGGGGCGAACGCCGCCACTTCGGCGTAGCCGAGCCCGGCCGCGCAGCGTTCCGCGGCCGCCAGGCAGGCACGGGCCTCCGCCTCGCGCCCGGCCAGCGCGAGCAGGTTGGCCAGGGGGTAGTTGAGAGTGACCGCGACGGCCGGGTTGCCCGGCCCGTGCCGGGCCAGCAGGGCGCGGCAGCGCTCCGTCGCCGTCGCGGCCGGCGTCGGTCCGTGCCACAGGGAGATGCCGAGGGCGCCGAGCGCCATGGCGCGTTCGGGCGCCGCCCCGGCGGCCACGGCGTGCTCCAGGGCGACGGCCAGCAGGTCGTCCGCCGCGCGATGCCGGCCGGCGAACTGCTGCTCCTGCGCAAGCCGTACATGGGCGCGGGCCAGTCCCAGGCGGTCGCCGAACTCCCGGAACACGCGCAGTCCGGCGCGGGCGGCCTCGGCGGCGCTGCCGGTCGAGGCGTCGGGGCCCAGGGAGGCGAGTTGCAGGCGCGCGTGCGCGTGCGCGAGGCGGTCACCGGCCGCCGCGGCGGTGTCCCGCACCTGCCTGAGCAGCGTGCCGCCCTCCTCGCTGCGGCCGAGCGCGAGCCAGGTCTCGCCCAGGCCCTGGGCGGCGTACCGCCACCGGGTCTCGTCGGGGGCGCAGTGGGCCAGGGCGCGGGCGTGCAGGTCGGCCGACCAGGACAGGTCGGCACGGGCGAGGGCGTGCCGGCCCGCACCGGTGAGCGCCTCGGCGGCCCGGCCGCGCAACCCGTCGACGCGTGGGCCGCGTTGCCCGAGGTCGCGGCGGTGCCGATACGCCAGCTCCAGGTGGTGCGCGGCGAGGGCCGCACCGGCGTCGGCGCCGACCGCCAACCGTTCGTGCCAGTCGGCCCGTTGCTGCTTGCTCAGGGCCTGGTAGGTGACATCGCGCAGCAGTCCGGAGCTGAACTGGTGGCCCCCGGGGTCGCCGGGCACGGGCTCCAGCAGGCCTCGTCGTACGAGGTCGTGGAGCGTGGTGCCCGGACGGGCGCAGACCCGCGGGGTGCCGGGGGAGCCGTCACGGAGACCGGGGTCCCGAAGGGCGTTGTCCCGAAGGGCGGCATCCCGAGGACCGCCGTCCCCAAGGCCGCCGTCCCCAAGGCCGCCGTCCCCAGGGCCGCCGTCCCGAGAGTCGCCGTCCCGAGAGTCGCCGTCGAGAAGGCGTCGGACGTCCGCCACTCCGAACCGGCGGCCGATGACCGCGCCCGCGTCCAGCACGGCGCGTTCCCCCGCGGGCAGCACGTCGATGCGGGCGGCGAGCACGGCGGTGACGGTGACCGGCAGGTCGCCGGGGTCGGCGCCGTCCTCGACCATGGTCAGCAGCTGTGCCAGATGCAGCGGATTGCCCTCGGCACGCCGTACGACGGCCCGCAGTACGTCGTCGCCGGGGCCCCGGGTCGCCAACGCGACCGCCAGGCGCAGCGAGTCGGGGCCGGACAGCGGGCCGAGGCGGATCTCGTCACTCGCGGACCCGGCGACGGGACGCGCGTCGGCGTCCGGGCGCTGCGAACACACCAGCAGCACCGGGGCCCCCGACAGCGCCTCGGTCAACCCAGCCAGGCCATCCAGGAGTTGTGGGCGCGCCCACTGCAACTCGTCGAGCACCAGCGCGATGGGCCGGGTGGCGGCCAGACCCCCCAGCACCGCCGCCACGGCCGCCCAGGTCGCCTCCGCCGAGGGGCTGGGCGTGCCGTCCGCCAGCAGCCCGCCGCGCAGCACCTCGTAGGCCGCCGCGTCGGGGACCCGGGTCGGCGCGGAGTTCAGCACGGACCCGACGGCGTCCGCGAGGGGCGTCAGGCTGGCCTCGTCACGGAAGGAGTGGCAGCGGCCCGCCCCGACGAGCAGGCCCCGGGCCGTGCGGTCGGCGATCCACTCGCGCAGCAGGCGGGTCTTGCCGATGCCCGCCTCCCCGGTCAGGCGGATCAGGCGGGGTGCGCCGTCGGCCGCCGACGCGGCCCAGGCCGCCGTGAGCCGGTCGTACTCCCGGGTCCGTCCGACGAACGGCGTGACGGGTGGCGCCGCGGCGCGCGGATCGTGCCCGGCCGCGAGGCCGAGCAGCCGGAAGGCGTCGACCGGGTCCCGCTTGCCCTTCAGGCTGAGCGCGCCCACGTTTTCGACCACAGCGGCGGCTCCCAGCAGGGTACGGGTGGCGGGGCCGATGAGGATGTGCCCGGCGGGGGCGGCCTGTTCGAGCCGGGCCGCGACGTTGACCACCTCGCCGGAGGCGACCGTGCCGTCCACCAGGTCGGACGAGGTCACGGCCTCCCCGCTGTTGACCCCGATCCGCACGGCGAGGGTGCTGCCGAAGTCCTGTTCCAGTTCGGTGTTGAGCCGCGCCAGCGCGGCCAGCATCTCCAGTGCCGCGGCCGCGGCCCGGTGCGCGTCGTCCTCGTGCACCCGGGGGACGCCGAACACCGCCATCACGGCGTCCCCGATGAACTTCTCCACCGTTCCGCCGTGCGACTCGATGGCGGCCCGCATCGCCTCGAAGTACCGCAGGACCACCGAGCGCAGGGTCTCCGCCTCCAGCGCGCCGGACAGTTCGGTGGAGCCCACGAGATCGCAGAAGAGGGCGGTGATCACCTTGCGCTGCTGCATGGGCCGTCTCCTCGCTGGTCACCGGCGTGCACAACTCCGCTGGAACGCGCGGTCGTTCAGAACAGGGCCGCGCCCGCGACGACGGTGTGGGCCTGCACCTCCGGCTGGACGGCGTCGAGCCGTGACTTCAGGTCGAGGATCAGCTCCAGCTCCTGCGGGGTGAGGGCCGCGAACACGGCGCGCTGCTCCTCGGTGAAGGCCGCCACGGGGAATCCGGCCCGTTCGAGCGCCTGGAGCACGGGCTGGGAGGGCGTGTCCGGGTCCGATGCCATGTCAGATGACCTCTCGTTCGGCTTGATCCGTCGCGGCGGTCACCGCGTCCAGCACGTCGACCAGCGCGCCGACGGTGTGCAGCGCGCTGAGCCGCACCGCGGAGCGGAGGGAGGGCGGGGCGGACGTCGCGTCCAGCGTGGCGAGCACCTCGGCGCTGTGCCCGGCGTCGATCTCGGCGTGCAGCCGCACCGTCTCGAAGGCGTCCGCCGGCAGGCCGGTGCGGTGCGCGAGCAGCGGGACCAACGCCGGTTCGGGGGCGTTCAGTTCGAGTACGGCGACGTAGCCGAGCAGGCAGAGCGGATGGAAGTGGTGGACCCAGTAGTACTGGGCGCCGACCATCCGGGCCACCTCCGGCGAGGGCGGCCGGGTGAGTTCCCGCTCCGGCCGCAGCCCGGCCGCCGCCATGTCCCGCAGCAGCCAGGTGTCGTGGTGCCGTTCGCGGGCGATGTGGGCGGGCAGGTAGCGGCCGAGCGGTCCGGCGGCCGGGTCGGTGGCGGACGCGCCGCGGCAGTGTTCCAGGGCGAGTTCCATCAGCGGTACGGAGGCGCGGATGACGGTGTGCATGGTGACGAGGTAGCGCAGATAGCGTTCCCGCACCCGGTGCGGATGCCAGAGCCGGGCGGCACCGGCGTGCAGCAGGGGCGCCACCAGGTCGAGGACGGTGCGCAGTTGCTCCCCCAGCGGACCGTCCGCCGCGGGCTCACCTGCCCGGTAGGCCGAGTACACACCCGGCCCCTCCCCCACGGGCACGCCCACTCCCTTCCCCGAGAACACGCCCGGCCCCTCCCGCACCGGCACACCGAACCCCTCGCCCACCGGCACACCCACTCCCTCCCCCACCGGCACCCCGCCCCGTTCACGCGCCGCCGTCACGGCGTGTGCTCCCGTCCGGGCGGGAGTGCCCGGTCGCGGTGGTGGTCCGGAGCGACGAGATCGGCGTGCCGGGCCGCGCCGTGGCGCGCCACGAGCGCCGCGGGGCCGCCCGCCTCACCGGCCCGTACCGCGGCCGCCTGGAGCAGTTCGCCCGCCGCTCCCGCACCGGCACGGTCCGCCCAGCGCCGGGCGGGCTCGACGTCGCCGAGGCGGTGGCAGGTGGCGCAGTAGCCGTCCGCGGCGGCGCCCGCGCGGGTGGCGATGTGCACGGGGCCGACGGTGCGGATCATCCGCAGCAGCGGGCGGGCGGCCGTACGCTCGCGCACCGCGCCCCAGGTCGTCGTACCGAGGTCGCCGAGGGTCAGATGCGCGGGGCGGACCCGGCGGTCGGCGACGTCCTGGTTGCAGCAGGCGGTGACGGTGCCGTCGACGGTGACGACGGGCCAGGCGGCCATGTCGCAGGGCGCGGCTGCCCACGGGTCGGGCCCGGGGGGCAGGACGGGGCGGGGCCGCAGCCCGGTGCCGCGCCCGACCGGGCGGACCTGGGAGACCAGCAGGGGCACGTCCGTCCCGAAGCGGCGCAGCACCTGGGCGCGCACCTCGTCCGGGTAGGGGTCCTCGGGCCCGTTGCCCAGCACGTGCAGGCTGACGGCGACACCGGTGGCGAGCAGGGCGTCGAGCGCGCCGTACACGTCGTCGCGCGGGACCTGCCGCTCGTGAAAGGCGTCGAGGCTGAGCGAGAAGTGGTCGACGGCACGGGCGGCCCGCCGTACGGGGGCCGGCAACGGGCCTCCGCGCACGGCGAAGTACCCGCCGGAGAGCACTGCCGTACGGGTGCCGTGGGCGCGGGCCGCCTCCGCGGTCTCCGCCACCAGGTCCGCCCGCAGCAGGGGTTCACCGCCGGTGAGCAGCAGCACGTCGGGGCGGCAGTCGGGGGTGAACGTGGCGATGAGGTCGAGCAGTCGGACGCGGTCGAGGTCGCGGCCGTGGCGGGTGGCGGCGGTCGAGCAGTGGGCGCAGCCGAGCGGGCAGCGTTCGGTCAGGGTGACCAGTGCTCCCGCGCCGATCCGCTGGCGCAGCGACATCAGTTCGGCCAGGCGCATGCCGTCCCCTCTCGTCCGTCACTCGCCCGAGTGTGGGACCACCGCCTGCGAACCGGTTCGGAAACGGTATAAGCACAGGTCGGTCGAGGTGCGCGGCGAGGCGAGGTGATCGGTGCGGAGGCCGGCGGAGGCCGGTGAGGGTTCCGCCCACCCGTTGCGAGCTGCGTGTTCACCGTCTGCCAACCGCTTGTGTGGCGGGCGTTCCTACGGTGCTGGCCGAGCCGGACCCACAACGGACCGGGCCGGCCCCGTGTGTCCCACGAGGGAGGGAGTGCTCATGTCGGAGGCGGATCAGGTACCCGAGCAGAGCGAGGACGACAGCACCAAGGTCGAGAAGGCCGCCGAGGTCGCGCGGCAGGCGGAGGTGGCCGCACACTCGCTCGCCGACGCCGTGCTCCAGTTGCAGCGGCTCGACCCCGAGCGGGAGACCTCCATGGTCAGCGACCCCGCGGGCAGCGGGGGTTCCTGCCACAACATCAGCTGCTTCTGACCGGCCGGCGACCCGTGTCCGAGCAGAACCACGCCGACACCGAGGCCGACGAGCCCACCGATGCCACCACCGGGACCGCCCACGACGGCGGCGACGGCGGTGACGTCGAGGCGCACCTCGCGGCCGGCCAGGACGGCGTCCTGGACCTTCAGAAGCTCAGCCCCGAGAAGGAGAACTCCATGGTCAGCGACCCCGCGGGCAGCGGGGGCTCCTGCGCCATGATGAGTTGCTGCTGACCGGCCGGTCAGCAACGGCGGGACCACCCCCGTCGGCCGGACGGTCCCCGACAACCGGACGGTCCCGACGCTCGGACGGTCCCGACGGTCCCGACGGTCCCGACGGTCCCGACGGCCGGACGATCCCCCGACGGCCGGTCGTCGCCCTGGCACCGAGGCACAGCCGTACACCGATTCCCGTAGATGTGAGGAGTGAGCCATGTCCGAGGAGATCCGCCCCGACGCCGAGCCCGACGAGCCCACCGATCCCACCACCGAAGCCGCCGACGACGGTGACGTCGAGGCACACCTCGCGGCCGGCCAGGACGGCGTCCTGGGCCTCCAGAAGCTCAGCCCCGAGAAGGAGAACTCCATGGTCAGCGACCCCGCGGGCAGCGGGGGTTCCTGCCACAACATCAGCTGCTTCTGACGGCTGACGAGCACGCGTGCGTACGACGTCCGGCCGGATCCGGGGGCGCGGCCTCCGGACCCGGCCGGACGGGACGTCACCGGGTTCCGGTCCCGGCGCCACCAGGGCCCGGTCCCGGCATCGGCAGCTTCCGGTCACGGCAGGTTCCGGTCCGGGCAGAGGGGATGGGCGGTATGCAGCTCGAGTGGGAGATCATCCAGACGTACATGACGCACCACCCGCGCTGGTTCGAGGACTTCGAACGCCGCGCGCCCAGCGCGGAGCATCTGCGCGAGTACCGCGCCGCCATGCCCGCGTCGTGGCGGCTGTGGCGCCGCGGCTACTGGCTGCTGACCGCGCCGCCGCAGGTACCGGCGGTCGCCCAGGGCTGGAAGCTGCACGTCTCCGCGACCTCCCGGACCAGCGCGGCCACCCTGCGCGCCGTGCTGCCGGTGCTGCGGGACGCCGCCGTGCACTTCAAGTTCCTGATCGACCCGGCCGCGATGCTGGAGTCCAACGGCAAGTCCTTCCCGCGGGGTTCGAGCGGCAAGTTCATCACCGCGTACCCGCAGGACGAACGGGAGTTCCGGGCGGTCGGTGACGCGCTGACCGAGGCGCTGGCCGGCTTCGACGGGCCGCACATCCTCTCCGACCGGCGCTACCCGGGATCCCGGGTGGTGCACTACCGCTACGGCGGCTTCGTGTCGGTCTCCCGGATGCTGCCGTCCGGCACGAAGGAGCTGCTGATCCGCACCCCCGAGGGCAATCCGGTGGTCGACATCCGGCATCCCTGGTTCCATCTGCCCGACTGGGTCACGGACCCGTTCACCGCCGAATCCACGCCCCCCGGGGCCGAACCCGCACCCCGAGCCGCCGCGCGGAAACCCCAAGCCACTCTCGCCGCAGGCCGTTTCACCGTTCTCAGTGCCATGAAGTTCAGCAACCGCGGCGGCATCTACCACGGCGTCGACAACGAGACCGGCGCGGACGTCGTGATCCGTGAGGCCCGGCCGGGCGTCCAGATCGGCCCCGAGGGCACGGACGCCACCGAACTGCTGCGCCACGAGTACGACATGCTCACCGAACTCGCCGACACGGGCCTGTTCGTGCACCCGGTCGCCTGGTTCACCGACTGGGAACACGCCTTCATCGCCGAGGAGTTCATCGAGGGCACGCACCTGGGACACCTCGGCATCATCGAGAACCCGGTCTACAACCTGGACCTCACGGCCGAGCGTCTCACCGACTACTACGAGCGGTTCCGCGCGTTGTGGCTCCAGGTCGCGGACGCGATCGCGGTCTGCCACGAACGCGGCATCGTGCTGGGCGACCTGTCGCTCACCAACATCATGGTCACCGGTGACGACCGGATCCGCGTCATCGACCTGGAGTCCGCCTTCCACGAGGACGCCCCGCCCGGAGCGGCCCGCGGCGCCCGGCTCTACACGCCCGGCATGGTCACCCGCCGCGCCCGGCTGGCCGCCCAGGGCGACCGGCGCACCGACTACTACGCGCTGGGCGGCCTGATCCTCGGCTGCGTCCTGCTGTGCCACCAGACCGACTTCATCGACCGTACGATGCCGCGCAGGCTGCTCGCCGAGGCCGCGGCCGACCTCGCGCTGCCCGCGGAACTCGTCTCGCTCATCTCGGACCTGTACGCCGAGGACGCCGACCTGCCGGACCCCGCCGCACTGCGGCGCCGGATCGAGTCGCTTCCGTTCGCGGACGCGTGGCGGCAGCCGCCGCCGCTCGGACTGCCCCCGGCGACGGACGCGGTGGCCCGCGCCGAACTGCACAAGCGCGTGGAGGCCACCCTCATCGGCGTCGCCGACTTCTGGCAGGGCACCGCCGACCTCGACCGGCAGGACCGGCTGTTCCCCGCCGACGTCGCGGTGTTCCGCACCAACCCGCTCTCCCTCGCGCACGGCGCCTACGGCACGCTGTACGCCCTGCACCGGCTGCGCGGCACGGTCCCCGACGACCTGGACGCCTGGGCCCTGCGGCACTCCACCGCGCACGACGCGATGCCGGCCGGGCTGTATCTCGGCGCGGCGGGCGTGGCGTGGGCGCAGTCGGCCCTCGGGCACCTCGACATCGCCGTACGGACGCTGCGGGACGCGCACGGGCATCCGCAGCTGCTGACCGAGCCGGGCGTGCTGACCGGGGCCGCCGGGCACGGCCTGGCCTGCCTGCGGCTGTGGCGCGACTCCGGCCTGGCCGAGTTCCTGGACCGGGCGGTGGCCATCGGCGACCACCTCGCGGCAACAGCCGTACGCGCGGACGGACTTGTCTCCTGGCCGGGCTCCACGGGCACCACGGCCATCGGCTACGCGGACGGCGCCGCGGGGGTGGCCCTGTTCCTGCTCGGCCTGCACTGCGCGACCGGCGACCCGGCCACGCTGGAACTGGGCCGCGCCGCACTGGACTTCGACCTGGCGCAGGCGGTGGCCGGGGCCGGCGGCCGGCTGTCGTTCCCGGCGACCGTGGTCACCGACGACAAGCCCGTCATGGTCGTACGGCACTACTGGGACCACGGCACGGCGGGCGTCCTCACCGCCCTGCTGCGCTACCACCACGTCACCGCCGACCCGCGGCTGCGCGAGCGGATCGACGCGCTGCTGCCCGACGTGCGCCGCAAGTACACGGTGTTCCCGCAGCTGTTCCACGGCAACAGCGGGCTCGGCAACATCCTGCTCGACGCCTACGAGTTCCTCGGCGACGCGGAACTCCTCGCGGAGGCCGAGCGGGTGGCCGAGGCGGTGCTGTGCACGGCGATCGAACGGCCCGAGGGCATCGTCTTCCCCGGCGAGCAGACCGTCCGCGAGAGCTGCGACCTGGCCAGCGGCTCGGCGGGGGTGGCGCTCTTCCTCGACCGGCTGCGCACGGCGCACCCCGGGGGCCGCACCAACGCCAACTTCGTCCTCGACGACCTGCTGCCGGACGCCTCCGGCCGCGACGGTGCCCGGTGAACGCGCCCACCGCGACCACCGCCACGGCCGCCGCCCCGGCGCTCGTGCCGCTGCGGGCCAACCGCGCCTTCCGGCTGCTGTGGATCGGCCAGGCGCTGTCGGACTTCGGCACGGCCATGACGGCGCTGGTGCTGCCGCTGGCCCTGCTGCGCAGCGGCTACTCGACCTCGGCGACCAGCACCATCGGGACCGCCGTCCTCGTCACCGCCATGATCGTGCGGATGCCGGCCGGGTACCTCACCGACCACCACAGCCACCGCCGGCTCATGCTCACGGCGGACCTGGCCCGGCTGGCGACGGTCGCGACCGTCGCCACCTGGACGTATCTCGACCGGCTGCCGATCGCGATGGCCGTGGTGACGGTCGTCGTGGCGCAGGTGGGCGTGGAGCTCTTCCGGCCCAGCCAGAACGCCACCGTCCGCAGGGTCGTCCCGGCCGCGCAGCTCGGCACGGCCATCTCGATGAACCAGGCGCGCGCGTACGCCGCCGGGATCGTCGGTCCCGCCGTGGCCGGTCTGCTCATCACCGCGTCCCTGTGGCTGCCGTTCGCCGTCGACGCGGTGACGTACGCGGTGTCCGCGCTGTGCGTGCTGGCCCTGTACCGGCCGCTGCGGCGGCTCCGCCCGGCAGGCGGCGTCACCGGCACCTCCTCCGCCACCACCTCGGACACCGCGACCCGCACCACCGCGGACACCGCGACGCGCACCACCGCGGACACCGCCGCCGCGGACAGCACCGGTGGCGCGGGGCCGCCCCCGGCCGCCGGCGGGGAGACGGCTCCGGACCCCGGCCCGCCGCGGGAGCGCTTCCTGCCCCGTCTGACGGCCGGACTGCGCCATGTCGTCAAGGACCCGTTCCTGCGCACGCTCGCCGCGCTGGCCGCGGGGGAGAACTTCGCCTTCCAGGCCCTCGCCTACGCCCTGCTCCTCGGCATCGGGCGCGAGCACGACGGCGCGGCGGCGGTGGGCCTCGCGATGAGCGCTGCGGCGGTGACCGGACTGACCGGTTCGCTGGTCGCGCCCTTCCTGCAACGCAGGCTGCGCATGCAGACGGTGATGGCGGCCGGTCCGGCGCTCGCCGCGGTCATGCTCGCCGTCGCCTGGTTCACCGGCAGCGGGGTGGCGTTCGCCGCCGGCTACTCCGCGCTGTGCCTGCTGACCCCCGTCAACGGCGCGGTGATGGGCACGATCCTGGCGACCACCGTCCCCGAGAACATCTACGGCCGCACCACGACGGCGCTCGGGTTCACCGCGGAGATCCTCCAGCCCCTCGGCCCCCTCTCGGCGGGCCTGCTGCTGGCCTACCTCTCCCTGTCCGGCACCGCCGCCTTCTTCGCCGTGGCGTTCGCGCTGCTGGCGGGACTGGCGCTGTTCCTGCCCTCACCGCCGGAACCGGCGACCTCGGCGGCGGCCGCTCCCGGAACCGCCGCCCCCGGCACCACCGTGCCCGGGACCGCCACGCCCGGGACCGCCGAGGACTGAACACCCCACAAGGCCCAGGAGGTTCACATGGTTCCGCTGTCCGTGCTGGACGTGGCGCTGGTCGCGCCCGGCGGCACCGCCCGGCAGGCACTGCACGACGTCGTCGGCACGGCCAGGGCGGCCGACACGCTCGGCTACCACCGCTTCTGGGTGGCCGAGCACCACAACTCACCCCGCTGTGCCGGGAGTTCACCGGCCGTGCTGATCTCGCACATCGCGGCGCGGACCCAGCGCATCCGGGTCGGCTCCGGCGGCGTGATGCTGACCAACCACGCGCCGCTGACCGTCGCGGAACAGTTCGCCGTCCTCCAGTGCCTGCACGACGACCGGATCGACCTCGGGGTGGGCCGCGCGACCGGCGGCGTGGACAGCGGCACCCTGCTCGACCGGGCACTGCGCCGGCCGCCGCAGGCGCGCGCCGAGTTCCCCCAACTCGTCGACGAACTCCTCGGGTTCCTCCACGGCCACTGGCCGGCCGGCCACGGCTTCCAGGACCTGGAGCTCTCCCCCACGGTCACCGTGCCACCGGTCGTGCACGTGCTCGGCACCTCCGAGAACGGCGCGCGGGTCGCCGCCGCGCGCGGCCTGCCGTTCACCTACGGCGCCCATCTGGGGCCCAGGTCCCGCCCGGCGGCCCTGGACCGGTACCGGTCGGCCTTCACACCGGGCTTCGCCGGAACCCGGCCGCGGGTGATCGCGTCCGTCAACGTCCAATGCGCCGGGACCGACGCCGAGGCCGAACGGCTGGCCCTCGACACGACCACGGCCCGCTTCCGCCAGAAGCACACGGCGACGTCGGCCGCTCCCCTTTCCGAGGCGCGTGAGCGCTATCTCGTCGACCGGATGCTGGACGACCTGCAGCTGGTCCGGGGCGGGCCCGCGACCGTCGCCGACGGCCTGATCCGCCTCGCCGCCACCCTCGGCGCCGACGAACTCATGCTCGTGCCGTACGACATCACCGCCGAGGGCCGCGTCCGCACGCTGCGGTTGACGGCGCAGGCGTGGCACGGCGCGGGCGCCGCGTCGTCCCGGCCCGGCCGCGGCGTACTGACGGGACGGCCGCCGCGCTGAGCGGCGCCGCGGGCGCATGACTCCCGGGGGAAAAATACCCCCGGGGGTACCCGTGATACGGTCCGAGACATACCCCCCGGGGTAATGAGACGACTGGGTCACGGGAAGGGAGCACCTGGTGTTCTTCGTCGAGACGATCGAGACCGCCGGGCTCGGCAACCGCAGCTACCTGGCGGGCGGCGAGCGGGCGGCCGTGGTGGTCGATCCACCGCGGGACATCGACCGGGTGATCGCCGCGGCGGCCCGGCGTGGCGTGCGGATATCCCACGTGGTGGAGACGCATCTCCACAACGACTACGTCACCGGCGGACTGGAGCTGGCCCGGCTCACGGGAGCCGCCTACCTGGTCCCCGCCGGGGCCCGCGTCCACTACGAGCGGGTGGCCGTGAGCGACGGCGACCACTGGGAGATCGACGCCGACGCCGCCCTCGGCCTGCGCGCCCTGGCCACACCCGGCCACACCCCGCACCACACCTCCTACGTGCTGGAGGAGCACGGCGCCGCCGTCGCCGCGTTCACCGGCGGCTCCCTGCTCATCGGCACGGTCGGCCGCCCCGACCTGGTCGAACCGCGGCTGACGGAGAAGCTCGCGCGCGACCAGCACGCCTCCGTGCGGCGGCTGGCCGAGAAGCTGGCGGACGACACGGCGGTGCTCCCCACGCACGGCTTCGGCAGCTTCTGCTCGGCCGGCCGGGCGGCGGGCGAGTCCACCACGATCGGCCGGGAGAAGGCGTCCAACCACGCCCTCACCCAGGACGTGGACACGTTCGTCGCCGGTCTGCTGGCCGGGCTGGACGACATCCCCGCGTACTACGCCCGCATGGGCCCGGCCAACGCGGCCGGCCCCGCACCCGTGGACCTCACCCCGCCCGCCGTCGCCGACGCCGACGAGATCGCGGACCGGCTCGCCGCCGGGGAGTGGGTGGTGGACCTGCGCAACCGGGTCGCCTTCGCGGCGGGCCACGTCTCCGGTTCGCTCAACTTCGAGGCGGACGGACAGCTCGCCGCCTATCTGGCCTGGCTGATCCCGTGGGGCAGGCCGGTGACCCTGCTCGCCGAGTCCCCGCAGCAGCTCGCCGCCGCCCAGCGGGACCTGGTCCGCGTCGGCATCGACCGCCCGGCCGCGGCGGCCACCGGTGACCCGGCGCGCTGGGTGCGCGGGGGCGAGGCGCTCGCCTCCTTCCCCCGGGCCGCCTTCGCCGACCTGGCGGAGCACGCCGCCGAGGGTGTCGTCGTACTGGACGTGCGGCGGGACTCCGAACGGGCGGCCGGTTTCGTCGAGGGGTCCGTCCACATCCCCGTGCACACGCTCCACCGTCGCCTGCACGAGGTTCCCGAGGGACAGGTGTGGGTGCACTGCGCGGGCGGTATGCGCGCCGCGACGGCCGCCTCCCTGCTCGATGCCGCGGGGCGCGACGTGGTCGCCGTGGACGACTCCTTCGACTCGGCCGAGCGGGCCGGGCTCACCGTCGTCACGGCCTGACGGCGACCCGACCGACCGCACGCGCACCGCCCCGTACGAAAGAGAGAACCACGATGAGAGCCTTCGGCCGCGCCCGAAGCACCCCGGGCGGCCGGACTGCGGCCGTGTCGGACCCGGCGGCGGGCACCGGCCCCGCTCCGGTCCCGTACACCACCTGCCCCGGCCCCGGCCGTACGACGGTCCGGGGCGCCACCGCCCGCATCACACGGGGCCGGGAGGCGGGCGTATCCGCCGGTCCCGCCCGCTCGGCCGTCCGCCAGGCCATGGCGTGAGCGCGGTGATACTCGCCCTGTGCGCCGGCGCCGTGATCGGGCTGGCGCTCGGTGCCCTCGGGGGCGGCGGCAGCGTGCTCACCGTGCCCGCCCTGATCTATCTGCTCGGATTCACCCCGGTCGCGGCCACCACGGCCGGTCTGATCATCGTCGGCGTCACCTCGGCGACCGCCCTGTCCGCACAGGCCCGCGACGGGCATGTGCGCTGGCGCACCGGACTGCTGTTCGCGGCGGCCGGGACCGGCCCCGCGATGCTCGGCGGCGCGCTCGCGGGCCGGCTGCCCGCGGCGGTCCTGACCCTGGCCTTCGCCGTGCTCGCGGCCGTGGCCGCGGTGCGGATGCTGCGACCCCGGACCCCGCGGGAGAGCGGGGCGCCGGTGCGGGCGGGCCGGGCGGCGGCCGCCGGTGCGGGACTGGGGGCGGTCACCGGCGTCCTCGGCGTCGGGGGCGGCTTCCTCGCGGTGCCGGCACTGGTCGACGTGGTCGGTCTGCGGATGCGGGCGGCCGTCGGCACCAGCCTGCTGGTCATCACCGTCAACTCGTTCGCCGCCCTGGCCATGCGGGCCGGCACCGCGCACGGCCTCGACTGGGCCGTCATCGGCCCGTTCGCCGGTGCCGCGATCCTGGGCGCGTGGGACGGCAGGCGGCTGTCGGCCAAGCTGCCCGGCGCGACGCTCCAGCGGGTCTTCGCCGTGGTGCTGCTCGCGGTGGCCGGGTGGATGTTCGTGGACGGGGTGGTGTGACCCCGCGTGCCCCGCCGGGGCCGCAGGGTCCTGTGCCCCTCGCCCCGCCGGGGCCGCAGGACCCTGTGCCCCCTCGCCCCACCGGGGCCGCAAGGTCCTGTGCCCCCGTACTGCGCCGGGGCCGCGCGTTCAGGCCAGCGACAGGAAGAGCTTCTCCAGCCGGGCCCGCATGGCCTCGGGGTCCTCGCCGGTCCCGCGCCCCGACTCCATGTCGGTCAGGCACTGCTGAAGTCCCGTGGCGATGATCGCGAACCCGGCCCGGTCGAGCGCCCGCGAGGCGGCGGCGAGCTGGGTGACGACCTCCTCGCAGTCCCGCCCCTCCTCGATCATCCGGATCACTCCGGAGATCTGGCCCTGCGCACGCCGCAGCCGGTTCAGCACGGCCTTCAGGGACGCGCCCTCAAGCTCCAGTTCCACGACCACTCCTCGAAAACAAATACCCCTGGGGGTACTGTACGTCCCGGTTCGGGACGGCGGCGACCTCCAAGGATCGCAAAGGAACCCGTCTGCCATGACCACCCCCGCCACCTACGGCATCGCCGAGGCCCGCGCCCGGCTCCACGAGCTGACCGTCGTCGACGTACGCACACCCGGCGAGTACGCCTCCGGCCATGTGCCCGGAGCCCTCAACATCCCCCTGGACCAGGTGCGACGCGCGCTGCCCGAGCTGCGGCACGCGGCCGGACGCGGTGACCTTCTCGTCGTCTGCGCCTCCGGCGCCCGTTCGCAGAGCGCGTGCACGCTCCTGGCGGAGCACGGCATCGCCACGGCCACCCTCGTGGGCGGCACCCACGCCTGGTCCGCCGGGGGACACGCACTGCACCGGCCCGCGGCGTGCGACACGCGGGCCGGCTGGAGCATGGAACGACAGGTGCGCTTCACCGCGGCGACGCTCGTCCTGCTCGGTCTGCTCCTGGGCGTGCTCGTGCATCCGGCCTGCCTGCTCCTGTCGGCCGGTGTCGCGGCCGGCCTGGTCTTCTCCGCCGTCACCGACACCTGCGGCATGGCCGCCCTGCTGAGCAGACTCCCCCACAACCGCCCCCGCCCGGCGGACCTCGACGCCGCCCTGGCCGCCCTGCGCCGACGCTGAGCACCGCGCCCGAGCCACGTCCGGTTCCCCGGGCGCGTCACCCAAGTCAGTGCAGTTGCGGTGCATTTCGGCCAGACAGCGCAACACTTCGCGTTGCTCGTCCGTACTATCGCTACAACGCATCTGTGCAGCAGTTACCGCTCCTGCTCATGGACACCAGGAGAAACAGCGCATGCGTTGGACTTCGCACACGCCGCGAGCTCGGCGCCCGCGGCAACGGCGCCCAGGAAGGGTGTGAGCATCATGTCCGAAACCACTGCCGCAGCTACCGGCTTGGCCTCGCAGTACAGCACGCAGGTGGCCGGTGACCTCGAACGGAACCTCAAGGAGCAGGACCGCATCACCGGCGAACTGGAGCTTCTTCAGCGTGAGTTGGCGGTGCTCCAGCAGGACCACACCGTGCTCGTGAACATCCAGCAGGCACTGGGGGCTTCGGCGGAGCCGGACTCCCCCGTCCCGCCCGTGGACGAGTCCCCCATCGCGCCGGTGGACGAGCGCCCGAGCGCGCCGGTGGACGAGTCCGCCGTCGCGCCGTCCGCCGACGCGCCCGCCGCGGCGGACGAACAAGCGGCCGTCGTGCCCGCCCCGCGCAGGAAGAGCGCGGGCCGCAAGGGCTCAGCCCGCGCGGCCAAGGCCGAACAGTCCTCGAAGCCGGCCCGCAAGGAGCCCCGTACGAAGGCCGCGAGCACCGGCACCGCGACCACGAAGACCACCACCAAGGCAGCCACCACCAAGGCGGGCACCACGAAGGCGGGCACCACGAAGGCGGGCACGACGAAGGCGGCCACCACCGACGCGGCCGTCACGAAGACCGGCGTCAAGCATTCCGCCCCCGCGCTCGTGGACCTGGTGCGGGCCTACGTGACCGGGCAGCGCCAGCCGCTCTCCGCCGCCGAGATCACCACCGGCCTGAGCGTGCAGCACCCCGAGCGCACCATCAAGACGACCGTGGTGCGCAACACCCTCGAGGCGCTGGTGGCGAAGGCCCAGGCGCACCGCAACAAGCAGGGCTCGTCGGTGTATTACACGGCGCCGGAGGCGGCCGCCGCCACCGAGCCGGCCGAGGCCATCGCGTCGGCGTCCGCGGAGCAGGGGGACAAGGGCTGACGCCGCCGGGGGCGTCGCGTCACGGGTCTCGGGGTGCGGCCGGCTCTGTACCGCCGACAGACAGGGCCGGCCGCATCCCCTGAACGGCAGCGCCGTTCAAGGACTCCAGTCTCCCGCGCCCCACGTTGCATCACCGTTGCACCCGGGCGCGCCCGCGGCACGGGACGAGGCAGGCGCAACGCCCGCCCCGCCCCGGCCACTTCGCCTACGGCCGGTACGCCGGTGAGCCGACCTTCTCCACCGGGACCCCGCCGGCCGCGGCGCCGAGCAGGGTCAGCGCGGGCTGCGGCGGACCGGCGGGGCCGGTGCCGTCGGAGAGGACCGCGAGGGCGAGGGTGTTGCGGCCGCGCGTGTCGAGGATGCCGTTGGGCAGCACGAACGTGTGCTGCGGGCCCACGTCGTTGACGTACTGGCCGAGGTTCCAGCCGTTGAGGTAGACGAGCACGCGATAGGGGCGGGCGGGGTCGTCCTCGAAGGTGAGCCCGATCGAGGCGTCGGTCCCGGGGTGCACGGACAGGTGGAAGTCGGTGCGGTACCAGCTGACGCCCTGCCGGGTGTCGGTGTACGGCAGTTCCACCGCGGCCCACTTCCCGTCGGGGAAGCCGGGCAGGTGCCAGCCGGTGCGTTCGCCGTACAGGCCACCGGTGTTGAGCGGTCCGCGCACCGGGTCGGCCGCGGTCGCGCCCTGGACGCGCCAGGTCAGCGGTGTGCCGTCGAGGGTGGCGGCGGTGAGGCCGCGGGCGGACTTGAAGGCGTCGTTGGCGCCGCCGTCCTCCTCGTGCGCCATGCGGCGGACGAGGACGGCCACGGTGTGCGGGCCGTCGCCGCGCAGGTCGGCGGGGACGGCGAAGGTGGCCGTGCCGGACCATGTGGCGGTCGTGGCCTGGGCCTTGGTGGGCACCGGCAGCCGGTGCGTGCCGAGCGGACGGCCGTCCCACCAGGCCATGAGGACGCCCAGGGTGCCGGCCTGGTAGGACAGGGAGAGGGTCTGCGCGTCGGTGGTGTCGGTGACCGTGGAGCGGTACCAGACGTCGCCGTAGTGGAAGCCGTAGTCGTCGGCGAAGAGCACCGCGGGCTGTCCGGCGGGCAGCTTGGTGGTGCTGTGGGTGGTGGTCAGGTCGCAGGTGCTCCATGCGCTGTCGTCGAACTCGGGTGCCGATTCCGGGTTCTCGGGGGCGTAGCGCCACCCGGTGAGCTCGGGCAGTGACACGTCGGCCGGGCCCGCGAGTTGGCTGCGGGCGGCGAGACTGCCGGAGGCGGTGGCCTTCACCGGCACGGCGCGGCCGTTCCAGCGCACGGCGCGGATCGGGCCGGTGGCCCACACCTCGAGGTCGGCGGGGGCGTCGGTGTCGCCGGTGAGGTGGACGGTCGGCCCGTCGACGCGGGCGTCACGCACCAGCGCGGGGCCGCGGACCAGGACGGCGGCGCCTTCGGTGGTGGTGCGCGGCCACAGTGCGGCGGCCTCGGTGTCGTCGGCGAGCAGCAGGGTCTGCGGTACGGCGGTGTCGCCGCCCTCGACGCGCACGCAGGTGAGCCCGTCGAGCACGGCGTTGACGCGCAGGGTGCCCGCGTCGGCGTCGTACACGGATTCCGCGGTCCCGGCGGTGGTGCGGACGACCGGGCGCCGGTGGCTGACGAGGACGATCTCGACGGCGTCGCCGGGGCGGCCGGTGAAGAGGGCGAGGTCCCCGCTCGCGCCGCCGGCCCGCCACATGGGCTGGGCGGTGGTGTGGAGCACCGCGCGGCGTCCGAGGGAGAGGTTGGTGGCCAGCACCTTCATGTCCTTGGCGGCGACGGTGAGCCGGCCGCCCCCGGCCGGGACGGTGACGGGTCCGGCCGCGGTCTCCACGGTGAGCGTGCACGGGGCGTCGTGGGCGGTGTCGTTGCGCAGGAAGTACAGGTGGGAGCCGCGCTCGGGGTTGGTGAGGTGGTAGACGCGGACGTCCGTGCTGCTCGCGGCGGTGTCGGTGGCCCGGTCCAGCTGCGCGAGGTCGGGGAAGGACTCCAGCAGGGCGCCCACCTGCTTCATCGGGGGGATCTTGGCGGTGAGGTTGCGGGCCTCGTCGATGGCGGCGCCGTAGTCGTAGGAGGTGTACACGACGGGGGCGGCGAGCCAGCCCCAGGAGGTGCCGCCGAACGTCATGTAGACGTTGTGGATCTTGATGCCGTTGGCCAGGTTGGTGAGGTAGAAGCGCCGTTCGTACGCGGCGTTGCGCTCCGCTCTCGACCCCGCGTACCCGGCGCCCGCGAACTCGGCGCCGCCCCAGCAGTCGAACCAGCCGCCCGCGAACTCGGCCATGAAGCCCGGGGTTTCGGGGCTGGCGGTGGAGCCGCCGGTGGCGCCTCCGGTGCCGAAGTAGCCCCAGTCCGGCGGGTTGCCGCTCGCCGAGGGGTAGCCGTCGAACGCGTACAGGTAACGCCCTTCCTCGCCGCCCGTGTCGAAGGCGCCGGGGGTCCAGTAGCCGTTGCGGCCCTTGTCGTTGTGGAACAGCGGCACGTCGATGCCGTCGGCGCGGACCTTGGCGTAGAGGTGGGCCATGTAGTCGCGGCCGGTGGCGCTGGTGACGTAGGAGGCGTACTCGTTCTCCAGCTGGTAGAGCACGACCGTGCCGCCGCCGGTGGTGTGCTGGCGGGGCGCGATGACCGCGTCGACGGCGGTGAGCCATTCGTCGGCGTACGCCATGTAGGTGGGGTCGCTGGTGCGGGCGCGCCCCGCCGTGGTGGTGAGCCAGCCGGGGAAACCGCCCGCGTCCGTCTCGCCGTTGATGTAGGGGCCGGGTCTCGCGATGACGTAGAGGCCTGCGTCGGCGGCCATGTCGAGGAAGCGGCCGAGGTCGCGGACGCCCTTGAAGTCGTACTGCCCGGGTGCGGGCGAGTGGTAGGCCCAGGAGGCGTACACGGACACGGAGTTGTAGCCGCTCGCCCGCATCTTCTCCAGGACGTCGCGCCAGAGGGAGGGGCTGGGCAGGCGGAAGGGGTGCACCTCGCCCGACCACAGCGGCACGCGGCCGCCGTCGACGAGGAGCGAGTAGCGGTCGAAGCCGACCGTGCGCGGTGCGGCCGCTCCACCGCCGCCGTCGTCGTCGGCGACCGCGGCACGGGCGGTGGTGGCGGGCAGGGCGGCGGTCAGGGCCGCCGCTCCGGTGAGGGTGGTGAAGGCACGACGGGACAGTTTCACGGGCGGCTCTCCTCGGAGTTCGGCGGATCCGGCGGGCGTCGCCCTGCTGGGGGACGCGGCGGCCGAGGGGGCGGCCACCGGGGCGGCGCGACGCCGGCGCGAGGGGGCGCGCCGGAGGTGGCCGGATCCGTGCGGGTGGGGCGAGGTGCTGTGCTGCCGATCGCCGTGCGGGCCGGGCGGGGCCCGCACGGGGGGTTCAGGTGTTCTTCGGTGCGAAACGCCGCTGGAGGGACGGAGAACGCGAAGACATCAACAAAATCACTCGCTCAAGCGACCGCGAACCAACGGGAATCAACGAACATCAGGAAGAAATCATGGGTCCTACACCGGAGTCAACAGGTCGTACCGGATGGGCCGCGGGACGCACGCGAAAGAAGCGACCTCGTCCGGGACGGCCGGAAGGCGCCGGAGGGAGCAGCCCCGCACGGGGCGGCGCGCAGGCGCTGGAGGGTGCGCGATACGCGGCAGGGCGGCCCGCCGGAAGGTGCGCGGAGCGGCGCGATACGGGGCGGAGCGGCGCGGAGCGAAGGCGCCGGAAGGTGCACGGCGCGCGGCGGAGCCGGCCTGCTGCCTCGCGCTTGCTCCCGCCCATCATCGCGGGTCAGCCGGGCCGGTGCGGTCACGGCGCGGCGGGCGGGTGTGTGGGCCGGGCGGCGCGCTGCGGACTCGCCGCAGGGATCGGGCGGCCGCGGCCCCAGGTGCCGCGGCCCGTGTGGTTGCCTGTCCAGGCGGGTGGAACGCCCTCAGAGCGCCCGGAGCACCGCCTGTCCGGGAGGCCGTATCAGCTCGCCGCCGACCGGGCCATCGGCAGGCCGCGGCCCCGTTGGTGCTCCAGGCGCGCCGTTTGCAACAAATTCGACCACGAGGTCACGGTCGGTCTGCGGCGCAGCAGGGCCCGGCGTTCGCGTTCGGTCATGCCGCCCCACACGCCGTGCTCGATGCGTTGGTCCAGGGCGTACGCGAGGCACTCGGTCCGGACAACGCAGCCGGAGCACAGCGCCTTCGCGCGGTTCTGCGCGGCTCCCTCGACGAACAGCTCGTCAGGGTCCACAGACCGGCACAGTCCTCGTTCGCTCCAGTCGGCGCTCGCCATCCGCGGTGCCGTCCTTTCTGTCGATCCGCTCGGGAGGTTGAACTTCTTCGTAGTCAATCGGCATATGACCGTACGCCTTTCGGAGGCTTAGAACAGAAGTCGGTTGTCTCTTGCATCCTTTCGAGTGAGCCGAACTTGCCAGACGCGAACGGTGGGGATAGAGGAAGTGCCGCGCCGAGGATCAATACGGGTCCGGGGGGAGATCCGTTCGAAATCATCAGGACCCGGTACGACGTCAGGAGGCGACCGCTACGGCTCCGACCAGCTCCGCGACCCCGAGGACGGCGGCCACCAGGCAGAACAGCGCCATCGGCACGACGGCCCGCGGCAACGGGCTGCGCGGCCCGGGAAGATGGGAGGCGGAGGCGAGCGCGGCAAGCCGGAGGCACCCGCGGTCGACGCGGCCGCGCATCCCGCGAGCGGCGCCCAGACGTTCAGCGCCGGGGCGACGACCGGCGCCGTCTGCACGGGCACCAGGGACCGGACGTCGCTCGGGCAGGCCTGGAGGAGGCGCGTGCCGACCGGGTCGCCGTGCCGTCCATGGGCGAGTTCGGGCAGCAGTGGGGGCCGCGTCCGCGGCCGGCGCTCGGGCTGCCGGCACCACCGGACGGGGCCAGGACCGCCGCCCGCTGCGGATCGGGCCGGACCACCGGGCGCAACGCGCCCGGGGCGAGGCGGTGTTCGTACGACTGTGCCGCCCGGGTACGAGCGGCAGCAGCGCGTAAGAGACCCTGAGCACACCGCGGCCCGCCCGGTACGCCCGGATCAGGAACCGCAGTTGACGCGAGCGGTCCACGGCGAGGGGCGTGCGGTCGGCGGGGGCGGTGGCGGGAGGGGTTTCTCCGAACGGGAGGCGGTCAGTAGCGCTGGGCCTTCGCCAGGTGCGCCGTCAGCCTCGGCTCCGAGGGCTGCCGGCTGAAGACGATCGGCTGTGCCTTCTTGCCGGGTTCGAGGTTCTCCGCGCCGGTGTAGCGGGTCTCGACGACCTTGCCCTGGTCGTTCTCGAAGTCGATCTGGACGGCGTAGGACGCCTTCTTGTCCGTGGTGTTCGTGATGGTGACGAGGACGGCGAGGACGCCTCCCGTCGTCGAGTTGTTGAGCCCCTTCATGCTGACGTCCGACTTGGCGTTGCCCCCTCCGGACACGCCCTTGAGCTCGTTCTGGGCCGTCTCCGCCCTGCGGCCGGTCTCCGCGTCGACCGACGCCTCGAACTCGGAGGCCCGCGCGGACAGGGACGAGGCCGCCGAGGAGGCCGACGCACGTGCGGAGGAGAGGGCCGCGGAGGCCGACGACTTGACCGCGGACGGGGTCGAGCCGGTGAAGGACCCCGTCTCCGGCGCGGAGGGCGTCTTGCTCGCGGAGGAACCGGAGTCGGAGTTGTCACTGCAACCCGCGAGCACCCCGGCGGCCAGGGTGCCGGTGACGACGGCCGTCACCAGCAGACGGGTACGTGGCCCGGCGGGGCGGTGGGGGGAGGTCATGAGGTCGTCCTTCGGCTCGGGAGCGTGCCCTCATCGTCCGTTCCCGGCCCGCGCCCCGCGAGCGGACGGACTCCTGACGGGCGAATCGCGGCCTCCGGCCTCCGGCCCGGTACGCCATCCACCGGAGCGAGCCACGCGCCCTCCCCCTCGCGGGGCGGGGCGTGAGGCGCCGCGCCCGCACCGGGGCATGTCGCGGCGCCCGCGGCTGCGGCATGGTGGGGGCTGAGCGCGCAGTTCCCCGCGCCCCTGGGGCGTGTCGCCCCGGCCCCCGCCCATGACGCGGCGTACGACGCACCTGCTACGAAGCCTCGGTAGCCCCGCCGGGCGTGCGGGGCCCCGGCTACGGCGCCTCCGTACCCCCCGCCCGCCCCAGCCACGTCCGTGCCGCGACGACCAGGGTCTCCACTCCCGTGGTGAGCGTGGGCTCGACGACCGGGGCGAAGAACGGCGAGTGGTTGCTCGGCAGCGAGTCGAGCTGTCCGGCGCCCAGCGCCTGGATGGTGGTCTCGGCGTCCAGGCCGCCCCAGAACCAGAAGACCGTCGGCACGCCGGCCGCCTCGCCGAACACACCGACGTCCTCGCTGGCGGAGACGAGCGGCATCGGCAGCAGCCGCTGCGGCCCGAAGTGCCCGGTGAACGCGGCCACCGTCGCGGCGGTCGCCTCCGGGTCGCTGACCAGGAGCGGCACGCTCTGGTGCCAGGTGATCTCCGGCTGTTTCGGCGCCCCGCTCGCGGCGCACTCGGCGCGCACGACCCGCTCGATCGCCTCCATGACCTTGGCGCGCACCTGCGGGGAGTAGCTGCGCACGTTCACCCCGAGCTCGGCGGTCTCGGGGATGATGTTGTCCTTGGTGCCCGCGTGCAGCTTGCCGACGGTGACCACGGCCGCCTCCGCGGGCGGCACCTCCCGCGCGACGATGCCCTGGAGGCGGGTCACCACGTGCGCGGCCATCAGCACCGGGTCCACGGTGGCCTCGGGCCGCGAGCCGTGTCCGCCCTTGCCGTACAGGACGATCTCCGCGCTGTCCGCGGCGGCCATCACCGGGCCGCTCGCGTGGCCGACGAACCCGGCCGGCAGCGGGCCGACGTGCTGGCCGAGCACCACGTCCGGCTTGGGGAACCGCTCGAACAGGCCGTCCTCGACCATGTCCCGCGCGCCGCGGGCCAGTTCCTCGGCGGGCTGGAACACGATCAGCAGGGTTCCGGTCCAGGCGTCGGTGGCGCGGGCGAGCACGGTGGCGGCGCCGACCAGGCAGACGGCGTGCATGTCGTGGCCGCAGGCATGCATCACCGGCACCTCGTGGCCCGCCCCGTCGACCGCCCGCGCGGTGCTGGCGTAGGGCAGGCCGGTCTGCTCCGCGACGGGCAGGGCGTCGATGTCGGCGCGCACCATGACGACCGGGCCGTCCCCGTTGCGCAGCACACCCACCACTCCGGTGCCGCCGACGTGCTCGGTGACCTCGTAGCCGAGGGGCGCGAGCGCCTCGGCCAGGCGGCGCGCGGTGCGGTGCTCCTGGAGGGAGAGTTCCGGGTGCTGGTGAAGGTCGCGGTACAGGTCCGCGAGTTCCTCGGTCAGCTCCGTCAGTCCGTTCCACACGCCGTCGGTCACGGCCGTCTCCTCTTGCCTGGCAGCACCCGGCACCGGACGGCCGGATCGGCTCCGATCATCGCACCCATGATCACGTGGGACGAGGTCGGAAGCCTGTGAGTTTGCGGCTTCGCCGCCGCATGCCCCGGCGCCTCCGGCGTACGGCGGCCGAGAATGCGCCCCTGCAATGCGCGGGCGCACGCCTCGATTGCGCCCCATGGAAAGAGAGCCGCGTACAGAGGCGCGCGGCAGCACCGAACGCGAAGACGATGAATAACAGGAGGCGCGCGGGGGAGAATTCGGGGGCCGGACGCAGGCTCGGCACAGATTTCGGCGCGTATCCGGCCCCGGAAAGCACCGCGCAAACCATCGCACATTCCCCCTTCTTCGAATCGACCCCGGCGACCTCGGCTGTTCCCAACGGTTTCTCTGATCCCATCCGTCACTGCATTCACTTCTGATCACATCCGCGACCAGGAGGTTTCCCGGGGTCACCCCCTTCCACCAGCCAATTCCACCAAACGTCTCCCCTTCGTACGCCTGGCCGAATACCGTGCGAGAGACCGAGCCGCTTTCCCCCACCACGTTCCGCAGAGTGCGCGCCCGTCCGGTCTCCATCCGCTCCGTGCCGATCCGCTCCAGGAGTATGGGAATGTTCTACGGCAACGCCGACTCGCCGCATCCCCCGCCATCAGAAACCGAGACTCCGCAATCAGGGACCGAGCCGCCGCAATCGGATGCGGCCGGGTATCCGGCGCCTCTTTCCGAGGATTTACCGCCGGGCCACTTATTACCCGAGCGGACGCATTCCCGTTCCACCCTGGCCCATCACGGAGACCTGAGGCGGCTGCGCCGCAGGTACCGGACCCAGCGGCGCGTCACCACCCTGCTGGCCCTCGGGTACTTCACCGCCTTCCTCGCCCTGTCCGCGCTGGAGCCCGACTTCATGAGCCGCCGGGTGGACGGTCTCCCCCTCGGTCTTCTCCTCGCCCTCTCGCACGTCCCGCTCACCTGGCTCGCCGTCGTCGTGTACGAGCGCAGCGCGCGCCGCTATGTGGACCCGCTCGCGTTCCGGGTCACCCATCACGCCTCCTGGGCGGTCGGCCCCGACACGGGGAGCGGTCGGTGACGTCGTTCAGCGGCACCGCCCAGACGTGGTCGCTCGTGGCCTTCTGCGCCGTCGTGAGCGTGACCCTCCTGCTGTGCATCGTGACCGGACCCGACCACGAGGATCTGGACGACTACTACACCGGCTACCGCTCGCTCTCGCCGCTGCGCAACGGGCTGGCCATCGCCGGGGACTACGTCTCCGCGGCCACCGTGCTGACGATCGGCGGGGTCATCGCACTGTGCGGCTACGACGGGGTGGTCCTGTCGATCAGCACCCTGCTGTCACTGCTGGTGCTGATGTTCCTGCTGGCCGAACCACTGCGCAACGCGGGCCGGTTCACCATGGGCGACGCGCTCGCCCGGCGCGCGCCGCAGCGCTCCGTGCGCATCACCGCGTGCCTGGTGACCATCGGCGCGCTGGTGCCGATGATGCTCGTCCAACTCGCCAGCACCGGCCAGCTGCTGGCGTTCATCCTGGGCTTCTCCAGCGGCGCGGTGAAGACCGGCTGCATCGTCGGGGTGGGCACCTTGATGGTGGCGTACGCGGCGATCGGCGGGATGCGCGGCACCGCGCTGCTGCACATCCTGAAGATGATCGCGCTGCTCGGGTCCGGAGTCGTCGTGACCGTGCTCATCCTGCGGCTGTTCGGCTGGGAACCCTCCTCGCTGTTCGACGCGGCCGCCGCGCGCAGCCAGGCCGGGGCCCGCTACCTGCGCAGCGGCCTGGAGTTCGTCGGCGGGCCGCATCCCCGGCTCGACATGGTCTCCACGCAGTTCGCCATCGTGCTCGGCGGGGCCTGCCTGCCCCATGTCACCATGCGCATGAACACCGCGGACTCCGCACGGCAGGTGCGGCGTTCGATGTCGTGGGCGGTGTCGTTCGTGGCGCTGTTCGTCCCGCTCATCACCGTGATCGGGGTGGGCGCGACCGCGCTGGTCGGGCGGGCCGGGGTCGCGGCCGGGGACCCGCACGGCAACACCGCGTTCCTGCTGGGCTCGCGGGCGGCGTTCGGCCCGGACGTCACCGAGTTCGAGAGTTTGCTGTTCACCACCGTCACCAGCGCACTCTTCCTCACCCTGCTCGCGTCGGTGGCCAGCATGACCCTCGCCTGCGCCAACTCCCTGGCGCACGACCTGGTCGCCTCGCGCCGCAAGGGGCTGAGCCCGCGCACCGAGCAGACGGTGGCCCGCCTGTCGGCGGTGCTGATCGGCGCGCCGGTCATCGCGCTCGCCACCCTGGTGCAGCACCACAGCCTTCAGCCGCTCGCGACGCTGTCGTTCTGCGTGTCCGCGTCGGCGATCGCACCCGCGCTCGTGTACAGCCTCTTCTGGCGGCGCTTCACCGCCTCCGGCCTGCTGTGCACGCTCATCGGCGGCTCGCTGACCGTGCTGGCGCTGATGCCGGGCACCAATCTGGTCTCCGGCTCCGCCGCGGCGGCCTTCCCGGGCCACGACTTCAACTGGTTCCCGTTCACCACCACCGCCCTGGTGTCGGTGCCCGCCGGATTCGCGTTCGGCTGGCTGGGCACCGTACTGCGCGGCCGGCGCGCCCAGCAGGAGGCGCGCGACCGCTACGAGGGCATCGAGCGGCTGCTGCTCGCGGGACCGCCGCGCAGACCGCGCTGACGCCGGGGCCGCGCGGGGTGCCCGGGCGGCCGGCCGAGAGGTTGCCCGGACGGAGGGCCGCGCGGGATGCCCGGGCGGCCGGCCGACGGGCGTCGGCGCGCCGACACGGACCGGCCCCCGCGGGAGTGGTACGACCGAAGCCGGATACCGGATCAGTACCACCGGGCCCGGAACCCGGGATCCGGACCCCGGACACCCGGAACCCGGCTCCCGGTCCCGGCCTCGCCCCCGGCCCTAGGAGAGTTCCCCCGTGCAGTCCGTCCTCGATCGTGCCCTCGACTGTGTCGCCGGCGCCCTCGCCCTGGAGAAGACCGCCGCGCCGACCGGCGTCGTACTGCACCGCTCCCCCGCCTTCGGCCGACTGCAACTTGCCTACCAGGGCTTCGAGTTCAGCAGCACGGTGCCGTCCGGTGTGCGCTTCGAGATGCTCACGGACGCCACCGTCGTCGAGATCGACACCCGGCTGATCGCGATCCCGCCGCCCGGCGCCACGTCCCCCGGAACCGTCTTCGACCTGGTCGTCGACGGCGAGCTGCGGGACCCCGTCGTGACCGACGCACGGACCCCGGTCCTGCCCGACCTCGCCACGGGCGCGTTCGAGGCGGACCCCGGGCGCCACACCACGCTCCGCTTCCCCGTCGGCCCGGACGCCGGGGAGCGGCGGGTGGAGATCTGGCTGCCGGTGGCCGCCGCCCTGACGCTCCTCGACGTCCGGGTGCCGGACGGCGCGTCGCTGCGCCCCGCTCCCCCGGCCGGGCCGCTGTGGGTGCATCACGGCAGCTCCATCAGCCAGTGCGCCGAGGCCGGCCGCCCGACCGGCACCTGGCCCGCGCTCGTCTCCCGCGCGGCGGGGCGCTCGCTGGTCAACCTGGGCCTGGCCGGCCAGTGCAACCTCGACCCGTTCATGGCCCGCGCGATCCGCGACCTGCCCGCCGCCGCGATCAGCCTGGAGCTGGGCATCAACGTCGTCAACGCCGACAGCATGCGGGAACGCACCTTCGTCCCGGCGTTCCACGGCTTCCTCGACACGATCCGGGACGGGCACCCGGACACCCCGGTCCTCATCGTCACGCCGATCGTCTGCCCGGCCGCCGAGGAACGCCCCGGCCCCATGCTCGTCGACCCCACCGGCCGCGCCTGCGCGGTGAACCGCCCCCCGGAGCTGGGCGCGGGCGCGCTCAGCGTCCGCCGCATCCGCGAACTGCTCGCCCAGCACGTCGAGTTGCGCCGCAAGCACGGCGACGACCGGCTGCATCTCGTGCACGGCACGGAGCTGTTCGGGTACGGCGACGTGGGCGACCTGCCCGACGGTCTGCACCCGAACGCGGCCGGGTACGCCCGCATCGCCGACCGCTTCCTGCCGCTCGCGTTCGACGAGGGCGGCGCGCTCACCGCCGGGCCGGCAGCCCTATGACACCGGGCGGTCGCCGCCCGGCGCCAGCAGCACGAGGGTGTCTCCCGGTTCCGGTGTGGGCGTGTTCGCCTCGGTGACGGGCTCCAGGCGGTGCCCGTGGCGCACCACGAACAGCAGGCTGCTGCCGGTGGGGACAGGGCCGTCGGCGGGGACCGCGACGATGCTGCCGCCCTCCCGGTGGCTGCGGGCCAGCGCGGGGCCGGTCAGATCCGGGCCGAAGAGGATCTCGCCGCCGAGGTAGGGGGCGACCACGCCGTGGCTGCTCTTGGCCGCGCCCACGCGGAGGACCGGTCCCTCGACACCACCGCGCAGGACCGAGGTCGCGAGCGCGTTGAAGTCGTCCTGGTCGGTCAGGAGGAACACGCCGGTCACCCCCTCCAGCTCGGCGCCCTCGCCGGTCGCGTTGGCGAGCATCCCGCCCGGCGCGAGCTCCAGGCCGGCCAGCCGGATGTGGTCGCGCTCCCGGTCGTGCCCGGCCCACATCAGCACCTCCATCCCGGTGGACCGCAGGGTCGCGCCGAGGTCCAGGACCCATGGGTGGCCGCCCACCAGCAGCGGGCGCGAGCGCGACGGGCGCTTCACCCGCAGGAGCCGGGCCACGGGCTCCGCGGTGAGGCCGTAGAGAGTCACCGTGGCGACGATGACGACGAAGGTCGCCGGAAGGATCTTGGCCGCGCCGCCGACGTGGTTGGCGACCAGGGCCGTGGTGAAGGTGGAGGCGGTGGCGGCCGCGACGATCCCGCGGGGGGCCATCCACCCGACGAAACACCGCTCGCCCCGGGTCAGGTCGGTGCCGAAGGTGCAGATCGCGGCGACCAGGGGCCGCACGACGACGACCAGGAAGGCCGCGAGGCCGAGCGCGGGCAGCCCCACATGGCGCAGCGACGCGGGGGTGACCGTGGCCGAGATCGAGGTGAAGAGCAGCCCGATGATGAGGCTGACCAGGGTCTCGAAGAACTGGCGGCGGACGGGGACGTCGATCCGGGAGATGTTGGCCACCGACAGACCCATCAGCACGGCGGCGATGAGTCCCGAGTCGTCGCGCAGGACGTCGCAGCCGGCCGCCACCCCGATCACGGCGGCCAGCTGGGCCGTCGTGCCGAGCACCTCGCCGGGCCGCACCACCCGGAACAGCGCCCACAGCACGACCGCGCCGATCACGCCGCCCGCCACTCCGGTGCCCACGCTCGCCGCGAAGTACGCGATGCCGCGGGTCGCCGTCGGCTCGGTGCTCGCGTCGACGGCGTGGAAGACGAGGGCGCCGAGGATGCCGCCGACGGGGTCGATGAGGGAGCCTTCCCACACGAGGATGTGCCGGAGGCGGTCCTTGGGCCGCACGATGCCGAGCAGCGGCCCCACGACGGTGGGCCCCGACACCACCAGGACGGCGCCCAGCGTGATGGCCGCCTGGTGGGACATGCCGAGCAGCGGAACGGCGAGCGCGGCCCCGAGCAGGCAGGTGAGGGGCACGCCCAGCCAGATCAGGCGGCGGACGACCCGGCGGTTGTGGCCCTTGAACATGCTCAGGTCCAGGCCGAGGCCCGCGTCGTAGAGGATCACGGCGACGCCCAGGGACACCAGCGGGGAGAAGGCCGCGCCGAGCAGCCGGTCGGGGTTGACGTCGTCGATCAGCGCTCCGGCCGCGAACCCGACCGGGAGCATGACGATCAGCGAGGGGATGCGCAGGACACTGGCCAGCAGCTGTGAACCGACGGCGAGGACCAGGATCAGACCCACGCCGATGAGCACGTCATCCGTCGTCACGAACAGTCCTTCTCTCGGGGGCCGCTGGGGGTTTGACGCGTCAGGCCGCCGACGCCCGGCTGCGCAGACCGATGCGCCGCCACGCCGCCCGCTGAAACTTCAGCGTCATGACGCCGACGACGATCAGCAGCACGATGTTGAGCAGCAGCTGGAGGAACGAGCCGCGCGCCTCGCTCCAGCTGGAGTACGCGAGGGCGACTCCCATGTCGGCGGCGGCCGGGATGGTGGTGACGGAGATGAACACGCCGAGCAGGGCGCTGGTCCTGGCCTGTGTCAGCGAGACGATCCCGACGACGCCCGCCAGTACGGCGACGACCGCGGAGAAGAAGCCCGGGGTGTCGATCAGGGTGGTGACCGGCCTGACGCCCAGGCCGAAGAGTTTCGGGGTGAGGCCCATGCCCCGGACCGCCCACGAGAACAGGAACGTCACCAGGACCGCCAGCGCGAATCCGGCGGTCAGCGCGAACAGCCCCTGCCGGACCCTGGCTCCGTTGCGGCGGTCGAGGCCCAGCGCGACGCTGGTGATGGCGCCGTACTCGGGCCCCACGACCATGGCCGCGACGATCAGGATCTGCGAGTTGGACAGGATGCCGACCGCCCCGATCACCCCGGCGATCACGAGGTAGAGGTAGAAGCTCGGGACGTACGTGCCCTCGGCGCGGATGCGGGCCTCGACCTCCTCCCACACCGGCGTGTGGGCCAGCGGCCCCAGCCGCCGCTGCTCGGCCTCGGCGGCCTGGTCGGAGAACGCGGTGTCGACGGGCTCGATGACGATGGATCCACGCGAGCCGACCCCCAGCGCGCGCAGGCCCCGCAGCAACGAGCTCGCGTCCCCGGCCAGCACGTCGCACTGGATCGCGTCGCCGTGCGGATTGCGGGCGCCGCCGGAGACCACGAGATTGAAGACGCACCGGTCGTCGGAGAGCAGTTCGACGGTCCGCGGGGTGAGGTCGGGCGGGCTCACCAGTCGGACGTGGATCAAGTCCATGGCCACTCCCACGCTTGGCCGGCGGCGGGGCCGGGGGTGCCGCGGACCCTGCCCGACATGCACGCTTCGTCATGGAACGAGCACAAAAAATAGCACCCGATTCCGGCAAATCACCGCCCACGCTCGCGTGTGGCGAGGTCACATCACCGGTCCGATAGTGGACATGAAGAAGGGTGCTCGGGGAGACAGTGGAGTGACCAGATGGACCGCTACCCTCCCATCGCCGACCACGGGCTGGTGGGCGACCTGCAGACCTGCGCGCTCGTCTCCTCCGAGGGCGTGGTGGACTGGTTCGCGTCGCCGCGATTCGATGCGCCCAGCGTCTTCGCCGCCCTGCTCGACCATGACGGCGGAGGGTATTTCCGCATCGCGCCCGAGCATCCCGACCTCATCTGCAAGCAGCTGTACTACCCCGGTACGGCGGTCCTGGTGACCCGGTTCATGTCACCGGACGGCGTGGGCGAGGTCGTCGACTTCATGCCGCCCGACCAGAGCCGCACACGGACCGACCGCCACCGGCTCATCCGCCTCGTGCGGGCGGTGCGCGGGACCGTCGAGTTCACCCTGGAGTGCCGGCCGCGCTTCGACTACGGCCGCGCCGAGCACCGGCTCGACCTGGCCGAGGACGGCGCCCGCTTCCACGCGCCGATGGCGGACGCGTACCTCCAGGCGACGTTCCCGCTGGAGGCGGACGGACGGGACGTGCGCGGCACCGTGCGCCTGGACGCCGGCCAGAGCGCCGGAGCGGTGTTCACGGCCTGCGACCCGGGCGGCGCCCCGCCCGAACCCCTCACGCTCGACGCCGTCCACGCGCAGGAGGACGAGGTCACCCGTTTCTGGCACACCTGGCTGCGCCAGTCCCGCTACCGGGGCCGCTGGCCGGAGCTGGTGCACCGCTCGGTCATCACCCTCAAACTGCTCACCTACGCCCCCACCGGCGCACTGGTGGCCGCGGCGACCATGGGCCTGCCCGAGCAGGTGGGCGGCGAGCGCAACTGGGACTACCGGTTCACCTGGATCCGCGACGGGTCGCTGTCGGTACGCGCCCTGCTCGACCTCGGCTTCGTGGAGGAGGCCACCGCCTTCGTGCACTGGCTGGTGGAGCGGCTGCGTGAACGCGAGGGCAAGGAGGACGAGCCGCTCCAGACGATGTACCGCATCGACGGCAGCCCCGACCTGCCCGAGGAGAACCTGGAGCACTTCGAGGGCTACCGGGGATCGGCGCCGGTGCGCATCGGCAACGGCGCGGCCGACCAGCTCCAGCTCGACATCTACGGCGAGGCCGTCTACGCGCTCTCCCAGGGCCGCGAGATCGAGTCGCAGTCCTCGTACGAGGGCTGGCGGACCTTCTCCCGGACGCTGGACTGGCTGGCCGACCACTGGGACCGGCCCGACGAGGGGATCTGGGAGACCCGCGGCGGCCGCCAGGACTTCACCTACAGCCGGGTGATGTGCTGGGCGGCGTTCGACCACGGCCTGGCCCTGGCCGAGCACTGGCGCAGGCCCGCCGACCTGGACAAGTGGCGGGCCGCCCGCGACGCCGTCTTCGAACAGGTCATGGACCGCGGCTGGAGCGAGAAGGAACGCGCCTTCATCCAGCACTACGGCAGCGACGTGCTGGACGCCTCGCTGCTGCTGATGCCGCGGGTCGGCTTCCTCGGCTCCAGGGACCCGCTGTGGCTGTCGACGCTGGACGCGATGGACCGCAAGCTGGTCTCCGACAGCCTCGTCTACCGCTACGACCCCGCCGCCTCGCCGGACGGACTGCGCGGCTCGGAGGGCACCTTCAGTCTGTGCACCTTCCTGTACGTCGACGCCCTCGCGCGGGCGGGACGGCTGGAGCAGGCCCAGTACACCTTCGAGAAGATGCAGACCTACGCCAACCATGTGGGCCTGTTCTCCGAGGAGATCGGCCCCAGCGGCGAACAACTGGGCAACTTCCCACAGGCGTTCACCCACCTGGCGCTCATCATGGCCGCCAGTACCCTCGACGACGCCCTCGACGCGGAGCACGGGCGCTGACACGTGGGCACCCACGGCTCCCGCACGCGGCCGCCACGGCTGACGGCGGACGCGTTCGACGCGCTGTACCGGCGGCTCGCCTCCGCGACGGCGTGGGCGGCCGGTGAGCGGGGCGCGCTCATCGCGCTGACACCACGTCACGTGGCGGCGGCGGCACAGGAGATACGCAGCGGCAGGACCGTCACACTCGCCGCGCCGGTGGAGACCTCGACGGGACCCGACAGCCCGGAGCCCGCCCGGCACACGATGGTCGCCTGGTCCGAGCAGGCCGACGACCAAGGGCTGCACTTCGCGCGCGACAGCTTCGCGATGAACGTGCACGGCGACACCGACAGCCACCTCGACGCCCTGTGCCACGTCATCTACCACGGCACCCTGCACGGCGGCGTCGACGCGGACAGGGTCACCGCGGACGGCGCCACGGCGCTGACCGTCGAGGCGCTCGCCGACGGGATCGCGGGGCGGGGCGTACTGCTGGACATCCCCCGGCTGCGCGGCGTGCCGTGGCTCGAACCGGGCGAGCACGTCAGCGCCGAGGACCTCGCCGCCGCCGAGCGGTCGCAGGGCACCCGGGTCGGCGAGGGCGACCTGCTGTTCGTGCGGGTGGGCCACCGCAGACGCCGGGCGGAGGAAGGGCCCTGGCACACGGCTCGGGCCAGGGCCGGACTGCACCCGGACGCCCTGGAGTTCCTCGCGGAGCGCCGGGTCGTGCTGCTGGGCGGCGACGCCAACAACGACACCGCGCCCAGCGCCGTCGACGGCGTCGACTTCCCCGTGCACGTGCTGGCGATGCACGCGATGGGCGTACACCTCCTGGACTACCTCCAGTTCGAGGACCTCGCGCCCCTGTGCGCGGCCGAGGAGCGCTGGTCGTTCTTCTGTGTCGTGGCCCCCCTGCGGCTGCCCGCCGCCACCGGCTCCCCCGTCAACCCGATCGCCATCTTGTGACAGAAACCGACGACTCCACGGATAGGGCGTTCTCATGACCGGCGACCAGCACTACGACGTCATCGTCATCGGCACCGGAGCCGGCGGCGGCACCCTCGCGCACCGCCTGGCACCCAGCGGCAAGCGCGTGCTGATCCTCGAACGCGGCGGCTATCTGCCCAGAGAGCGGGACAACTGGGACTCCACCGCGGTCTTCGTCCAAGGCCGTTACCGTGCACCGGAGTTCTGGTTCGACAAGCACGGCAACGAGTTCCCTCCGGAGGTCAACTACTACGTCGGCGGCAACACCAAGTTCTACGGCGCCGCACTGTTCCGGCTGCGCCCCGAGGACTTCGGCGAGCTGCGGCACCACGACGGGCTCTCCCCGGCCTGGCCGATCGACTACACGGACCTGGAGCCGTACTACACGCAGGCCGAACACCTCTACCGGGTGCACGGCCGGCACGGCGAGGACTTCACGGAGGGACCGGCGAGCGGCCAGTACGCCTACCCGCCGGTCGAGCACGAGCCGCGGATCCAGCAGCTCAGCGACGACCTGGAGAAGCAGGGGCTGCACCCGTTCCACCTGCCGATCGGCGTGAACCTCACCCAGGACGAGAACGGCCGCGCCACGCACGCGAGTTCCTGCATCCGCTGCGACCGGGTCGACGGATTCCCCTGTCTGCTGGGCGCGAAGTCCGACGCGCAGGTGATCTGCGTCGACCCCGCGCTCGAACACCCCAACGTCACGATGGTGACCCACGCGGACGTCCGGCGGCTGGAGACCGACGAGTCCGGGCGGTCGGTCACGGGCGTGGTCGCCGACCTCGGGGACGGCACGACCGAGACGTTCACCGCGGACGTCGTGGTGGTCGCCTGCGGCGCGGTGAACTCCGCCGTGCTGCTGCTGCGTTCGGCCAACGAACGGCACCCCGGGGGCCTGGCCAACAGCTCGGACGTCGTGGGCCGTCACTACATGCGCCACAACAACCTGGCGTTGATGGCAGTGTCGAAGGAGCCCAACCCCACGAAGTTCCAGAAGACGATGGCCCTGCACGACTGGTATCTGGGCGCGGACGACTGGGAGTTCCCGCTCGGCGGCATCCAGATGCTCGGCAAGTCGGACGCCGACCAGATCCACGGCGAGGCGCCGCGCTGGGCCGGCAAGGTCTCCCCCGACATGCCGTTCGAGGTGCTCGCCCACCACGCCGTCGACTTCTGGCTGTGCGGGGAGGATCTGCCGCTGGCCGAGAGCCGGGTCACCCTCGACAAGGACGGCGGCATCCACCTCGCCCTGGACGAGGGCAACAACATGGAGGGCCTGAAGCGGCTCCGGCACAAGTTGCAGGGAATGCTCGGTCACTTGGGGATGCACCCGCACCGCCTGCTGAACCACAGCATCTACCTGCACAAGGGGATGCCGATCGGGGCCACCGCCCACCAGGCCGGCACGGTGCGCTTCGGCACCGACCCCGCGAGCTCGGCCCTGGACGTCAACTGCAAGGCCCACGACCTCGACAACCTCTACGTCGTGGACACGTCGTTCTTCCCCAGCATCGGCGCGGTCAACCCGTCGCTGACCGCCATCGCCAACGCCCTGCGGGTCGGGGACCACCTGGTGGAACGGCTGGGGTGAACGCGCGAGGCGGGCCCGCGCCACGTCGTGGCGCGGGCCCGCCCGCTCCTCAGACGTTGTCCCCGGGAAGCCCCGCGGCCCGTGTGTCGGCGTCGGTCAGGGGTTCCAGCTCGCTCTGCGTGTCGAGCCAGTAGACGAGCACGAGCCCCGGGCCCACCAGAACCACCGCGATGAGCGTGACGATGCCCAGCCAGGCGAGCGTGTGCGCGGCACCGGCCCCGTCGGCCACCGTCAGCGTGGTCGGCAGCAGATACGGCCGCTGCGCGAACCCCCAGGCCAGGATGGCCAGGGCGACCGTGGCGACCGAGGTGTGCCGGGACCAGCGGTGCGCCCGCAGCACCAGCAGCGCGACCGTCACGAGACCGAAGCAGGCCGAGAGGATCATCATCAGCAGGCCCAGGCCCCGGGTCATCCCGTGCCAGACGTAGGAGGCGTCGTGGTGGGTGACGGGCAGGGCGATGAGGGCCAGGACCACCACCGCGCCGAAGGCCAGCAGGGCCCGCAGCCGGAAGTAGTCGACCAGGTCGTCCGCGCCGAACCGGCGGGCGTCCGCGACCAGGAAGACGGCGCCCAGGAACGCGGTGGCCGCGATGGCGAGCAGACCCGCGAGGATCGACGTCGGGTTGGCCCAGACGTGGGCGGTGGCGGGCGTGCCCACCGCGACCCGGCCCGACGCGACACCGCCGAGCACGGAGCCGAGGAAGTACGGCGTGATCAGCGAGGCGACCGCGAACACCGCGCCGTAGACCCGCCGCCGGGCCAGCCGCCGGCTCGGCTTGCGCAGGGCGAACCCGGCGCCGCGCAGCACCGTGCCCACGGCCGCGAGGACCAGTGGCAGCCACAGGGCGGTGAACACGGCCTGGAACATGACGGGGAAGCCGGTCCACATCAGGACGAGCACGAAGATCAGCCAGACGTTGTTGACCTCCCACACGGGCGCCATCGCGTGGTCGATGAGCCAGCGCACTCGCTTTCCCCGCTCGGCGCCGCCGGCCAGCAGGTCCCAGAAGCCCGCCCCGTAGTCGGTGCCCCCGCCGCAGGCATAGGCGGCGACGACCACGACGAGGACCCAGGCGATGACGTCCGCCATCAGTGGTCACCTCCCGGGCGTCCCTCGGACGGGCCCGCTCCCCGGCCGCCGCCCGACGGGGCTCCGGCGGCCGCGGTGTCCACCTCGTGGCGGGGCCCGTACGGCGTGTCGGCCTCGGGGTCGAGAACGGCGGCCGCGCCGGCCGCGGCCTCGTCGGCCACCCGCCACCGGGTCCGCATCTTCAGCACGATCGCCAGGAACGAGCCGAAGACCGCGATGTACAGCGCGATGACGACGCCGAGCATGGTCCAGATCCCTCCGGCCCGGGTATGGGTGACGGCCTCGGACACGCGCATGTGGTTGTAGACGATCCAGGGCTGGCGGCCGACCTCCGTGGCGATCCAGCCGCACTCGACGGTGAACAGGCAGGCCACACCGGCGACGGCGGCGCAGCGGAAGAACCAGCGGTTGGCCTTCAGGTCGCGGTGGCGCCACCAGATCCACGCGTACCAGAGGGCCAGCAGGATGAGCACGCTGCCGATGGTCGCCATGGCGTCGAAGCAGAAGTGCACGAGCGTTGCCTGGGCGGCGTTCGGCCGGTTCGCGGCCGGCACCGAGGTCAGTCCGGTCACCTTCGTGTCGGGTCTGAACCCGGCCAGGATCGAGTCGAGTTGGGGGATCTTGATGCCGCCGGAGATGGTCCCGTCGGAGTGCAGCCGGCCGAAGACGTACTCGGGCACATGTGTGTCGGTCTTCCAGACGATCTCCAGCGCCGCGAACTTCACCGGCTGTTTGTGGAACACCGAGCGGGCGGCGGAGTCGCCGAGGAAGAACTGGATCGGCGTGAGGATCGCGGCGACGGTGAACGGCACGGTGAAGCCCAGCTTGTGGTACCGGTCGCGACGGCCGCGCAGCCAGCCGACCGCGTACACGCCCGCGACCACGTACCCGGCCGTCAGGAACATCGCCACCACGAAGTGCCAGTACTCGGGGCCGAAGATCGGGGTGAAGACGGCCTTGCGCACGTCGACGTCGGTCGGGTTGCCGTGGGCGTCGAGGCTGAACCCCTGCGGGGTGTTCATCCACGAGTTGGCGGCGATGATGCCGAACGCGCCCATCAGGGCGGCCAGCGGCAGCGGCACGGCCAACCAGAAGTGCGTCCACGGCCTGAGGCGGCGCCAGCCGTACAGATAGATGGCGATCATGATGGCCTCGAGGAAGAACGCCCACGCCTCCACGCCGAAGCCCAGTCCGAACACGTCGCCCCAGCGGCCCATCATGCCCGGCCACAACAGGCCGAACTCGAAGGACAGCACGGTGCCGGTGACGATGCCGATGGCGAACTGCACCGCCATCACCGCCGACCAGCGCCGCGCGAGCTGCATCGCCACCGGGTCGCCTCGGCGCAGGCCCCGGTAGTGCATGATCAGCGTGACGAAGGGCAGCGCCACCCCGAAGGGGACGAGCAGGATGTGCGAGGCCAGGGTGAAGGCCATCAACTCACGGGCGGGCAGAAGCTGGGCCGGCGTGCTGCCCGCCAGGTTCACTGCTGTGCTGAGCATGGATGGTGCGGTGCTGAGCATGGGTGCCTCGGTGATCCTCACCCGCCGTCGGCGGGGAACGCGGGAACAGGACGATGGTGCAAGGGAGTTCCTCGACCGGCCGGGAACGGGCGTGCCCTCTCAGGGCCCCCGCAGCACCGCGGTAGAACCGTGCGGCACGCGGGGCCGGGCGGGCTCTGGGTCGGAGTCGGGCAAGGTGAAGGCGCGTTCCCGGCGCGCGCCGGAGGCGAAGACGATCGCCCAGCTGAGCGCCGCGCCCAGTCTGCTGCGGAATCCGGTCAGGAAGGCGACGTGGATGAACAGCCAGGTCAGCCACCCGCTGACGCCCGACAGATGCACGGGTCCCGCCTTGACGACGGCTCGTCCCCGGCAGATGTAGGCCGCGGCGCCGAGGTCCCGGTACCGGAACGGCTTCGGCTTCCTCGTCCGGCCCTCCACGGTATGGCGCACCGCCCGGCCCGCGTACGCGCCCGACTGCATGGCGACCTCCGCGAGGCCGGGCAGATGGTTCAGTGACATCGCGTCCCCGACCACCCGGATCTCCGGATGCCCGGGGAGGGTCAGATCGGGCTTGACGGCGATCCGTCCGGCGTGGTCCTGTTCCGCACCGGCGGCCTTCGCCAGGGCGCGGGCGAGGGGCGGTGCCTCCACGCCCGCCGTCCACAGCACGGTGCGTGCCGCGTGCCGCGTGGTCGTGCCGTCCCGCTCCTGCACCGTGAGGCCCCGCGCGTCGAGGTCGGTGACCCGGGTGCCGAGGTGGAGCTCCACACCGAGGTCGTGCAGGGTGCGGGCCGCCTTCCCGGCGAGCCGGTCGCCGAAGGTCCCCAGTACGTGGTCGGACCCCTCGAAGAGCAGCACCTGGGCCTGGAGCGGGTCGATGGTGCGGAACTCCCGGTCGAGGGTGTGGCCGGCGATCTCCCGGATCTGCCCGGCCAGTTCCACTCCGGTGGGACCGCCGCCGACCAGTGCGAAGGTCAGCCACTGGCGGCGCTCCTCCGCGTCGGCGGCCGACTCGGCCATCTCGAAGGCCCGGTAGAGCCTGCGCCGGATCTCCAGGGCGTCGGCCAGCGTCTTCATCCCCGGGGCGTGGACGGCGAACTCGTCGTGCCCGAAGTAGGACTGGCGCATCCCGACCGCGACGATCAGGTCGTCGTACGGCACGACGACGCTGCCGCCCTCCGGCCGCCGCGCGTGGACGGCGCGGCCCTTCACGTCCACGTCGGTGGCGTCGGCGAGCAGGCAGCGCACGTTCGCGTGGCGGCGCAGGACCGCGCGCAGCGGCTGCGCGATCTGTCCCTCGGACAGGATCCCGGCGGCGCACTGGTAGAGCAGCGGCTGGAAGAGGTGGTGCGCCCGGCGGTCGACGAGCGTCACCGCGACCGGCGACCGGCGCAGCGCGCGGGCGGCGAACAGCCCGGCGAAACCGCCCCCGACGATCACCACCCGGCGGGGCGTCACATGGTCTTCCACGGGGCCTCAGCCGCCGGTGGCGAAGCCGGGGAAGAGGGTCATGCCTCCGTCGACGTACAGGGTGGTGCCCACGACGTAGTCGAGCAGGTCGGACACCATCGCGACGACCGCGTTGGCGATGTCCTCGGGGTCGCCGACCCTGCGGTACGGGATGAGCTTGAGGAGTTCGGCCTCGGCCTCGGGCGTGTCCCAGGCCGCCGTGTTGATCGGGGTGCGGATGGCGCCGGGCCCGACCGCGTTCACGCGGATGTGGTGCGGGGCGAGTTCCTGGGCGAGGGTCTGCATCATCATGCCGACGCCGCCCTTGGAGGAGGCGTAGTTGACGTGGCCCGACCACGGGACGATCTGGTGGACCGAGCTCATGCAGACGATCTTCCCTGCCGACCGGGACACCTCCGGGACGACACCGCGCCGCATGAACTCCTTGGCGGCCTCCCGCGCGCACAGGAACTGGCCGGTGAGGTTGACGTCGATGACCTTCTGCCACTGGGCCATCGTCATGTCGACGAGCGAGGAGTCCCGCTGGAGACCGGCGTTGGCCACCATGATGTCGATGGTCCCGAACTCCTTGACGATCCGGGCCACCATGTCGACGACCTGGGCCTCGTCGGACACGTCCGCCTCGTGGGCGTAGGCGTTGACCCCGAACCCCTTGATCTGGTCCACGACCTTCTCGGCCTCGTCCTTGCCGACGACGTAGTTGACCACGACGTCGGCCCCGGCCCGCCCCAGGGCGATGGCGGTCGCCTTGCCGATCCCCGAGTTCGCCCCGGTCACCAGAGCCTTCTGGCCCTGGAGCAGCCGTCCGCCCAGCGACCTGTCGTTTGCGTCAGCGCTTGCTGCCACCACGGTCCTCCTAGCTCGCTCCCGCCGGCACCCGTCCCGGCCGACCGGCAGGGAGACCTCAGGGGAGACGCCGAAATCCGGTAGTCAGACATCCGGTAGTCAGACAAGAGGATCAACGCCTTGGTGGCACGTCCGGCGCGCCCGGTCGGCCTCACTCGGCCCCGCGACGTCACCCCGCTGGCGGACAGCCCGGGACCGGTCCCCTGTCCGCCCTCTCGCTTCCCTCAGGAGGACACCGCGGCGAGGAACGCGTCCTCGCGCGCGTAGTCGAGGAACCGGCGCACGTACGGCTCGTCCGGGCCGGGGAGGATCCGCTCCGGATCACCGGTCCGCGCCGCGTGCGCCAGCCAGTCGAGCTCGGCGGCCGCCGTCGCCGCATAGCCTCCGACGGGCCGGTGGCCGAGCGCGAGCGCCGCGGAGGTGTCGAGCACCACCGGGTACGGCGCGTCCCAGGGGGTACGGCCCAGGCCGGCGGGGGCGGTGTCGTCCAGCGGCACCTCCTGCCACGTGTGCCCGAAGTGCCGCGCGACGATCCGGTGGATCTCCAGGGCGCTGGGCGCGTCGGGGTCGGCGCAGTTGAGGACGCGGGTGCCCGGCCGGGCCGCGACCGTCTCCACCAGCGCCGCGAGGTTGGCCGCGGCGGTCTGGTGCACGACGCCGGCACCCCGGCGCGCGAGCAGTGCGGCAGGGCGTCGGTCCAGGACCCGCGCGACGACCGCCCACGTGCGCGGCGGCGACGCGCCCACCCCGTGCACCTGCGAGGGGCGCACCACGGTGACGGGCAGCCCGCTGTCCAGGGCGACCTGTTCGGCCGCGACCTTGCCCGGGCCGTAGCCCTCGCGGGTGCGGTGGTCCGCGTCGCCGGGCGGCAGCGTGGGCCGGCTCTCGTCGACGGGGCCGTCGAAGCGGGGCGGGGCGGCGGAGTTGGCGTGGTTGCCGTCGTCGTCGACGTACACCGCCTTGCTGGAGACCAGCACGGTGGAGCCGGCGTTCCGGGCGAGGGCCAGCAGCCCTCGCGCGTCGGCCGCGGTGAAGCAGAGGCAGTCGAGGACGAGGTCGGCGCCCGCGCCCAGGACGGCCTGCAGCCCGCCCTCGTCGGCGCGGTCCACGGCGGTGAACCGGGCGCCCGCGGCGGCGAGTTCGGCCGGCAGGCGGGCCGGGTCGCGGCCGGTGACGTCGACCCGCCAGCCGGCGGCGAGCAGGCGCGTGGCGGTGGCCCGGCCGATGACGCCGGTACCGCCGAGGATCAGGGCACGGGGCATGTCACGACCGTAACGGCGCGGGACCGCGACCGTGGCCGCGCGTGCCCTGATCCAGCCCGGCCCGCTCGGCGCGGGCCGCTCCGGGGCGCCACTCCGAGCGGGCCGCATCGGGGCGCCACTCCGAGCGGGCCGCTCCGGAGGCGCCGCGGGTGGCCCGCCGCAGGCGGCTCGTTCAGCGGTGCCGGATGCCACTCTCGGCCATGGGGGCGAGCGTCCGGCCGGTCACGGGCACGTCACCCAGGGCGGCGTCCACGGCCGCCAGGACGTCGTCGGAGAGGGTGACACCGGAGGCGGCTGCGTTGCTGTGGACCTGTTCGGGCCGGGAGGCGCCGGTGATGGCGGAGGAGAGTTCGGAGCGGCGCAGCACCCAGGCGAGGGCGAGGGTGGGCATGCTCATCCCGGCCCCGTCGGCGATCGGGAGCAGCCGCTGCACGGCGTGGAGTACGGCGTCGCTGTAGACGAGGTCCTTGGAGACGGCCATGGTGTCGCTGGCGAAGCGGCTGCCGGTGGGGGCGGGCTCGCCCGGCCGGTACTTGCCGGTCAGCATTCCCTGGGCGAGCGGGGACCAGACGATCTGCCCGATGCCGTTGGCCGCGCACAGGCCGAAGAGCTCCGCCTCCGGCGCCTGCCAGAGCATGGAGTACTGGGGCTGCGAGGAGACGAACAGATCGGGCCCGGCGATGTCGACGGCGGCCTGGATCTGCTCGTTGGTCCACTCGCTGAAGCCGAGGTAGCGGGCCTTGCCCTGCTCGACGACCTTCTGGAGCGCCTCGACGGTGTCCTCGATCGGGACGGCGGCATCGAAGCGGTGGGCCTGGTAGAGGTCGACGTGGTCGGTGCGCAGCCGGGTGAGGGAGGCGTCGATCTGCTTGGCGATCTGGGCGGGCGCGAGGCCGCGGTCGGTGGGGTCGTCGGACATCTGCCCCCACACCTTGGTGGCGAGGATGTACGAGTCGCGCGGGTGCGCGGAGAGGATCTCGCCCCACGCGGTCTCGGCGGCCCCACGGCCGTAGACGTTGGCGGTGTCGAAGAAGTTGATGCCCGCGTCGAAGGCCGCCTCGGTGCAGGCGCGGGTCGCGTCGGCCTCGACACCGCCGGAGTAGGTGAGCCACGAGCCGAGCGAGATCTCCGAGACCTCCAGGTCCGAACTGCCGAGCTTGCGGTACCGCATCAGGGGTCCTCCAGTCGGTGGGCGAGCGGGGCTGCTGCCGGGTACAGCATTCCGTCGCGGGGGCCGGGATGCGACTCGATCAACGGCAGTGCGCATGACCCGTACTGGCAGTGCGACGGCGGCCGGGCCTACGGTCAGGTCTTCACCGACAACCCGTCCGACACGAGGAACGCACTGCGCCGATGCCCGAACCCGACCTCTCCGCCGACGACCACGGCTGCCTCCGCCTGGTCCTCGCGGTCCCGCTGACTCTGCTCACGGTCATCGCCGCGTACTTCTGCCGGACGGCGCTGACGATCCGCCCCTCGGGTTCCTGGGACGACGACGCCTACGCCGGGATCGTCCTGTCCTGCGTGCTCACGCTCGCCTCTGCAGGCGCGGCGGCCGCGCTGTGGCTGTTGCCGGCGGTGCGGCGGACCATGTCGTGGTGGTGGATCGGCCCGGCCGTCCTGCTGGGTGCGACTGCGACGATCCGTTGGGCCATGAGTGGCTGAGGCGACCCGTGGGCGGCCCGGCCTCGCAGGTTCAGGCGAACTCCGTGTGCGGTGCTGCGCCGGACCCCGCGCAGACCGGCATGGCCGGACCGGGGCCCGAACCGTGGACCCCGGTCCGGTCCGTGCGGCGTGATGTCAGGCTCACGCCGCACGTCCTTGGCCGCCCGCGCCGTCGACGACGTGCTCTCCGGCGGCGAGGGTGAGTGGCGCGCGGCCCGGCAGTTCGACGGTGCCGGTGCAGCCCGGGGGCACGGTCACGGTGGCGACGAGCCGTCCGTCCGCGGTCAGTTCCCACGCCAGCGCGGCGGTGCCGTAGGGCGTCTCGTGGCGGGTGCGCGCCCAGGTGATGCCGCCGCCGGGGCGGGGCCGGAAGGTGAGGGCGCGAGAGCCGGGCGCCGCGGGGGCGATGCCGCCGACGACGCGGTGCAGCCAGTCCGCGACGGCGCCCAGCGCGTAGTGGTTGAAGGATGTCATGCCGCCGGGGTTGAGGGTTCCGTCCGGACGCAGGCTGTCCCAGCGCTCCCAGATGGTGGTCGCCCCCATCGTCACGGTGTACAGCCACGACGGGCACTCGGTCTGCGTCAGCAGCCGGTAGGCGACGTCGAGATGGCCGGTGTCGGTGAGCGCGTCGCAGATCAGCGGGGTGCCCACGAAGCCGGTGGCGATGCGGGCGCCGTCGCGCAGCACCAGTTCGGCGAGCCGGTCGCCGGCTCTCTGGCGCGCCCGCTCCCCGTCGAGCAGGTCGAAGGCGAGGGCGACGGAGTAGGCCGTGGGGCTGTCGCTGGTCATCAGGGAGCCGGGGGCGACGTAGCGGCGGCGGAAGGCCGCAGCGACCTCGTCGGCGAGCCCCGCGTAGCGAGCGGCGTCCTCGTCGAGGCCCAACGCCTCGGCGGTCAGCGCGAGATGGCGGGTGGACCAGGCGAAGTAGGCGGTCGCCACGAGGTAGCGGTCGGTGCGGGCGGCGGCGGGGTCCTCGGGCGGGGCGATGGGGTCGAGCCAGTCGCCGAGCTGGAAGCCGGTGTCCCACAGTCGGCTCGGCCCGGCGAGCCGGGTCATGAGGTCGACCCAGGCGCGCCCCATCGGGTAGTGGCGGCGCAGCAGTTCGCGGTCGCCGAAGCGCTGGTAGAGCATCCAGGGGGTGAGGGTGGCGACGTCGCCCCACGCGGCACCGGGCTGGACGGGGGTCCATATCGGCTCGCCGGGGATGACGGGCACGTACCAGGGGACCGTGCCGTCGGGGAGTTGCTCCACGCCGACGTCGGTGAGCCAGGAGTCGAGCATCCCCGCGCAGTCGTAGAGGAAGGAGGCGGTGGGGGCGAAGACCTGGATGTCGCCGGTCCAGCCGAGGCGTTCGTCGCGCTGCGGGCAGTCGGTGGGGATGTCGACGAAGTTGCCGCGCATGCTCCAGACGACGTTCTCGTGCAGCCGGTTGACCATCGGGTCGCTGCACTCGAACCAGCCGGTGCGGGTCATGTCGGTGTGGTACACGCGGGCCGTGACGGCGTCCGGGGTCAACGCGCCGGGCCAGCCGTCGACTTCGGCGTAGCGGAAGCCGTGCAGGGTGAAGCGGGGCTCCCAGGTCTGCGCGCCGGAGCCGTCGAGGACGTAGGTGTCGGTCGAAATGGCCTCGCGCAGCGGGCGGGTGGCGAGTTCGCCGTCCTGGAGCACTTCGGCGTGGCGCAGGGTGACGGCGGTGCCCGCGGGTCCGTCGACGGTGATCCGCAGCCGGCCGACCAGGTTCTGCCCGAAGTCGAGCAGATGGCGGCCCTCGCCCTTGGCGGTGACGGTGACGGGGGCGATCTCCTCGGTGCAGCGCACGGGCGCGCCGGTGGGGGCGATCAGGGTGCGCGGGTCGCGGCTGCCGGTGGCGACGCGGTGCCAGCCGGCCTCGCGGTCGCCGTGCGGGGTGGACCAACGGGGGTCGTGCAGCCGGGCGTCGAAGGTCTCTCCCTCGTACAGGCCGGAGAAGAGGACCGGGCCGGTGGCGGCGAGCCAGTCGGCGTCGGTGGCGACGACCGTGGTGGTGCCGTCGTCGTGGGTGACCTCCAGCTGGGCGATGAGGGACTGGTCGGTGCCGTAGAGGTTGCGGTGGCCGCCGTCGAAGCCGATGCGGCCGCGGTACCAGCCGTCGCCCAGCCAGGCGCCGATGGTGTTGGCGCCGGGGGCGAGGTGACCGGTGACGTCGTAGGTGCGGTAGCGCAGGCGTTCGCCGTAGACGGTCCAGCCCGGGGAGAGGGTGTCGTCGCCGACGCGGCGGCCGTTGATCTCGGCCTCGTACAGTCCGTGGGCGGTGATGTAGAGGCGGGCGCGGGCCACGGGCCGGTCGAGGGTGAAGTCCCTGAGCACGCGGGCCGGCCGGCGGTCGCTGTCGGGATCCTCGGGCCGGTCGGCGCCGACCGGTACGGCGCGCCAGTCGCCCGGAGCGAGGAGACCGGCCTCGACGGCGGCCGGGGGGCTCCACGGGGACGGCGTGTCGCCGCCGGTCCACACGCGGACGCGGACGACGGCGCGTTCCCGGGAGGCGAGGGGCGCTCCCGGCCAGCGGACCAGGATCTGTTCGGGGCCGGGGATCCGGCCCGTGCGGTAGGGGGTGGCACCCCGGTGCGAGGTGCCGCGGAGGTACCGGGTGCCGTCGCGTTCGATCTCGATCTCGTACGCGTCCTGTACGGCGGCGCCGGGTGGCAGCGTCCAGGACAGGCGGGGCGCGGCCACTCCCGCACCCAGTCCATCGCTCAGGTGTTCGAACGTGATGGGGGCAGGCTGAAGGGACATCGGGTGTGGGGACCTTCCGTTGAGGGGGTGGTTCGACCGTGGCGGCCGGGAGGGCGGGGTGGTGTCAGCCCTTCACGGCGCCTCCGGTCAGTCCCTTCATGACCTTCTGGTTGAGGAAGAGGTAGACGAGCAGCGTCCCGAAGACGTTGATGCAGATGGCGGCGAACAGCGGACCGTACTGGGTGGCGCCGAAGTCGCCGGTGAAGTTGAGCAGTCCGACCTGGATGGTGCGCAGATCCTGGTCGTTGGTGAAGGTCAGCGCGATCAGCAGGTCGTTCCAGAGGAAGAAGAACTGGACCAGGCCGACGGTCAGGACGGCGTTGCGCACGACGGGCAGGCTGATGCTCCAGAACGCGCGCAGGATGCCGGCTCCGTCGATGGTGGCCGCCTCGAACAGCTCGCGGGGCACGGACTTGTAGTAGGTGGCCATCATGAACACCGTGAGCGGCAGGCCGGTTCCGGTGTAGGTGAGGATCAACGGCCAGAGCGTGCCCGAGAGTCCGGCCTGGAAGTACACGGTGAACAGGGGCAGCAGGATCATCTGCGAGGGCACCATGATCCCGGCGAGGAACAGCAGCAGGGTGAGGCTGCGGCCCTTCCACACCATGATCTGGAGGGCGAACCCGGCCGCCGCGCCCAGCAGCAGGATCAGAGCCAGGGACGGCAGGACGGCGAGCAGGCTGTTGCGGACGTACAGCCCGATGTGGCCGGTGGTCCAGGCCGCGGAGTAGTTGCTCCACTCCCAGTGCGTCGGCAGGCTCCAGGTGGAGTGGTTGAGGTAGTCGTCGTTGGACTTCAGGGACGTCAGGAACATCCACACCAGCGGGTAGACCTCGACGACCAGCAGAACCGCGACGACTGCCTTCACCCACAGGCGCCGGCCGAGGCGCCTTCCGTGGCGCGGGCGTCCCGGGCGCCCGTTGCGGGCGGTCCGCCCGCCGATGCGGGCCGAGGCGGTCTTCAAAGGCGTGTCGACTGCCATGGGTTCAGCCCTTCGTGAGGTCGCGGCGCGAGACGCGGAAGACGACCAGCGTCACCATCAGGCACACCACGGTCAGCAGCAGCGCGATGGTGCTGCCGTAGCCGTAGTCGCTGTACGTGAACGACGTCTGGAACATGTAGAGGGTCAGCGGGGTGGTGCTGTTGCCCGGGCCGCCGCCTGTGAGCGCCACGAGGGAGTCGAAGACCTTCAGGGTGCCGTTGACGCTGAAGATGACCGAAGACATGAGCACGGGCAGGGACAGCGGCAGCACGATGTGACGGATCAGCCGCAGGCCCGAAGCGCCGTCGAGGCGCGCCGATTCGAGGACCTCGTCGGGGATGTCGACGAGTCCGGCGAAGAGCAGCACGGCGTAGAAGCCCATGGAGCGCCAGATGTCCATGATGATCAGGACCCAGAAGGCGTGCCCGGCGCTGCCGAACCAGTCGACGGACTCGATCCCGACGGCGTTCAGGAGGGAGTTGACGGGGCCCGTCTGCGGGGCGACCTGGAAGAACTTCTGGAAGAGCAGGCCGACGGCCACCGTGGGCAGCACGACCGGGAAGAACACCAGAGTCCGCACCAGCGCAGAGGCCTTCTTGAGGAAGAAGACGTAGAGCAGGGCCAGCAGATAGCCGGCGGCCACCTGTCCGACGGTCACGACGACGGCGTACTTGAGGGTGAACCACAGCGCCTGGTGGACGGCCGGATCGGTCAGCAGGCGGGAGAAGTTGGCGACACCGTTGCCGGTGAAGCCGTCGATGGTGTTGCCCTTGGTGAACGCATACCCCAGCGACCACAGCATGGGGACCAGCATGATCAGGGAGTAGACGAGCAGGGCGGGACCGAGCAGGACGGCGACGGCCCTGCGGTCACCTAGTACGCGGTGCATGGGGGATTCCACTTCGATGACGTCGGAGTGCGGTACGGGGCGAGGGCGGGGCGGCGGGCGGTGCACGCCGCCCCGGCCGGTCACTGCGCGTTCAGCGCGTCCTGCACCGTCTGCATGAACTGCTGGGCGCTCATGGTGCCGTTGACGAGGCTTGCGGCATTGGTCTGGCTGACCGTGGTCGCCTTGGTGCTGAACAGAGCCTCGAACCACAGCACGTTCTGCTTCGAGTCACTGATCGTCGAACGGACCTGGCTGGTCACGGCGTTGGCGTCGGTGACGGAGGAGTTGACCTTGAAGCCGGAGATGGCGCCCTGGTCCTTCAGCGCGGTGCTGCCGTAGTTCTTCGCGATGCAGGACACCCAGGCGCCGGTCTTGCTGTCGAAGGTCTTCGCGCCGAGCGTGATGCCGAGGCCGACGTTCGAGGGGTACTGGCCGATGGAGCCCTTGCCGCCCGTGACCGCCGGGAAGGGCATGAAGCCGACGTTGTCCGCGCCGACCTTGTCCTGCTTGGCGTCGGCGATGTTCGCCAGCGCCCAGCTGCCCATGTAGAACATGGCGGCCTTGCCGGACAGGAACTGGTTCATCGCGGTGTCGTAGTCGATCGAGCCGACACCCTTGCCGAAGTAGCCCTTCTTGCCGAGGTCGGCGACCGCCTGGGCGGCCTGCACGTACTGCGGGTCGGTGAGCTTGGCCTTGCCGTCGGCGACGTCCTTCAGCGCGTCGGGGCCGAGGCTGCGGTAGAGGTAGCCGCTGACCAGCCGGGTGATCGGCCAGCCCTGCTGACCCGAGGCGGAGAACGCCTGGACGCCCTTGGCCTGGAGCTTCGCGGCCGCCGCGACCAGCTCGTCCCACGTCTGCGGCTCGCTCAGACCGTTCGCCGCGAAGATCTTCTTGTTGTAGAAGATCCCCTCGATGTTGTACTCGTACGGCAGCACGGCCAGCTTGCCGCCGTAGAGCGCCTTGATCGTGGAGACGGCGCCGGGCTCCAGCTGGTCGTAGACGCCCAGGCTCTTGAGCTGCTTCTCCAGGTCGGCGACCTGGCCGGCCTTGTACAGCTTGCTGGTCAGGGCGGGGGCGTTGCCCGCGGCGAACTGCACCGGCAGCGCGTTCTGCCCGGCGAGCAGCTGGAGCTTCTGGTCCAGGCTCGCCTGGGGAACCGTCTCCACCTTGAGCGGCAGCGCCTCGTTCGCCGACGTGCAGGCGCCCTTGGACAGCGTCGTGAGGGCGGTCCGGACCGTGGTGTTCTCCGTGACGCTCAAGTAGCTGAAGTTCTTCGGCGCCGAGGCGGCACCGCCGCCCGTGCCTCCGCAGGCGGAGACGAGGACGACCATCGCGGCGGCGCTCGCGGTCAGACCGGCCACGCGGGCCCTTCTGGCAGGGGAAGAGTCGGTGATCACAGCAGGGCTCCCTGTCGTCATTGATCGGAGGCGCACGGCGGCAGGCCTCAGGAACGCCGCGAGCGTCGAGGTTTTGTATAACGTTCTCTACGGCGGGGCGGGGTCCACAGTGCATGGGACGCACGTTTCCGTCAAGACATACGTCCGTAGCGGCGGCGCAATGTCGGGTACCAGGAGACGGGGCGCGGCGCGGGGCGGCGCGGGCCGCACCCCGGGCAGGGTGCTCACCTCTGGCGCGACTGGAGCGCTATGGTGTAGACCGTTACACTGACCGTGAAGAGCGCAGGAGGCAGCCGGCATGGAATCCGCACCCCAGCGGAAGAAGCGCGTGACCATCACCGACGTCGCCCGCCACGCGGGGGTGTCGACGGCCGCGGTCTCCAAGGTGCTGCGCAACGCCTACGGCGTCAGCGCGTCCATGCAGGAGCGGGTCCGGTCGGCCATGGCCGAACTGGACTACCGGCCGCACGCCGCGGCACGCGGAATGCGCGGGCGGACGTACACGATCGGCGTGCTGCTCGACAACATCCGCAACACCTTCTTCGCCGACATCCTCGACGGCATCCGCGACGAGCTGCACGACAGCGAGTACACCGTCATGATCGGCGCGGCGGGCTTCGACGCCGCCTCACAGGCGAAGACCATCCGGTCCATGGTCGACCGCCAGATGGACGGCCTGATCCTCATCGCGCCGGGCACCCCGCGCGCCGAGGTCCTCGCCATGGCGCAGTCCACACCGACCGTCGTCATCGGCCACCACGACGCCTCCGACATCCACGACTCCGTCCTCGACGCGGACGGGCTCGGGGCCGGGCTCGTGGTCGACCACCTCGTCTCCCTCGGGCACCGTGACATCGCCCTGGTCTCCGCGCCCGGCACCCGCACCGGCAAGTGGGCGCGCACCCCCGAGATCGTGCTGACCAACGGCTATCTGGAGGCGATGGAGCGCCACGGCCTCGGCGCGCACGCCCGGGTGCACAAGGCCGCCTACTCCGACGAGGGCGGCTACAAGGCCGGGATGAGCCTGCTGACCGCGGAGCGCCGGCCCACCGCGATCATGACCGGGGCCGATGTCGCCGCCCTGGGGGTCTGGCGGGCGGCCCACGAGATCGGCCTGCGGGTTTCGGAGGACGTCTCCCTGGCGGGCTACAACAACACCGCCCTCGCGGACCTGGCCACCGTCCAGCTGACCAGCGTCGACCAGGCCGGGCACACCATGGGGTCCACGGCGGCCCGGATGCTCGTCGAGCGCGTGGAGGGCCACCGGGACCGGGCCGCCCAGGTGACGATGACGCCGCGGCTGGTGGTGCGGGACAGCACCGGGGCGGTGGGCGGGGACTGAGGGAGGCGGTGCGTGGGGGCCCGCCGAGGGAAGCGGTGCGCGGGGGTCGGGGAAAGCGGCAGGCGGGCCGAGGAAAGCTCTCCTCGGCCCGCCTGCCGTACGGCCGGGATCAGGCCGGCTGTCCGCCGCGCTCGCGCTCGATGTGCTCCAGCGACTTGCCCGCCGTGTCCGGCATGAAGAACCAGCCCACGACCGCGCTCACGAACAGGAAGAACGCGAGCAGGGCGCTGAGCGGGCGGATGCCGGTGTGGGCGAGCAGCGGCACCAGGGCCAGGCTCCACACGCCGAGCACCGAGCGCGCCATGCCGAAGGTGAACCCCTGCGCGGTGCTGCGCAGCAGGGTGGGGAACAGCTCCTGGCTGAACACCTTGTAGAAACCCTCTCCCGCGAGGGCGGAGCCGACGCCGAAGAGCGCGATGTTGGCGCAGATGACGGGCACGCTGAACGGCAGCACCAGATACAGCAGGTACGCGCCGACCTGGAGGACACCGCCCACGGCCCACATGCGTCTGCGGGTGCGGTGCGAGCGGTCCGCGAACCGCATGAACAGCACGACCGTCCCCACCAGGCCGATCAGGAAGCCCGCGCTGCTCAGCGCGAGTCCGGCGGCCCGGCTGCCGGCGTGCAGCGTCTCCACCATGTACGGCGTGAAGGTGCCGCTGGTGCCCGCGGCGAGGTTCCAGAAGAGGTAGATCGTGGTGGTCCAGGTCAGCGCGGCAAGATGGGCGCCGCTGAAGAGGGAGCGGGGCCGCGCGTCCGGGGCGGGCCGGTCCGGGGAGCGCGCCGACTGCCAGCGGGCCGACTCCGCGACCCGGCGCCGTAGCCCCCAGACGACCATGGCGACGGCGAACAGGTGCAGGAACACCAGCCGCACGCCGAGCAGTCCGAGCGGCGCGAACGCGAAGGAGAGCAGCAGGACGACGACGGGCCCGAGGTTCCAGGCGACCTGGGTCAGGCCGAGCAGCCGGCCCCGGGCGCGCGGCGGCGCGTTCTCGCCGACCAGGGCGAGGGAGGTGGGCACGTCGGCGCCGACGGCCACCCCGACGGCGATCGTGCCCGCGAACAGCATGACGGTGTTCACGGACAGCGCCATGGCCAGCATGCCGGCGGCGTACAGCAGGAGGTCGTACTTGTAGATGCGCTTGCGCCCCAGGCGGTCGCCGAGGCGCCCGCCTATGAACGCGCCGATCGCGCATCCGACGGCATTGGGGCCGAGCGCCGTCAGGGCGCCGACGGCCCCGCTGGACAGGTGCAGCCGCGCCTGGAACAGGGTCAGCCCGGCGCCGAGGGCCACGATCGACCCGGCGTCCAGGTAGGACGCCATGCCGGCGAGCGCGGACGTGCGCCAGGTGGCGGGGGCGGGATGTGTCTCTTGTGCCGGTTCCGAACGCGCCGGGCCGTCGAGAGGAGGGCCGACCCCGGAGGGCGTTTCTTGAAGTTGGGCCAAGGGTTCACTCCGGGTGGTGCGTCGTGGCCCGGGCATCGTAACCACGGCGTCCCTGCACGTCAGGACACTGTTGTGCAACGTTTTCCACCCTGTGGGCTCGCTACTTGCGGGTACGGCGGCGGGCCGCGGGCGCCCGGGAGCGGGTCGGGGCGGGGGCCGGAGCGGGCCGGGGCGGCGGCACGGCCCACTGCCGCCGCCCCGGCCCGTCCCCCTTCTCCGGGCGATCGATCCCCGGGCGGTCCCGATCCCACCCCGCGGTCAGCCCTTGCGGTGGCGGCGTACGCACCAGACGGCCGCGGCGGCTCCGGCGGCCGCGAGGAGCACCACGCGGTTGTCCCGCGCGAGGCGTGCGCCCTGCGCGGCCCTGACCCGCACGGGCTCCGGCAGCTTCTCCTGTGCGCCCGCCGCGGCCTGCGCGGTCCGCTGCCGCACGTCACCGGCGGTGGCAGCGGCCTTCCGCCCGGCCTCGGCGGCCTTGTGCGCGGCCTGCTCCTTGACCTCGGCCGCCTTGTGCGCGGCCTGCTCCTTCACCTCGACGGCCTTGTGCGCCGCCTGCTCCTTCACCTCGGCGGCCTTGGTCCTGGCCTCGGCCGCCTTCTCCTGGGCGCGGGACTTGACGTCGGTCTTCGCCGCGAGCGTCTCGACGGTCCGGCCGAGCTCGTGCCGGGTCTGCTCGACCTGCTCCCGCAGCTCCTGCGGGTTCTGCGCGGTGGGTTCGTCGTGCGGAGGCTGGGTCATCGGTGCACACTCTCCTCGATCTCGGCCTGTGCCAGGCGCAGTTCGCTGCGCGCCAGACCTCGCCAGGCCTCGCCATGACAGACGGGTATCCCGGCAGCCCGAACTCAAGCCGCGGGAAGACCGAGGGAGTCCACCTGAGGCTGGTCCTCGGCGGCACGCGGCACCCGGTGGCTGCCGCGGCGCCCGAGGTATGCGGGACTTCCCGCACTTCCGAGGAGCGCGCGCCCGCCGCGTGATCGCGCTCGCGGCGTGAGCGACTCGGCACCGCGTCAGTGCGACCCGGCCCGTGGCTCGGCACCCGCGTCGGCACTCGCCACGGCACCCGGTACGACGGCCAGCGCGTCGATCTCGACCCGGAAGTCCGGGTGGACCAGCCCGGCGACCCTCACCAGGGAGCAGGCGGGCGGGTGTTCCGCGTCCTGATGCTCGTCCCGTACCTTGCGGAACACGGCGAGATCACCCAGGTCGGTCAGGTAGACCGTCAGTTTGACCACGTGCTCCAGACCGGAGCCCGCCGCCTCGAGCGCACCGGCCAGATTCGCGTAGACCTGCCGGACCTGGGCCTCGGCGTCCCGCTTGCCGACCAGGTTGCCGTCACCGTCGAGGGGAACCTGCCCCGAGACGGCGACCATCGCTCCGCTGAAGACGACCGCGTGACTGTAGCCGTTGACGGGCGGTGAACCGCTGGGCCGGATCAAGTGCTCCATGTAACGGATCATTTCACGCCCGTCGGCGGCCGATCACGAACTGCCGTCGCGCAGTTCACTCGCCTTCCTCTCCGCCTCTTCGGCGGCCGACTCGGCGTGGCGGCGGGCCTCGCGGACGGCCTGTCGTGCGTCTCGGGCAAGGTCGCGGAGGTGACGTGCGGCTGCCCGGGTTCGTTGCCGGTCCTGTTCCGCCTCGTGGAGGCGGCGGGCGAGGTCGTCGGCGCGCTGTCCGGCCTGCTCCTCCTCGCCCTCCGCGGTACTCAACTCCTGCTCCTTGGAGACAAGTTCACCCTCACGCTTGCGCAACTCCCGTTCGGCCTCCTCGGCCTTGTGCCGGGCGCGCTCCCATCGCTCCTCCCGCTTCCGGCGCTCCCGCTCCGCCCGTCGGGCCTCCTCCTCCCGGCGGCGGGTGCGGGCGGCGTCGAGGTCGGCGACCTCGCCCGCCGGGCCCGAGCCACGGCGCCCCGCCGAGCGCCCGGCGGGCTCGGGCCGCGCCGCCACCGACCCGGCCGGCGCGGACCGCGCAGAAGACGCCGAAGCCGGCAGGGCGGCCGTGCCCGGGAACCCGACGGGCGCGCCGAGGGGCCTGGCCAGGCGGCCCTCGGACCACAGCGCGGCCGCCTCCGGATCGGCCAGCACCGCGTGCAGGGTGTCCTGGACCTCCTGCCGGGCGCCGTCACCGATCCGCTGCCCGGCCTCCGCGGCGAGCCGGGCCGCCTGGTGCGAGAGCGCGAAGGTGAGCCGGTGCTGCTGCGCCGACAGCTCGCGCAGGTCTCCGCCGTCCAGCTCCTGGTGGGCCCGGCGCAGCGCCTCCCCCAGCCGCAGCAGCCGCTCGACCTCGGCGGGCTGCGCGCGGACCAGCAGATTGCCGGCCCAGGCGGAGAGGGTGGGCCGGCGCAGCTCACGGATGCGTGCGGCCAGCGCGCGGTCCCCGGCGGCGCGGGCCGCCTTCGCGCGCTCGTCGCGGGCGGCGGTGAACTCGCTCGGCGGCAGGCCGTACAACTCGTCGAGGCCGGCATCGAGGTCCACCCGTGCTCCCCTTTCGCCACGCCTCCAGGGTCAGCCCCCCCTGTCACGTCCCTCGCCTACCCGTTTTCTTCACTTTTGATCGGATCGGCGACGGTGGACATCGAGGCGGACATGGAGGCGGGCGGCCTGGCGGGTGAGATGGTCGCGTTCGGCGAGGTTGGTCGCCTTGCGGGCCGCTTCGGCGTAGAGGCGTGCCGCGGTGTCGAGGTCGCCGTCGCGTTCGTGGAGGTGGGCCGACACGGCGGTCCAGCGGGGCAGCGCGGGATCGAGGCCGGCGAGCGCGGCCAGACCGGCGCGCGGCCCGTCGGCCTCACCGACGGCGACCGCGCGGTTGAGGAGGACGACGGGGCTGTCGGTCAGGCCCGCGAGCTCGTCGTACCACTCCACGATCTGCACCCAGTCGGTCTCCTCGGCCGTGAACGCGTCCGCGTGCAGCGCGGCGATGGCGGCCTGCGCCTGGTACTCGCCGAGCCGGTCGCGCGCGAGGGCCGCCTGGAGGATCACCACGCCCTCCGCGATCGCGTGCGTGTCCCAGCGGCCGCGGTCCTGTTCGGCGAGGGGCACCAGGCTGCCGTCGGCCGCGGTGCGGGCGGCGCGGCGGGCGTGGTGGAGCAGCATGAGCGCGAGCAGCCCGGCCACCTCGGGATGGTCGATCGCGGCCGCCATCTGCCGGGTGAGGCGGATGGCCTCGGCGGACAGGTCGACGTCGCCGGAGTAGCCCTCGTTGAAGACGAGGTAGAGGACGCGCAGCACGGTGGCGACGTCGCCGGGCCGGTCCAGGCGGACGCCGGAGACGGTCCGCTTGGCGCGGCTGATGCGCTGCGCCATCGTCGCCTCGGGCACCAGGTACGCGCGGGCGATCTGGCGCGTGGTGAGTCCGCCGACGGCACGCAGGGTGAGCGCGACGGCGGACGACGGGGTCAGCGCCGGGTGGGCGCACAGGAAGTACAGCTTCAGCGTGTCGTCGGCCGCGGGCGCGGGACCCGGTTCCGGGAGCCCGCCCTCGCGGTCCTCGCGCCGGCGGCGGGCCGCGTCCGCGCGGGTGGCGTCGAGGAACTTGCGCCAGGCCACCGTGATCAGCCAGCCCCTGGGGTCGCGGGGCGGGTCGGCGGGCCAGGCGCCCAGCGCCTCGACCAGCGCGTCCTGCACGGCGTCCTCGCCCGCCGCGAAGTCGGCTCCGCGGCGGACGAGGACGGTGAGCACGCCGGGGATGAGGCTGCGCAGCAGGACCTCGTCCATGGCGGTCGTCACTACTCGGTGATGGCGGCCGGCGGCTCGGTCAGGAAGGGCCGCAGTTCGAGCCACTCGTGGATGGGCCGCCCGCCCGCGCCGGGCGCCGCGGACAGTTCCCCGGCCAGCTCGACGGCGCGCTCGTAGGTGTCCACGTCGATGATCATCCAGCCGGCGATGAGGTCCTTCGTCTCGGCGAACGGCCCGTCGGTGACCGGCGGCCGGCCCTCGCCGTCGTAGCGCACGAAGGTGCCCTCCGGAGCGAGCGCCTGGCCGTCGACGAACTCGCCGGTCTTCTCCAGCCGCGCCGCGAAGTCCTGCATGTACTGGATGTGCGCGGAGATCTCCTCGGGGGTCCACCGGTCCATCGGCACGTCGTTGACCGCCGCCGGAGCGCCGCGGTAGTGCTTGAGGAGCAGGTACTTGGCCATGGTGTCTCTCCTGGGTGCTGGTGCGACCCATTGTGGTCGCGTTCACCCCGGGGACGGAGCCGTCCACGCCTTCTCGACATCACCGCCGAAATTTTTTCGGACGCGTCGGGGAGGTCGGACCCGTGCGCCGCGAAAACCACGGCCAGCCGCGCCCGCCCGCGTCCCCCTTCACACTCACATCCACAACCACAACCACATCCGCAACGGCACCCGCACCCGCACCCGCACCCGTCATAATCCACGCCATGTCGCTGCACGGGACCGACGCCCACGTCGGCATGGACGCGCTGCCCGACCTGGTGCGGCGGGCCGTCGCCGCGGCACGCGAGCACGGGTTCGCCCTCTCGTGCAGACCCGAGCAGGGACGCCTGCTCAGCGTGCTGGCCGCGGGCGCGCCCCGCGCCATCGCCGAGACCGGCACCGGCTGCGGGGTCGGTCTGGCCTGGCTCGCCTCCGGCGCGGCGCCGGGGGTACGGCTGGTCAGCGTCGAACGCGATCTCGAGCGGGCCCGCGCCGCGGCAGACGTCTTCCGGGACCGGCCCGAGGTGGAGATCGTCCAGGGCGACTGGCGGCGGATCGAGGCGTACGGGCCGTTCGACCTGCTCGTGCTGGACGGCGGGGGCCAGGCGAAGGGGGACGGCGCCGCGGACGTCGACCGCCTGCTCTCCCCCGGCGGCACGGTCGTGATCGACGACTTCACCCCGGCCACGACCTGGCCGCCGCACTTCGACGGCGCCCCGGACACGGCGAGGCTGCACTGGCTCGACCACCCGTCGCTGCGAGCCACCGAGCTGCGGCTCGCGGCGGATCTGAGCGTCGTCGTGGGGAGACGGCTGCCTTGAGGCACTGCGGCTTCGACGGCGGCGGCGGCCGCGCCTGCGCCTGACCTACGGCTGCTCTCTCCGACAGGGAGGTCGGCAGTGACGGAACTGTCTTCTGTGACAGGCCTGTTGCCCGCATTGTGAACTGGGCCACAGCCTCGGTGATCAAGACCTGATGGGGTCGCCGGATGGCCCTGCTGCTCTTGCTGTTCATCCCCGCCGGGGTGGTCCTCACCTGCTTCTTCATCGGTTACGGCCTCGGGTCGATCGGCCGGGTCGGGGTGCGCGCCGCCGACCGACGGATGTGGCTGCGCACCGCCGGGGCGCTCCTCGGGGCGGTCGCGGTGGCGCTGTACACGTGGGGTCTGCTGTGCGTCGCCGGTGCGGTCCTGGACGCCGAGGACGGCGGCACCGACTCCTCCCCGCTGCGCCCGTGCCGGACGCCCGGCCAGTCGGAGCGTGCACTGACCGTCGTCGACTACTCCGTGGCGTACGTACCCCTCCGGTTCGTCTGCGAGACGGACGACGGCGGCTCCTACACCGCCGACTCCGTACCGCCCCACCTCAACCCGGCCGTGCTCGGCGCGGGCCTGGCGGCGGCCGGGTGCGCGCTGGCCGCGGCATGGGACCAGGAGCGCCACGCCGGGCGGCGCCCCTCGGTGTGACACCGGGAGACGGCCGGGCGGGCCCGCTCCTCGCTCACGCGTCCCGGCCGTACGGCGTCAGTGCGCGGCCTTCAGGCCGCCCACGCAGCCGACGATCCCGGCCAGCAGCAGCACCTTCAGCACGCTGACGGGCTCACCGTCGAAGATCATCGCGTACGCGGCGGTCAGTACGGCGCCCACCCCGACCCAGACCGCGTAGCCGGTACCCACCGGCAGGGTCCGCAGGGCGTACGACAGACCGGACATGCTCAGGACGAGACCGGCGACGAACACGGCGGTCGGAAGGGGGCGGCTCAGTCCGGCCGACTTCCCCAGGGCCGTGGCCCACACCGCCTCGAGCCCGCCGGACAGCACCAGCACGATCCACGCCATGACACAGCTCCCCTACGCCGTCTTGTCGTGTGCTGGGTACGGCGTACTCGTCCAGGAGCCGATCGGGGCTCTCCAGCCATCGTCGCACACCGCCGAAGGAGTGCGTGCAGGTCAGCCGGGCCGCCGGGCGCGCACCCGACCCGGACCACACGCTCGCCGCCGCCCGTCCCGCCCCGCGCGCGGCCGGGGCGGACGGCGGCCCTAGGGTGTCCGCTCGACGGACGGACGACGGGAGGCAGGCCATGTATCTGGGACCGCTGGAGCGTGCCGAGGACGGCCACTGGGTGCTGGGCGATCCGCTGCACGGCGCGAAGGGCGGTCATGTGAACCTCCTGCCCGAAGGAGCCGAGCACTGGTGGCGCGGCACCCGCGAGGTCCTGGTGCCCTGGGCGCGGTTCATGTCGATGGACGGCCTCGCCATATCGGGCAGCAGGGTCGGCAGCAGCCGCGCCGTCGGCTTCCTCAACTCCATCGGTGGCGGTGGCCCGGTGGGAATCCTCGGGCCGTGCTGGACACTGACGCTCCGGCATCCCTACGAGGTCTGGGTCGCCCAGATCAGCCACCACGAGCGCCACTACCACTGGGCACACCGCTACCTGCTCGACGAACTGCTGGGCCAGTTGATCGGAACGGGTCGGGCCCACCTCCTGGGCGACGCCGACTGGCTGGCGTCGGTCGTCGAACACCTGGCCCCACAGCGCCCGTTCTCCGCGAAGGCGATCAAGAGCACCGTCGCCAAGGCCATCGTGCTCTGAGGGGGTGAGCCTGCGGCCACGTCACAGGCGACGGCGTACCGGTTGGCGTCCCGCGTCGCGTTCTCACCCGGAAAAAGTCGCACCCCATGTCACAAACGGCGGCTCCGTTCGGTCTCGGGTGGTGAAGGCAGAGGTGAGCGAGGCAGGGAGGCGATCGTCATGCGGGTGTTCGTGGCAGGCGGCAGCGGGGTGCTGGGGCGGCGGCTGGTGCCGCAGCTCGTGGCGCGCGGCCATCAGGTGACGGCCACGGCGACGAGTGCGGACAAGCTCGGGGCGCTGGCGCGGCTGGGCGCGGACGGTGCGGTGATGGACGGGCTGGACGCGGAGTCCGTCGGCGAGGCGGTGGCCCGGGCCCGGCCGGAGGTGGTCGTGCACCAGATGACGGCGATCTCCCTCGCCCATGCCGGAAAGCCGGACATCAAGCATCCGGACCGCTGGTTCGCCCTCACCAACCGGCTGCGCACCGAGGGCACCGACCATCTGCTGGCGGCGGCCCAGGCGACCGGGGTCGGTCATGTCGTCGCCCAGGGCTACGCGTCCTGGAACGGCATCCGCGAGGGCGGCTGGGTGAAGACCGAGGACGACCCCCTCGACCTCCTGGAGGGAACCGCGGCCAACGTGGGCCTGAAGGCGCTGGCGTACGCCGAGGACGCGGTGGTGCGCGCGGGCGGTGCCGTCCTGCGGTACGGCGCCTTCTACGGGCCCGGTGCCATCGACGACCAGGTCGAACTGATCCGCAAGCGGCAGTATCCGCTGGTGGGGCGCGGCACCGGCCACAGCTCGTGGATCCACCTCGACGACGCGGCGAGCGCCACCGTGCTCGCCGTCGAGCAGAAGGCGCGCGGCGTGTTCAACGTCGTCGACGACGAGCCGGCGCCGGCCAGCGAATGGCTGCCCCATCTGGCCGCGTGCGCGGGCGCCAAGCGGCCGTTGCGGGTGCCGGTGTGGCTGGCCCGGCTGCTGGCCGGCGACCAGGCGGTGATCATGATGACCGAGGGCCGTGGCTTCTCCAACGCCAAGGCCAAGCGGGAACTCGGCTGGCAGCCGCGCCACCCCTCGTGGCGCCAGGGCTTCGCGGCGGAGACGTAGAGCCGGGGCCGGAGTTGTCCCTCCGGCACGCCGTACAGCCGTACCCCCGGTGGCCCGCGCGCAGTTCGCGCCACCCACCCCATCACACGAACTCGAATGCCAAGTCGAACGCGAAGTCGACAGCGGAGGACATCACCCCATGATCAGGATCGGAATCGTCATCGGCAGCACCCGCCCCGGCCGCCACGGTGACCAGGTCGCCGCGTGGGTGCACGACCTGGCGAAGCAACACGCGGGTTCGGCCGCCGAGTTCGAGGTCGTGGACCTCGCCGACTACGCGCTGCCGCTGCTGGACGAGCCCGTGCCGGCGGCCCAGGCGCCGGGCCGGCAGCCGCACACGCGGCGCTGGGCCGAGCGGATCGGCTCCTACGACGCCTATGTCGTCGTCACCCCGGAGTACAACGCCTCGCCCCCGGCCTCGCTGACCAACGCCGTCGACTTCCTGCTCCACGAGTGGGGCGGCAAGCCGGTGGCGTACGTCGGCTACGGCGTCTTCGGCGCGGTCATGGCCGTACAGAAGCTGCGGGCGCAGGCCGGGGTGCTGCGGATGGCCGACATCGGACCGCAGGTGGCGCTGTCGCTGCACGAGGACTTCGTGGGCTTCACCGACTTCGTGCCGCGCGAACGCCACACGGCCGAAGTGCACCGACTGGTGGACGAGTTGGTGGCGTGGGCGAGGGCGCTCCGCCCGCTGCGCACGGCTCCCGCGACGCCGTAGCCGCCGCGCTCGGTCAGGCGGGTACGCCGAGGGTGCTGCCCCAGTCGCCGACGGTGGTGATCTCGCCGCGGCGCGCGAGGACGGTGCCGAGCAGGGTGGCGTGGAGCGCGGGGTCGGGGTCGGCGCAGGCGTCGGACAGGACGGTGACCCGGTAGTCGAGGTCGGCGGCCTGGAGCGCGGTCGACAGGACGATGCCGCCGGTGGAGACGCCCGCCAGGACGAGGTGGTCGACGCCCGAAACGGCGAGGATCTGCTGGAGGTTGTTGCCGGAGAAGGCGCTGACCCGGTTCTTGTGGACGACGGTCTCACCGGCCACCGGGGCGACGTCGGGATGGATCGCCGCGCCGGGGTCGCCGGGGGTGAAGCGGTCGTGCGGGAGGGCGCCGAAGGTCTTGTTGCGCGGGTGGACGTCGGCGTGTCCGGGGCGCAGCAGCAGCGCCACATGGATCACGGGCACGCCGGCCGCGCGGGCCGTGGTGAGGGCGCTTACGGCGCGCGGCAGGTAGTCGGCGGGCATCCGGGAGAGGTGGCCGGCCTGAAGGTCCATGAGCAGCAGGGCGGGGCGGGACATCGAGGTGCGTGCCTTTCGGGTGCGTGGTGGGGGTGTGACGGTCTACTCGGCGGGCTCGGTGTCGGCGGGCTCGGTGTCGGCGGGAGGGTTCACGCGGCCGAGAGTGCGGTCGAAGACGGTCATCAGGAGGAAGAGCACGCCTGCGCCGAGCATGACCCAGGAGAGCTGGTGCATTCCGGCGGTGTCGGCGCGCGGGCCGAAGGACGCGGCGGTCGCGGAGGAGGCGATCATCGAGCCGACGTAGGCGAAGGTGCGCAGCAGTCCGGCGGAGGACGCGGTGCGTTCGGCGTCGGACTGGAAGTAGACGGAGTTCTGCAGGGCCAGGCTGTTCAGTCCCTGCGGGACGCCGAAGACCAGGGCGACGAGGGGCAGCATCCAGAAGGGGCTCGCCGAGGTCAGCGTCAGCAGCATCAGGCAGGCGACGATCTGCCCGACCGCGCCGACGAGCAGCTTGCCGCGCACGCCCTTGCGCCGTCCGGAGACGAGCGACACGCCGATCGCCATGAGGAACATGGGGATCTGGGCGAGCCCGGCGTGGAAGGGGCTGAGGCCGTAGCCCTCCTCGGTCCACTGGCTGAAGCCGTAGAGGAAGGCGTACGAGACGACGTAGGCGACGATCGCGCGGCCGTAGGTGGCGAGCAGCGGTGTGTTGCCGCCGAGGACCCTGAGGTCGATGAAGGGGGTCGGGGCGCGCAGTTCCCGCAGCGCGAACGCGGTGCCCGCGGCGGCGGTGACCAGCAGCAGCCACGCGTTGCGCGGGTGCAGGTTCATCAGGAAGAGCAGGAGCGAGACGAGCAGCGCGGCGAACAGGGCCATGCCGGGCAGGTCGAGCTGGGCGATCCGGTCGCCGCGGCGCGGGGTCTCGCCGGTCGCCGCCGCCTTGGGCAGCCGGAGCAGGCCGAGTGCGACGGACGCGAGGGCGAGGGGCACGTTCAGCGCGAAGGTGGCGCGCCAGCCGCCGACGGCGATCAGCAGGCCGCCGAGCAGCGGGCCGACGACGGCGATGGTCTGGTTGGTGACGGCGAGGGCGGTGAGCACGCCGCCGGGGCTGTCGCGTCCGGTGCGTTCGGCCTCGCTGCGCAGCAGGGCCATGGCGGCGGGGTAGCCGGCGCAGGTGCCGAAGCCGAGCAGGACGCGGGCGCCGATCAGCACGCCGAGGTTCGGTGCGAGGGTGCCGACGACGCCCGCGACGCCGACCAGGCTGGTGCTGAGGAGGAACAGCCTGCGCGGTCCGAAGAGGTCGATGAGACGGCCGACCACCGGCTGTCCCAACGAGGTGGCGAGGTAGAGGGCGGAGACCAGCCAGGCGGTCTGCGAGGCGGGGGCGCCGAGCGCGCGGCCGATGGGGACGAGCGCGACGGAGATGATCGTCGAGTTGATCGGGTTGAGGATCGAGCCCAGCATCATGGGCGGCAGCAGCCGCCGGTCGAAGCCGGACCGGTCCGGCTTGCGTATCGGATGCGTCTTCGCGTCAGTCACGGGCCAGTCGTTCCAGTACGGCCATGGCGGCGATCACGGTCTGGCGTTCGTCCTCGGTGCAGCGCTCCTGGAGCCGGGCGGCGAGCCACTCCGTGCGGGCCTGGCGGCCTTCCGCGACGCGGCGGGACCCCTCGGGGGTCAGCGTGATGAGCAGCCGCCGCCCGTCGTGCGGGTCGGGGGTGCGTTCCACGAGGCCGCGCGCGGCGAGAGAGGCCACCGTCGTCGTCATCGACTGGTGGCGTACGTGCTCGGCGGCGGCGAGCTCGCTGGCGGTGACGCCCGGCTTGTCGGACAGCCGGGCCAGGACCGACGCCTGCCCGAGGGTGAGGTCCTCGACCTCGGAGGCCTTCAGGATCCGGCGCCGCACCCGGCTGATGACGGCACGGACGTCGCGCGAGGCCTGGATCGCGGAGGGCGACGGGGTCGGGTGCTCGTTCATGCGCCCCACCCTAATATGCACAGTCTCAGCTGTACAGTTCTGACTGTATGAATGCCTCGCGGGCCGTCCGCCCAGACCGCCTCAGACCTTCGCGGGCCGCCCGCTCAGGCCGCCGCGGCCCCGTCCTCGTGCGCCGCGGACGGCTTCGTGAACCAGCGCTCGTAGACCATCGGCCAGCCCGCGACGAGCACCAGCAGCCAGACGAGCGCGACGCTGCGGATGCCCGACCCGACGGCGGCCAGGACCAGCGGCAGGGCGCAGCACGGCAGGGCGACCGCGAGCAGCCGGCGGGGCTCACGGCGGGCTCGGGGCAGCCAGCCGAGCGCGCTGAGCAGGAAGTAGCCCGCGAGCGCGCCGCACATCAGCCAGCGGGTGCTGTCGGGGAGCGTGTCGAGGTGGTCGACGGCGGCGCCGAGCGCGGCCGCGAGCGCGGCGAGGCAGCCGCAGACGAAGCAGTGCAGGGGCAGCGCGGTGCGGGCCGGCAGGCCGCCTTCGGACAGCCGGAAGACGCCCGCGTAGCCGTGCCGGAACGACAGGGCCCACAGGCCGGCGAGGAGGAAGAACGCGGCGACGGCGAGGGCGGCCAGTTTCCTGGTCCACTCGGCGTCGGAGGCGGCGTCGATGACCTGGGCGACGCCCTCGCCGAGCACGATGATGACGAACAGGCCGAGCCGTTCGCTCAGATGCTCGGTCTCCGACCGGGCCACCTTCACCTGGAGGACGCCGCCCCGCCGGGGCCGTCGGGCGCTGCGCTCCTCGAGGGCCTTGCGCTGTTCGACGAAATCGCGCCCGGAGACGGCGAAGGTGACGTACAGGTCGAGGGCGATCCCGAGCGCCCAGAGCCAGTAACGAGCCGGGGAATGCGCCCAGATGGACACGATCCAGGGGACCACGCCGAGCGACATCTGGGCGGCGGGCCAGTCGACGAGCACCTCGCGCCGGTGCTGCCAGGCGCGGTTGGCGAGCACCCGGGTCAGGACGTAGGCGAGGGCGAAGGCCCGCGCGTGGTCGGCGTCCTCGCCGTGCACACCCGGCACCGCGGCGGCCATGACCGCCATGCCGAACATCGCGAACAGCACGGTACGGGTGTGGGTGTTCTCGCCGGCCACGTTGCCGTACAGGGTGAAGCAGATCCACGCGGTCCACAGCGCGAGGAACAGCAGCGCGTACAGGCCGAGGTCGGCGAGACCGGGCACGCCGTGCAGCAGGTGCGCGATCTGCGCGACGCCCGCGACGGCGACCAGGTCGAAGAACAACTCCAGCCAACTGGCGTGCCGCTCCTCCTCGGGAGTCGGCGCCACCTCGACCTCGGCCGAAACGTCGTTCACGTCGCTCCTTCGTCCTGTGGCGCGCGCCCGGTGGGGCGCCGCCCCCGGCCACACTCCCTGTCCGCCGCACCGGATCGTGCGGCGCAGGACGACAGTGCCACATCGGCGGGAGCCCCTGTGGCATGTCTCCAGCGGGACTCGAGGACGGGGCGGCGCCCGGCACCGGAGGTGTGGTGCCGGACGCCGCCCCGGGCCGGTCGTGGGTCAGGCCGCCGTCCAGATGCGGTCCGCGTAGTCGAGGAAGTTGCGGCCCATGATCTTTTCGATGCGGTCGGAGGTGTAGCCGCGCTTCTCCAGGAGGCGGATCAGGTCGCGGAACTGGTCGACGCCGCGGAGGTCGACGACGAACGGGTAGGTGTCCGCGCGTTCGCCGGCCGCGCCGACGCCGGCGGCCTGGCGGGCGGCGACGTGGTCGGCGAGCTGGGCACGGTAGGCGTCGAGGTCGTCGATGGCGGTGGTGCCGCCGTCGGTGCCGATGCCGACGTGGTCCTCGCCGCAGACGTTCACGGCGTGCACGATGTGGTCGACGACGTCGGCCGCGGTGGCGTGGCCGGTGACGTTGAGGAACGGCATGAAGTAGATGCCGACGAAACCGCCGCGGGAGGCGACCAGGCGCAGTTCCTCGTCGGTCTTGTTGCGCGGCAGGTCGGCGACGGCACGGCAGCCGGTGTGGTTGATGGAGACGGGCCGGCGCGAGGTGCGGGCCGCGTCGAGGCAGGTGTTCTCGCCGCTGTGGGAGAGGTCGACCATCACGCGGTGGTCGTTCAGGGCCTCGACGACCTGGTGGCCGAAGGGGGTCAGACCGCGGTTGGCGGGGGCCATGGAGCCGTCGCCGAGGTGGTTGGCCTGGTTGTAGGTGAGCTGGATGACGCGCACGCCGGCGCCGGCGAAGGTGGCGACGCGGGTGTCGATCAGGTCGGGGTCCTCGCCGACGGCGACGGCGTTCTGGAAGCCGTAGATGACGCCGAGGCGGCCCTCGCGGTGGGCGCGGCGGATGTCGTCGGCCGTGCGGACCTTCAGCAGGTCCTCGTGGTGGCGCTCGACGATCCGGTCCCAGACGGCTATCTCGTCCATGGTGTGCTCGTACGGCGGCAGGTCGCCCATGGTGTAGCCGAGCGTGATGTTGACGGCGGTCAGGCCGGAGGCGTGGGCGTCCGCGATCGCGCGCGCGTCGACGGTGAGTTGGTCGCTCGACGGGTTCAGATGGGCGGCGGCCTCCTGGGAGGCGGGCGCGTTGGGGTTGTCGAGCTGCCCCAGGGCGTTGACGATCAGGGGCGTGGTGGTGGGGTCGGGGCTCACTGCCCCTCCTTCTCGAACTCGGCGCGGTCGTAGCGGTGTCCGCGCTTGACCGTGGTGGTGATGGAGCGCAGGTTGCGGATGTCGGCCAGCGGACTCTCGTCCAGGACGGCGAAGTTGGCGAGCTTGCCGGGCTCGACGCTGCCCGCGATCGCGTCGATGCCGGCCGCGCGGGCGCCGACGAGGGTCGCGGAGCGCAGGACGTCGGCGGTGGGGATGCCGCAGCGCTCGACGAGGAAGGCGAGTTCGTCGTAGAGGGCGGGGAACGGGTCGCCGGGGTCGGTCTCGTAGTCGGTGCCGGTGACGACCGCGACGCCCGCGCGGTGCGCCTGCGCGGTGACGACGGCGGCCAACTCGGCGTTCAGGCGGGCTCGTTCGACTGACTCGGCGGTGTCGCCGCGGAGTTCGTCGCTGGTCCACATGGAGGCGGTGGCGTCGAGGATCGTGCCGCGCTCGCGCATGGCTGCGAACAGGGCGGCCAGGTGGGGGTCGTCGCTCCCGGCGAAGCGGTCGTACTCGACGGGCGGCTTCGTCTTGTAGTGACTCAGGGGCGCGGCCGAGTTCTCGAAGGCGAGCAGGGTGACGTGCGAGACGCTGTCGACGCCGGCGGCGACGACCTCGCCGGGCGAGGCGGGGAAGACCGCGGCGTGCGCCCAGACGGGGATGTTCTGCCGGTGGGCCTCGGCCGTGATGGCGGCGACCGTCCCGGCGTCCATGTCCGCGTAGACCTTGATCGCGGCGGCGTGGGTGCCGCGGGCGAGCGCGACGGCGATCCGCAGGTCCGTGTCGGGGGTGATGGCCTGCATCCACGGCACGGCGCCCGGTTCGGCGCCCTGGCTGACGCTGTGGGTGCGCGGGTCGTCGAAGAAGGTCGGCCCGGCCATGAGGGCGGCGTAGCGGATGTCGGGGCCGGGGATCTCGCCGATCAGGGCGGCTCGGGCGAGGTCGCCGATGTGGCGCAGGTCGTCGGCCATGTCGCGGATCGCGGTGACACCGCTGTAGGCGAGCCGGCGGAGCACCGCCTCGGCGACGGGCCGGTTGGGCGGGGTGGCCAGGTGCTGGTGGGTGTCGACCAGGCCCGGGACGACGAAGCGCCCGTCGAGGTCGACCTGCGGCGCGTCGGCGGCGATCGCCGGCAGCGGGTCGGCGTCGTCGGCCACGGTGTGCAGGGTGGCGCCGTCGGTGACGATCGTCGTGCCCGGCCGGGGCGCGCTGCCGGTGCCGTCGAACAGGGTGGCACCCCGGTAGACGGTGACGGTTCCGGCAGGCGGTGGCGCCCAGGGGGTGGGGGCGCCCGGGGGCAGGTCGGTCATGGTCACCTCTGTCCGCGAGGCTGTTACGCTCTCCGTAACAGCTGTATCGTGTGTTGAAACTGCGGGTACTGTACTCCAGGCCCGGCGGAGAAACGCAACGATCCTTCCGCGTGGAGGAACCACACACTCGTTCCGCATGGGGGACGCAACGCTCCTTCCGCGTGGGGGCGGGAACGCATCGGTCGTTGCGCGCCCGGCCAGGACGACGACACGGACGACGAGGACGAGAAGGAGGGGCCGCTTCGTGCCCGACGCACCCCAGCCCGACGCACCCCAGGACGGGCGGCCCGCCGCCCGGTCGGCCGTGGACAAGGCGCTCGACCTGGTCGAGGCCGTCTCCCGCGCGCCGCATCCGGTCCGGCTCACCGATCTGGCCGCCGAGGTCGACCTGCACCGCGCCACCGCCTACCGGATCCTGCTCGACCTCGTCCGCCGGGGCTGGGTGCTGCGGGCCGGCGACCGCTATCTGCCGGGCCCCGCCGTCCTGCGGATGTCCGCCTCAGCGGCGGGCAACTCGCTGACCGCGCTGGCCCGTCCGGTCATGGAGCGGCTCTCCGCAAGGACCTCGATGATGGTCAACCTCCAGGTCCTGGAGGACGGCGGCTCCCGCGTGATCGACGTGGTCCGGCCCGAACGGCTCGCCATGATCAGCCACTTGCGCGGCGAGTTCCTTCCGGTACGGCGCTTCGCCGGCCCGCTCGCCCTGGTCGCCGCGCTCGAACCGGAGGCCCGGCAGCGGTGGTTGGGCAGACTCCCCGAAGCGGAGGGCCCGCAGGCGCGGACCCTGTCCGGTGAACTCGCCGAGGTCGAACGCACCGGTGTGGCCGTGGAGCACGGCCGCAACGAGAAGGTGGTCGCCTCCCTCAGCCGGGCCGTGGTGCCGACGGCGGGCGCGCCGGTCTGCGCGCTGACCGTCGTCGGCCCGGACGCCGAATTCGACGCGACCCGACTGGCCGACTGCGAGCGGGAGTTGCGGCGCGCCACGGACGAACTGGAGACGGCCCTGACGGCCGGCTCGGACACCTCGGGAGGCAGCCGGTGAACGGCGTACTCGTCCTGGACCGCGCACGGACCGCGGCGGCGCTGGAACCGGCCGCCGTACTGGAGGCCGTCGGGCGCGCGCTGATCGCGGTGGCGCGCGACGAGGTCTCGGTGCCCGCGCGGATCGCCGCGTTCACGCCCGCCGGGCTGCTCGGGGCCATGCCGGGCTACGTGCCCGGCGTCGGCCTGGCCGCGAAACTGGTGACCGTCACCGGCGACCCGAGGCGCCCGGGACGCAGCTTCCACCGGGGGCTGGTGGCGCTCTTCGACGAACGCGACGGGCGGGCGCTCGCGATGATGGACGCCGAGTCGCTCACCGAGATCCGTACGGCCGCGTCCGCCACCCACAGCGCGCTGGCGCTGGCCGCGGACCCCGGCCTCGGCCGGGTGGCCGTGGTCGGCACGGGGGCACAGGCCCGTGCCCAACTGGCACTCCTCGCGGTCGTACGGCCGGACGCGGAGGTGGCCGTCGGGGGCCGCGACCCGCTGCGGGCCGCCGAGGCCGCCGCGCTGCACCCCGGCGCGCGGGCGGCCGCCGGCATCGAGGACGCGGTGCGCGGGGCCGACGTGGTGTTCTGCACGACCGGCGCGACCGCACCCGTGGTCCGCCGGGAGTGGCTGTCACCCGGCACCCACGTGTCCTCGGTCGGCGGCTCCCACGGCCCCGAACTCGACGCCGCCACGGTGCGCGACGCCGCGCTCTTCGCCGAGTGGCCCGGCGCGGCCGCCGCCCCTCCCCCGGCCGGCGCCCACGAACTCCAGGGCCTCGCCCCCGACCGTACGGTCACCCTCCTGGGCTCCGTCCTCGCGGGCGACCACCCGGGCCGCGACGGCGCCGGGCTCACGCTGTTCAAGTCCACCGGCCACGCGGCGCTCGACGTCGCGGCGGCCCGCGTGGCCCACGACGTCGCCCGTGCGCGGGGGTGGGGGATCGGCGTGGATCTGTGAGGAGAGCGGCCGAGGGGACCTGAGGGAGAGCGGAGCGGTCCGGGAGAGTTGCGGGAGACCGGGCCACGGGGCGGACGACGGCCAACGGTCCGACCAGGGTGGCGGGTCGGACCGTGAGCCACCAGGTCAAGCCGTGAGCCGCGAGGTCAGGCCGTCAGCCGCCGGGTCAAGCCGTGAGCCGCGAGGTCAGGCCGTCAGCCGCCGGGTCAAGCCGTGAGCCGCGAGGTCAGGCCGTCAGCCGCCGGGTCAAGCCGTGAACCGCCGGGTCAGGCCGTGAAGCCGCCGTCGACGTGGATCGCGGCTCCCGTGATGTACGCGCCGTCCGCGCTCGCCAGATGGGCGACGGTGGCGGCGATCTCGGCCGCCCGCGCGTAGCGGCCGACCGCGGTGAGGCCGGCGATCGTCTCGGCGTTCGGCCCGTCGGCGGGGTTGGCGTCCGTGTCGGTGGGCCCGGGGTGCACCAGATTGACGGTGACCCCCCGCGGGCCGAGCTCCCGGGCCAGCCCCTTCGTCATCCCTACCAGGGCCGTCTTGCTCATCGCGTACAGGGCCATGCCCGGGAAGACCGCGCGCCCCGCCATGTTGGAGCCGATGCTGATGATCCGGCCGCCCCGCTCCATGTGCCGCACCGCCGCCCGGGAGGCCGCGAACGGCGCCCGGACGTTGACCGCGAGGGTGCGGTCGATCTCTGCCGGGCCCAGTTCCTCGAGCGGGCCGACGAGGAAGACGCCCGCGTTGTTGACCAGGATGTCGAGCCTGCCGAACCTCGCGGCGGCCTCGTCCACCGCGGCGGTCACTTCCGCCGGGACCGCGCTGTCGGCCCGGACGGCGAGCGCCCGGCGCCCGCGGGCCTCGATCCGCTCGACCACCGCGCCGGCCCGCTCGGCCCCGTGCTCATAGGTCAGGACGACGTCCGCGCCCTCCTCCGCCAGCCGCTCCGCCACGGCGGCCCCGATACCCCGGCTGCCGCCCGTGATCAGGGCCACGTTTCCTTCAAGTCGGTTCATGGGATCGAGCATTGCCGCCCCGCGCCACGACCGCTGGCGTGCATCGGACGTCGCGTTCGGCGGGGGCGGCGGCCCGGGGCAGGGTGCGGATCGCCGGGGTCGCGAACAGGGCCACGCAGCCCGCGAGGCAGGCGGCCGCCGAGACCAGCAGCAGGCGTCCCGGGGCGGCCAGCGCGGCGGCCGGCCCCGCCAGTATCTGGCCGAGGGCCATGCCGGACACCGAGCCGGCCTGCTCGTACGCGGTGACGCGGTTGAGTACGGCGGACGGGGTGTGGGTCTGCACACTGGTCGCCCACATCACCGACCAGAACGCCCAGGCCGCCCCGCCGAGGGCGTAACCCGCCAGCAGCACCGGCAGGCCGGAGCCGACCGCCACGCACAGCGGCAGCACGGAGTACAGCACCATGGCCACCGCTCCGGCGGCCAGCGGCCGGGCCGGGCGCAGCCGCAGCGCCAGCAGCCCGCCCAGCACGGTGCCGACCCCGAGGAAGGAGACCGCGAGACCGTACGCGTCGGCGCCGAGCCGGGCGCTGATGAGCGCCGAACTGAGCGGTACCAGCGGGCCGAAGAGCAGGATGCCGTAACCGACCCAGATCAGGATGACCGCCCACATCCAGGTGCGGGCGCGGAACTCCCGCCACCCCTGACGGAGCTCGTCGCGGAGTGAACTTCCCTGACGGACAACGGAGTCGGCGGGGTGCGGGACGATCCGGATCAGGGCCAGGCACAGGGCGCTGAGCAGGAAGGTGGCGGCGTCGATGGCGTAGACGGTGCCCGCGCCGGTCAGCGCGATCAGCGCTCCGGCCAGGGCGGGGCCGAGGAGTTGGGCGAGCGCGTCGGCCACCTTCAGTGTGGCGTTGGCCCGTTGGGGCTCTCGGGTGACCAGCGGGACCATGCCGTTCACGCCGGGCTGGAACATCGCGGTGGCCGAACCGGCCAGGCCCGCCATCATCACCAGCAGCCAGAACGGCGGCGTACCGGCGAAGAACGCGGCCGCCAGGGCCCCTTGGGTGAGCACCCGGACCAGGTCCGCGCCCACCATCATCCGGCGCGCGCCGAGCCGGTCCGCGAACACCCCGCCGAACAGCACCAGGAGCACGAACGTGCCGGTCCAGACGCCGAGGACGTAGCCGACGCCGGAGATGCCGTACACCGCGCCGACGGCGAGCGCGGCGGCCACGGGCATCATCGCGTCACCGACGAGCGAGACGGCGCGGGCGGCGAAGTAGAGGGTGAAGGGCTGGTCCCACAACGGGGGCCGTCCGGTGGGTGATCGAGGAGTCGCGCCGGTCGTCCGCTTCGGCACTCGGTTCGGCTTCGGCACTCGGTTCGGCTTCGACTTCTGCTTCCGTCTCGGCTTCGGTGTCTGCGCGGTGGTCACGCATCACATATTGGACTGGACCAATCCGCCGATCCCAGTGTCCCGAACGACATGTTCGGGTACTTTCGCGCCATGAGGCATGGCCCGCCACCGAAGCCGCCGGCACCCCACCGGGTCGTCGCCCTGGTCCAACCCCCGCAGGCGACCTTCGCGTTGGCCTGCGCGAGCGAGATGTTCGGCGAGCACGGCCCGGAGATCCCCGCCCGGTACACGTTCGAGGTCGCCACGGAACTCCCGGGCCCGGTCCGCACCCAGGCCGGCTACGACCTGCTGGTCGCCGCGGGCCTGGAGGCGCTGGAGCGCGCCGACACCGTGGTGATCCCGGGCTGGGGGCGGCCGGGCGACGCGGAGGTGCCGGAGTCGGTGGTCGTGGCGGTACGGCGGGCGCACGGGCGCGGTGCGCGGATCGCCGGCCTCTGCTCGGGGGCCTTCGTGCTCGCCGCCGCCGGACTGCAGGACGACCGGCGGGCGGCCACCCACTGGGCCCGCGCCGCCGAACTGGCCGACCGGTTCCCGCGGGTGCGGGTCGATCCGGCGGTGCTCTACGTCGACCATGGCGACGTCGCCACCAGCGCGGGAGCGGCGGCCGGCGTGGACCTGTGCCTGCACCTGGTGAGCGCCGACCAGGGGGCCGCGTACGCGATGCGGATCGCCCGGCAGCTGGTGATGCCGCCGCACCGCGAGGGCTGCCAGCTGCAGTACGCCGAACCGCCCGCCTCCGGACCGGTCGCCGACTCGCTCGCCCCGCTGCTCGACTGGCTGTCCGAGCGACTGGAACAGCCGGTCAGCGTCGCCGACATGGCGCTCCGCTCGCAGGTCTCGGCCCGTACGCTGACCCGGCGCTTCACCCGGCAGCTGGGCGTCAGCCCCGGGCGCTGGCTGCTGGACCGGCGGATCGCCGCGACCCGGGCGCTGCTGGAGGAGACCGACCTGCCGGTGGAGACCATCGCGCGCCGGGTCGGCCTCTCCTCGGCCGTCAACCTGCGCCGCCGCTTCCACGAGGCCCTGCGGACCACGCCCGCGGCCTACCGGCGCGCCTTCCGCGCGAACGGGGCCGGGTAGGAGGGCCTGCCGCCGGGGGACCTCAGTCGATTCCCAGGCGCGCGAGGATTCCGCCGGGTACGGGGGCGGACGCCGCCGTGCCCCCGCTCAGCGGCGAGCGCCACGCCGGGTCGTGCCATGGGCCGCTCGCCGCGTCGTCGAGGAGGTGTTCCGCCGTGCCGGCGGCCGTCTCCGGCGGGGCCCCGACCGCGACCAGGGCGGCGGTGAGCACGTCCGCCGCCTCGTCCGGTACGGCGCCCTCCCTGAGCAGCGGGAGCAGCAGCAGGAGCCGGACGGCCGGGTCCGTGACGCCGTCGGCTCCGGAGCCGTCACGACCGTCGTCGACCCCATGACCGGCACGGCCGCCGTCGGCCATCCGGACCAGTTCGCGCCAGGTGAGGGTGGACCCCTCCAGATCCCCTCCGCAACTGGCGATCCTCCGCACACTCGCGTGCGCGCCGCTCAGCTGCGGGGCGGTGAGCAGGAAGTCGAGTGCGTGGTCGCCGACGAGATTGCGGTAGACGACCACGACGGCGTGCCCGTCCGTCACCGGCAGCCGGAACACGGGCCACCGTTCGGGGTCCATGAGCACGTCCGACAGGGCGTCGGCGTCGGCTCCGTCGTCGCCGAACCACTCGGGAGAGGCCTCCGCGTGACGGCAGCACGAGCCCAGCAGATGGTTCGACCAGAAGCCCGGCCGGGCCACCAGCGGCTCCCCGGCGACCAGCGGGCCGCCGTCGTAGGCCTCGATCAGCGGTGTCACGGTTCTCGATCCTCCGGGCTGCACGTCTCCGGCGATGCTAGCCGCCTGTTTTGACGCGTGGAGAGGCGGCCCTCACCTGGGGGAACTCCGCGTCGATCAGTGCGCGGCCCGCACGTCGGGAACGATCGCGCCGCGCCGACCGTCTACAGTTCCGTAGACCGTCTACTCCGTCGTAGTCGTTCGGACCCGTACGTCAGTCTCCGATCCCTCGAGTCCTCCACGGAAAGGCCCCGGTCTCATGGCCACTCCCCCGGTCCTCGCCTCGCAGCTGGCCGTGAACGTGCTCGACGCCCAGTCGCTGCTGGCCGCGTTCGGCGTGCTCGGCGTGTGCGCCGTGCTGTTCGCCGAGACCGGGCTGCTGGTCGGGTTCTTCCTGCCCGGCGACTCGCTGCTGTTCACGGCGGGGCTGCTGTGCACCGGGGCGGCGGACCGGCCCGTGAAGCTGTCGCTGGGCCCGTTGCTGGTGCTGGCGGCGGTCGGCGCGCTGGCCGGGGCGCAGTGCGGCTACCTGATCGGGCGGAAGGCGGGCGGGACCCTGCTGGCCCGCAGCAACTCGCCGCGGCTGCACGAGGGGATGAAGCGGGCCGAGGAACTGCTGGGACGGTACGGGCACGCGAAGGCCATCGTCCTGGCCCGGTTCATCCCGGTGGTGCGCACCGTCCTCAACCCGATGGCCGGAGCGCTCGGCGTGCCCGCGCGGACGTTCACGCTCTGGCAGGCGGTGGGCGGGCTGGCCTGGACGGTCGGACTGATCCTCGCGGGATACGCGCTGGGCTCCTCGGTCCCGAACGTCGACCACTACCTGCTGCCGCTGGTCGCGCTGATCGTGGCCGTCTCGCTGACCCCGCTCCTCCTCGAAGCGCTGCGCGGCCGCCGGGCCGCCAAGGCGAACGGCGGACGTCCGTGACCCCGGTCCCCTTCGATCCCCCGCCGCACACTTCATGAATCGACCCCGTCTCCCCCGCCTCCCGGGAAGCAGCCGCACCGACGCACGCCTGCTGTACGCGGGCGCCGCGGCCTGGCTCCTCTTCGGCGCGCTCACCGCGCTGGTCGTCAGCCGCGGCGGCGCGCCGTTCGGACCGGACTCCGCCTGCCTGTCCTGGGCCGTGGGCCACCGGTCCGACACGGCCGTGAAGGTGGCCCGCGCCCTCACGGCGACCGGCAGCGGCGTCGTCCCGTACACCCTGGTCGCGCTCGCCGGCCTGGCCCTCGGGCGCACCCCGCGCGAGCGCGCACGCGCCGCCCTCCTGTGCGTCGCCTTCCTCGCGGTCGGCCAGAGCCTGCGCTACGGCGTGATGGAGGCCGTCCACCGGGCCCGCCCGCCGCACACGTTCTGGGCGACGGACGCCGGCGGCTACGCCTTCCCCTCCGGCCACACCAGCACGTCGGCCATGACCGCGGGGGTACTGATCACCGCGCTCAGCCTGTGCTCGCCGCGCGTGGCCACCCCGCTGCGCGCCCTCGCCGCCTGCTGGGCCGTGGCGATCGGGCTCACCCGCGTCTACCTGGGCGTGCACTGGTCCACCGACGTCCTCGGCGGCTGGCTGTTCGCCACCGGCTGGCTGGCGCTGTGCCTGGGGGCGGCGACCCGGTGGCCGCCCCCGTCGTCCGGCACGGGCCCGGCCCGTGCCGCCGAGGTGCGAACGGAGGACCATGCACCCGAAGATCCTGGTCGTTGAGGACGACCACGCCCTGCGGGACATGCTGCGCCGCGGCCTGTCCGAGGAGGGGTTCACCCCCGTGCCCGCCGCCGACGGGGCCACCGCCGTGCGGCTGGCCGGCAGCGACATCGCCGCCGCCGTACTCGACATCGGGCTGCCGGACGCGGACGGCCGGGACGTGTGCCAGGCCATGCGCGCGGGCGGGTTCCGGGCGCCGGTCATCTTTCTCAGCGCCCGTCATCAGCTCACCGACCGGCTGTCGGGGTTCTCCGCCGGGGGCGACGACTACCTGCCCAAACCGTTCCACCTCAGCGAACTGGCCGCCCGCCTCAAGGCCGCGCTGCGCCGGGCCGTCCCGCGGCCCCGGGCCTCGGCCGGCGACCTCGTCCTGGACGGGGTGACGCACGGCATGACCGTGCGCGGGCTCCGCCTCCCGCTGTCCCCGACCGAGTTCCGGCTGCTGGCCACGCTCGCCGCCGCGGACGGCGCCCTCGTGTCGCGCCAGGACCTGGTCCGGGCGGGCTGGCCCGAGGGGGCGCAGGTCAGTGACAACACGTTGGACCAGTACGTGACCCGGCTGCGCCGCAAGCTGCGCGAGGCGGGCAGCACCCAGGGCATCGGCACGACGCGCGGCGTCGGGCACCGGCTCTCATGAGCACCCTCCCGCACCGCACGACCTCCCGGGCCCCGTCGAGCCGTGCCACCCCCAGGGCCCTCCTGCGCCGCCTGACCCCGCGCACCCTGCGCGGACGGCTCTCGCTGCTCGCGGTGACCGGCGCCGCGCTGCTGATGACGGTGCTGACCCTGGTGTTCAACCTCGTCATGGACCAGCACCTGCGCCATCAGGCGGACGACGAACTGCGCACCCGCGCGGCGGCCGCCGCCGCGGCCGTCGACGTGCGCGGGACGCGGGTGCGGGTCCTGGAGACCCCCGACGACGGACTCCTCGACAGCAACGTCTGGGTCTACTCCGGAACCCGGCTGATCGAGAAACCCCCGTCCGCCACCGCCCACAGCGCGTCGACACGGGCCGCGCTCCGGCTCGCCGCCCGGCGTCGCTCCGCCTGCACGACACTGGACGCGACCCGCCACCGCCCGCCGGTCCGGCTGTGCGCCCGGCCGGTGCACGGCAGCCGCACCGCCACCGTGGTCACCGCCCTGGACCTCGGCCCCTACCGCAGCTCGGCCGGCACACTGCTGCTGGGCTCGCTGATCCTGGACGCGGTCATGCTGGTGTGCACCTACGCGCTGACGCGTCTCGCGGTCGGCCGGGCGCTGCGCCCGGTACGCGCCATGACCGACCGGGCGACCGAGCGGCGGGCCGTGACCTCCGCGGAGCGCCTGGGCTCGGCGGACCACCCGGCCGAGCTGGCAAGGCTGGGCGACTCGCTGGACGCCCTGCTGGACCGCGTACGCACCGTGCTGCGCCACGAACGGCAGCTGACCGGTGAGCTGTCCCACGAACTGCGCACCCCCCTGACCCGCATCGTCATGGAACTCGACTGGTGGCGGGCGCGCCCCCGCACCGAGGAGGAGACCCGCGCGACCCACGAGGTGATCTCCGAGGCGACCCGGTCCATGCGGACCATCTGCGACACCCTGCTGCACGAGGCCCGCGAGGACATGGACGGCACGTCCACGCCCGGCACCACCGACGTCGTCCCCGTGCTGCGGCGCATGGTCGAGCACCTCGACACGCCCGCCGGGGTCAAGGCCGTACTGGAGACCGGGACCCCCGAGACGACGGTGGGGATCGTCCCCGGCCTCCTCGAACGCGTCGTCGCGCCGGTGCTGTCCAACGCGGCCCGCTACGCCAAGTACCGGGTGACCGTGCACGCCCGGCGCGGCCCCGGGGCCGTACTCATCGACGTCGTGGACGACGGCCCCGGCGTGCCGCCCGCGTTCCTGGGCGAACTGTTCCTGCCCGGCCGCCGCGCCGACCCGGGCGACGGCCACGACGGCGCCGGACTGGGGCTGCCGCTCGCCCGACGACTGGCCCGCTCGGTCGGCGGCGAGGTCTCCTGCGACCCCGGTCACGCCCCCGGGGCCCGCTTCACCGTCAGCCTGCCCGCGGGCTGACGGCGTACCCGGGCGCCGCCGATCCCGTACGACGCCGTATCCGTACGACGCCGAGCCCGCACGCCGTCGTATCCGTACGACGCCGAATCCGTGCGACGCCACGCCCGTGCGACGCCACGCCCGTACGACGCCACTCCCGTACGACGCCGAAGTGCCCGCTCCCTCGAACCGGGGCGGGCACATGGAAAGCGGCGGCGGGAGGAGAGTCGTCAGAGCGCCGAGCCGCGCGGGGAGTCCCGGTGGGACACGGCGACGTAGCAGACGAACGCGACGATGGCCGCCGTCCAGGCGGCGGTGACCGGCCCGAGCCCGAACGCGAGGCCGCCGTGCCGGTGGCTCGCCGCCATCCAGTCGGCGAGGGAGGCGCCGAGCGGCCGGGTGATCACGTAGGCGCCCCAGAAGGCGGCCACGGCGTTCAGGCCGGCGAAGCGGTGCGCCAGCGCGGGCACGCAGATCGCCGCCCCGAACAGGGCGATCGAGCCGAGGTAGCCGAAGCCGTCGGAGGCCGTCAGGTCACCGGCGGCGGTGCCCAGGGCGAAGGTGGCGAGGACGGCGGCCCAGTAGAACGCCTCCCGGCGGCGGGTACGGACGCTGTGGATCGACAGGGTCCGCTCGACGGCGTACCAGAGGGCGAACACGGCGGCCAGCACGACGACGAACAGCGGGGTGGAGACCGCGTACGGCACGCCGAGTCCGACGTGCAGCACGTCGGCGGCCATCGTGCCGAACACGCTGACCATGACCACGGCCGTCCAGTACACCCAGGCGATGTAGCGGCGGACCGCGAACTGCACGGCGAGGGAGACCACCAGGACGAGACCGCCGAGCGCGACCGCCGGGATCGGGCCGAACACGTGCGCCAGGAGGTCCGACGCGGTCTCACCCATTCCGGTGGTCAGGACCTTGATGATCCAGAAGTACGCGGTCACCTGCGGCACCTTGTTCGCCATGGCGCGCAGCGGGACGAGAGGCCGCTCGTCGAGGAGTTGCTCAGTGGTCATGGCGAGCACGATGACACGACAGAACGCGCTTTCCACGGGTCCCTTTACCGAGGCTTGGCGGCTTGCGGAGCATGACTTTCACGAACGCGCGCACAACCTGACCGCAACCTGAACGCCCCCATGAAATACCTGGTCAGAAGCCCTACGACGGTGATATCCCTGGCTGTTTGCGCCGCCCCCGACGACGGTCTTCGGACGGGTCCGCCGGTGTCGCGCCGAGCGCGGACCGCGCCGACGGGCCGCGGATGCGGGCCGCGGAGGCGGGCCGCGCGGACGGTCTCGCACGGGTCGCGTAGTACCGCGGTACCACCCCGCCGCCCCGGTTCGGACCGCGGTACGACGGGTGCGGTGCGGAACGGGACTTAGCGTGGCCGAAGAGGCGCCGAACGCGACGTACCGCGAGAGGCGCCGCCCCCGAGAGAAAGAGCGCGCATGATCGACGCACGGCAGTTGACGAAGAGGTACGGGGACAAGACGGCCGTCGACGGCCTGGACGTCGTCGTGAAGCCCGGCACGGTGACCGGCTTCCTCGGCCCCAACGGCGCCGGCAAGTCCACGACGATGCGCATGGTCGTCGGCCTGGACGCCCCCACGAGCGGCTCCGTCACCGTGAACGGAAGCCGCTACGCCCGGCACCGCGCGCCTCTCCAGGAGGTCGGCGCGCTCCTGGAGGCCAAGTCGATCCACCCGGGCCGCTCGGCCTACCACCACCTGCGGGCGCTGGCGCTGACGCACGGCATCCCGCGCCGCCGGGTCGACGAGGTCATCGACATCGCCGGTCTCGGCGCCGTCGCCAAGAAGCGCGCCGGCGCGTTCTCCCTCGGCATGGGCCAGCGGCTCGGCATCGCCGCCGCGCTGCTCGGCGACCCGCAGACGGTCATGCTGGACGAGCCCGTCAACGGCCTCGACCCCGAGGGCGTGCTCTGGATCCGCAACCTGCTCACGTCGCTCGCCTCGGAAGGGCGCACCGTCTTCGTGTCGTCACACCTCATGAGCGAGGTGGCGCTGGTGGCGGACCACCTGATCGTGGTCGGACGCGGCAGGCTGCTCGCCGACACGACCGTGGAGAACCTGGTCCGCGAGGCCGGCGGCGACACGGTGCAGGTGGCCACGGAGGACCCCGGCAGGCTCCGCGACGTGCTGGCGGGGCCCGGCGTCGAGATCACCGGGCGCATCGGTTCCGAGGAACTCCAGGTGACCGGCGTCAGCGCGCGCGAGATCGGCCTCAAGGCTGCCGAGCACGGCATCCCGCTGTTCGAGCTGACCACGCGCAAGGTGTCGCTGGAGCAGGCGTTCATGGACCTGACCAGGGAGGCCGTCGAGTACCACGGCACGACGACGGGCACGCCGACCGGCACCTCCGGCACCTGGTCCGGCAGCACGTCAAGCACCACCACCGGCCCGACGACCGGCACCGCAGCCGGCACCGAGGCCGCCGAGACCCTGGGGAGCCCCGCATGAGCACCCTCACCACGACCGCCGAGACTCCCGCCGCCGCCGCACCGGCCCGCCCGGCCTACAAGGTGACCGGACGGCGTGTGCTCGCCTCCGAGTGGGTCAAGCTCTGGACCCTGCGCTCCACCTGGATCACGCTCGGCCTCGGCCTGCTGTTCCTCGTCGCGTTCGGGCTGATCGCCGCGAGCCGCTACAAGTCGGGGATCGACTCCGGCCGTCACATGGACCGCGACTTCGCCGACGCGACCGGCCTGAGCCTGTCCCTCTTCGGCACCAACTTCGCCCAGCTGGCCCTCGGCGTGCTCGGCGTGCTGGTCACCGCGGGCGAGTTCTCCACCGGCATGATCCGCTCCACCCTGACCGCGGTGCCCCGCCGCCTCCCGGTGCTGTGGTCGAAGGCCACCGCGTACGGCGTGGTCGCGCTGGCCGTCGCGACGTTCGGCGTCTTCGTCGCCTTCCTGTTCGGCAGCCACATCGTCTCCGGCACCCCGGCGGCCATGAGCTTCTCGCACGCGGGAGTCGTCCGCAGCCTGCTGGGCGCCGGTCTCTACCTCGGCCTGGTCGGCGTGATCGGCACCGCGCTCGGCGCGCTGCTGCGCTCGGTCGCGGGCGGCATCTCGGTCCTGGTCGCCGCGCTGATGCTGATCCCCGGCCTGATCTCCCTGCTGCCCAGCTCCTGGCAGGACAACATCAGCCCCTACCTGCCGAGCAACGCGGGTGAGGCGATGTTCGCCCTGACCCACGACTCCACCACCCTCTCCCCGGGGGCGGGTCTGCTGGTGTTCGTCGGCTGGACGGTGCTCGCGCTGGCCGCGGCGGCGTACCGGCTCGTACGCAGCGACGTCTGACGCCCCTCATGATGGGCTGGTGACAGACGTGCTCCCCCAGGCCGCCGCGGCAGCCGCAACCGCGTCAGCCGCGGAACCTGCCGATTCCGCGGTGCCGGCCGATTCCGTGGCGCCGACCGAAGCCGCCGTGCCCGCCGCGCCCGACAGGGCCGCGGCGGGCATCGGGGGCGTCCGTTCCACCGAGAACCCCGCGTCCCTCGACCCGGTGGGCTCGGTGGGCTCGGTCGACTCGGTGGGCGCGCTCGCCCCGGTGGACTCGCTCCACCCGGTGGACTCGCTCGACTCGCTCGACGACATCGGCGCCATGGGGCCGCTGGTCGCCCGGATCTCCCGGGCCGGCCGGCGGCTGCGGCTGGCCGACCGGGCGCACGCGTGGGTGCTCGACGCCGCGGTGGTGGTCCTGGTCGTCGTCACGTTCTGCCTGCCGGACCTGCATGTACTGCACTGGGGCGGCGGTCGCGGCGACGGGGACGGCGACGGCCCGAACCGGTTCCGGCTCGCCTTCACCCATCTGCCGCTCGCCGGCATCCTCGCGGTGCAGGCGGGGCTCGTGCTGCCGTTGCTGTGGCGCAGGCGCCGCCCCGCCGCCGCCTTCGGCGTCGTGGCGGCGGTGTTCGTCGCGCAGTGGTCGCTGGGTGCCGCGCTGCACGCGGACGTCGCGCTGTTCATCGCCCTGTACGGCCTCGCGCTGCACGGCCGCATCCGGCAGCTGCCCTGGGCGTGCGCGGTGATGGCGGGCGCGATGGTGCTGGTCGCGGTGCGGGTGTCGGGCGTGGTGTCCGTCTGGGACGCGCTGTTCTTCCTGCTGGGCACGGCGACCGCGGCGTTCGCGCTCGCGCTCATGGTGCGCATCCGGCGGGCCCAGCTCGCGGGGCTGCGGGACCGGGCGGCCCGGCTGGAGATCGAACGCGACCAGCGCGGCCGGCTCGCGGTGGCGGCCGAACGCGCGCGGGTCGCCCGCGACATGCACGACATCGTCGGCCACAACCTCAGCGTGATCATCACGCTCGCCGACGGGGGTGCCTACGCCGCCGCGGCGGCCCCCGAACGCGGCACGGAGGCGCTGCGCCTCATCGGCGACACGGGCCGGCAGGCGCTCTCCGAACTCCGGCGCGTCCTCGGCGTGCTGCGCGAGGCGTCCGACACCCCGCAGGACGACGGGCCGCGGCTCAGCCCGCAGCCGGGCCTGGGCGACATCGGGGCCCTGTGCGAGGGGGTGCGCGCCGCGGGCCCGGACCTCGTGTACCGCACCTCCGGTGACGTCGACGCACTCGACAGCGCCGTACAACTGACGGTCTACCGCATCGTGCAGGAAGCGCTGACGAACACGCTCAAGCACGCGGGGGCCGACACGCGGGTCGACCTGGCGATCGCGGTCGAGGACACCCGGCTGACCGTCCGGGTCCAGGACACCGGGCCGCCGGGGGCCGGGCCCGGGCGCCTCGGCCCGGTGCACGAGGAGGGACACGGACTGGTGGGCATGAGGGAACGGGCGGCCCTGTACGGCGGCAGCCTCAGCGCGGGCCCCGCCGGAGGCGGCTGGCGGGTGGAGGCCACCCTCGACCTGGTCGCGCCGGGCGGTGCCCGATGACGACCGTGCTCATCGTGGACGACCAGCCGCTGCAGCGCTTCGGCTTCCGGATGCTGCTCGACTCCATCCCCGAGACGGAGGTGGTCGGCGAGGCGTCGCACGGCGCGGAGGCGGTCCGCAGGACGGCCGAACTCCGGCCCGACGTCGTCCTCATGGACGTCCGGATGCCCGGCATGGACGGCATCGAGGCCACCCGTCGCATCGCCGCCGCGGGCGACCGCTCCCGGGTCCTGGTGCTGACCACCTTCGACCTCGACGAGTACGTGCACGCGGCCCTGCGCGCCGGGGCCAGCGGCTTCCTCCTCAAGGACGCCCGGCCCGAGGAACTCCTCGCGGGCATCCGCGCCGTCGCCGCCGGGGACGCGGTCATCGCGCCCGCCCTCACGCGCCGACTCCTGCACGAGTTCGCCCAGTTGGTGCCGCCCCGCCCCGGCGACGCGGACGCGGACCCGCGGCTCGGCTCCCTCACCGACCGCGAACGCGAGATCCTCGTCGCCGTCGGCAAGGGCTGGACCAACGGCGAGATCGCCGCCCACTTCGTACTCTCCGAGTCCACCGTGAAGACCCACGTGGGCCGCGTCCTCGCCAAGATCGGCGCCCGCGACCGCGTCCAGGCGGTCATCTTCGCCTACGACCACGGGCTGGCCCGACCGCAGTCGGGGTGAGCGGGCCACTCCACCCGGCGCGGAAGCACGCGGCCGGACAACACGCACGTGCCGGAGCGGGCAGGATGGCCTCATGACAAAACTGCCCGCACGGTCGGTCCGTCGTACTTCCTCTGCCTCCCCCGTCTCCTCTGGTTCCGTGCTGTCGTTGTGGTCACAGGACTCCGTGCTGTCGATCGGCTCGGTCGGATCGGTGCTGTCCGTGGGCTCCGTCGGTTCGGCCCTGTCGGTGGGCTCGATCGGCAGCGCCCTGTCGGTCGGCTCGATCGGCTCCTCCCTGTCACTGATCTCCGCCGGGTCGTGGCTGAGCACAGGATCGGTGCTTTCCGCGCAGTCCCGCTGGTCGGTGCTGTCCTGGCGTTCCTCTCGCGCCTTCCTGGCCGCGGGGGCGGTAGGGGCCGCGGCCGGCGGCGCCCTGCTGCTGGCCCAGATGCTGCACAGGGCTGATCCTGGCCCCGCGTGACACCAGCCGTCCGAGGCGGCCTTGACGCCGGCCTTCAGCTTGCCCGCCGCGTCGGTCGTCACGGTCTTGACCGTCGTATGAGTGGTGCACGCCGACTGGCGCACGGAAAACCGCTGGCCGGTCCGGGCGACGGATCTCTACGCTCGGCGCATGGCCCACACGAAGACCTCGTACGTCTGTCTGCCCTGCCGGGCCTCCTACAAGCAGCCCCACGACAGGGCGCGGCAGCGGCTCTGTCCCCGCTGTGCGGAGCCGATGATCCACGCGGGATCGGCGTTCGCCGCGCCCCGGCGGCGTGATGTCGCCGCGTGGCGCGCCCTCGGCGTGCTGCTCAACGCGGGCGTGGGGTTCCACCAGTCCTGCTGCGGCGGCCCGGGCTACCGGCCCCGCACGCTGCGCGAGGTGCGGGAGCGGATGAGCTACGCGCGGCGGACCGGCACGCCCGCCGCCGACGCGCTCGTACGGCGGGATCTGCCGTGACGGCGGGGGTCGCCACCGGCGGCCGAAAAGACGGCCTGTCCCTCAGGTGCCCGTGATCTCCGGGATCAGGGCCCGGACATGTGCCGCGATCGCTTCCCGGATGGGGCGTACGACCGCGACGCCCTGACCGGCCGGGTCCGCCGACTGCCAGTCGAGGTAGGGCTTGCCGGGGACGTCACGCCTCGGCTCCGGCGGGCCGCGCCGAGGTCAGGAACGCGGCGAGCCGGTCGAGCGCCTGGGGCAGCGCCCAGTAGTACACCCAGGTCCCGCGGCGTTCGCAGTCGATGAGTCCGGCCTGGCGCAGCAGCTTGAGGTGGTGGGAGATCGTCGGCTGGGACAGGTCGAACGCCGGGGTCAGCTCGCACACGCAGACCTCGCCGCCGTCCCCGCGCGAGGCGATCATCGACATCAGCCGCAACCGCACCGGGTCACCGAGGGCCTTGAACAGCTTGGCCAGGTCGGCGGCCCGGTCCTCGTCCAGCGGCGCGGCGGACAGGCTCGGACAGCAACCGGCGTCCGTGGTCTGGCCGATCACCTTGAGCCCTTGCTTCGACATGCTTCTATGTTGACGTTTTTCGAATCAGAGCACAAGGTTGGATCAACGAACGTCAATACAAGCCGTTCCGGGCCCACCCGTTCCCTGGGCCCGTCCGTGGGGAGTGACTCATGAACCAGCACATGAGCGAGCCGTCCACCGATCTGCGTGAGACCGTCCGCCGCCGGTACGCCGCGGCCGCCGTGCAGGTCACCGAGGGGCGCGGCGCGTGTTGCGGACCCGAGCCGGTGGAGGTCGACGCGAACTTCGGCTCGCCCCTCTACGCCACCGCCGAGCGCGACGCGCTGCCCGCGGAGGCCGTCGCCGCCTCGCTGGGCTGCGGCAACCCGACCGCCGTGGCCGAACTGCGCGAGGGTGAGCGGGTCCTCGACCTCGGCTCGGGCGGCGGCATCGACGTCCTGCTCTCCGCCCGCCGCGTCGGGCCGAGCGGCAAGGCGTACGGCCTGGACATGACGGACGAGATGCTCGCGCTCGCCCTGGCGAACGCGGCCAAGGCGGGCGCGACCAACGTCGAGTTCCTCAAGGGCACGATCGAGGCGATCCCGCTGCCCGCCGACACCATCGACGTCGTGATCTCCAACTGCGTGATCAACCTGTCGACGGACAAGGCGGCCGTGTTCGCCGAGACCTTCCGCGTGCTCAGGCCCGGCGGCCGCGTGGGCGTCTCCGACGTGGTCGCCGACGACGGTCTCTCCGCCGGACAGCGGGCCGAGCGCGGCAGTTACGTCGGCTGCATCGCCGGGGCGCTCTCCTTCGCCGAGTACCGCGCGGGGCTGGCCGCGGCCGGTTTCACCGACGTGGAGATCACGCCCACGCACGCCGTCGCCGAGGGGATGCACTCCGCGGTGGTCCGCGCCCGCAAGCCGGTCGTCCACGTGCCGGAGCCCGGTGTTGTCGCGGCCGGCTCCTGCTGCGGGGTCAGTGCCTGCTGCACCCCGGCGGAGCAGGCCACCGACCCGTCGGTCACCGTCGGTGAGGCCAAGAGCGCCGCCGGATGCGGCTGCCAGGACTGAGCAGCAGATGGCCGCCCACGACCACCGACTTCACCAGCAGGAGGGCGAGTACGGCGTCGACGGCCAGGCCGCCCCAGTGGCCCCCGGACAGCGCGACGCCGCCCAGTCCGAGGTGCAGTGCGACCATCGCCACCCCGACTGCCGCCAGGGACAGGACAGTTGCTCGTGAGTGACGGGTCCGGGGGCGGGTCGTGGCCGGAGTGCCGTCCCCACCTGGGATCCGACCCTCGCGCTCGGCCCGTCGCGCCCGGGGTCCGTGCCCCGCCCGCCGCCAGTCCACCCGCAGCCCGTCGCGCCGCCCGATCTTCTCGATCCGCGCGGTGAACGCGCCCTGAAGGCGCCCGAGGGCCTGCTCGTCGTCGGCGTCGACCCGCAGCGTGAGCGCGCCCTCGGTGGCGTCCAGGGTCCAACAGCCGTCGGCGAAGCGGACGGTGCCATGGGTGTCGTCGTACGCGACGTGCCGGACCTCGGGCATCGACCGGCCCTCACCATGACCACCGGGCCCGCCGTGACCGCCGGGCTCGCCGTGACCGCCAGGCTCGCCGGGCCCGCCGTGGCCGTCGCGGCCGTCGCGGCCGTCGCGGCCGTCGCGGCCGTCGGCCGGGCCATGACTGAGGCGGGTCATCCAGCCCAGGTGGCGGCAGAGTTGAACGAGGTAGCGACCGGCGCGGTCGGTCGCGACGTGGGCTTCGGCGGTCGGCATGACCGCTCCCTTCTCGGGGACGGGTACGGAATCACAGCCGGGTCAGGCTGGTGCGCCAGCCTCGGATCCCGTCGGTGAGGGCGGGCAGGGAGCTGTCGACCGTCACGGGGTCGACCGAGTCGACCCGCCAGCCGTCGGCGAAGGCGGAACGGATCTCGTCCGGGGTCACGCGGTGCACGCGCCCGGAGCGGTTCGGGGGTTCGTCGCGGAAGGAGAGCAGGAAGCACCGCCCGCCCGGCACCGTCACCGCACGCAGGCCGGCGACGTAGCGGGCCCGGTCAGGGCCTTGGAACCCGTGGAACACCAACGAGTCGAGGACGGTGTCGAACTCCTCCCCCAGCGCACCCAACTCCCGTACGTCGTAAGGCAGGAAGCGCACTGCAAGACCGCGTTCACGGCCCTTGCGGACGGCCGCCGCCAACGCCGCGGCGGCCAGGTCGACTCCGGTCGCGACGAGTCCCGACTCGGCCGCCATGAGGGCGTGTTCGCCGGTGCCGCAGCCCACGTCGAGCACCCGGCCACGGAGTTCCCCGCTCCGCGCGAGGGCGAGCAGGGCGGGTTGGGGACGGCCGATGTCCCACGGGGGCGGGGTGGCATACAGGCCATCCGGACCGGCCACGGCGTCCGGGCCCGTGACGGCGTTCAGGCCTCCCGCGGACCCCGCACCCGTACTCGCACCCGTACGTGCAGCCGCAGCCGCAGCTGCACCCGCTCCGGCCTGAGCGGCGGCGTGGCCGCGTGTCGCGTCGCGCACGGGAACCTCTCCTTCCCGGCCGGGGCGGCTGCCGCGCCGGGCCGTCTGTCGCGTCGGGGCGGATCGACCCCTCCAGCTTTATCGATACACACTGTCTACGTCAAGACAGAGTGTCGCGACGACGTCGTTACGTATCCTGGAGCCATGCCGAAGCTGTGGGACGAGACGATCGACGCGCATCGCCGCGCGGTACAGGAAGCGGTCCTGGAGACCACCTTCGCCCTCGTGCACGAGCACGGCCTGGCGTCCGTGACGATGTCGCAGATCGCGAAGGAAGCCGGGATCGGGCGCGCGACGCTGTACAAGTACTTCCCGGACGTCCAGTCGATCCTGCTCGCCTGGCACGAGCGCCACGTCATCGCCCACCTGGGCGGGCTCGCGCGGGCCCGGGACCACGCCGGCTCCCCCGAGCAGCAACTCGAAGCGGTGCTGCGCGGGTACGCGCACATCACGCACGAACGTCCGCAGGACGGCGAGATCGCCGCGTTCGTCCACCGGGACCAGCACGTCGTCCGGGCCCAGGACCGGCTTCGCGACCTGGTGCGCGATGTCCTCGCGGCGGCCGCGGCGGCGGGCACGGTCCGCGACGACGTCTCCCCCGGCGAGCTGGCGGACTACTGCCTGCACGCACTGTCCGCCGCCGGCGGACTGCCCTCGCAGGCTGCGGTCCAGCGCCTGGTCGACGTCACGCTGTCCGGTCTGCGGCCGCCACGCGGGGCGTGACTCGACCCTTGATTTTCGTCGAATCGACGCCATTTAACGTCGAGTTGACGATATGCTGCGAGAGTCGCCCGGATCCGCCGGGTCGGCGACGGCTTTCCGTCGAGCGGACGTCGAGCAGATCCGAGGAACTCAGATGCCCACCGCGCTCCCCCGCCCGGCCCGTCAGGCCTCCCCGGTCTCCCCGGCCTCCCCGGTCCCCCGGGTCTCCCCGATCCCGCCGGTCCGCCTGGTCCCGCAGGACCCCCAGTGGCTGCACGACTTCTACATGACCGCCGACCTTCTCCTCGCGCCGTACCACGCGGCCTGGGCGGCGCGGCGGAACGGCGTGGCCGAGAACATCGCACCGGCCTGGCCGCCGGGCCTGGACGGCCTCACCGGGCTGGACGCCCCGGGCGCCCTGGACGCGTGGAGCGCCGTCCACCGCGCGTTCCCGGCCCCCTTGCGCAGTCGCCGGTTCCTGTACGGCACCGACCAGGACCCCGCCCACGGCAGCAGGCTGCGCGCCCCGAGCGGCAGGCGCCTGGTTCCGCTCCACCCCGTCGCCGTGGAGGAGCGGGACCTGCGGACCCTGGACCGCCTCCGCCGGGCCGTGCGCGGCGCCGCGAAGGTCCGGCCGTCGTACGCCGTCACCCAACTCCCGGACGGACGGCCGCAGATGCAGCACCTCCCGGGGCCCGCCGACTACGTCGGCACCCTCGACCGGACGCTGGCCGTCCTGACCCTGGCCCCCGACGAGGACGCCGATCTCCTGGCCGCCGCCCTCGCCCCCGCCCGTCTCGGCGAGGGCGCGGACGAGGGAGCGGGCGCGGACGAGGGAGCGGGCACGGGCGCGGGCCGTCGCCTCGATCTGTCGCCGCAGGAGTACGCCGCCTACGACCGCTTCGCGAACCGGTTGGCGCAGGCGGCCACGACGGGCGATTCTCCGGCCGAGCGCGCCCTGTTCAGGAGCCGGTACTGAGCCGACCCGCGGGCTCGGCGGGCTCCGCTCAGTCCCACTGCTGGTCCGTGAGCGAAGTGACCGGCTGCGGCTTGCCGATGACGGCCAGGGCGATGAAGAAGTTGATCTGGCCGATCGCGATGGTGAGCGTGGCCATCGCCTTCTCGTCGTAGTGCCGGGCCGCCTCGGCGTAGAGCTCGTCGGGGACGCGCTCCTTGCCGTGCGGCGCGGGCTGGAGGGTGGCCTCCACCAGGGCGAGGGCGGCGCGTTCGGCGTCCGTGAAATACGGCGCGTCCTGCCACGACGAGACGGCGGTGATCCGCTCCTCCGACTCCCCCGACTTCCGCAGGAACCCGGTGTTCAGGATCGTCAGGTAGGTGTTGCCGACGATCTGCCCGGCCCGCAGATGGACGAGGTTGATCGTGGTGCGCGGCACCGAGCGGTTGCCCGTGGCCCTGAACAGCGCGGCGCTGATGTCACTCAGCTCCGGCACGAGTTCACCCGGGTTCGGCATCCGCGAGATCGAGGTCTTCGTCATGACTGCGCTCCTTCGTATCGGCCTGTTCGGCGATCACTGCGATCGCTGCGATCACTGCACTGACGGAGCGGCTCACGAGGATGTGACAGACGGACGGAAGATCTTTGCGACCCCGACCGCGGACCGCGATGCCGCGGTCGTACGCATCGCCGGAACTGAGCCAGGGGTCGACCCCGCGTTCACGTGCGATGAGAAACGTCATGATCACGAGTGCGGGCGCCGCGGCGCTGGTGCTCGGCGTGACGACCGGCGCCTCGGCGGAGAGCGAGACCTGATCAGCCTCGGTCGACGACAAGGGCAGCGGCACGAGCGTCACCGTCACGGGCCTGCACCTGAGCGAGCACCCCGTTGGCCGGAGCCGGGCACCCGGGAGCCGGGCACCCAGGTCCCGACGCCCCGGCTGACGGGATCAGGCCCGTTCCGGCCGACGGGATCAGCGGTTCGCGGCCGACGGAATCCGGTGCCTGCGGCCGACGGAATCAGGCCGCTTGCACCCGGGGGGAGTCAGACCGCTTCCATCCGAGGGGAGTCAGGCCGCTACCACCGAGCTGCATCAGGTGGCTTCCGCGGGAGCCGGACGGCGGGCCAGGTGGAGTCCGACCGCCGTCGACACGACGATCACGCAGCCGACGAAGACGATGCCCGCGGTGCGCAGGCCGAGGGCCGCGCCGAGGGCGCCGACGCCGACGACGGGGATGGAGATGCCGACGTAGGCGGCGACGAAGAGCGCGGAGATCGTCGCGCCCCGCTGCCGCTCCGGCGCGACGCGGGCGACCTCGGCGACCGAGGCGCGGAAGGACAGGCCCTGCCCGATGCCGGCCACGACCGCGCCCGCGATCAGCACCTCCAGGGACTCCGCCAGCAGCGCGCAGCCGATCAGGACCAGGCCGACGACCAGCACCGCGCAGCCGAGCGGCAGGGCCCGGACCGGTCCGACCCGCTCCATGAGCAGCTGTCCGGCGGTGGAGGCCAGGAACACGACGAGCACCATCACGCCCACCGCGGCGAGGTTGTCCACGCCCAGGTACTCCGCGGCGAACGACGGTGCCACGGCCGTGAAGAGGCCCAGCACCGAGAAGCCGGCGAAGGAGGCCAGCGCGGCGGGCACGAACACCGCGCGGGCGCGCGCCGGTACGACCATGCCCTGCGGACGCAGCGGCGGCCGGGGCACCGGGCGCTCGACCGACTCCGGCAGGATCGCGACCAGGACCACGCACCCGGCCAGCAGCCCGAGGTGCACGAGGTAGGGCAGTCGCAGGGGGTAGGGGGCGTATTCGGCGAGGACTCCGGACAGCAGCGGCCCGCAGCCCAGGCCGCCCATGTTGGCGGCGGTGGCGGTGAAGGCGGCCCGCTGCCGCTTGGCGGGTTCGGCCAGTTCGGTGACGGCGGCGGTGGCGGCGCCGCTGAGCAGCCCCGCCGCGAACCCGGACAGCAGGCGCCCCACGAACAGCAGGGGCAGCCCGTCCTCGAAGACGAAGCAGACCGCGGAGAGCATCGACAGCACGAGCGCGGCGAAGATCACCGGGCGGCGGCCGAGCACGTCGGAGAAGTTGCCCGCCAGCAGCAGCGCGGTGATGACGCCGATCGCGTAGACCGCGAAGATCACCGTGATCATGAACTGGGAGAAGCCGATCTCCTCGCGGTACAGCCCGTAGAGCGGGGTCGGCAGCGTCGTGCCGGCCATGCCCACCGCGAACACGACCGCCGCGACGACGTACCACGGACGGCCGGAGCCGACCGGGACCTGGTGGGACTTCGCCATTCCTTGCATCCCTTGGGGTCGGTGGTACGCGGCAGCAAGCCACGATAGGCACACTCCGGCGGCGATCGTCGGTGTTGACGGTGTGTCATGACGGCGGATCCCCCGTCGCACCCGCCCCGGGTCAGAAGTGACTCAAGCCTACGCACGGGCCATTGACGCCTCAGCGGGCCATGGCTAGCTTCCATGGATGCACCGCGCGTCCGCACCACCGCACGAACCCCCGCCCTGACAACGATGTCACCCCCTCACTGACCGCGCGCCGTGCGGCACGGACGTCGCAGCCGGTACGCCCCTCTCCCGCCGGCACCCCCCTGCGAACCCGGAAGGACACGCACATGGATCGCTTTGTCATGCCCACGACCAGACCACCGACCGGCCGTGGCCTCCCAGGCAGCCCCGGCCGCCCCGGCCGCCCCGGCCGAAGAAGAGGACGCCTGCTCACCGCGGCGCTGGGCATCGGTACGGCGCTGGCCTGCGTCGCCGCGTTCCCGGCCCAGGCCGCACCGGCCGGTGCGGCGGGCGCGGGCGCGGCGCGCGCCGCGGCCGTCTCGGACCCCGCCTCCCTGGTCAACCCCTTCCTCGGTACGTCGAACGCGGCGGACGACTTCCCCGGCGCGGACGTCCCGTTCGGGATGGTCCAGTGGAGTCCGGACACCCCCTCGCGTCCGGACGGCGGCGGCTACGAGTACAACGACTCCTCGATCACCGGGTTCAGCCTGACCCACATCGCGGGCCCCGGCTGCGGGGCGGCCGGTGACGTGCCCGTGCTGCCCACGGTCGGCGCCGTCAACACCGGTGCGACGGACGCCTTCTCGCACGGCAACGAGTCCGCCTACGCGGGCTCCTACAAGGTCGCCCTGAACAACGGCGTGACCACCGAGCTGACGGCCACGACCCGCAGCGGCATGGCCCGCTTCACGTTCCCGTCCAGCACGCAGTCCAACCTGATCTTCAAGCTGACCGGCAGTCAGAACTCGGCCTCCAACACCCAGTTCACCAAAGTGTCGAGCACCGAGGTGAGCGGACAGGTCACCAGCGGGCACTTCTGCGGCGCGGGCAACACCTACACCGTCTACTTCGACATGGTCTTCGACCGTTCGTTCAGCACCCAGGGCACCGCGGCCGTCCCCGCGGCCAAGGCCCCGTCCACCCCGGCGCCGGCCTCGAAGAACGCGGCCGAGCCCGCCAACAAGCCGCGGCTGCACGGCGCGGAGCCCAAGGCGCAGGCGTCGAAGACGCCGAGCGCGGCCCCGGACGCGGCGGCCAACAACGGCTACGTCACCTTCGACACGACCTCCAACCCCGTCGTCCAGGCCAAGGTCGGCATCTCCTACGTGTCGGTGGCGAACGCGGTCGCCAACCGCACCGCCGAGAACTCCGGTTGGGGCTACGACACCACCCGCGACGCCGCCAAGGCCGCGTGGAACAAGCTCCTCGGCCGGGCGCAGATCACCGGCGGCACCACCGACCAGCAGACCCAGTTCTACACGGCGCTCTACCACTCGCTGCTGCACCCGAACGTCATCAGCGACAGCGACGGCCGCTACCCCGGGTTCGACGGCACCGTGCACAGCGTCGACTCCGGCCACTCGGCGGTGTACGCCAACTACTCCGGCTGGGACATCTACCGCTCGCAGGCCCAACTGGAGGCGCTCATCGCGCCGCAGGTGGCCTCGGACACCGCCCAGTCGATGGTCGACGACTACACGCAGACCGGCCAGTTCCCCAAGTGGTCCGAGAACAACGGCGAGTCGTACGTCATGGTCGGCGACCCCGCCGACGCCATCATCGCCGACTACTACGCCTTCGGGGCCCGCGACTTCGACACCGCCACCGCGCTCAAGGACATGATCGCCGAGGCGAGCAAGACCAACAACAACCGCCCGGGGCTCAACTACCTCGGCTCGCCGGGCTATCTGCCGCACGACGGCAGTTACGGCTGCTGCAACTTCTACGGCCCCGTGGCCACCACCCTGGAGTACGACACCGCCGACTTCGCCCTCGCCTCGTTCGCCGGGGCGCTCGGCGACAGCGCGACCCAGAAGACGTACACCGATCGCGCGCAGGACTGGCGCAACGTCCTGAACCCGGCGTCCGGTTTCGTCCAGCCCCGTAACGCCGACGGCTCGTGGACCGGCGGTTTCGACCCCACCAGCGGCACCGACATGGTGGAAGCGGACTCGTGGATCTACACGGGCATGGTGCCGTTCGACGTGGCCGGTCTGGCCACCGCCAAGGGCGGCAACAAGGCGATGAACGACTACCTGGACACCGTGCTGCGCAGCTACACCGGGGACCGCGGCTACGCCTGGGTGGGCAACGAGCCCAGCATCGAACTGCCCTGGGAATACGACTACACCGGGCAGCCGTACAAGACGCAGGCCACCGTGCGGTCCATCCAGAACAGCATCTGGGCCAACACCCCCGGCGGGCTGGCCGACGGCAACGACGACCTCGGCGCGATGAGCGCCTGGTACGTCTTCTCCGCGCTCGGCATGTACCCGATGACGCCCGGCACTTCGGACCTGGCCCTCGGCTCACCCGTGTTCACCCAGGCCACGCTCACCCTGCCGTCCGGCAACACCCTGACCGTGAACGGCAACGGCGCGGCGAACAACGCCCCGTACGTCCAGTCGGCCACGTTCAACGGCTCCGCCTGGAACAACGCCTATGCCCCGACCACCGCGCTCACCGACGGCGGCACCCTCACCTACACCCTCGGCACCACGGCCAACACCTCCTGGGCATCGGCGGCGAACCAGGCGCCCCCGTCCTACGGCGGAAGTCTCAGCGCCCCCGCCAAGCCGAAGGTCGGGCCCGTCGTCTCGGGCGTCTCGTCCACGCTGTGCGTCGACGTCGCCGACTCCGGCACGTCCGACGGCACGCACGCCCAGCTCTACACCTGCAACGGCACCTACGCGCAGGACTGGACGATCGCCTCGGACGGCACGGTCCGCGCCCTCGGCAAATGCCTGGACGCCGCCAACAGCGGCACCACCAACGGCACCCACGTGCAGCTGTGGACCTGCAACGGCACCGGCGCCCAGCAGTGGACCTCAGGGACCAACAACTCGCTGGTCAACACGCACTCCGGGCTCTGCCTGGACGACCCCAACTCCACGACGACGACAGCCACCCAGCTCCAGCTCTACACCTGCAACAGCAGCAACGCCCAGAAGTGGACCCTGCCCAGCTGACCCGCCTCAGGCGCGCCGGTGCGGCCCGGCCAGTGGGCCGCACCGCGCGCGCCGCCCCGTCCGGGCGCGAAGGCCCGGGGCCGGTCAGCGCGTCCAGTACTGGGCGAGGGCGCCCTCGCGGTAGGGGGCGGGGCTGACGCTGAGGTCTCCGGAGAAGGGCCGGTCCAGGACGAAGACCAGGAGCAGGCTGAATCCGACGAGCCCGGCGACCGAGGCGACGAACAGGATCTGCACCCGCAGCTTGCGCATGCCGAAGAGGAACGTGAGCGGCACCAGGACCAGCGCCCCGCCGATGGCCAACGCCTTCAGCAGCGGCGGAAGTTCCTGACGCGCCATGGTGATGCGGGCGCGGCGCTGGGAGGCCACGTCGTCGAGATGGCCGACGGTCTGCTCGTAGAAGACCTGCTCCCGCTCGCTCTTCGGGTCGTACGTCTGGAGCACCTGGAAGGCCGCCCTGAGATGTGTCTCCGTGGCCCCGTAGCTGGGATGGCCCGCGCGCATCCGGGGCCACTGGTCCTCGACGACCGCATGGACATAGCCGCTCATGGCGGAGTCGAGACGGTCCCGGACCGTCGCGGGGAACGCGGCGGCGTCACGGGTGATGAGCGCCGCGTCGGTGGCCTCGGAGGCCACGATGGTCTGGGTGTCCTCCAGTTGCGTCCAGAGGGTGACGATCACGAACGCGAGAATGATCCCGTAGATGGCACCGAACATCCCCAGCGTCACGCCGACCATGTCGTTGTGCTCCCCGCCGGACAGCGAGGGGTATGTGCGGCGCATCAGCACGCTGCCGGCGATGGCCAGCAGGACCGTACCGCCGACGGTGACGACGGCCAGCGTCGAGGTGCTGAAGTGGTTGAGCAGCCAGAGCGACATGGGCCCGGAGCCTAGTGCCGATCCGGCGGCTCGAATCACCAGGTCGCGGGCAACTGCGGTGGCACGGGGAGAGGTTCACCCCACCGAGTTAGTGACGGACGACGGCGGGGCGCCCCGCGATCGGGCGGCCCCGCCGTCGTGACCGTGCCGGTGCGTCAGTTGTTCGAGCCGACCGTGTTGTTCTGGCCCGCGTTGAACACGTCGTCCCCGGCGATCTGGTTCCAGTCGCCGAAGACGATGTTGTACGTGGCCGGCGTGTCGGAGACGGTGACGGTCACGTCGGCGCTCGCGGCGCCGGCCGTCCCCAGGACGATGGCGGTGGTGGCGAGGGCGGCGAACCCGGTACGGACGAAGCGCATGCGACAACCCTTTCGGTTCGGTGCGGACCGACGGTCGCCGCCCGGGGGCCGGACGGCATCCATGCCGGTCGAGTAGGGTGCCCGCCGCCGATGCCGTCAGGGGCACGTCAGCCGCGAGCCCTGTCAGCTTGCGGTCCGCCGCCGCCGTCGGCCCGCCCGGCGCGGCCAAACGGCGGCATGGCGCGCTGCTCCGGCGGTTCCACACCGCGGTCCACACCCGGCCCGAATGATGTGGCGTGAGTCACATTCGCCCGCCCGCGGGACGCCGATGAGTTCGCGCGCTCCCGGCCGTCAACACCTCGACAGCGCCACCGCGGCCGACCGGACGTGGCGGCGAAGCGGCTCCGGCGGACGCCACGCCGGACGACGAGGGGATCGCCGACATGACCGCCACCGTGAAGGGCCCGGCCTCCTACTTTCCCTCCATCGAGAAGAAGTACGGCCGTCCGATCCCGGAGTGGATCGACCTGATCGACGCCTCGCCGCTGACCCGGCACATGGAACTCGTCGGCTGGCTCAAGTCCGAGCACGGCCTGGGACACGGCCACGCGAACGCCCTCGTCGCCCACACGCTCGCCCAGCGCGGCACGGCGTGACCGTGTCCGTCGCGCCGTTGTCAGCGCCCGGCGCTACTCTGCACCCGTCCGACCATTTGCCCTGATCAGGGAGGTTTTCATGCCTTCACGACTGAATCCGTACCTCAGCTTCGACGGCAACGCCAAGCCGGCCCTCGAGTTCTACAAGGACGTCTTCGGCGGGACGCTCAACCTCAGCACGTTCGGAGAGTTCGGCCAGTCGGACGACGCCGTCGCCGACAAGATCATGCACGGGATGCTGGAGACGCCCGGCGGCTTCACCCTCATGGGCGCGGACGTGCCGCCCGGGATGGAGCACCACCCGGGCAACACCTTCGCCGTCAGCCTCAGCGGTGACGACGACGGCGAGCTGCGCGGCTACTGGGAGAAGCTCTCCACCGGCGGCTCGGTGAGCGTGCCGCTGGAGAAGCAGATGTGGGGCGACGTCTTCGGCATGTGCGTGGACCGCTTCGGCATCGCCTGGATGGTCAACATCGCGCAGTCCGTCGGCTGACACCGCACCGAGCGGTCAACGGCCGTACAGGTCTCAGTCGTCCGCGACCGGACCGCCGTCCGACGCACCCGGCGGCAGCCCGGCCGACGGCCGCTCCGCGGGCGGGAGTTCGTCCGACGGCCGTTCCGCGGAAGGGAGTTCGTCCGGCGGCGGCTCGGTGGGCGGGAGTTCGTCGTCCGGCGGCCGCTCGCCCAGTGGCGTGTCCGGCAGGGGCTGCTCGGCCCAGATGGTCTTGCCGGTGGGTGTCTGACGGCTGCCCCAGCGCTCCGCGATCTGGGCGACGAGCAGCAGGCCCCGCCCGCCCTCGTCGAACACGCGGGCCCGGCGCAGATGGGGCGCGGTGCTGCTGCCGTCGGAGACCTCGCAGATCAGGGCCGCGTCGCGGATCAGCCGCAGCACGATCGGGCCGCTGCCGTAGCGGACGGCGTTCGTGACGAGTTCGCTGACGATGAGCTCCGTCGCGAACGCGGCCTCGGTGAGCCCCCACTCGGTCAGCTGGTCGGTCGCCGCCTTGCGGGCCCCGGACACGGCGGCGGGATCGCGCGGCAGCTGCCAGGTGCGCACCTGCGCGCCGTCGAACACGCCGGTCCTGGCCAGCATCAGCACGATGTCGTCGGCGCGCCGCCCGTCCAGCACCGTGTGCAGCACCCGGTCGCACGCCTCCTCCAGCGGCGCCGCGGGGTCCGGCAGGGCCTGCCGCAGCAGCACGAGCCCGTTGTCGATGTCGCGGCCCGCCGCCTCGACGAGGCCGTCCGTGTAGAGGGCGAGCAGACTGCCCTCCTCCAGCTCCAGCTCGACCGACTCGAAGGGCAGACCGCCCAGGCCCAGCGGCGGCCCCGCCGGCAGGTCCAGGAACCGTGCCTCGCCGTCGGGGCTGACCAGGGCGGGCGGCGGGTGGCCCGCGCGTGCCATGGTGCAGCGGCGGGTGACCGGGTCGTACACGGCGTACAGGCAGGTGGCGCCCATCTCCCCCGTCGCGTCGCCCGCCAGGCCCCGCCCCTCGGGGCCCTCCTCGCGGTCGAGCCGCAGGACCAGGTCGTCGAGCTGCGTCAGCAGTTCGTCGGGGGCCAGGTCGACGTCGGCGAGGGTGCGTACGGCGGTGCGCAGGCGGCCCATCGTGGCGGACGCGTGAATGCCGTGCCCGACCACGTCGCCCACCACCAGGGCGACCCGCGCGCCGGACAGCGGGATCACGTCGAACCAGTCCCCGCCGACCTCCGCCCCCAGCCCCGCCGGGAGATACCGGTAGGCGACCTCCATGGCCGCGAGGCCAGGCGGCCGCTGGGGGAGCAGGCTGCGCTGGAGGGCGAGCGCGGTACGGCGCTCACCGGTGTAGCGGCGCGCGTTGTCCAGGCACACGGCGGCTCGGGCGACGATCTCCTCCGCGAGCAGCAGGTCGTCGTCGGTGAAGGCGTCGGCGGTCCGGTGCCGCAGGAAGTGCACCAGGCCCAGGGTCACGCCGCGGGCCTGGACGGGCACCATCATCACGGTGTGGGCGCCGTGCTCGGCGACCGATTCGGCGCGGGCCTCGGAGGACAGGATCCAGTCCCACAGCCCCGGGTCACCGGCCATGGGGCGGATGCCGCGGCCCGCGATGAGGGTGCGCAGCGGCAGGGTCCCCACCGGGTACTCCGTCCGGTGGCCGACGGAAATCACGGCCTCCGGGACGCCCGGCAGGACCGACTGATGTGCCACACGGCGTACGACGAGCGGCACGTCCGGCCGCACCGGGTACGGCTCGTCGCCGACCAGGACCGACTCCAGCAGGTCCACGGTCACGAAGTCGGCCAGGCCGGACAGGGCCACCTCGGCGAGCTCCTCGGCGGTCCGGGGCACGTCGAGCGTGCTGCCGATGCGCATCCCGGCGTCGTTGAGCACGGCGAGCCGGCGGCGGGCCCAGTACTGCTCGGTGTTGTCGAAGACGGCCGCGGACAGCCCGACGACCCTGCCGGTGTCGTCCGTCAGCGGCGAGAAGAACATCGCCCAGGCGTGTTCGCGGCTCTCGCCGGGCGCCTGGGAGTGCTCCTCGTGGAACACGGCGCGCCCGGTCCGCAGCACCTGGCGCTGCATCGCGTCGTACGTGTCGAAGGGCCAGCTCGGTTCGATCTCGGCCAGGGTCCGGCCGCGCATCACCGCCTCGGGCCGGCCCATCAGACCGGTCATGGCCGCGTTGGCGGCGACGAGGCGGTTGTCGTCGTCGTAGATCGCGACCGGCATGGGCAGTTGCTCCAGCGCCAGATCCCACAGGACGCGCGTGCCGGGGGCGGAGCGGTGCTCCCGGTCGGGGACGTGGTCGGGCAGGACGCCGAGTGCGGGCCGGGGGTTCAGGGGCGGTGTCCGGCGCGGGTCGTGGGGCCGCGTGACCGCCTCCCGCCTCGCCGACTCCCACGCGGACCGGGGTCGCGTGTCGTGGAGCCGCGAGTCCCGGGGTCGCGTGTCGTGGGGTCGCGAGTCCTGAGGTCGCGGGTCGTGGGGTCGCGAGTCCTGCGGCCGCGAGTCCTGCGGCCGCGTGGCCGGCTCCCGCGTGTACGGGGCCTGCGCGGCCGGGGCGTCCGGCTCGTCGGGACCGCCCAGCGGAACCATGCTCACCAGCCACGACGTCTTCCCCCCGGCGTCCGTCAGCGGGGTCGCGCGCAGCGCGACGGTGACCGGACGTCCGTCGCGGTGGCGGAGCGTGGCCGCGCCCGCCCACCGACGGCCCTCGTCGACATGGCGCCTGGCCGAGTCGGGCAGCCGCGCCGCGAGCAGGCCCTCGGCGGGTCTGCCCACGATGTCGCCCGGTTCGTGGCCGAGCACGCGCTGCGCCCCCGCGCTCCACAGCAGTACCGTCCCTCCGGCGTCGACGACGATCGACGGCTCCTCGGGCACACGCCCCTCCCCGCTGCCGCCGGAGGGGGGACTGGTGCTGTGCATGGAACCTCTCGTCCTCGCTCTCACCTCGCCGGGTGGGGCGTCGAAGCGGCTCGGCGGAACGGTGCCGGGCACCTCGGACCGCGTCGGCCGCCCGGGACTGCGGTCGCGCTCTGCTCAAACGTACGCCGGGCCGCCCCGGCCAACCACTCAGCTTCCGGCCCGCATCCACGCCCGCGTGCCGAACGAAGCACAGGCCCGCGACGCCACCGCCGACGCGCCGCGCAGCGCGTCGGCGAAGCCCCGCGCGGTGAGCGGGCCCCGGCCGGCGAGGTCGAGGGTGAGGGCACCGTGCAGGACGTCACCGGCGCCGAGCGTGTCCACCACACGGGTGAGGGGCACCTCGACGGTGCCGCCGCCGTCGGGCCCCGCCCACAGGATCGGCCGCGCTCCCCGGCTCACCGCCGCCCAGGTCACCCCGTGCTCGCGCAGCCGGCGCAGCGTCTCCTCGGGCGTGCTCGTACCCGGCGGACGGAAGTCGGCGGAACAGACGGCCACGTCGACGTACGGCAGCAAACGCTCCGTGCCGTCCTTCCAGCTGCCGCCGTCCAGGACGGTCGGGCGGCGGACGGCGCGCGCGGCGCGGCCCGCCGCCACGGCGACGTCCATGTGGTGGCCGTCGAACTCGACGATGTCGTGGTCCGCGACCAGCGCGGCGAGGCCGGCGGGCGGGGTGAGCCGGTGGCCGGTGGCGTTGGTGGAGGTCACGGCGCGTTCGCCGGTCCGCTCGGTGACGAGGATCGCGGAGACCGCGGGCGGCTCGTCGCGGTCGGCGGCCAGGTCGGTGACCGCCACGCCGAGGCGGTCGAGGTCGGCGCGGACTCCATGACTCAGCGGATGGGCGCCGATCGCGGTGAGCAGGGTGGCCGTGCCGCCCAGGTGGCTGAAGACCGCGGCGGCGTTGGCGGCCGGTCCGCCCGCGGCGGCGACCTGCCGGCGGGCCGTCTGCTTCTCGTCGGGGGCGGGGACATGGTCCACCAGATGGATGACGTCGAGCGTGCACAGGCCGACGAACAGGCCCGTGGGCCGCCGTACCGCCGCCGGGTCCGTCAACCGGCACCCCCTTGCGCTCCGCCTCGCGCTCCGCGTTGCGACGAGTGTACGGAGCCTGATCCCCGCGGGGGCTCCGCTGCGGGGGCGGTTCTCCCCCGGGGCTCCGGAGCGTGAGGGAACCTTCCCCGGCGCGACCGTCACGCCATCGTCACGCCGCCGCCGCGCCGATCACCTCGTCGCTCACCCATCGCGCCACGCCCGGCGGCCAGGGGGCGGGCAGGCCGAGGACGATGTGCCGGAACCCCGCGCCGACGGCCTCCGCGACGGCGGCACGCCCGGCGCCCGGGGCGTCGTAGGACACGGGCAGGTGGATGGAGCGCGTGATGGCGGCGGGATCGCGGCCGATCTCCGCGCAGTACCGGTCGAGCAGTGCGCTGCGGCTGACGGCGTCGTCGATGTCGCCGCCCGGGATGTTCCACAGATCGGCGTGCTCGGCGACCACGCGCAGCGTCGCGGAGGAGCGTCCGCCGATGAGGAGGGGCGGGTGCGGACGCTGGACGGGCTCGGGGCTGCCGAACGCTCCGGTGAGTCGGTGGTGGGCGCCGTGGAAGTCGAACGGCTCGCGCTCCGTCCACAGCCGCCGGACGACCGTGCAGGCCTCGGCGAGGCTCGCCACCGCGTCGGCGGAGTCGGCGAAGGGCAGGCCGTGGGCGGCGTACTCGCGCCGGGCGAGCGGATGGCCGGGCCGGGACCCGACGCCGATGCCGAAGTCGAGCCGTCCGCCGGAGACATGGTCGACGGTCGTGGCGATCTTGGCGAGCAGGGCGGGCGGCCGGAACCGGTTGCTGGTCACCATGACGCCCAGGCGCAGCCGGCGCGTGCTCGCGGCGAGGGCGGCGAGCAGGGTCCACCCTTCGAACGCCGGCCCGTCGGGGTCGCCGAAGATCGGCATGAGGTGGTCGTACAGCCAGGCGTGTTCGATCGCGGGGATCTCGTCCGCCTCGCGCCAGACGCGCAGGACGTCGTCGTAACGCACCTGTGCGGGCGCGGTCATGATGCCGATGCTCGGCCGGGTGGTGGGCAGGGAGGTCCTGGGAGGCGTGGATCCTTTCCCCTACGGCGGCCGTCGAAGGACAGCGGACGAAGGACGACGGACGACGGACGACGGACGAAAGGCGGCGGAGAGCGACACGCGTCATCGGCGGCGGAGCGCCGGGTCGAGCAGTGCGGGCGGCGTGTCGAACTTCTCGTGGGGGGCGAGGTCCGTGCCCGGTGCGACGATCTCGTCGATCGCGTCCAGGACGTCGGCGGGGAGCACCGTGTCCGCGGCGGCGAGCTGCGCGCGCAGGTGGTCCGGTGTGCGGGGGCCGATGAGCGCGGCGGTCACGGCCGGGTGCGCGGTGACGAATCCGAGGGCGAGCTGGATCAGGGTCAGGCCGGATTCGTCGGCGACCACGGCCAGTTGCTCGACCGCGTCGAGCCTGGCGCGGTTGGCCGGGACGCCGAGGTCGAAGCGGTCCGACAGGAAGGTGGAGCGGTGGGTGGTGATGGCCCGGTCCGCGCGGACGGCGCCGGACAGCCACCCGGAGGCGAGCGGGCTCCACGCGAGCACCCCGAGCCCGTACTCCTGCGTCACGGGCAACACATGGGCCTCGATGCCGCGTTGAAGGATGGAGTAGCTGGGCTGCTCGGTGACGTAGCGGCTCAGGTGGTGCTCACGGGCGGCCCACTGGGCCTGGACGATGCAGTGGGCGGGGAAGGTGGAGGAGCCGAAGTATCGGATTTTTCCCGCACGCTGAAGGTCCGTCAGAGCGGACAGCGTCTCCTCGTCGCCGGTGTCGGGGTCCCAGCGGTGGATCTGGTAGAGGTCGACGTGGTCCACACCGAGGCGGCGCAGGCTGTCGTCGAGCGCAGTGACCAGCCAACGGCGGGAGCTGCCGCGGTGGTTGCGTTCCTCGCCCATCGGCATGGTCGCCTTGGTGGCGAGGACGATGTCGTCGCGGCGCCCGGCGACGGCCTTGCCGACCATCTCCTCCGATTCGCCTTCGCCGTACATGTCGGCGGTGTCGATGAGGTTGATGCCGCCTTCGAGGGCGGCGTCGACGAGGGCGGTCGCCTCGTCCTGGGTGGTGCGTCCGATCCGGCCGAAGTTCATGGCGCCGAGCGCCAGCGAGCTGACGCGCACACCGGTGCGGCCGAGGATGCGGTACTGCATGGGATGCCTCCGTCGAGGTGACGTCATGGGTGCCGTGAGAGGTGCCGTGAGAGGTGCCGTGACACGTCACCTGTGACGGCACAGGTGACCAGGCCGTGCTGTCCTGGCATCATGGGCAAGTAAGCGGAACAACGTTCCGGTACGACGATACGGAACACGGTTCCGTTTATCAAGCGGACACGGAGGCACGGCGTGGGCATGAACGACGGCGAGGGCGCGACGGCGGGCGCGGGCAAGAACTCGGGGCGCGCGGCGGACGCCGGGGGCGCACCACCGGCCGCTCCCGCCCGCCGCAAGGACGCCCGGCGGAACAAGGAGGCGCTCCTCGACGCCGCCGCCGCGGTCTTCGTGACCTCAGGCGTCGACGCCCCCGTGCGCGACATCGCCGCCCGCGCCGGCGTCGGACTCGGCACGATCTACCGCCACTTCCCCACCCGGGCCGACCTGATCATCGCGGTCTACCGGCACCAGGTCGACGCGTGCGCCGAGGCCGGCCCCGCACTCCTGACGGAGGCCGCGACGCCGTATGCCGCGCTGGAACGCTGGATCGGCCTGTTCGTCGACTTCCTGGTCACCAAGCACGGCCTCGCCGCGGTCCTCCAGTCGGACACCGCGGGTTTCGAGACCCTGCACGCCTACTTCCTGGACCAGCTGGTCCCCGTCTGCGCCGCGTTGCTGCGGGCCGCGGCCGACGGCGGCGAGATCCTCCCGGACCTGGACGCGTACACCCTCATGCGCGGGGTCGGGAACCTGTGCGTGGGCGCCGAGAGCGACCCCGCCTACGACGCCCGGCGCCTGGTCGCCCTGCTGATCGCGGGCCTGCGCCGGACCTGATCGCGAGCTTGATCGCAGGCCTGCACCGGACCCGATGGCGGGCCCGCGCCGGACCCGATCCCTCGCCGGACCCGATCCCGCCGACTTCGAGAACCGGGGAATAGACAGACCTGTCCACCGGTTGACCAGCCCAGGTAGACAGACCGGTCTACTCAGCCAGCGAGTGGCCTCCCTACGGCGGCCGCCCCGGCTCCGGCCCCGCGAAGGATGCCAAGGATTCCGATGAACCTCCTCGCCCCGCACGCACCCGGCACGACGGCGCAGCGCCGGCCGATACCGCCGCGCGCGGCGTTCTACGTGCTCGCCTCGATCGTGGTCTCCTTCCTCGCCGCCTCCAGCGCGCCCACTCCCCTGTACGCGACCTACCAGGCCGAATGGGGCTTCACCCCCATCACCACCACCGTCGTCTTCGGTGTCTACGCCATCGCCGTCCTGTCCGGGCTGCTCGTCCTCGGCAAGCTGTCCGACCACGTCGGCCGCCGCCCCGTGCTGATCGCGGCGATCGTGGCGCAGGCGGCCGCGATGCTGCTGTTCTCCTCGGCGACCGGCGTCGGTGAGCTGCTGACCGCACGCGTCGTGCAGGGCCTGTCCACCGGTGCCGCCCTCGGCGCGGTGGGCGCCGCGATGATGGACCTCGACCGTGCGCGCGGCACGCTGGCGAACGCCTTCACCCCCGGCCTCGGCACCGCGACGGGCTCGCTGGTCAGCGGCTTCGTCGTGCAGTACCTCCCGGCGCCGTCCCACACGATCTATCTCGGCCTGCTCGCGGTGTTCGCCGTCCAGGCGGTCGCCGTCGCCCTGATCGACGAGACCGTCACCAGGGCACCCGGCGCGTGGACCTCGCTCGTACCCGAGATCGCGCTGCCGCGCCGCGTCCGCGGCCCCGTGCTGGCGGCGGCGCCCGTCGTCTTCGCCGTCTGGGCGCTCGCCGGGTTCTACGGCTCCCTCGGTCCGTCCCTGGTCCGCGGCCTGGTCGGCTCGACGTCCGCGGTCTACGGCGGGCTCGGCCTGTTCGTGCTCGCGATCGTCGCCGCCACCTCCGTGCTCGCCCTGCGCAGGGCCGAGGCCCGCACGGTGATGTACACCGGCATCGGCGCGCTCGTCGCGGGCGTCGCGCTCACCCTGCTCGCCATCGGCTCGGGCACGCCGTGGCTGTTCTTCGTCGGCACGGCCGTCTCCGGCCTCGGCTTCGGCAGCGGCTTCCAGGGCGGCATCCGCACGGTTTTGCCGCTGACCGAGCCGCACGAGAGCTCGGGCGTGCTGTCCCTGCTGTTCGTCGTCTCCTACCTCGGCATGGGCGTCCCTTCCGTCGCGGCCGGCGCGCTGGTGGTGCACGGCGGCGGTCTGGTGGCCACCTCGGAGGAGTACGGCGCCGTGGTGATCGCCCTGGCCCTGCTCGCGCTCGCCGCGCTGCTGCTGCGGGGCCGCCCGCAGGCCGCTGCGGGAGTGCTCGTCGCCTCCGGCGGCACCGGGCGGCGCGCGCCCGTGGCCGCGGCGGAACAGCCGGAGCGGGTGGCCTGACAGCCCCTACACTGATGAACCGTCCGAGAAGGTGAGCGTCATGACCAGGACCCCGAGTGCGAAGGCCCCCACGGCCCGCGAGCGGCTGCTCTCGGCCGCGGACGAGCTGTTCTACGCGGAGGGCGTGCAGACGGTCGGCATCGACCGGATCATCGAGCACGCGGGGGTCGCGAAGGCGTCGCTGTACAACACCTTCGGCGGCAAGGAACAGCTCATCCGTGCCTATCTCGACTCCCGGCACGCCCGGATGAGGGAGCGGCTGCTGCGCGGCGTCGAGGGGGCCGGGTCCCCGCGCGAGCGGCTGCTGGCGGTGTTCGACGCGCAGGGCGAGCTGTTCACCCGGCGCGACTACCACGGCTGCGCGTTCGTCGCGGCCAGCGCTGAGGCCCGGCACGGCAGCGCGATCGAGGAGGCGTCCGACGCCTACCGGGCGTGGGTGCGGACGCTGTTCACCGACCTCGCGCGCGACGCCGGTGTGCCGCAACCGGAGACGCTCGCACGGCAGTTGCACCTCTTGTACGACGGCGCCGGGCTGTCCGCGCGGATGGACCGCGACCCCTCGGCCGCCACGGCCGCCCGCGCGGCGGCGGCGGTCCTGATCGACGCGGCCCTGGCGGACCGCGCCTGACCCGGACCGCACCCGGACCGCACCTGATCCCGCCCGGTCCGGGTCCGGGTCAGCCGTCTGCCACGGGCTCTCGTCGCCCCTGCCCCGCACCATCCGCCATGGCCCGCCGCAGCGCGTCCGCGGGGAAGGGCGTCAGCTTGCTCTCCTCGAACAGCCGCCGGAAGAAGTCGTCGAGGACCGTGGCGTGGGCGGCGTGCCGGTCGAGCAGCGTCGCGATCGCGCACGGTACGGCGGCGGGCCGCCGGCCGTCGGCCCAGGCCCGGAGCAGGGCGCCCGGGTCGGTGGCGGATCCCAGCCCCGCGGGCAGATGGTGGCGGAGCAGGTGGGAGGGCGCGTAGGAGCGGTCGTAGAGAAGGTGGGCGGTGAGGAAGTCGCGCTCCTGCCGGGAGAGTTCGAAGTCCCGGCTCAGGGCCAGGCCGAGGTCGGCGAAGTAGATCCGCCGCCCGTCCGTGAGCACGTTGGCGAAGTGGGCGTCGAAGTGGACCAGTCCGCGCGCGCTCATGAACTCCGTTCCGCGCCGCAGCTCCTCCTCGGCCCAGCGATGACGGTCGCCGTCGGCGTCCTCGGCGAGCAACTCGCCCAGGGTGTGCGGCACATGCTCCAGAAAGAGCACCAGAGCGGCCGACGACCGCCCGATCTCCTCGAGCCTGTGACGCACGGCCGCGGAGCCGTCCCAGTGCGCGACGGCGCCGTCGACGCCGCCGAACGCGTCCGCGAAACCGGTGGGCGCGTCGTCCGGCAGGACCCGCCAGTGGTGGAGCAGCGGAAAGCCCGGGTACTGCCCGCTCAGCACCCACCCGGTGGTCATGAGGTGCGCGGCCAGCTCCCGCCAGGCGCCGAATCCCGCGGAGCCGATGCCGTACTGGTAGAAGAGCGGAAGCCCGAACAGGTTGGCGGTGGAACGCACGTTGTCCGGCCGCTGCTCGACGGAGGTCAGCGGCACGCGCTTGACGAAGACCCGCACGCCGTCGACGTCCAGCTCGGCCGTCCTCCCCCCGATCCCCCCACCGAGACCCCGCGCGCCGGCGACGACGTCCGCGAGCCGCCGGTCACTCATCAACGACAGCCGCGTCCCCACACCGACATGAGCGAGCACCCGCTCGCCGTGATCCTCCTCGCCACCGGAGCCGTACGTCGGTGTGATCGCCCCGCCCGCGGACGCGCCGGGCGTCCGTCGCTCACTCCGGATGGGCGATCGCCTCCTTCTGGAGTTGTACGGCGGCCAGCAGGCTCAGGCGTGGGTCCGCCTGACGCAGGGCCTTGACCGCGGCGACCGAGGCGAGGTCGCCGGTGTAGCCCGCGGCGGTCAGCAGGTCGCGGGCCCAACGGGCGCGGATCTGGGCGTCGGTGGCCTCCGCCGTGGACTCGACGAGCGCGACGGCGCGTTCCAGCGCCGCGCGGTCCTCGGGCGGGGCCTCGGCCAGGGCCCGCCGCAGGGCCGCCGCGACCACGTCCGCGTCCCGGACCGTGATCACGGCGTTGTGCTTCCTGTTGAGACCCGCGATGACTGACATGGCCTCAGCCTGCCAGCCGTCCGGGCCCCCTACCAAGCGACTTGAGCAGCATCAGAGGGTGGCGGGCCGGCGGGTCACAGCGTGCGCTCCAGCCGCTCCGCCACGAGCTTGACGAACCGCGCCGGTTCCTTCGGCTGGCCGCCCTCGGCGAGCACCGCGAGGCCGTGCAGCAGTTCGGCGCTGTCGGCGAGCCCGGTGTGGTCGTCGCGCTCCTGGTACTCCCGGTTCAGGCTCTGCACGAGGGGGTGGCCGGGGTTGAGTTCCAGGATCCGCTTGCTGCGCGGGACTTCCTGGCCCATCGCGCGGTACATGTTCTCCAGCGCCGGGGTCAGGTCGTGGGCGTCGGAGACCACGCAGGCCGGAGAGACCGTCAGCCGGGAGGACAGGCGCACGTCCTTGACGTCCTCGCCGAGCCGCTCCTTCATCCAGCCGAGCAGCCCGGCGTACTCCTCGGCCTGCTTCTCCCGCTGTTCGTCGCCCTGTTCGCCGTCCTGCGGGTCGAGGTCGATCTCGCCCTTGGCGACGGACCGCAGCCGCTTGCCGTCGAACTCGCCCACGGCGTCGACCCACAGCTCGTCGACGGGGTCGGTGAGCAGCAGCACCTCGATGCCGCGGGCCCGGAACGCCTCCAGGTGCGGGGAGCTCTCCAGTGCCTCACGGGACTCGCCGGTCATGTAGTAGACGGCGTCCTGGCCGTCCTTCGCCCGCTCCACGTACTGCGCGAGGGTGGCCGGTTCGTCGTCGGAGTGCGTGGTGGCGAAGGTCGCGACGGCGAGCAGGGCGTCCTGGTTGTCGGCGTCGCCGAGCAGGCCCTCCTTCAGGACGGCGCCGAACTCCCGCCAGAACGAGGCGAAGTCGGCGGGCTCCTTGGTCTTCATCTCCTTGAGCGAGGAGAGCACCTTCTTGGTCAGCCGGCGCTGGATCATGCGGATGTGCCGGTCCTGCTGGAGGATCTCGCGCGAGACGTTGAGCGAGAGGTCCTGCGCGTCGACGACTCCCTTGACGAAGCGGAGGTACGGCGGCAGCAGTGCCTCGCAGTCGTCCATGATCAGCACGCGCTTGACGTACAGCTGGAGGCCGCGTGCGGCGTCCCGGGTGAACAGGTCGTGCGGCGCGTGCGCGGGCAGGAACAGCAGGGCCTGGTACTCGAAGGTGCCCTCGGCCTGGAGGCGGATCGTCTCCAGCGGGTCCCGCCAGTCGTGGCTGACGTGCTTGTACAGCTCGTGGTACTCGTCGTCGGAGACCTCGTCGCGCGGGCGGGCCCACAGGGCCTTCATCGAGTTCAGCGTCTCGGGTCCGGACCCGCCCTCGCCGTCGCCGTCCCCTTCGGCCGGGCCCTCGCCCCGCTGCGGCACGAGCCGGATCGGCCAGGTGATGAAGTCGGAGTAGCGCTTGACGATCTGCTTGATCGTCCGGTCGGAGGTGTAGTCGTGCAGCTGGTTGTCGGGGTCGGCCGGCTTGAGGTGGAGCGTGACGGAGGTGCCCTGCGGCGCGTCGTCGACCTTCTCCAGGGTGTACGTGCCCTCGCCGCGGGAGGACCAGCGGGTCCCGGTGTCCTCCCCGGCCCGCCGGGTCAGCAGGGTCATCTCGTCGGCCACCATGAAGCCGGAGTAGAAGCCCACGCCGAACTGGCCGATGAGGCCCTCGGCGCCGGACGCGTCCTGCGCCTCCTTCAACTCCCGCAGGAAGTCGGCCGTACCCGAGTTGGCGATGGTGCCGATGAGCTTGCCGACCTCGTCGTACGACATCCCGATGCCGTTGTCCCGCACGGTCAGCGTGCGGGCGTCGGCGTCGAGGGCGATCTCGATGTGCGGGTCGGCGGTGTCGGCGTCGAGCGCGTCGTCCCGCAGCGCGGCCAGCCGCAGCTTGTCGAGCGCGTCGGAGGCGTTGGAGACGAGCTCCCGCAGGAAGACGTCCTTGTTCGAGTAGACCGAGTGGATCATCAACTGCAGCAGCTGACGGGCCTCTACCTGGAACTCAAACGTTTCGGTCGGCATGTCTGGCGTGTCCCTCACAGGTACCTGGGTCTCCGGAATCGGGGCGACAGTCACTCTAAGCCACCGGGCGGGCACTCGGTGGACGGAGTCCGTTGTCCGGGTCCCCGACGGCGGCCGCCCGCCGGCCCGCCGCCCCGCCGCTCAGGCGACCCGCGGCCGGGCACGCGCCTCAGCGCGCCCGCGCCTCAGCGCGCCCGCGCCTCAGCTCCGCGTGAGCAGTTCCCGTACGACGTAACCGGCCGAGTCCACGCCCGAGCTGCCGCCCTCGACCAGGGCCGCCACCGCGATCTGCGAGTTGTACGCGGTCAGCCAGCCGTTGGTGTGGTCGCCCTCCTCCGCGGTGCCCGTCTTGGCGCCGACGCCGGCCAGGCCGCCGAGCCGCGGCGCGGCCGTGCCGCTGGTGGCGACGGAGCGCATCATCGTCTGCAGGTACCCGGCCGTGCGCGCGGAGATGGCGCGGGGCGCGGTCTGCTGGTGCTGGTCCGGCAGGATGACCGGCTGCCGGAACCCGACGTTGCGGACGGTGGCCGCCACGGACGCCATGAACAGGGGCGTCGCCGTGACCCGGCCCTGCCCGATGAACTGGGCCGCCTGGTCGCCGCCTTGAACGTCGTCGGGGATGCTCGGGTCGGTGGTGGCGACGCCGCCGCCGATCGACCAGCTGCCCATGCCGAACACGTTGACGGCCTCGTTGTGCAGGGCCGAGGCGTCCCCGCCGTTCACGAGGTAGTGGAAACCGTCCTTGATGAAGGCGGTGTTGCAGGAGACGGTGAACGCCTGGGCGATCGTGGCCTTCTCGTTGGGCTTGACCCCGGCGTCGTTGTGGAACAGCTGGCTGTTGGCCATGAGGGAGTCCGTGCAGGGCGCCGGGCTGTTCATGGTGAGACCCGCCTGGTCGAAGAGCGCGGCCGAGGTGATGATCTTCATCGTGGAACCGGGCGACTTGATGCCGTTGATGGCGATGTCGCCGTCGTCGCCGGTGTGCGCGATCGCCAGGATGTGTCCGGTGCGCCAGTCCAGCGCCACGGTGCCGGCGGGCTTCTGCTGGAGGTGGGCGTCCTTCACGGCGCTCTCGGCGACCTCCTGCAGATGCGCGTCGATCGTGGTCCTGACGACCGGGGACTTGCCCTTGACGAACACCTTGAGCGTCTCGACGCCCGTGCCGTCGCCGTCGACCACCGCCACGCCCGTCCCGGTGGTGCCGCCCTTGGGGGTGCCGTTCTTGCGGATGGAGGCGACGATGTCGGTGAGCGAGGGGAACGTGGAGAGGTCGGTCTTCCCGTCGCTCGCGACGACCTTCGCCGAGCCGGCCCCGGCCGGCAACTCGCCCGCGGTGAGCGCCTGGTCGCCCTGGAGGCCGGGGTAGAGCACCGAGTTGTTCCAGTGCACCGCGGCGTCGCCGTCGGTGTCCTGGAGGACGGCGACCGCGCTCGGATAGCTCCACGTGCCGCCCTTCACATGGGCGGTGACGTCGAAGGTGACCTTCGTGGCGCCGACGGTGGCCGTCGAGGGGCCCGCGGAGCGGACGTCGGTGAACGAGAGCTTTGTCAGGCCGAGGCCCGTCTTGTAGTCCGCGAGCGCCGAACTCGCCGCGCCCGGCTGGTCGGTGTCGCTCGCCGCGCCGTCGAGACGCTGCTGGGACCAGCTGTCGAGGAAGGCCCGGGTGAGCTTCTCGGCCTTCTCCGCGGAGGGCGGCGACTTCGACACCGCCGTCTGGCTGAAGCCCTGTCCCGCCCCGTCGCCGCCCGTCGCGGAGGTCAGTCCGTGCAGGAGGTTGTAGGTCCCGAATCCCCCGAGCACGAGCAGAGTTGTACACGCACCGGCCACGCCCACCTTCGCAGCTCTGTTCATGAACTGGATCGTACGTATGTGCCGCCTGTGCATTGTGCGTGCAGAGGGAAACCGTTATCGGACCGTCAGACGACGAACGGACGAGCCGGAGCAAAAGGGAATCTCCGCTGGCGGGGACCGGTTCGTGCAGCTCCGGGGTCCGCGCCCGCCGCGGTCTCCCGCCCGCGCGCTCCCGTGCCGGGCCCGGCCGGCCCCCGCGGCCGCGGCCTCCCGCACCCGGCGCGGTAAGCGCGTGCTCCCGTCCCGAATCGACGCCGGGACCGCTCAGGGCGACCATGGAACGGGGACCGGTCCCGGCTCGGGCACAGCGGGCAGGCACAGCGAGCAGGCACGTACGGGAGGCACCGTGGCGCACACCCCGACGACGGACGTACTGATCGCCGGAGCCGGCCCGGTCGGCCTGAGCGCCGCGGCGGAGCTGCGCGCGCACGGGATCGGCTGCCGGCTCGTCGACCGGCTCCCGGCCCGGCTGCCGTACGCGAAGGCCGTCGGCATCCAGCCGCGCACCCTGGAGATATGGGACCGCATGGGGCTGGTCCGGTCCGTGCTGGAGTCGGCGGTGCGGATGCGCGGGCAGTTGGTCTACGTCAACGGGCGGGAGGCCGCCCGGATCGATCTGGAGCTGCCGCCCGAGGTGCCGTACGCCTTCGCCGCGCTGCCGCAGTACGAGACCGAACGTCTCCTGGAGGAGTACGTCGCCGGGCTCGGCACGGTCATCGAGCGCGGCACGCAACTGCTCTCGTTCACGCAGGACGAGGACGGCGTCACGGCCCTGCTGCGCACCGCGGACGGGGCCGAGGAGGAGCAGCGCGTCCGCTATCTGATCGGCTGCGACGGCGCGCACAGCACGGTCCGCAAGGGGCTCGGCCTCTCCTTCGAGGGCGGCGCCTTCGCCGAGGAGTACATGCTGGCCGACGTCGAGGCCGACTGGGACCTCCCACACAAGTACGCGGTGCGCTCGCTGCACCGCACCGCCGACGGCGCCACCGACGACCTGCTGGTGTGCATCCCGCTGCCCGGCGGCCCGCGCTACCGCATGTCGATGCTGGTCCCGCCCGAACTCGCCACCCCCGCACGGGGCCATGAGGCCGCGCCGGCCGACGGGGTGACGCACGGGCTGACGGGCGGCGAGCGCAACGTGCCCGAACTGGGGCACATCCAGGCCGTCGTGGACCGTCTCGCCCCCATGCCCACCACCGTCTCCGACCTGCGCTGGTCGTCGGTGTTCCGGATCAGCCACCGCATCGTCGACCGCTACGGCGCGGGCCGCGTCTTCGTCGCGGGCGACGCGGCCCACATCCACCCGCCCACCGGCGCCCAGGGCATGAACACCGGCATCCAGGACGCCCACAACCTCGCCTGGAAGATCGCCCTCGTCCTGCGCGGCGAGGCGGGCGAGGGACTGCTCGGCAGCTACGACGCCGAACGCCGCCCGATCGGCGAGGAGGTCGTGGGCCGCACGGTGCAGCACGCCCGCCAGGGCATGGAGGCCGACCCCGACGACCCGGCGACGCTGATCATGCGGGAGGCGCAACTGCTGCTCGGCTACTGCGGCGGACCGCTCACGGGCACCGTCCACGGACCGCTGGACGCACCCCAGCCCGGCGACCGGGCCCCCGACTGCGGCGGGCTGACCGCCACCCTCGCCCGCTATCCACTGCGGCTGCTCGACGTGACGCGCGGCCGCCCCGGGCACGTCGTGCTGCTGTACGGCGCCGATCCGGCCGAACTCGCCGAGGCGGCACGGGCGTCGCAGGGGCTGCCGCGGCCGGGGGCCGAGGTGCACCTCGTCGCCGTACTCGCCGCGAGGGCCGCCCGTGAGCTGGCGGACAGCCTGCCGGTTCCCGGATTCCACGACTCCGAGGGGCAGTTCGCCGCCCTGTACCGTCCGGACGGGCCGACCGGTCTTGTCGTACGGCCGGACGGCTACCTCGGGGCGCGCTTCCCGCTCGCCGATGCCGCGAACGAACTCGGCGCCTGGTTCACGGACTTGTCCCGCCCCGGCTGAGCGGCAGGGCCCTGCGTCTCACTCCGGGGCCTCGATCAGCGGACCGCCGATCCGTGTGCGGACCGCCGGCTGCCGGCGGTCGAGGCCGCGGCGGGCGGTGTTGACGAAGTCCATCTGCGCCGCCGCCAGTTCGGTCTGCAGGCGGGTCCAGCGGGGCCGCCCCGCCTCGCCCTCGTGCACGACCCGCTCCAGCGCGTTGAGGACCTCGCCCAGCCGTCCCGCGGCCGCGACGACCTCCTCGTCCGCCACCAGGCTCAGCGCCGCGAGGGCGCCGCCCCACGGCGCCCAGTCCACCTGGGTCACCGGGTGTTTCCCCAGGTGGGCGCCGCGCAGGTCGAACTCGACCCGGGTGTAGGCGCGCAGCACCCCGGCGTACGCCTGGGCCTGCGCGTCCTTGAGCCAGTGCCGTTCCTGTGCCCGGCGGGAGAGCAGGGCGCCCGCGGCCACCCCGGCGAGGGTCGTCAGCACCCCGCCCACGGTGGAGACCACCACGGCCCACGACATGTCCCCGCCTCCCCGTGCCCGCCTCGCCGTCGCCAGAGGACCACCGTGCCCGCCCGGCCGCCGTCAGGTGACGACCGTACTCGCTCGGGTCGTGGCCCGTCCGGGTCAACGGACGCTGAAGTCGGCCGCCTTGGTGTCCAGGGTCGTCGTGCCGTCCTTCGCGGTCACGAGCACGGCCATGTGCCAGGCCCCGTGCGGGGACGACGCGGCATCGGCGGCCGTCACCTTCACGGAGAAGGTGCAGTGCACGGTGTGCCCGCCGGCGGGCTTGCAGACGGCCTGGTCGGCATCGGCCATGTCCTTGGCGGTCAGCCCCATCTTCGCGAAGGACGAACTCTTCGGCCAGGGAAGAACGTTGACCTTCTTGACGCCGGACGAGGCCGTGGCGTCGGTGGCGAAGGTCAACGAGCCGGCCCGGTCGCCGTCGGGGGCGGTGTAGCGGGCCGTGGTGTGTGCCAGGGCCGGTGACTGGTCCCCGCCGTGCGCGAAGGCGAAGGCGCTCGCGCCTCCGAGGGCGACGACACCGGCGGCCAGGGCAACAGCAGTACGTCGGGACATGACGGATTCTCCGTAAGGGTCTCGGCTGGATCGGGCCGGCGCACCGGGCGGCGCCGCTGCACCGATCCTCGCCGCGCACCAGCCGGCCGGGCATGAGTACGCGCACTCAAGCGGGCCTGAGTCGGCCGCCCCGGCACCCGGCCCGACAGCCTGGTGATCCAGATCACGACGGGGCGTGTCACAGGCGGGCGGGCCGTCTCGTCCCAAGGGGTGTCAGCACCTACGACGACCCCACGGGAGCATTCCATGAGCGCGCGACTGAACTACTTCGGCAGCCAGACCGCGGGCAAGGCGATCAAGCACTTCATGGCGGTCGGCAGGGCCTTCAAGGAGTCGTCGGTGCCCGTCACCACGCAGGAGCTGGTGGCGCTGCGGGTCAGCCAGATCAACGGCTGCGCGGTCTGCATCGACATGCACACCAAGGAGGCCGCGGCGGCCGGTGAGAGCGCGGTGCGGCTGCACCTGGTCGCGGCCTGGCGCGAGGCCACGGTCTTCACCGAGGCCGAGCGGGCGGCGCTGGAGCTCGCCGAGGAGGGCACCCGGATCGCCGACGCGGCGGGCGGGGTCGGCGACGAGGTGTGGCGGGCCGCCGCCAAGCACTACGACGAGGAGCAGCTGACCGCGCTGGTCATCCTGATCTCCTTCATGAACTCGGTGAACCGGCTCAACGTCATCACCCGGCAGCCCTCCGCCGGGGACTACGAGGCCGGTGCGCTGCACTGAGACCGCGCCGACCGTGTCGTATCCGCCGCGAACAGGGAAGGATCGTGCCGTGACCGAGGTCGAGGAGTTCGAGGAACTGCGGCCGCTGCTGTTCTCCATCGCCTATCGCGTCCTGGGCAGCGTGAGCGAGGCCGAGGACGCGGTGCAGGAGACCTGGCTGCGCTTCGACGCCTCGTCGACCCGCCCGGTGTCCACCAAGGCGTACCTGTCGGCCACGGTGACCCGCGTCGCGATCGACGTGCTGCGCTCGGCCCGGGTAAGGCGGGAGGAGTATGTCGGCCCATGGTTCCCGGAGCCGCTGCTGAGCGACCCGTACCAGGACCCGGAGCGCTCGGTGGAGCTGGCCGACTCGGTGTCGATGGCGGCGCTGATGCTGCTGGAGCGGCTCAGCCCGCTGGAGCGGGCGGTGTTCGTCCTGCGCGAGGTGTTCGCCTTCGGGTTCGACGACATCGCGTCGGCGGTGGGCCGCTCGGAGGCCGCGTGCCGCCAGCTGCTGGTGCGGGCGCGGCGGCACATGCGGGACGGCCGGCCCCGGTTCGAGGCCGACCGGCACGAGCGCCAGGAGCTGGCGGCCCGGTTCTTCGACGCGCTGATCGCGGGCGACGTGGCCGCGCTGCGGCAGCTGCTCGCCGCCGACGTGCAGTTGGTCGGCGACGGCGGCGGCAAGGCCCCGCAGCTGGCGCGGGCCGTCGCGGGCGCCGACAACGTGGCCCGGCTGCTGGCGTCCGTCTACCCGTGGATGGCCAGGATCGAGGTGACCCTGGAGCGGCACGAGATCAACGGGCAGCCGGGCGCGATCTTCCGCGACCGGGACGGCAGGGTGCTGCACACCCTGGTGCTCGACGTGCTGGAGGGGCGGATCCAGGCGGTCCGCACGGTGATCAACCCCGACAAGCTGGAGCACATGGGTCCGGTGGCGGACGCATGGGCGGTCTCGCGCGAGCTGAAGGAGGCCCGGCGGGAGGCGCGGTGAGCGGCGCCCGGCGCGTGGGTGGCTCCTGCCGCGGGTCGCGGGGCGCGGGTCAGCCCGGATAGGGCGCCGTCTCGCGTGCTGTGCGCAACGCACCGGCCCACCAGGCCAGTTGGTCCAGCAGGGTCTTGGCATAGGCGGGGGCCTCCGTGTCGAGGGGGCTGCCGTCCCGCCACGCGGTGAAGTAGTTCGGGAAGGCGAGGCCGTCGCGGATCGTCACCGCGTGCAGTTCGGTGAGCACGTTCTCCAGGTGCAGCACCGCGTGCCGGCCGCCCGCGGCACCGCCGTAGCTGACGAACGCGACGGGCTTGGCCGTCCACTGGGTGAAGTGCCAGTCGATGGCCGCCTTGAGCGAGGCGGGGTAGCTGTGGTTGTACTCCGGCGTGACGACGACGTACGCGTCGGCCCGCTCCAGCGCCTCGGTCAGCGCGGCCATCCCGGCCGGCCGGGGGTAGTCGGCGCCGGCGTACTTCGGTGAGGCCGCGGGCAGGGCCAACGGGATGTCGTACGCGGCGAGATCGGCGACCTCCACCGCGAACCCGCCGTGTTCTCGCGCCCGTTGCGCGACCCAGTCGCCCACGACGGGGCCGAACCGGCCCTCCCGGACGCTCGCGACGACGATCAGCAGCCGATGTGTGGTGTTCGTGTTCTCCATGGCCACCACCCTCGGACCGGATCGCGGCCCCAGCCAGGCCGGGCTCAGGCTGGCCCCCGCAGGGCCACGCTGAGCGCTCCGCGAGGGGCCGGTGGGCGTCGTAGGCTCGACGTATGGGTTCGCCACTGGGGGATTTCGTCCGGGCCAGGCGGGACAGCATCCAGCCCGCCTCGCTGGGGCTGCCGGTGCACGGCCGCCGCCGGTCGCCGGGGCTGCGCCGGTCGGAGCTCGCGGCGCGGGCCGGGATCAGCGTCGAGTACCTGACCCGCATCGAACAGGGCCGGGACCGCAATCCGTCCGTGTCGGTGGTCAACGCGCTGGCCGACGCGCTCAGTCTCGACCTCGCCGAGCGGGAGCATCTGCGCTATCTGGCGAAGATCACCGGCGGGGAGTGCACGGCGCACGCACGGCCCGTACCGGCCGCGCGTGACGTCCGCCCGACGGTCCTCACGACGCTGCGGCTGCTCGAGCCGGGCCTCGCCGTGGTGACCAACCGGCTCGGCGACCTCCTCGCCCGCACGAGCGGCTACGACGCGGTCCTCGGCGGCACGGGCCTGCTCGACGGTGACGCCCCGAACCTCACGCGCTACGTCTTCACCGACCCGCGCGCCCGGTCGCTGCTGCCGGACTGGGAGGCCGTCGCCGACGAGCTGGCCTTCGACCTGTGGCGGGGGCCGTCGGTGGAGAACTCGGCATGGCTGACCGCCGAGCTGTCCGCCGCCGCGGGACCCGGTTTCACCCGCCGCCTCAACCGCCACCAGGTGCCGCAGCGCGGGCCGCTGCGGCTGCGCCACCCGGTGGGAGGGGAGCTGACGCTGCTCCGCGAGACGCTGGAACTGAGCGCGGACGCACAGCAGTTGGTGGTGCTGCTGCCCGCCGACCAGGCGACGGCCGAGGCCGTGGAACGGCTGCGGCACGCCGCCCGCGGAGGCCTGCGGGCGATCTCGTAGGAGCCCGTCGGCGATCTCGCACGACCCTGCCGGCGACCTCGTACGACCCCGCCTGCGATCGCGTACGACCCTGCCGACGATCGCGTACGACCCTGCCGGCGACTTCGTACGACCCTCAGCGGGCGGTGGGGACGTCGTCCGGGTCCGTGGCGGACGCGGGGGCGGCAGCGTCCGCCGGGTCCGCTTCCGAGGCCGTCTCCGGGGCGGTCGCGGACGGGCGGGCGCGCAGCGCGGTCCGCAGCAGGGCGAGGCCGGGCGCCGCCATGACCAGGCCGCAGACCCCGTTCCAGCCGAAGGCGGAGTACGCGCGCACACCCAGCCAGGAGCCCGCGCTGCCGCCGAGGAACGCGCAGGTCATGTAGGCGGTGTTGAGGCGGGCGCGGGCCTCGGGACGCAGCGCGAAGATGCGCGCCTGGTTGGCGACCTGGCCGGACTGGACGGCGACGTCGAGCAGGAGCATTCCGGCCCCGAGGCCGGCCAGGCCGACGGCGCCGCCGAGCCGACCGGTCAGCAGCAGGGCACCGGCCGCGACGGCGCCCACCGTGCACACCAGGTTCACCGCGTCCGGGCCCCGGCGGTCGGTGCGCCGCCCGGCGACCGGCGTGGCGAACATGCCGGCCGCGCCCACCAGGGCGAGCACGCCGACGGCCGGGGTGCCGAGGCCGTAGACCGGGCCGGTGAGACAGAGCGCGACGGCCGTCCAGGCGGCGCTGAAGGCGGCGAACGTCAGCACCTGGTTGAGGGCCGAGCGGCGCAGCGACGGCTCGGTGCGCAGCAGTCTCAGGGGGGTCGCGAGCAGGGCCGGGTAGGGCTGGTCGGTGCTCGGTGCGGTGGTGGGGAGCGCGGCGGCCAGGGCCGCGGCGAGGGCGAGCATCAGGCCGGCGGCGACCAGATAGGGGGCCCGCCAGCCGAGCCATGCGCCGAGGGTGCCGGAGAAGGTGCGGGCCAGCAGGATGCCGCCGAGCAGGCCCGACAGCAGGGTGCCGGTGACCGCGCCGCGCCGCTCCGGGGCGGCCAGGCCGGCCGCCATGGGGATGAGGATCTGCGGGACCACGGTGGTCGTCCCGGCGAGCGCGCCGGCGGCGGCGAGGACGGGCAGGGTGGTGGCGGTGCCCGCGAGCACCAGGGCGGCGCAGGTCGTCAGCAGCAGGGTGGTGACCAGGCCGCGGTGGCGCAGCCGGTCGCCGAGCGGGACCAGCAGGAAGATGCCGGCCGCGTAGCCGAGCTGGGCGCAGGTGACGACGAGGGCGGCCGATTCCGGGGAGACGCGCAGGTCGTCGGCGATGAGCGGGCTGATCGCCTGGGGGAAGTAGATGGTGGCCACGGCGACGCCGCAGGCGACGGAGAGCAGCAGGGTCAGGCGCGGGCCGAGCGTCGGCGACGGAGCGACGGGAGGTCCAGCGGACACGGCACACCTCAGGCGGGAAGGGAGGAGAGGACGGGAGAGCGAGAACCGCTTTAACCGGTTCCCGACGGTACCAGTAAAACCGGTTCCGCAGTAGGGTGGCCTTCATGCCCGACGCCTCCGCGCCCGCCGCCCCCCGCTTCCGCAGCGGTGCGGGGCGGATCTGCCTGGACTTCCTGCGCACGCTCCGGCTGCGCGGCACGGACGGCGCCACCGAGGAACTGGACACCGGCGAGGCGCTGGCCGCCTGGGTCGCCCAGCTCGGCCCCTATCCCGACGGCACGGCCGTGCCGGTCCCGGCCCCGGACGCCCTCCGGGAGGCGCGGGCGGTACGGGAGGCGGTGCACGCACTGCTGACCGCGGCCCGCTCCCCCGCCGGTCCGGCCGGGTGTCCGCCCGGGGAGCGGGAGTTGCTGAACCGGGCCGCCGCCGTGGCGCCCCCGGTGCCGGTGCTCGTCGCGGACGGCACGTTGGCCTGGACCGCCGGGGACCCCGTGGGCGCGGTCCTCGCCGACGTCGCGCGCGACGCGCTCGCGCTGGCGACCTCGCCCGCCCTGGACCGGGTGCGGGCCTGCTCCGGAGCGCACTGTGCCGCCTGGTTCCTCGACACGTCCCGCCCGGGGAACCGGCGCTGGTGCTCGATGGAGACCTGCGGCAACCAGTCCAAGAAGCAGACCTGGCGCACCAAGCACGCGGCGAGCCCCTGAACGGCACGCGTCCGGATCGACTCGCGTGCTACCGATCCTCCGGACGGGCCCTGGCTAGCCCTCCCGCTCCGCGCGCCGTTCCGCTCGCGACATGCCGAGGGTCGCGCCGAGGAGCAGGCCCAGCGCGAGGGTCGTCACGATGGTGACCAGCTTCAGCAGGTCCTCGAAACCGCGGATCACATGGCCGCCCGCCAGGGTCGTCAGGCCGCGCATACCGAGCGAGCCGACCGTGAGGGTGAAGAAGCCGGGCAGCACCAGGACCAGGCGGGGCGGCCGGTGCGGGGGCCGCGCCAGCACGCCGGCCGCCGCACCGAGCACCACCGCGGCCACGAAGGTGCCCATCACCTCGCCCAGCGCCTTGGTCACCAACGACTGCACGCCCACCGTGAGATACACGAGCAGCAGCAGCGGCCAGAAGAAGCGCAGCGGGATCGCGAACGCCAGCAGGGTGCCGACGGTGAACACGATCCACCCGAGGAACAGCGCCCAGCGCGGCATGTTCTGCTCCGCCGTCACGTCGAACAGCTCCCGCGTCGAGGTTCCCGTGACGAGCACGCCGAGCAGCACGCCGACGTACAGCTGGACGAGCAGGAAGACGGAGTAGACCAGGCGGATCGCGCCGGTGGTGAGCGCTCCGGCGGCGAGTTCGGCGGAGGCGGCGCTGAGGTAGTCGCCGGGCACGAAGTAGAACAGCGCCGGGAGCATCAGCAGCACCGGCCCGCCGCGGTCGATGTCGCCGGCGAACGCCTCGATGGTGACGAGCGAGACCGCCACGGACACCACCAGCGGCAGCACCTTGGCCAGCCGGGGCAGCCGGTCCGCGGCGACCGCGAGGGCTCCGGCGATCGAGGCCAGCACGGCCGTGGTGCCGATCTCGTACCAGGTCGGCTGCATGAGCGGCGCGAAGCCGAGCGAGAACAGCACGATGCCCAGGAACTTCAGCCACCACGGGTACGGCGGCCGGGCGTTCTCGATCCGCGCCAGCCGCCGCTCCGCCTGCGCGAGGCCCACGCCGCCCGCCCGGACCTCCTCCAGCAGGGACCGCAGGGAGATGACCTGGTCGAGGCGGAACACCTCGGGGAAGCCCCGCACGGTCGTGGTGACGGCGCGGCCGTCCACCGTGACGGTGAGCGCGGCCGCGTCGGGCACGAGCAGCAGCGACGCCTCGCCTCCCAGGGCGCGGGCGGCGGTGCGCACGGACCGCTCGATGCTCTGGGCGCCCTCGCCGCTGGTGCGCAGCAGCAGACCGGTCAGCCGGGTGAGGAACGCGCTGAGCGCCTCCGGGCCCGCGGTCGTGCCGGGGTCCGAGGTCGCCTGCTGGTCCACGGCCCGCTCCCCTCGCTCTCGACGGCCGGCTCCCGCGCGGTGGCCGGGACTCCGTGGCGGCCGACTCCCGTGCGGCGCCCGGGAACACCACCAGCGTGCCCCGTCAAGGCGAAACAGACATCTCGGGCATATCATGTCATCCGATCGGCTCAGCCCAGACTGCGGACCCCGCCCGAAGGGCCGCAGTCTGGCAGCGACCGAGGTGCGTCACTCGAGGAGGGCCGATGGCATCCATGGACGTCCCCGCAGACATGCCGAAGAAACAGGCGGCCGAGACGGCCGCCAGGGCCGCGGCACCACCGAGACTGACATGGATGACGCTGGCGCTGATGACGACGGCCTCCGTGGCCAGTCTGCGCGCCGCTCCGACGATGGCCGTGTACGGCCTCGCCTGCGTGTTCCTCTACCTGGTGCCGGCGATCGTGTTCCTGCTGCCGACCGCGCTGGTCTCGGCGGAACTCGCGTCCGGCTGGTCCGGCGGTGTCTACAAGTGGGTCAGCGAGGGCCTGTCCAAGCCGCTCGGATTCCTCGCCGTGTGGTGCCAGTTCGCGATGACGATCTTCTACTACCCGAGCCTGCTGGCGTTCGTGGCCAGCACCATCTCGTACATCATCAATCCGGCGCTGGCCTCCAACGGCCTCTACACCGCGATCGTCATCATGGTCCTGTACTGGACCGGCGTATGGGTCTCCTCCCAGGGCACCAAGGCCCTCGCCGGACTGTCCAGTTGGGGCCTGGTCATCGGAACCCTGGTGCCGGGCACGCTCCTTGTCGTGCTTGGCATGATCTTCCTGGCCCAGGGCAACCCGTCCGCCGCGCCCATGACGGCCAGTCATCTGCTGCCGGAGTGGACGGGTCTCGCCAGCCTGGTGCTCATCGTCAACAACTTCCTCTCCTACTCGGGCATGGAGATGAACGCGGTCCACGTGTCGTCGCTGAAGAACCCGGCGAAGGAGTACCCGAAGTCGATGTTCCTGGCGATGGGCCTGGTACTGCTGATCTTCATCCTGCCGGCGCTCGCCATCAGCTGGGTCGTGCCGTCCGGGCAGTTGAGCCTGACCGCGGGCGTGATGCAGGCGTTCGACGCGTTCTTCGCGTACTTCCACATCGGCTGGATGACCCCCATCGCCGCCGTGATGCTGATCTCGGCGTCACTGGCCGGCATGCTCACCTGGCTCGCCGGCCCCTCCAAGGGCCTGCTGGAGATCTCCCGCCAGGAGGGCTACCTCCCGCCGTACCTGCAGCAGCTCAACAAGCACGGCATCCAGCAGAACATCCTCGTCACCCAGGGCATCGTCACCACCCTGATCGCCCTGATGTACGCCTTCATCCCCGGCGTCTCCAGCGTGTACTGGATCTTCTCGACGATCACCACGCAGGTGTATCTCATCGTCTACCTGCTGATGTTCGTCGCCGCCATCAGGCTGCGCAAGAACCAGCCCGACCACCCGCGCGGCTACCGCGTCCCCGCCCTGACCCTCGTCTGCGTGGTCGGCTGGCTGGCCTCCGCGGCCGCGCTGGTCATCGGCTTCGTGCCGCCCTCCCAGTTCGGCAGCAGCAGCACCGGCGCGTACATCGCGATCGTCGGCGGCGGGCTGCTGCTCCTCGGCTTCCTGATCCCCTGGCTCTTCCTGAAGCTGCGCAAGCCCAGTTGGCGCACGACGGGCGGTGAGTCCGGATGAGCCCGACCCGCTTCGCCTCCGAGCACCGCTGGCTCTACATCGGCGCGATCGTCCTGCTGGTGGCGCTCGCCGTGATCGGCCTGATCCGCTACGAGCGGGTGCGGACCACCAACGAGGCCCACAACAAGGCCAACGAGCTCTCCGGGGAGCTGATCGCGGCCGGCTTCCCCGCCCCGAACACCGACAACCTCGTCCGCGCCCTCGGCGACGACGGCGGCCTCGCGTGCAGCGACCCGACGAGCGCGCTGCGTTCGGCCCTGTGGAAGATCAACATGTCGAACGGCGCCGCGGGACCGGGCATCCGGCCCGTCATCGCCGACAAGCGCGTGGTGGAGGCCGGGGCGCTGGTCCTCAAGGTGTACTGCCCCGACAAACTGCACGACCTCCAGGACAAGATCGACGACCTGAAGACCGACACGACGGTGAGGCAGTGACGACGATGCCGGAACTCGCATCCCGAATAGCCGCGTTGATGGACCGGGCCAAGGCCGACCTCGCCGAACTCGTCGCCATCCCCTCCGTCGCCGACCCGCGCCAGTACCCGCCCGAGGAGTGCGACAAGGCCGCGCACTGGCTGGTCGGCGCGTTCACCGAGGCGGGCCTGCACGACGTCCACCTGGAACGCACCCCCGACGGCAGCTACGCCGTGCTCGGCCACCGCCCGCCGCCGCCCGGCGCGCCGACCGTGCTGCTCTACTGCCACTACGACGTCCAGCCGCCGCTCGACGAATCCGCCTGGACCACACCGCCGTTCACCCTCACCGAGCGGGACGGCCGCTGGTACGGCCGCGGCACCGCCGACTGCAAGGGCAACATCGTCATGCACCTCACCGCGCTGCGCGCGCTCGGCGAGGACATACCCGTCGGCCTGAAGTTCGTCGCGGAGGGCTCCGAGGAGCAGGGCACGGGCGGCCTGGAGAGCTACGTCACCCAGCACACGGACCAGTTCCTCGCGGACGCGCTGCTGGTGTGCGACACCGGCAACGCCGAGGTCGGCACCGGCACCGCCACGATCACCCTGCGCGGCCTGGCCAACCTCGTCGTCACCGTCGACACCCTCCAGGGCGAGATCCACTCCGGGATGTTCGGCGGCCCCGCGCCCGACGCGCTCGCGGCCCTGGTCCAGATGCTGGCCTCGCTGCGCGACCCGGCCACCGGCGCGACCCGCATCGAGGGCCTGGACTGCGAGGGCACCTGGGACGGCGTCGGCTACGACGAGGGGCAGTTCCGCGGCGACGCCGGGGTGCTGGACGGTGTCGGCCTGACCGGTACCGGCACGGTCGCCGACCGGCTGTGGGCGCGGCCCGCGGTGACCGTGCTCGGCATCGACTGCCCGCCCGTCGTCGGCTCGGCGGCCGCGGTGCCGCCCACCGCCCGCGCCCGGGTCAGCCTGCGCGTCCCCCCGGGCACCGACCCCGACGCGGCCCGCGAGGCCCTCCAACGGCATCTGACCGCGGCGGCGCCCTGGGGCGCGCGGGTCGGCTTCGAGACGGAGGGCACGGGCGCGCCGTTCCGGGCCGCGACGGACGGCCCCGCGTACGCGGCGCTCGGCAGGGCGATGCACGAGGTGTACGGCAAGCCCCTCGCCTTCCTCGGCCAGGGCGGCTCGATCCCGCTGTGCAACGTCCTCGGCGCGGCCGTCCCGCGCGCCGAGATCGTCCTCATGGGCGTCGAGGAGCCGCGCTGCCTGATCCACGCGCCGAACGAGAGCGTCGATCCGTCCGAGATCGAGCACATGGCGCACGTGGAGGCGCTGTTCCTCCAGGAGTTCGCGAGGACGGCCGGACACTGACGGCCCAGGTACGGCTCCGGGGCGCCCACGCCTGGGCCGGGTCACCCGAAGGGGCCGTGGCCGCGGCAGAACTTCAGGATCACCCGACCGGCCGTACGACCCGGGCGCCGCGGTGGCTGCCGTACCAGCCCGCGGGCGCGACGGACGGCGACGAGCCGCCCCCGGAGCGGGCGGAGCTGCGCCCGTGCGTGATCCGGCGCCGCCGGGCCCTGCGGTACGACCGCCGAACCGGCTGACGTCTCCCGTCCGCGGCGACCGGCGAACCGACTCGCACCCCCGTCGCCGCGGCCCTCGGCGAAACGGCCGACCCCCCGCCCGAGCTGCGCCTATGGTGAGCGCATGACAGAGGTGGAGGTCGTACAGCTGCTGGTGTCGGCCGCTCACCGGTACGCCGGACGGCCCGGCGACGGCCCCTCCCCCGGCCCCGAGGACGAACGCGTCGAACGGGTGACGGTGCGGGCCGGACTCGGACTGGTCGGGGACCGCTACTTCGCCCGGCCGGCGCATCGGGACGCCGCCGTGACGATCATGGCGGCGGAGAACCTCCCCGTCGGCATCGATCCCGCCGTCGACCTGCGCGGCACCCGCCGCAACATCCTGCTGCGGGGCGTCGACATCGACTCCCTGATCGGCTCGCGCGTCTCCCTCGACTGCGGCACCGGCCCGGTCGAGTTCGCCCTCAACCGCGCCGCCCGGCCCTGCGCCTGGATGGACGCCGTCATCGGGCCCGGGGCGCAGCGGGCCCTGCGCGGCAAGGGCGGGGTGCGCTGCACGCCGCTGACCGACGGCGTCCTCACGGTCGGTCCGGCCGCCTTCGCCGTGCTGCCGCCGGACGGCCCCGCCGTACACCCGGCAGGACCTGATCCGTCACCCGCCTGAAGGCCCCGAGTGGTGGGAGCCGGGCCGCGGGCTGACGGTGGATCACGTCAAGGCCGGGTCGTCTCAGCTGACGAGGTGCCAGCTGCCCGGCCGGGGCGAAAGGAATTTCCCATATGCGTTCTGCTCGCATCATGATGGCCGCCGCGGCGGCATCGGCCGTGCTCGCGGTCACGGCACCCGGTGCCTACGCGGCCGGCAGCGACTGGGGTCATGACGACTCGTCGTACAGCTCGGACCAGGGCGGTGGCGACAGCCAGTGGAGCCCGCACGGCGGCATGCACACCGGTGGTGGCGCACTGTCGCTCGTGAAGTCCGACGACAGTTCCCACGGCTCGAAGCAGGGATCGGACTCCCACGGTTCCAAGCAGGGCAAGGACCCGTCCTGGTCGCAGGGCCAGGACTCGAACTCGACCGACAGCAGCAGCGACCAGGGCAGCGACTCCGGCTGGACCAAGGACCAGTCGGACTCGTCGTCGGACTCCTGGAGCGGTGACCATGCCAAGCCCAGCGGCGGGATGCACACCGGAGGCGGCGGGCTTGCCACGCCCACCGTCACCGCGGGCGGTCTGGCGGTTCTGGCGGTCGCCGGAGCCGGTCTGTTCGTCGTTCGCCGCAAGAAGTCGGCCCCCGGTCTGGTCTGACCCATGCCGGACGCGATAGAGCCGCGGCCGCCACCGGTGCATCGTGTGGCGGCCGCCCGGCTTCCCCGGCCCCGACCGGCTCCAGGCCCCCGGCCCCGACCTGTTCCAGGCTCCTCGCCCCGGACCCGCCCCGGCTCACGGCCACGCCCGCTGTTCTCGCCGTGCACCAGTGAGGTAGTTCCCCGATGGCAGTACCCCCTTCTCCCCCTTCAGCCGGCGGCCCGTCGCCGGCCTCCGGCCAGGGCGGCCGTACCGGCGTGACCATGCTGTGCGCCGCCGCGCTGGTGGTCGTCGCGCTGTTCCTCAACGGCGGCCACAAGACGCCGAACGAAGGCGCCCCGGCGCCCGAGGCCGCGCCGTCCCGGGTGATGCCGACGCCGAGATCGACGTCGTCGGACGCGTCCGCCACTCCCTCGTCGGTGGGGCCGCATCTGCCGCGCTCGCGCCCCCTGCGCCTGCTCATCCCGAAGATCTCGGTCGACGCCCCGTTCACGGACCTCGCCATCGGCGCCAAGGGCCAGCTCGACCCGCCGCCCGCCGGTGACACCAACCTCGTCGGCTGGTACGCCAAGGGCGCCTCCCCCGGCGAGTCGGGCACGGCGATCGTCGCCGGGCACGTCGACACCACCACGTCCGCCGCGGTCTTCGCCGAGCTCGACGAACTCCGCAAGGGCGACACCTTCCAGATCGTGCGGGCCGACGGGCGCAGGCCGACCTTCGTCGTCGACGACGCGGAGACCTACAGCAAGAGCGCCTTCCCGAGCGATCTCGTGTACGACGACACGCCACGGGCCGAGGTCCGCCTGATCACCTGCGCGGGAACCTACGACCACGCGGTCCGCGACTACACGGACAACCTGGTGGTGTTCGCACACCTCAAGTGACCGGCGGACGGGGGGCGGCGGGCGGGGCGCCGGGCGAGGGCCCGTCCTGCTCGCCCTCGCCGCCCTTCAGTCCGCGACGGCCGCCGTCCAGTGCCAGGACGTGACCCGGCGGTGCCCCGCGAGGTCTCCGCGCCCGGTGCACCACAGCAGCACACGGGCGGGATCGCCCGGTGGGGCGTCGGGGAACAGGCGCCGCAGCACGCCCGCGCTCAGCGGGCCGGACGGCAGCCAGGGCACGCCGAGTCCCCGCGTGATGTCGTAGGTGTGCACCAGCGTCTCGGCCGTGCCCATCGCGGCGAACCCCGCCGCGTCGCACGGCCCCCAGTGCCAGGCCCGCATCCCGGGCCCGGCCGCGGCGAGGGCACCGCTCAGCAGTCCCCCGCAGGCGGCGACGACCCGCAGCACGTCGGCGGGCCCGGTCCCCGGCCGTACGACCAGGTCGAGCGGCAGATAGGCGTCGTCGGGCCGCCCGGCCACCTGCGCCGCGTACGCCAGCAGATCGTGCGCGACATGGGCCGCCGTCGCCCGGCAGTCCCACTCCAGCGAACCGGCCGGAACCGACCAGTCCGCGCCGGCGTGCGGCCCGAGCACCTCCAGCATCCCGGCCACGGCTCGGTCGACGGATCGGCGGTCGGGAGTGCGCGCATCCACCAGGCAACCGTACGGCAGGCTCGTGGCGACGATATTCGCTGGTCCGTGCTGCGGTTCCGTCCCTAGCCTTCCACCATGCCCGAGCACACATGGTTCGAGACGGACGAGCCTGACGAGGACGAGACCTGGGAATACACCGCCGCGGACCGGGAGTTCGTGAGCGCTCTGCGGGAGCGGGCGGCCTCGTGGGCCGCCGACGCCCGGGTGGACAGTTTCGCCTGGCGCGCGGACGAGTGGGACTCGATCGTGGCCTACCTGGACATCTCCGACCCGGAGGCGCCCCGTCATCTCATCGACGTCGGTGTGCACTTCTACGGCGACCGCGTGCACGGGGACCGCCTGCACAACCAGTCCCAGACGCTGACCGACCGGCCGTCGCCCTGGGCGCTGGAGGCGAGCGGCACGGTCGAGGAGCTGGCCGAGCGGTCCGCGCGGTGGTTCGAGGCCGTCCTGCGCAAACCTGTCGTGCTGTACGTCTGGCTCAACGACGAGAGCTACGCCTACGCGGCGCGCTTCGCGTTCGCGGACACCGACCAGACCATCAGCCAGACGTACGCGCGCAAGCTCGCGCCACCCGGACTGCACGAGGCGATGATCGCGGCGGGGCATGTGCACGGCCGTGGCTGGATCCAGACCGCCGGTCTGCCCACCCCGACGCTGTACCAGCACGTGCGCGGGGACCCGGACCTGGCCCGACTGCCCTCGGGTGCCAAGGCGGTCACCGAACGAGGCCCACTGGGCGGTGTCTGGTACGAGTGACCGGACGCGCTCGCCGCCTCGACGGCCGCCCGCTACTCGGTGAGCCGTACGTACAGCCGGGTCCCGCGGGGCGTGAAGCCGACGCGTTCGTACACCCGGCGTGAGCCCTCGCCCGAGTACTCCAGCCAGACCGACTCCGCCCCCCGCGTGAATGCGGCCCGCGCCAGCGCGGCGGTCACGGCGCCGGCGATGCCCCGGCCGCGGAAGGCGGGGCGGGTGCCGACCCCCGCCAGCTCCGACGTGCCGGCGGCGGGCGCGGAGCAGGTGGCCGCCCCCGCGCAACCGCCCCCGGGCGCGCGGACGTAGCGCACCGCGCCGCCGCCGTCCTGGATGCGGCGCAGGCGGGCGGCGCCCTCGGTGGACGCCGGGAACTCGCCGCCGAACGCCTCGGCCAGGGCGGCGTCGATCGCGGCGAACTCCGCGTCCGTGGAGGGGATTTCGACGCACGTCTCGCGGCCGGCCGGGCTCCGCGGCGTCGGCGCGGTGAGCGTGGCCGGAGTGCACACCAGATACGTGTGCTCGGCCTCGGTGGTGAATCCGGCCCGGCGCAGGGCCGCTTCCGCGCCGGGCGCGGCGTCGGGGGCGAACTCCAGCCGGGGGACGAGCCCGCGCTCGCGGAACGCCGCCACCAGGGCGCGTACGTCCCTGTCGTCGAGGCGGGCTCCGGGCACGGGGGTCGCGTAGTTGACGTACGGACTGGTCGTCGTCGGGTCGAAGCCCGCGACGAATCCGCCGATCTCCAGGGCCGCGGGGCGGCGGCGCAGATGGGCGGCGGTGAAGCTCTGGACGGCGATGTCCACGATGGTGATGACCTCACGTCGATGAGAGGGTGCGCTTGTTCCGGCGCACGGGTGGCGGGAGCGGTGCGGTGGGCACCGGATCGTCGGGCCGCCGTGAGGAGAGGCGTCGCGTGCCGAACCGTCGCCGTCGCGAGGACGGGCACCCGTCGGAGCGGGGGCGGTTCAGCGCGGTCGGCGGCCGCTTCGGGACGCCGGGGTCATGGACCTCAGTCCTTGCATCGTGAACGTGTCGGCCGGCGTGGACGCGCCGACAGGGGGACCCGATGAGAGTTCCACACGGGTGCGGGCGGTGCAACCGGGTTCCCGCGAAGGCCGGGTTCGCCAAGGACGGGTTCTGTGAAGGGCGGGTCCCGTAAAAGCCGGGAAACGGCCGGGAAACAGCCCGCCGCGACCCTTCCGTGTACACACCGGGAGTCACCCGACGGTGACCCTGCGCACGGAGAAGGGAAGCGTCGTGACGGACATCGTCGACACGGAGGCGCCGGACACCGCGGCGACCGGACGGACGTACAACGGCTGGACCAAGAACGACACCCTGGAGGACTATTCGCTGCGGTACGCGCCCAAGTCGTTCCGGCGCTGGACCCCCTACGTGGTCGCCACCACCGCCCTCGGCGGCATCGCCTATCTCGCGGACTTCGCCATCGGAGGTTCGATCGCGATCTCCAACGGCTTCTCCAGCGCCATGGTGGCCATCCTCGCCGCGGCGGTCGTCATCTTCCTGACCGGCATCCCGATCTCGTACTACTCGGCCAAGTACTCCATCGACATGGACCTGTTGACCCGGGGAGCAGGCTTCGGCTACCTGGGCTCGACGCTCACGTCGGTGATCTACGCCAGCTTCACGTTCATCTTCTTCGCCCTGGAGGGCTCGATCATGGCCCAGGCCCTCGAACTGGGCCTGCACATCCCGCTGGCCGTCGGCTACCTGATCTGCTCCCTGATCATCCTGCCGCTGGTGATCTACGGCATGACCGCGCTGTCGAAGATGCAGGTGTGGACCCAGCCGGTCTGGCTGGTGCTGATGGTCGCGCCCTTCGTCTCCATCGCCGTCCAGGAGCCCGGCACGTTCTCGCAGTTCACGCACTTCGCGGGCAACTCCCCCACCGGGTCGGGCATCAGCATGCTCGGTGTGGGCGCGGGCGCGGGCGTGGCCCTGTCGTTGATCGCGCAGATCGGTGAGCAGGTCGACTACCTGCGCTTCATGCCGGACAAGACCCCGGAGAACGCGCGGAAGTGGTGGGGAGCCGTGCTCTCCGCGGGCCCCGGCTGGGTGGTGCTCGGCGCGGCCAAGCAGATCGGCGGCGCGTTCCTGGCCTTCTACATCGCCGGCAGCGTGGGCCTGACCAAGGCCAACGAGCCCATCCAGCAGTACGTCCAGGGCTTCAAGACGTTCGCCGCGCCGGTCGCCCTGGGCCTGGCGACCTTCTTCGTGATCCTGTCGCAGGTGAAGATCAACTCGACGAACGCGTACTCCGGTTCGCTGTCCTGGTCGAACTTCTTCTCCCGACTGACCCACCGTCACCCCGGGCGGGTGGTCTACATCTTCCTGAACGTCGGCATCGCGCTGGCCCTGATGGAGGGGGGCGTCTTCGGCTTCCTGAACACCGTGCTCGGCTTCTACTCCAATGTGGCGATCGCGTGGATCGGCGCGGTCGTGGCCGACCTCGTCGTCAACAAGCCGCTGGGGCTGAGCCCTTCGTACATCGAGTTCAAGCGCGCACACCTCCACAACTTCAACCCGGTCGGCTTCGGCTCGATGCTGATCGCGTCGGCCGTCTCCATCGCGGCGTACTTCAAGGCGTTCGGGGACTACGGCAAGGCGTACTCCCCCTTCATCGCCCTGTTCCTGGCCATGGTGCTGTCACCGCTGTTCGCCAAGGCCACCAAGGGCCGCTACTACATCGCGCGAACGGACGACCTGGCGGAACCCCTGCTGACCGCGGACGGCCTGCCCTCGGCGGTGACCCTGAACTGCACGGTGTGCGTCACCGAGTTCGAGCGGCCCGACGTGGCGAACTGCACGTTCCACTCGGGTGCCGTGTGCTCGCTGTGCTGCAGCCTGGAGAAGGACTGTCACGACTCCTGCAAGAGCGCCGGCGGCCTCGTCGCCCTGCCCGACCCCGCGGTGCGCGCCGCGGACTGACGCCGACCTCGGACACCCGCCCGCCCGGGGGGACCGGCCGTGTGCGGCCATGTGCGGGCGGGTGTCACGGGTGGCTCTTACTCAATTTTTAATAGGTCAACTATATAGGCGCGTGATACACAGGACATGTGTCCGAGATGGAGCCGGGTGAGATCGCCCAGGCATTGGCCGAAGTGGCGGGGATCGTGGTCCGCAGCCTTGCGGACCGGCGCGGGATGAGCTTCACCGCCGCCGCCACGCTGGGCCGCCTGGAGCGCGAGGGTCCCGTGCGCATCACCGCGCTGGCGGCGGCCGAGGGCGTCGCGCAGCCCTCGATGACACAGCTGGTCCAGCGCCTGGAGAACCAGGGCCTGGCCGCGCGGATCAGCGACCCCGACGACGGACGGGTCACCCTCGTCGCCGTCACCGACGCCGGTCGGGAGGTGCTGACAGAACTGCGTCACGCCCGTAAGGAACGGCTCGTCCAGTTCATGGCCGCCCTGACCGAGGACGAGCGCCAGGCGCTCGGATCCGCCGTGGACACCGCCCTGCCGCTGGTGCGGCGGATGGTCCAGGAACCGGCCCGCACCGGCGCCGGCCGCGCCGCGTCCCGGCCCGCGTGAGCGACGCCGGCTCCCGCACCCCTGTGACAGGCACCAGCCCCCACACCCCTGTGACAGACACCGGCCCCACACCCCTGTGACAGGCACCAGCCCCACGCTCCCGTAAAGGCACCAGAGAGAGCACTTCATGGCCACCGAGGAAACCACCCACCGCGCAGCCGATCCGGGCGGCGCCCGCCGACGCGGGCGCAGCGTGTGGATCGGCGTCGATCACCCCCGCTACAAGTGGGTGGCGCTGACCAACACCACGCTCGGCATCCTGCTCGCGACGATCAACAGCTCGATCGTCCTGATCTCCCTGCCGGGCATCTTCACCGGCATCCGGCTCGACCCGCTCGAACCGTCCAACGTCAGCTATCTGCTGTGGATGCTGATGGGCTACATGCTCGTCACCGCCGTGCTGGTGGTCGCGCTCGGCCGGCTCGGCGACATGTGGGGCCGCGTGCGCATCTACAACGCGGGCTTCATGATCTTCACGGTCACCTCGGTGATCCTCTCCCTCGACCCCTTCCACGGGGGCGCGGGAGCGCTGTGGCTGATCGGCTGGCGGATACCGCAGGCCGTCGGCGGCGCCATGCTGATGGCGAACTCCGCGGCCATCCTGACCGACGCGTTCCCGGCCCGGCAGCGCGGCATGGCGCTCGGCGTCAACATGGTCGCGGGCATCGCGGGCTCGTTCATCGGCCTGGTCCTCGGCGGCGCGCTGGTGACGTGGAACTGGCGCTCGGTGTTCTGGGTGAACGTGCCGATCGGCCTGATCGGCACGGTGTGGGCGTACAAGTCGCTGCACGAGACCGGGGTGCGCAGGCCCGGCAGGATGGACTGGTGGGGCAACCTGACCTTCGCCGTCGGCCTGACCGCGCTGCTGGCGGGCATCACCTACGGCATCCAGCCCTACGGCGGCCACACCATGGGCTGGACCAATCCCTGGGTGCTCGCCGGGCTGATCGGCGGCACGCTCGTCCTCGCCGCCTTCTGCGTGATCGAGTCGAAGATCAGTGAACCGATGTTCCCGATGCGGCTGTTCCGCGATCCGGCCTTCGCGGGCGGCAACGCGGCCACCCTGCTCGGCGCCATCGCCCGTGGTGGCCTCCAGTTCATGCTCATCATCTGGCTCCAGGGCATCTGGCTGCCGCTGCACGGCTACGACTACGCGGACACCCCGCTGTGGGCGGGCATCTACATGCTTCCGCTGACCGTCGGCTTCCTGGTCGCCGGGCCCGTCTCGGGCCATCTGTCGGACAAGTACGGGGCGCGGCTGTTCGCCGCCGCGGGATTCCTGGTGATGGGCCTGTCGTTCGCGGGCCTGCTCGTGCTGCCCACCGACTTCAACTACTGGATCTTCGCGGGGCTGATCTTCCTCAACGGCCTGGGCGGCGGCCTGTTCGCCGCGCCCAACACGTCGATCATCATGTCGAGCGTCCCGGCGGACGCCCGCGGCGCCGCGTCCGGGATGCGGGCCACCTTCCAGAACGCGGGCATGGTGCTGTCCATGGGCGTGTTCTTCTCGCTCATGGTCGCGGGCCTCTCCGGCTCGCTGCCCTCCACCCTCACCACGGGCCTCACCGCGCAGGGCGTCCCGGCGCAGGCGGCGCACGCGGTCGCCGCGATCCCGCCGGTCGGTGTCCTGTTCGCCGCGTTCCTCGGCTACAACCCGATCCAGCACCTGCTGGGCTCGGACATCCTCAGCCATCTTCCGTCGGCCAACGCCGCGAGGCTCACCGGCCGGGAGTTCTTCCCGCACCTGATCTCGCAGCCCTTCCACGACGGCCTGATGGTCGTGTTCTCGCTGGCGATCGCGATGTCCCTGGCCGCGGCGGCCGCCTCGCTGATCCGCGGCCGCACGCGGGCGGGGGCCGTGGCGCTCGCCGGCGCGTCCCCCGCTTCCGGCTCCGCCGCGGGCACGACGCCCGCCGCCACCGCGGCCGGCGCCACCGTCTCCGGCGGCACCACCGCCGGTGCCACCGCGGCCGTGGACGAGGAGGCCGGCACCACCGGGGCGGCCCCCGACGGGCCCGTCCTGTCCGGCCGGGTCGAGAACTCCGCGCACGGCCCCGTCGCCCGCGCCACGCTCACCCTCATCGACCAGAGCGGTCACCAGACGGCCCGCGCCCGCACCAGGGACGACGGCTCCTACACCCTGCCGCGGCCCGCCCCGGGGTCGTACATCCTCGTCGTCTCGGCCGTAGGACATCAGCCGCAGGCGCTCGACCTCCAGGTCGGCGACGAGCCGGCTGTGCGCACGGTGACGCTCGCGGGCGCGCCGGGTCTGCGCGGCACGGTGCGGGCGGCGGACGGGTCGACGCCCGCCGAGGCGGCGGTCGTGGTCATCGACGCGCGCGGCGAGGTCGTCGCCTCCGCGACGAGCGGCGCGGACGGCTCCTACTCGCTGCCCGTCGTGCCGCCCGGCCGCTTCACCGTGCAGGTGAGCGCCGACGGGCACCGCCCGGACGCCACGTCGGTGGAGGTCGGGGACGACGGTGTCACCCGGTACGACGTGACGCTCCAGCCGGCCGGCGCGCTCACCGGCACGGTCCGGCACGGCACCACCGGCCTGCCGGTCGCCGAGGCCCGGATCACCCTGCTGTCGGCCGACGGCACGCCCGCGGCCACGGCCACCACGTCGTCCGACGGCACGTACACGCTGACGGACCTGACGCCGGGTGACTACACCGTCGTCGCCGTGGGCTATCCGCCGGTGTCGAGGACCGTCACCCTCGGCGGTTCCGAGAGCCCGGGCGTCGACCTCGACCTCGCCCAGCCGACGGAAGCCCCGTCGGCGGGGAACGAGCCGGTGGAGAGCGAGCCGGTGGAGACCGGACCGGCGGAGTAGCGCACCCGGCCGAAGGGCCAAATCACCCCAGCTCGGAGGCTATCCGGAACAACCGTCCGGAGTACTGCCTTCCGTGATCGAATCGGGACCAGGGCGTCTCGATTCGATCACGGAAGGTTCGAATCGCCACCCCTTTGGAGAGGGGCAGCGAAACGCGTGTGATTTATTGGTGAAGAAGCCAGCAAAGTGGCTCGCTTTCACTATCAGCAGGGCCCGGTTTCCGGGACAGGCCGACGCATTCGGCCCGCCTCTCCCGGTGTACGACGCACGGACCTCGGGTGACGCCCCCCACCGCCTCCCCTGATGATCCGGCCTCCGCCGACGGCGGTAGCCGGGTCGGTCCGATCCTTATGCAGAAGGGCGTCGTCTTGTCCGCAACCGTGTCCGAATTCCACTATGGGGCGGTCACGCCCATAGCCGCCTTCGCCATGGCGTGCATGGGTGCCGCCCTCGGCCTGCGCTGCACCACCCGTTCCCTGCGCCGCGGCTCCGGCCAGCGGCGCGCGGGCTGGCTCGCCCTCGGCTCCGTGGCGCTGGGCTGCGGCATCTGGACCATGCACTTCATCGCGATGATCGGGTTCAACGTCGAGGGCGCCGCCGTCAACTACGACACCGCCGAGACGCTGTTGAGCCTCCTGGTCGCCATCGTCGTGGTCGCCGTCGGCGTCTTCCTGGTGGGCTACCGCGGCTCCGGCACCAAGAACCTCGCCCTGGCCGGCACCCTCACGGGCATCGGCGTCGCCGCCATGCACTACCTCGGCATGGCCGCCCTCCGGATCGACGCCACCCTGCACTACAGCGTCGCGGTCGTCGCGGTCTCCGTGGTGATCGCCGTCGTCGCGGCGACCGCCGCCCTGTGGGCCGCCGTGTCCATCAACGGCCTCTGGGCGAGCATCGGCGCGAGCCTCGTGATGGGTGCCGCCGTGTCGCTCATGCACTACACCGGCATGGCCGCCGTGAGCGTCGACGTCGACCACGTCTCGCTGGCCCGGCAGTCCTCCGCCGACCAGCTCTCCTTCCTGCTCGTCATGCTCGCCGGCCCGGTGGTCGTGCTGATCGTCGCGGCCGTGGTCGTCATGTTCGACCCGGACACCGTGCTGGGCCACGACGACTGGCAGGACCAGGCGCCCGCCCGGCCGGTCATGCCCGCCCTCGACGTCTTCGACGCCCCGGTGACCCGGCCGACCATCGGCCAGTACCCGCCGTCCGCCCCGTCCGTCGGTCTCGGCACCGGGCGGTACGCCCCGGCCCCGAACGCCGGCGGCGCCGCGAACGACCCGTTCCCGCCGGCCGCCCACCCCTCCGACGCCGCGACCGGCACCTACGCGCCGGCCCCCGACGCCGGCTACGGGCAGCACCAGTCCGCGGGCGCGCCCCGCCCGCACGACTGGCAGTGACCGGACGCCCGGCCCCTCGTCACGCCTCCCCCACCGGCTGACCCGGGGCCCCGTGCCTCAGCCCTCCTCCCCGGCGCCCTCCCTCAACTCCCTGGCCCGCAAGGCCAGGATGAGATCGAGGCGGGCGCCGGGGTCGTGCAGCGCGTCCCCGAACAGCCGCTCCAGCTGGCGCAGCCGGTAGCGCACCGTCTGCGGGTGGACCGCCAGCCGCGCGGCCACCTCGGGCACGTTGCTGCCACCGAGCAGCCACGCGAGCAGCGTCTCCGCCAGCCGCGCCCGCTGCCCCTCGGTGACCGTCTCCAGCGGCGCCAGGGCACGCGCCGACAACTGACCGTGCAACGGCTCGTCGCCGTACAGCAGCAGCGTCGCCAGGTGGTCCGCGCAGCGCACCACCCCGTGCCGGGGCAGGACGCCGCGGCCCATCAGGCCCAGCGCCCGGGTCGCCCAGCGCAGCGACTGCGCGGCCTCGGCGAGCGGCACGGTCGGCCCGACGGCCGCCGGACGGCCGCGCAGCGCGAGCGCGAGGGTGCGTCCGCCGGTCGGACCGGTGCCGTCCGGGTCGGGCAGCAGCATCCGCGGCGGCCGGGAGTCCATGTCGACGAGCACACCGGCCGCCACGAGCGGCCGGTCCTGCGCGCCCTGCCGCGTCGTGGCCACGAGCGCCACCACGGCCACCTGGCGCGGCACCGTCCACCGCGCGCTGTGCGCCAGGTCCCGTACGACCTCCCGGGCGACCGGAGGGTCGTCGAGCAGCAGGTGCAGCAGCCGCCGCCGGCGCCGCTCCAGCTCCTGCGTGCTGCGCAGCTGGGTCTCCGCGTAGCCGGCCGCGGCGGCCTCCGCGACCTCGTGCACGGTGCGGAAGGCCAGTTCGCCCAGCGCGGCGACCACCCCGGAGTCCAGGCCCAGTTCCTCCGCCGTACGGCTCATGGCCCGCCAGGCGTGCAGCCCGCCGATCCGCACCGCCGACTGGAGGGCGTCCAGGCTGCGGCCCACCAGCGCCTCTCCGCGGCCGAGTTCGTAGTACGTCGTCGTGATCGCGTCGCCCCGTCCGTGCGCGTCGGCGATGTGGTCGACGAAGAGGGTCAGGGCCTGCACCACCCCCGCCCGCAGATTGCGTCCGTAGGTCTCGTTGTCCGGGCGGGCGTACTCGGGCACCTGCCCGCGCACCACCGCCTCCACCTCGTCGGCGACCGGCTCGATCCGCTCGCGCAGCAGCGCGGCGAGCGCGGGCGGCAGCAGCGGCGCCCCACCGGACGCGTCCGCTCCCCCGCGCGGTGTGGGCAAGGCCGTCACAGGCACTCCTTTCGCCCCGGGGCGGCTCGTCCGCGAACCGCCGCCCGTGCGGCGCGGGAGGGTCCTGGGGTGGGACGCACGACCCGTGCGCTCCGTTCCGCGCCCCGGCGGCACCGGCATCACTCGGGCACCCCCAGCGCGTGGGCGAGCATCGGCCATGACGTGGTGAACTCCCGCGTCCAGTACGCCCAGCTGTGCTCACCTCCCGCATAGAAATGGGTGGTCGCGGAGATGCCTAGCACGGCCAGCGTCGCGGCGAAAGTGTGTGCGGACAGCCACAGGGTGCTCTCCAGCGCCTCGGGCAGCAGCGAGCCGGTGCCTCCGGCCAGTCCGCTGCCGCTGGAGAGGTACAGCGGGGTGCCGCGCAGGCCGGTGGCGCGAGCCCTCGGGTTGTGGTCGTTCCAGGTGAGGAAGTCGAGGACAGCGCTGCCCCACAGCGAGTACGGCAGCAGGTCCTCCCGGGCCACGATCGCGTCCACCACGGCGGGCACGCCCGCGGCGGTGGTGTCGAGGATCCCGCTGTAGGAGGCGGCGGCGGTGAACAGGCCGGGGTGGCGCGCCGCGTGGGCCATGGCGCCGTAGCCGCCGGTCGAGATCCCCGCGACGGCCCGCACCGAGGAGGCGCGCCAGTCCCGGGCGAGGACCGCCGGCACCTCGGTGAGCTGGAAGGTCTCGTAGTCGGGGCCGCTGCGCCAGGTGGTGGGGATCCCGGTGGGGCCGCCGTCGGGCATCGCCACGATCAGGTCGCGGCCCTCGGTGAGCGCCTCGATGTCCGTCTCCCGGGTCCAGGAGGTGTAGTCGTCGTGGGCGCCGTGCAGCAGGTACAGCACGGGGTAGGTCCGCTCGGGGTGGTCGTCGTAGGTGGACGGCAGGATCAGCCGGACCGGGGCGGCGGCGCCCAGCGCGGCCGACGGCACGGACACGTCCACGGTCCGCGCGTCGATCCGCGTGGCGGCTCCCGCGCGGCCCGTGGCGGCCGCGCCGAACAGCAGCGCGAGACCGGTGGCGGCCGCGGTCCGGGTGACGGCGCGGCGGGACACGGCGGGGGTGGGCTCGGACATGGCGGCTCCAGTGGGGGTCTAGAAGGTGGCCGTGGTGCCCAGTGCCTGGCGCAGACGGGCGGCGAGGGTGTCCACGTGCGGCGGGTCGAGCAGGGACAGATGGTGGCCCGGGACCTCGACGACCTCCAGGCGCGGGCAGAGCCCGTCCCAGCCGAGCGCGCCGTCGTGCCGTTCGTAGGCCGGGTCGCGCACGGTGTGCGGCGCGGGCTCGGCCGCCCGGTACAGCACCACCCGCCCGTCGTACCGACCCGGCCGATGGGCCTCGCCCGCCCGCAGGTCCAGGTAGGAGGCGCGCTGATGCGCGAGCGCCGCGTGCGGTACGACGCCGGACTCGCGCAGCGGCCGCAGCACGGCGTCCACCCGCGCGCCGTCGTCCTCGAGCGCGACGAGTTCGTCGTACGGCAGCCGCAGCCGCACCCCGTAGGTCTCGGCGACATGCGCCGCGAAGCCTTCGAGATGGCCGCGGACGCGGTCGGCGCCCGCACCGGCCGGCAGCAACGGCCGTACGGCGTCGATGAGGACGACCAGCTCCACCGGGCGCCCGGCCGCGGCGAGCAGGCGGGCGGTCTCCTGGGCGACGAACCCGCCGAAGGACCAACCGCCCAGCAGCACGGGCCCGTCGGGCCACCGGTCACGCACGGCGTCGGCATGGCGGCGCGCCTTGTCGGCGACGGTACGGGCGTCCTCGATCCGCTCCAGCGCGTACACCGGCCGGTCGGCGCCCAGGCGTTCGGCGAGCGGGCGGTAGACGTCACCGGTGCCGCCGGCCGCGTGGCACAGGAGCAGCGGGGGGAGGGGGCCGGAGGCGTTCAGCGCGCG
>NZ_LAVA02000082.1 GCF_000974985.2 Streptomyces mangrovisoli | reverse complement strand
CCCCAAAGGTGATCACCCATGCCCACACGCACCTCGTCCGACTCCCTCCGCGCCTCCCAACTCGACGTCGCCGACGCCCTGCTGGCCCTCCTGCGGGACACCGGCACCGAGGACCGGCCCGACGACCAGCTGACCGCCCTGACCCTCGCCGTCGCCGCCGACCTGCCCGTGCTGCTGTGGGGTGAGCCGGGCATCGGCAAGACCGCCGCCCTGACCCAGCTCGCCGACACCCTGGACCTCCCGCTCACCACGGTCATCGCCAGCGTGCACGAACCCTCCGACTTCTCCGGGCTGCCCGTCATCGGCGACGACCCGGCGCGCCAGGGCGTGCCGATGGCCCCGCCCGACTGGGCCGTACGCCTGGTCCGGGCCGGCCGCGGACTGCTCTTCCTCGACGAACTGTCCACCGCGCCGCCCGCCGTACAGGCCGCCCTGCTGCGGCTGGTGCTCGAACGGCGCATCGGCGCCCTCCAACTGCCGCCCGGTGTGCGGATCGTGGCCGCGGCCAACCCGCGGGCCTCGGCCGCCGACGGCTGGGAGCTGAGCCCGCCGCTCGCCAACCGCTTCGTGCACCTGCGCTGGACCCACGACCACGACGTCGTCGTACGGGGCCTCGGCGGGACCTGGCCCCGGGCGGCCCTGCCCCGGCTCGACGCCGACGCGCTCCCCCAGGCCGTGGACCGGGCCCGCCGCGCCGTGACCGGCCTGCTCGCCGCGCGCCCCGCGCTCGTGCACCGGCTGCCCTCCGACGAGACCCGGCGCGGCGGCGCCTGGCCGTCCCCGCGCAGCTGGGAGATGGCCCTGTGCCTGATCGCCTTCGCGACCGCGGCCAAGGCATCCCGGGACGTGCTCGCGTTGCTCGTGCGCGGCACCGTCGGGGACGGCCCCGGCCTCGAACTGCTCGCCGCGCTCGACCGGATGGACCTGCCCGACCCCGAACTGCTGCTCGCTGAACCGGAGTGCGCCGAGCTGCCGCAACGCGGGGACCTGCGCCAGGCCGCCCTCGACGCCGTGGTGGACGCGGTCCGCAAGCGGCCGGAGAAGGCCCGCTGGGACGCCGCCTGGTCCCTGCTGGTGCGCGCCGTGGAGACCGGCGCCCCCGACCTCCTGGTCGTGCCCGCCACCACCCTCGCCACGCTGCGCCGCGAGGACTGGGCCGTACCGGCCGCCATGGAGCGGCTCGCCGGGGTCGTGGCGGTCTCCCGGGGCGCGGACCGGGCGGGCACGCGGGCCGCGGCGCTCACCGCCCGGGCGAGCCGATGACGGTACCCGCGCCGCGCGCGCTGGACGAGGACAAGCTGTTCACCGCCCGCCTGCACGCCGCCCGCGCCCGCCCCTACCTCGCGACGGCGCTGTTCGCCCTGCACACGGTGGAGTCCCGGCAGGTGCCGACGATGGCCGTCGACCGGCACTGGCGCTGCTACGTCTCCCCGGCCTTCGTGGACCGCACCTGTGTGACCGACCTCGCCGGGGTGTGGGTGCACGAGGTGTCCCACCTGCTGCGCGACCACCACGGGCGCGGCGACCGGGTCGCCAGGGAACGCGGGCTGACCGGGCCCGGCGAACGGTTGCGCATCAACATCGCCGCCGACTGCGAGATCAACGACGACATCTACGGCGACGGACTCGTCCGGCCCGCCGGCGCGGTCGACCCCGCGGCCCTGCTGCTGCCCGAGGGCATGCTCATGGAGGACTACCTGCGCCTGTTCACCCTGGGCCCGCGCACCCAGGAACTGGCCTGGCTGGACTGCGGCGGCGGCGCCGACGGCCTGGCCCGCGAGTGGGAGCTCGGGCCCGACGGCGCGCACGGCCTGAGCGAGCAGGAACGTGACGCGGTGCGGTTCCGGGTGGCGCAGGGCATCACCGGGCGCCCGGGAGACGCCCCGGAGGGCTGGCGCCGCTGGGCCGAGGAGGCCTTCCACCCGCCGCAGCCGTGGCGGGAGTTGCTGGGCGCCGCCCTCCGGTCCGCGGCCGCCGCGCCCGGCGTCGGCGAGGACTACACCTACGGCCGCCCGGCCCGCCGCGCGGCGGGCCTCCCGGGCGTCGTGCTGCCCAGCCTGCGCCGCCGTCCGCCCCGCGTCAGCGTCGTCATCGACACGTCCGGCTCGGTCAGCGACACCGAGTTGGGCAGCGCGTTGCTCGAAGTGGCGGCGATCGCACGGGCCCTGGGCGGCCGGCGCGACCTCGTCACCGTGGTGCCGTGCGACGCGGCGGCCCGTGTCGCCCACTCCCTGTGCCACGCCGGGGGCATTCCGCTGATCGGTGGTGGCGGCACGGACCTGCGCACCGGCTTCGCCAAGGCCCTGCGGTCCCGGCCCGCCCCCGACGTCGTCGTGGCGCTGACCGACGGCCAGACCCCCTGGCCCGCCGCCCGCCCGCCGTGCCGCACGGTGGTGGGCCTGTTCCGGCGGGACGACCGTACGACGTCGTGGAACGAGGAGGACCCGGACTACGTGCCCGACACCCCACCGGACTGGGCACGCGTCGTGGGCATCGGCTAGCGGAACCGGTGATTCCGTACGCCCCTGTCCGAGTCATGAAATGTCGTGGACAGCGTCGCGGGGCCCGGCGAAGGATGATGGCCGCGGACGGGGGCGTCCCGCCCGGCGGCTGACGAGGGAGACGAATCGGATGTCCGAGAACGGCAAGGTCTGGCTGATCACCGGGGCGAGCAGCGGGTTCGGGCGGGCCCTCGCGGAGGCCGCGGCCGCCGCGGGTGACACGGTGATCGGCACGGCCCGGCGGCCCGAGGCGTTGGCGGAGCTGGCGGCCGCGCACCCCGGGCGGGTCGAGGCGGTCGGCCTGGACGTCACCGACGGCGGGCGGATCGACGCGGTGGCCGCCGAGGTCCTGGCCCGTCACGGCCGGGTGGACGTGCTGGTGAACAACGCCGGACGCACGCAGGTCGGCGCGTTCGAGGAGACCACCGACGCCGAACTGCGCGACCTGTTCGAGGTGCACGTGTTCGGCCCGGCCCGGCTGACCCGCGCGCTGCTGCCGGGGATGCGCGAGCGCGGCAGCGGATCGATCGTGAACATCAGCAGCCTCGGCGGACAGCTGTCCTTCGCCGGGTTCTCCGCCTACAGCGCGACGAAGGCGGCCCTGGAACAGCTGTCGGAGGCGCTCGCCGACGAGGTCGCGCCGTTCGGCATCAAGGTGCTGATCGTGGAGCCCGGTGCCTTCCGCACCAATCTGTTCGGCTCGAACGCGGCCTACTTCTCCACCGAGCACCCGGCGTACGCGGAGACGGCCGGCGCCACCCGCAGGATGGTGCGGGGCGGCGACGGCAGCCAGCCCGGGGACCCGGCGAAGGCCGCCGCGGCGATCCGCGAGGCCCTGGACGCCGAGCACCCCCCGCTGCGACTCGCCCTCGGCGGCGACGCGGTGGACGCCATCGCCGGGCATCTGGACGCGATGCGCGCCGAGCTGGTGGCGTGGGAGAAGGTCTCCCGCGCCACGGACTTCGACACCCCGTGACCGTCCCGTCCCGTCAGCCGTGGTCCGTCCGGCATCAGCCGTGGACCGACAGCACGTGCCAGTGCCACGGTTCGAGCGACACGAACAGGCCGGACTGGGCCAGTTCGTCGCCCGAGCGGGCGTAGACCGAGTCGTCCAGCAGACCGGACAGGGTCCACTCGCGGCCGCGCAGATCGTCGAAGGGGAGACCGACCCGCCCCTGGGACGGGTGGTCCGCGAAGTTGACGACCACCAGGGTGCGCTCCGGGCCGTTCTCCCAGCACCAGGCGAGCAGATCGCGGTGGGTTTCGTTGTCCGGCCACCCCGTGACGTCCAGCGGACGCCAGTCGCCGGTCCGCACGGGCGCGACCGCCGCGACCAGCCGGTCGTGGAAGGCGCGCAGCGACTCGTCGGCCGGCTCCTCGGGCCGCCGGGAGAGGAACACCGGCACCCGCACCCGGCGCCCCTCGAACTGGCCCTCGTGCCAGAGGGTGGCGCCGGGCAGGGTGGCGACGGCGACGGCCGCCGCGCGCTCCCGCGCGCCCGGCAGGACGGCGGCGGCCCGGGGCTCGTCGTGGTTCTCCAGGAAGCGCACGAGGCCGCGCTGGTAGTCGAGCCCCGCCTGGAGATGCCCGCGGACGGCGGCGGCGTCCTCGTTCACCAGGCGGTCGTAGAGCCGCTTGTCGTAGCAGTGGTCGAACCCCTGCTGCTGGAGCGCCCATTCGAGGTCCCAGTACGCCTCGGCGACGAACAGCATCTCCGGATGGCGTGCGCGGACGCGGGGGATGACGTACGGCCAGAAGTCCTCCACCGGGGCGTCCCCGGCCCGGTCCCCCCAGGTCTTCGCGAAGACGTCGTTCATCAGCAGCATCGCCATGTCGCAGCGCACGCCGTCGGCCTGGTCGCCGATCGAGACCAACGTGTCGACGAGGGCCTCGCGCAGGTCGTCGCTGAAGGCGTCCAGCTGCACCACGTCCGGCCAGGCCGGGAAGTAGGGGTCCCGGCCGCGTGCGAAGACCCGGCCGCCGACCTCGAGGAAGCCGCCGGGGTCGCGGGCGAGGTCGTCGGCGGTGCCCTGGACCAGGCACGACGGGCGTCTGGTCAGCCACGGATGGTCGGGGGCCACATGGTTGGGCACCAGGTCGAGGATCAACCGCAGCCCGCGCGCGGCGAGTTCACCGCGCGCCACGGCCAGCCCCGCGGGCCCGCCGAGCCGCGCGTCGACGACGTAGTCGCGTACGCAGTACGGCGATCCGGCGATGTCGGCCGTGGTCAGGCCGGGCAGCGCCTGCCGGAAGGAGGAGAGCAGTTCCTCGTTGCCGAGGGCGATCTCCAGACCGGCCGGGCTGCGCTCCCACACACCCATGAGCCACACGGTGTCCACGCCGGGCCGCGCGACCTCGTCCCACACCTCGCCCGGCACCTCGCCCAGGGTGACCGGGTGGCCGTAGCGGGCGGTCAACTCGCCCAGCCAGAGCAGGGTGTTGATCTCGTAGATGACGGTCATGACAGCGGCTCCTCGCGCAGCGCGCCCCAGTCGCCCGAGCCGACGACATGGAACAGGGTGGCGGTGACCGCCGCGAGGCCCGTCCAGCCGGTCTGGTGCGAGGCGCCGAGGCCCGCGCCGTTGTCGCCGTGGAAGTACTCGTGGAAGAGGATCAGGTCCTTCCAGTGCGGGTCCTTGGCGAACTTGGGCTGCGCGCCGTGCACCGGGCGGTGGCCGTCGGCGTCCTTCAGGAAGGTCGAGGTGAGCCGGTCGGAGATCTCACGGGCGACCTCGTACAGGGTCAGCTGCCGCCCCGAACCGGTCGGGCACTCCACGGTGAAGTCGTCGCCGTGGTACGCGTGCAGGTTCAACAGGGCCCGCAGCAGGAGGATGTTGACCGGGAACCACACCGGGCCGCGCCAGTTGGAGTTGCCGCCGAACATCCCCGAGTCGGACTCGGCGGGCAGATAGCCGACGCCGTAGCTCTGGCCGTGCACGTCGAAGGTGTACGGGTGGTCCGCGTGGTACTTCGACAGGGAGCGGATGCCGTGCGGTCCGAGGAACTCGTCCTCGTCGAGCATCCGGTGCAGGATCCGCCGCAGCCGCTCCTTGTCGAAGAGCGCGAACAGATGCCGCCCGTCCTCGCCCGGCCGGAGTCCGCCGCGGGAGGCGACGAGGTCGGCCACGGCCGGATGCCGCTCGATGAAGTCCTTGGCGCCGCTGACGAGTTCGGGGAAGCGCCGGTCGGTCCAGCCGCCCACCACGCTGGTCGCGGCGAGCGGGATCAGGCCGACCATGGAGCGCACCTTCAGCCGGGTCGCGCCGCCGTCGGGCAGCCGCAGCACGTCGTAGAAGAAGCCGTCGTCCTCGTCCCACAGCGAGGTGTTGTGCTTGCCGATGCGGTTGGCGGCGACGGCGATCCACGCGAAGTGCTCGAAGAGCGTCTGTGCCTGCTCGACGTAGACCGGGTTGTCCACGGCGAGCTCGACGGCGATCTCCAGCAGGTTCTGGCAGTAGAGGGCCATCCACGCGGTGCCGTCGGCCTGGTCGAGGCTGCCGCCGGTGGGCAGCGGGGCGCTGCGGTCGAAGACGCCGATGTTGTCCAGGCCGAGGAAGCCACCCTGGAAGACGTTGTTGCCGTCGGCGTCCTTGCGGTTGAGCCACCAGGCGAAGTTCTTGGTCAGTTTGTGGAAGGCGTTCTCCAGGAACACGCGGTCCCCGCGCCCGGTGCGGTGCTTCTCCAGCTCGTACACGAACAGCACGGCCCACGCGTGCACGGGCGGGTTGACGTCGCCGAAGTTCCATTCGTACGCCGGGATCTGCCCGTTGGGGTGCAGATACAGGCGGCGCAGCAGCAGTTCCAGCTGGGACTTGGCGAACCCGATGTCGACCATGGACAGGGCGATGGTGTGGAAGGCGAGGTCCCAGGCCGCGAACCAGGGGTACTCCCAGGTGTCCGGCATCGACATGACCTCGTCGTTGACCATGTGGAACCAGGCGCTGTTGCGCAGCCGGGGGTCGGCGGCCAGCGGGTCGGCGCCGTGCTCCGCGAGCCAGCGCTCGACGTCCAGGTAGTAGTACTGCTTGCTCCACAGCATCCCGGCGAGCGCCTGCCGCACGAGCCGCCGCTCGTCCTCGCCGAGGGTGTCCGGCACGACGCCCTCGAAGAACACGTCGGCCTCGGCGCGGCGCACCTGGAAGATCTCCTCGAAGTCGGCGAAGGCGTCGCCGACAGCGGTGTCGGTGAGCCGCAGCCTGACCGTGGCGCTGCCTCCGGCGGGCACGGTGAGCCGGTGGTGGACGGCGGCCTTGGTACCGGTGTGGCCGGGGTCGACGGCGTCCCGCTCGCCGTGCACCACGCAGCGGTCGATGCCGTCCTTGACGTACGGCGTCGCGTTCGGGGTGCCGAAGATCCGCTCGTCGTTGGTCTCGTTGCCGGTGAACAGGACCTCGCTCGCGCCGGAGAAGTAGAGCCGGCGGGTGCCCAGCTCCTCGTGGTCGGCGCGCACGGCCCCGGGCTCCAGGCCGAGGCTCGGCACCGCCGTGCCGCCCGCCCAGGACCAGGTGTGCCGGAACCACAGGGTCGGCAGCAGATGCAGGTCGGCGTCGTCCGGGCCCCGGTTGTGCGCGGTGATCTCGACCAGCAGGTCCTCGGGTCCCGCCTTCGCGTACTCCACGAAGACGTCGAAGTAGCGGTCCTCGTCGAAGACGCCCGTGTCGAGGAGCTCGTACTCGAACTCGTCCCGCCCGCGGGAGCGGTTCGTGGCGAGCAGGTCCTCGTAGGGGAAGGCGTTCTGCGGGTACTTGTAGAGGTACTTCATGTACGAGTGCGTGGGCGTGGAGTCGAGGTGGAACCAGTACTCCTTCACGTCCTCGCCGTGGTTGCCCTCGGCGTTGGTGAGGCCGAACATCCGCTCCTTGAGGATGGGGTCGCGGCCGTTCCACAGGGCGAGCGCGAAGCACAGGCGCTGCTTGTCGTCGCTGACGCCCGCGATGCCGTCCTCGCCCCAGCGGTAGGCGCGCGAGCGGGCCTGGTCGTGGGTGAAGTACGACCACGCCTCGCCGTCGGGGCTGTAGTCCTCGCGGACCGTGCCCCACTGCCGCTCGCTCAGGTACGGTCCCCAGCGACGCCAGGCCGCCTGTCCCGCGTCGGCCTCCGCCAGCCGCAGCCGTTCCCTGTCCGCCGTGCCGTCGTCGTTCGTCATCGCACGCCCTCTCGCGCCGGATCCCTCCTCAGACTCGGCGCTCCCGCGTCCGGTCGCAACGATTCCGGCGTCAGGCGGTCCGTGTGGGTGAGGGACGGGCGCGGGGCGGTGGCGCCGGGGTTGTGCGGGACGGTGGCGGCAGGGGTGCCTGCGGGGCGTGGGGCGTCAGGGGGTGGCTGCGGGCCGGGCGGCGGCGTGGGTCAGCCGCCCGACTGGAAGATCACGTCCGGGCGGTGCGGCGGCGTCCCGGGACGCGGGCCGTCGCGCTCGCCGCCCCGCCGTCCCGCGGCGGGCAGCGACGTGCCGGCCGGGTGCGGGATGCGCAGCAGGAGCAGGGCCGCGTCGTCGTGCAGCCGTCCGCCGACATGGGCGAGGAGTTCGCCGTGGAGCGCGGACAGGGTCCGCACCGGCTCGTCGGAGACATGCCGGGCGAGCCCCTCGGCGAGCGGATAGAAGTCGCGGGCGTGGTTGCGCGCCTCGGTGACGCCGTCCGTGTAGAGCAGCAGCTGATCGCCGTCCCGGAAGGGCAGCACATGCAGGTTCGGGTCCTCGCCGGTCAGCCCGCGCAGGCCGAGCGGCGGGGTCGGCAGGGCCGGCTCGACCGGTACGACGGCGGAGTCCCGCACCAGCAGCGGGGGCGCGTGGCCGCAGTTCACCACCTCCAGGCGCCCCTCCTTCGGGTAGCCGGCGACGACGGCGGTGACGAAGTCGTCGGGGCCCAGGTTCCGGGCGAGGCTGCGCTCGATGCGGCCGACCACCTCCAGCAGGTCCGGCTCGTCGTAGGCGGCCTCACGGAACACGCCGAGCACGAGGGCGGCGGTGCCGACGGCGGGCAGGCCCTTGCCGCGCACGTCGCCGACGATCAGCCGGACCCCGTAGGGGGTGGGCAAGAGGGCGTAGAGGTCGCCGCCGATGCGGGCCTCGGCGGCCGCGGCGCTGTAGCGCACGGCGACCTGGAAGGGGCCGACGACCGTCGGCACCGGTTGGAGCAGGGCGTGCTGCGCGGCCTCGGCGACGGACCGGACGGCGGCCAGGACGCGTTCCCGGCGCTCGCGCAGCCAACTGGCCAGCGCGCCGGCCAGGGTCACCGCGACCACGGCGGCGAGCATGATCGTCAGCTCGTGACTGGGCGCGTTGTGGCGGGTGCCGAGCGCGGCGCCCAGCGCCACGGCCAGCAGTCCCACGCTCAGCACCCCGCGCGGGGTGCTGGTGGTGGCGGCGAGTGCGGGTGCGGCGGCGAGCAGGGGAACCCAGCTGAGCCCCGAACCGTTGACCAGGTCGATGACCGCGACGGCCAGGACGATCAGGAGGGGGAGCGCCGGGGTGCCGGAGCACAGGTGCACGGCGGCACGTATCCAGGGAGGGGCCGCCGGGTCGGTCGCCGCCGTCCGGATGCGCCGCGCGGGCCAGTGGTCGCTGCCATGGTCTCGGGCCTGGCTCATGTGCTGTCGGAAGTCCTCGCCTGTGGGCACGGCATGCGGCGGCCCCCGGGCGTCGCATGCGCTCGAAATGTCTGTTTCCCATAGGAAACTCTGTTCGGGCCCGCTCGGACAAGCCGAGGGATTTCAGATACTGAGCGACAGACTCCGCGTGACGCGCTCCGCGGCGGGCATGAGGTGGCTGCGGACCTCCTCCAGCCGGGACAGCCGGTCGGCCCGCATCGACACCCCGAGCGAGCCGAGGGTGGAGCCGCTGTAGACCGGCACGGCGACACAGACCGTCCCGAGGGCGTACTCCTCCAGATCGGTGACGGCCGGGGCCATGGGCGCGTCGGCCAGCCGCCGCAGCAGCTCCGGCCGGTCCGTGATGGTCCGCGGGGTGAGGTCGGCGAGGTGGTGCCGGGAGAGGTAGTCCGCGCGGGCCTCCTCGTCGAGCTCGCGCAGCACGGACTTGCCGAGCGCGGTCGCGTGCCCGGCGTCCTCGAAGCCCACCCACAGGTCGACCCGCGGCGCCCGGGGCCCGTCGACGATCTCCGCGACCCGTATCTCGCCCTCCTCGTAGAAGGTGAGGTACGCGGCGGTCGACAGCTCGTCGCGCAGCCCGGCCAGGGTCGGGCGGACCCGGCTCAGCAGCGCCTGTTCGCGGCCGGCCGTGTTCAGTCCCTGGATCTTGTCGCCGAGGATGAACCCGCCGTCGTCGAGCTTGCGCGCGTATCCCTCGTGGACCAGCGTCCGCAGCAGGTGGTAGGCGGTGGCCAGGGGCAGTCCCGTCTCACGGGCGAGCTGTTTCGCGGGCGCCCCGTTCTCGTGCGCCCCCATCGCCTCCAGCAGGCGGAACGCCCGCTGGACCGAGCCGATGAGCGTGGGACCGTCGCGTGCCATGGGTCAAGCCTGCGCCGGGGGCCCGGCGGCGGCAAGACGGGGCCCGGCGGGGGCGCGGCGGTGACGAGACGCGGGCCCGACGGGGCGCGGCATGGGCGAGACGCGGGCCTGGCGGGGGCGAGACGGGAGGCTGGCGGCGGCAGGACGGAGGCGGCGGGACGGGCGGCCGGAGCCACCGGCCGTCCGGCCACCGGCCACCGTCCGCCCGGCTCACCGGCCACCGGCCCGCCGTCCGCCCGGCCCACCGGCCACCGTCCGCCGCGGCGTACGGCCGGCCGGGGCGTCGTACCCCTACACGGCACGGGCGACGAGCAGCGCCACGTCGTCGTGGTCGTCGGGGTGCCGCAGCCCGTACAGCAGCAGGTCGCAGGTCTCCTCCAGCGGACGCCGCGGATCGTCGAGGAAGCCGAGCATCGCGTCGAGCCGGTCGTCGATGGCGTCGCGCCGGGTCTCCACCAGACCGTCGGTGTACAGGACCAGCAGATCGCCCGGACCGAGCTCGACGGTGCTGGTCTCGAAGGTGATCCCGCCGACGCCGAGCGGCGCGCCCGGGGGCAGGTCGAGCAGGGCGGGCGGCCTGCCGGGCCGGGAGACCGCGGGCGGCATGTGCCCGGCGTTGGCGATGCGGCACGTGCGGGTGCGCGGGTCGTAGACGACGTAGAGGCAGGTGACGATGTAGTGCTCCAGATCGCAGGTGATCTTGTCGAGGTGCTGGAGCACATCGCCGGGATCCAGGTCCAGATCGGCGTAGGCACAGGTGGCGGTGCGCAGCCGCCCCATGGTGGCGGCGGCGTCGATGCCGTTGCCCATGACGTCGCCCACGACCAGCGCGGTCTTGTCGTCGGTGAGGGAGATGACGTCGTACCAGTCGCCGCCGACCTCGCTGGTGGCCTGCGCGGGCTGGTAGCGCGACGCCAGCTCCAGACCGGTGCGGTGCGGCGGATGGTCGGGCAGCAGACTGCGCTGGAGGGTCAGCGCCGTGTTGCGCACGCTCTGGAACCAGCGCGCGTTGTCGATCGCGACGGCCGCCCGGCTGGCCAGCTCACCGGCCAGCACGACGTCGTCGTCGTCGAAGGGGACCGGATTGCGGGTCCGCTTGAGGTCCAGCGCGCCGAGCACCTCGCCGTGGGCGATCAGCGGCACCGCGAGGTAGGAGTGCACACCGGCCTGCGCGAGCAGCGCCGTGCCCTCGGCGTCCCGGGCGATCCGCGGCAGATCCCGCTCGCCCACGTGCCGGACCAGCACCGGACGGCCGGTGTGCACGCAGAGGGTGACGAGCCGGTCCCCGTCGTACGACGCCAGATCGCCCGGCGGGTCGGCCGCGCGCAGCGCGACGGTGGGATGGGCCGCCTTCAGGGCGAGGGCGCGGAAGAGTTCCGGGCCGTTGTCCGGCTTGCGCGACTGCCGGCAGGCGAGCGCCGCGTCGAGGACGTCGACGGCGACCACGTCCGCGAGCTCGGGCGTGGCGATCTCGGCCAGCTCGCGCGCGGTCTGCTCCACTTCCAGGGTGGTGCCGACCCGGGTCGAGGCCTCCGCGACCAGGGCGAGGCGCCGCCTGGCCCGGTCCGCCTCGGCGGCCGCGCGGTGCCGCTCGGTGACGTCGACGACCGCCACCGCCGCGCCCAGCACCCGTCCGCCCGGGTCCTCCAGCCGGTAGAACGAGAGCGACCAGGCGTGCTCGTGGTCGCGGTCGGCCGGCGGTCGGCCCACGTGGTACTGGTCCAGCAGCGGCGTGCCGGTGGTGAGCACCTGGCGGATCGCCGACTCGACGGTGTCGATGTCGGGAAACGGCAGCGTCTCGCGCAGCCCGCGTCCGATGTGGTCCTCGGCGGGGATGCCGTCGATGCGCTCCAGAGCGGGGTTGACCAGGAGGTAGCGCAGATCGGGGCCGAGCAGGGCGAGACCGATGGGCGACTGGTTGATCAGCCGCTCGCACAGCGCGAGGTCGGTCTCCACGCGTTGCAGCAGGGTGTGGTCGGCCGCGAGGCCCAGCGCGTAGACGTCGCCCAGGTCGTCGAGCAGCCGCATGTTGCGGAACTCCGTCAGCCGGGTGCTGCCGTCCTTGCGCCGGATGGGGAACGCCCCGGCCCAGCTGCGCCCGGTGGCGAGCACCTCGGCGAACAGGCTCACCACGGCCTTGAGGTGTTCGGGGTGGACGAACAGCCGCGCCGCGTACTCGCCCAGCGCCTCCTCGGCGGTGTAGCCCCACAGCTCCTCGGCCTGCGGGGTCCAGAACACGATGCGCCCGTTGGCGTCCAGGACCACGGCGGCCACGCTGAGGACGTCGAGCAGACCGGTCGCACGGGGCGACCCGGCACCGGGCTCCCCGGCTCCGGTCCCGAAGGATTCGGCCGTCATCGCAGGTCCTCCTCCGCCGGGACCCTCGTGCCGCCCGGCCTCTCCATCGTGCCCCCGGTCCTGCCCGCACGCCGCTCCGGCGGCTGTGTGACGGGCGACGGGCGGTCGTACGCCGTGCGCCGTCGCCGTGCACCGTGCACCGTCCGGCGAGCTACGAGCTGCGGGCTGTGGGCGGCGTGGCATGGCATGGCCGCGGGTCGCGCCCCGGCGGGCGGCCCGACCGGGGCGCGCGGCGGCCGCCCGCCCGGGTCCGCACCATGCGCGTCGGGCGAACTGGCAGCACCATGGGTCGTGACGAGGATGGGATCCATGGACTCTGCGCGAGAAGGTTCCGACGCGGCCGCGTCCGCGGGGCCGCGCGAGTTCATCGACGCCTCCACGGACGCCGCCGCGGTGGTCTCCGCGGACGGCGACGTCATCGCGTGGACACGGGGCGCCGAGGCGTTTCTCGGCTACGAGGCCGCACAGGTCGTCGGCCGATCCGGCAGGCCGCTGCTCGCCCCGCCGGAGGACCCCGCGCGCGTTGCCCGGGTCGCGGCCCGCTGCCGGGCCGGCCAGGGCTGGAACGGTCTGGTCCCGCTGCTGCACCGGGACGGCCGCGCCATCGACGTCGACCTGCGGGTCTCGGCGTCCTTCGCGGTCGGCGGCCGGGAGTGCTTCCTGATCTCGGCGCGCCAGCTGCGCCAGCAGTGGACGATGGGCGACTCGGTCCTCGACGGATTCCTGACCCGCGCCCCGGTCGGCATGGCCGTGATGGACCCGCAGCTGCGCTACGTCTGGCTCAACGACACCCTCGAACGCTTCGGCGGGGTGCCCCGGGAACAGCGGCTCGGGCACACGCTGAGCGAGCTGCTGCCCGGACTCCAGGCGCGGGACAACGAGGAGCTGATGCGCCAGGTGCTGGCCACCGGACGGGCGATCACCGAGCACGAGTACGTCGGCTGGAGCTGGGCCGACCCGCACCGCCAGCGTGCCTACTCGACCTCGTTCTTCCCGCTGCTGGACGCCGGCGGTTCGGTCACCGGCGTGTGCTACATGGTCGCCGACATCACCGAGCGCTGGACCGCCCGCCGACTGCTCTCCCTGGTCAACGAGGCCGGCATGAGCATCGGCCGCACCCTGGACGTGACCCGCACCGCCCAGGAGCTGGCCGACTTCGCCGTCCCCCGGTTCGCGGACCTGGTCATCGTGGACCTGCTCGACCAGGCGCTCAGCGCGGACGGCGACGCCGTCGGAGCCCCGCGCACCGGAGCCCCGCGCACCGGGGAGCGGGCGGCCCCGGACCGGCTCGCGCGGACGCGACCGGAAGCGGAACGGCATCCGGACGGAGAAGCGGACGGCACAGCGCAACAGCAAGCGGACGGGGAGGCGGACGACGCTGCCGGTGGTCCGGGGGAAACGGACCCGGACCGGCCGGTGATGCGCCGGGCCGGGCTCAGCTCGGTGCGCGAGGGCTGCCCCGAGGCCGTCGTCGGGGTCGGGGAGGAGGTCGCCTTCCTGCCCCCGCCGCACGGACTGGACCTGCTGCTCAGCGGCGGCCCCGTACTCATTCCCGTGGTCGACCCCGACGACGGGCTGTGGGGCGCCGAGCAGCCCGAACGCACCGCGCGCATCCGCGAGTTCGGACTGCACTCGCTCATCTCGGTGCCCATGCGCGCCCGCAACACCGCGCTCGGCCTGACGACGTTCGTCCGCTCGGTCAACAAGGCCCCCTTCGCCGACGACGACGTGCTGCTCGCCCAGGAGTTGGTGGCGCGGGCCGCCCTCTGCGTCGACAACGCCCGCCGCTACACCCAGGAACACACGGCGGCGGTCACCCTCCAGCGCAGCCTGCTGCCGCACGCCCTGACCGGTGGGACCGCGCTCGACGTCGCCTCCTCCTACCTGCCGGCGGACACCGCGGGAGGTGTCGGCGGCGACTGGTTCGACGTCATCCCGCTGTCCGGCGCCCGGGTGGGGCTCGTGGTGGGCGACGTCGTCGGGCACGGCATCGGCGCGGCGGCGACCATGGGCCGCCTCCGCACGGCCGTACAGACCCTCGCCGACATGGAGATGCCCCCGGACGAACTGCTGGCCCATCTCGACGACCTGGTCATGCGGTTGAGCGACGAGGAGGCCGGGGCCGAGCCGGCCCGGCGCAGCACGGCCGGCTTCCTCGGCGCGACCTGCCTGTACGCCGTCTACGACCCCGTCACCCGACGGTGCGCCATGGCCCGCGCCGGGCACCCGCCGCCCGTCGTCGTCACCCCCGACGGACAGGTGACCTTCCCGGACATCCCCGCCGGGCCGCCGCTCGGACTGGGCGGAATGGCGTTCGAGGCCACCGAGATCGAACTTGCCGAGCACAGCCTCGTCGGCCTCTACACCGACGGTCTCGTCGAGGGCGCGGACGGCGACATGGAGGCCGGCATGTCCCGTCTCGCGGCCGCGCTCTCGGAGCCCGGCGTCGACCTCGCGACGCTGTGCACCTCCGCGGTGCGCCGGCTCGTGCCGCTGCCGCACTCCGACGACATCGCCCTGCTGCTGGCCCGCACCCGCGTCCTCGGCCCCGACGACGTGGTGTCGTGGGACGTCCCGCTGGAGCCGGCCGCCGTCGCCACGGTCCGCGCGGCGGCGACCCGGCAGGTGGAGGCGTGGGGTTACACGGAACTCGCCATGACGACCGAACTCATCGTCAGCGAGCTGGTCACCAACGCGATCCGCCACGCGGCCCCGCCGATCCGGCTACGGCTGCTCCGCGACTCCCGGCTGACCTGCGAGGTTGCCGACGCCAGCAGCACGGCGCCGCGGCTGCGGCACGCCCGCAGCATGGACGAGGGCGGCCGGGGCCTGTTCCTCGTGGCGCAGCTGTCGCACCGCTGGGGCGCCCGGTACACGGCCGAGGGAAAGATCATCTGGAGCGAGCAGGAGATCCCTGGCTGACCCCCGCGGTCGCCTCCTTCCGGCGCCCGTCGCCGTCTCCCCTCCGAAGAGGACCCAGCGGCACCTCTGGCGCGGGGCGGCGCCGTACGCCACCCTGGCGGCACGGACTCCGGGTGGTTCAGGGCTGTTTCGGGGGGACGCGCCGTGCGCAGGACGCTCGTTGCGGCGCTCGCCGCGTTCGCCACGCCCCGCCGCCGGCTGCTAGCGGCCGCCCCGATGGCGGGCCTCGGGCTCGGTGCCCTGCTGATCCTGGGCGCGACCCGGTACGAGCGGCTGGCCTACCCGCACGGCGACGCCTGGTGCGCGGCCGCCGCGCTGGGCACGTCCATCGTCCTCGGCCTGGCCGGCTGGGCGGCCACCGGCGGCCGGTCCGCCGTCGCAGGATGGGCCCTGACCTGCGTGTTCCTGGTGCACGCGGTGACCGGCACCTTCGCCGCGGAGGCACGGGCGCTGCGCGAGCGCGGGGTCGAGGTCACGGCCACCGTGCGCCAGGAGCACGTGCACCGGGACGCCACCCACCTCGGCCGTACGGACACCTCGTACTCCTACGACCTCGCGCTGCCCGCGGGTCTGCCGCGCCGTGCCCTCGACACGGGCGGCAACCGCCTCGCGGTGGGGGCGCGGGTACGGGTGACCGTGGACCCGCAGGACAAGGCTCCGGTGCGGCTGGGGCCCCGGCCGGGCCGCCACCGCTTCGAGACGGTCGTCCTGCGGGTCTGCGACGGGCTGTTCCTCCTCGTCGGCGTGGGGTTGGCGGTGGCCGCCGCGTCCGCGGTACCGCTCAGGTCAGACTCCGGCACAGTAGGGCGGCCGGTCCCGGGGAGGCGCCCAGCCGGGTCGTGAAGGCGATGCCGGCCGCGTACTCGCCGTCCGCGCACTGCCCCTTGTAGTCCCCGCTCGCGAAGTCGGCGCCCGCGGCGCCGCTGGGCCGGTTGTCGGAACGGTCGAACCAGACCGTGCGGCCCGAGGTGCCCAGCGTGGTCCGGGCGGGCACGCACAGCGCGGCCGACACCTTCGTGCCCCGGTGGCTGTAGCCGATGAGGAAGTTCCCCGCCGGGCACTGGAGTTTGGTGTAGCCGGACGCCCAGTCGCCGCCCGAGGGGACGTAGCGCTCGTCGGTGACGACGGTCTGCGCGGAGCCCGAGGCGCGCAGGTCGCCCGCGGTCACGTCGGTGCACAGCCCGCGCCCGGAGGTGTGGCCGAGGCCCGCGAGCCGCAGACCGTCCGGGCATACGGCCTTGGAGGCGCCGGAGTCCCAGTCGCCCTGCGCCCGCACCCGCAGCGACTGCACGTAGTCCCCGTGATCGGTGTCGAGCATCTGCCAGTCGGGTACGGCGGCGACGGGCCCGGTCAGGCCGGCGGTCGACCGGAGGTGGTTCCATGCGGTGGCGCGCCAGTCGGCGTCGTCGAGGATGCCGTGCTGTCCGCCGTTCTCGTCGTAGCGCAGCAGCGCCCAGTCGTCGTGGCCCTCCCAGCCGACCAGCGGCCAGTAGGCGAAGTCGGTGTCGTGGTCGGCGAAGTAGTCGGTGATGTTGGTGAACCAGGTGCGGGCGGCGTCGTTGGTCTCCCCGGCGCCGATGCCGAACTCGCTGACCCACACCGGTGCCGTGTAGTGCTTGCCGGAGTCCTCCACGAAGAACGCCTCGTCCGACAGGGCCTGGTAGAGGTCGGTCCGGCTGAGGTCCTGATAGCGCGCGTCGTGGGTCTCCCCGATGCCGGTGGCGCCGCTGTGCTGGGGGCCGGTGTAGCCGTAGAAGTGCGCGGAGTAGACGAGTTTGTGGCTGACGACGAGGGTGTGGGAGAGGGTCTGCGCGGGGGTCAGCACGGGCCGTCCGTGGGGCAGTCCGTCGACCGGCAGGCCGGTCCAGTTGATGCCCTCGATGACGATGAGCAGGTTCGGGTCGGCCTCGGTGAGGATGCGGTCGGCGGCGAGCTGGGCGGCGGCGAACCAGTCGTGGTCGTCGCCGGAGCCCCAGTTGGGGTCGTTCAGCACGTCGCGGCGCACCTCGTTGTAGAGGTCGGCGCCCACCACGCCGGGGACCGTGGCGTAGCGGCGCGCCATGAACACCCAGTCGTCGGCCCACTGCTGGGTGGTCTGGCTGCTGTTCCAGCGCTCGTTGCCGTCGACTCCGCAGCACCAACGGGAGGTGTTGGTGTGGTTGTTGAGGATGACCGCGAACCCGCTGTCGGAGAGCGCGGAGACGACTGCGTCGTAGACCTGGAGCGGGGTGTCCCCGCGCAGCTGCGGGTTGGCGGCGACGGCCGCGTCCGGCACGGGGGTCGTCGAGTGGACCAACGCGTTGGAGAACGGCAACCGGACGGAGTTGATGCCCAGTTGGTGGAAGTCGGCCAGCAGGGTGGCCAGCGGCGCCCGGTCGAGACCCAGCGGAATGCCGTAGGAGTCCTGCCCGGCGTGGTGGTTCGCGGGGTCGCTCTCGCTGCCGCTGCCGGTCCACGAGCCCTGCGCGCCGTCCCAGTTGGCCGCCTTGAGGCGGAAGCGGTTCCCGGCGGCGTCGACGATGTAGCGGCCGCGGGTGGACAGCGGGGGCTGCCAGTCGCGGGTGGCCGAGGCGTCGGCGGCCGAGCTGTCTGCGGTCGCGGTCGCGGCGACCGTTCGCTCGCCGGCGGCCGGGGGAGCGGCGTCGGTGGCGGCCCGGGCGGTGGGGGTACCCAGCACGAGCAGGGCCCCTAGTGTCAGGTACGTGACAAATCTGGACATGGATTCCTCGGCGGCGGCGTCGAAGTGCGGGTGGGGGGTACGGGTGCGCCTGCGGCTGTGCTGTGGCGGGTGCATGCCTTTGTAGCGTGTCCGGTGGGGGGACGGCCAGCGAGCTGCGGTGAACTCCGTTGGTTTCAGCGGTATTTCACCCGCGGCGGGGTGGGGGCGATCGCGCAGTTCCCCGCGCCCCTATCGGGGCACGGCCGGAGTCGACGAAGCCCCTGAGGTCACACCCCTGCGGCGCCGCGGGGGCTGGTCGCGCAGTTCCCCCTGCCCCTTTCAGGGCGTGGTCGGGGCGGCATGCCCGGGCCGACCACGCCCCCTGAGGCCACACCCCCCAGGGGCGCGGGGAACTGCGCGATCAGCCCCCACGGCGCCGCACCAGCACTCGACCCCAGGCGGAGCCGCCCCCTCAGAGATTCTCCACGTGCGCGTTCATCGCGTCGGCGATCGCCGCCGTGAAGCGCGCGACCACGTCGATCTCCGCGTCGTCGAATCCGTCGAGCACGGCCGTGGTGGAGTCGGCCAGCGGCCCGAAGAAGGACAGGGCGGTCCGCATCCCGCCCTCGGTGTAGCGCAGCCGGACCTTCCGGTTGTCGGCGCTGTCCTCGCGGCTGCGACGGACGTGGCCCGCGGCCTCGAGACGGTCGATCAGATAGCTGGTCCCCGCGGACGACAGCCGCAGATGGCGCTGGAGCCCGCCCGGGGTGAGCGGATCGCCCGCGCGTTCGGCGGTCAGGACCGCCACGAGCGCGAAGAGATCCGCGGGCCGCAACTCGTGCGCGGCGGCGAACGCGTGGGCGAGGCGCGTGGAGTCCGTCCCGTAGCGGCGCAGCGCGTCGGTGATCTGTCCTCGGCGCAGCGCGCGCGGGTCCGGGCCGAAAGCGGATGCGGAGGCGGATGCGCGCGGGTCCTCACCGGGAGAGATGCCGTCGGTTGCCACGGGCCAAGGATAGGCGGCGTATTCTCGGACCATGAGTCTCTCAGAAACTGAGCGATCTGCCGCCGATCCCCTGGTGGCAGGCGCGGGCGGCGGCCCCGTGCCGGCCATCACCCGCTGGTCACTGGCCCACCGCTGGACGGTGATCGTGGCCTGGGTGGTGCTCGCGCTCGCCGGCGCGGTGTCGGCCGCGGAGTCGGGCGGCAGGCTGTCGTTCGCGTTCGACCTGCCGGGCCAGCCCGCCTACGAGACCAACGAGACGATCATGCGCACGTTCGGGTCGGGCGGCGCGGCCGACCCGCTGATCGTGGTCGCCCGTCTGCCGGAGGGCGGCCTCGCGTCCCCCGGCGCGCGGGACACGCTGCGGTCGGCGGAGGGGACGGTGCGCGGCGCCCTGCCGGGGGCCCGGACCGCCTCGGCCGTGAGCGACCCGGGCCGGGCGGCGGCGTACGTCTCCAAGGACGGGCGGACGACGTTCCTCGTCGTCTACCCGGTGCCCGACCACACCAGTTCCGACCCCTACGCCAAGGCCCTGCCCGCCCTCGAGAAGTCGCTGGCCGGGACCCGGGTGGGCGGGGAGCCGCTGCGCGTCACGGGCGCCTCGGTGCTCGCCTCCGGCGGCTCCAACAGCGGCAACAGCGTGCTGGTGGAGACGATCCTGGCGGGCGTCGCGGCCCTGGTCGTGCTGGCGATCGTGTTCGGCTCCCTGCTGGCGCTGCTGCCGCTGCTGATCGCCGCGGTCGCCATCCCGACCACCTTCGTAGGCATCTACTCCCTCACCTACGCCACCACCATGTCCAACCTGGTGCAGAACATCGTGGCGCTGGTCGGGCTGGGCGTCGCCATCGACTACGCGCTGCTCGTCGTGACGCGCTGGCGCGAGGAGCGCGCGGCGGGCCGCAGCGACCGCGAGGCGGTGCTCGTCTCGGCGGCCACGGCGGGCAGTTCGGTGGTGTTCTCCGGCATCACGGTGACCGTGAGCCTCGCGGCCCTCGCGCTGACCAGCGTGCCGTTCCTGCGCAGCATCGGCCTGGCCGGCATGCTGATCCCGCTGATCAGCGTGGCCGTGTCCATCACCCTGCTGCCGGTCATCCTGGACGCCGCCGGCTCCCGGCTCGAATGGCCGCGCAAGCGCCCGCCGGGCACGGTGAGCCGGATGTGGACGGCGATCGCCGCGGCGGTCGTACGGCACCGGGTCGCCGCCACCTGCGGGGCGCTGGCGCTCCTGGCCGCGCTGATCGCCCCGGTGTTCTCCCTCCGGCTCGGCCACCCGCTGGCCGCCGCCCAGGCCACCACCGCCTCCGCCGAGGCCCGCGCCGGGCTGAAGGCGCTCACCGACTCGGGCATCGGGGCGGGCGTCCTGCGCCCCACCGAGATCCTGCTGCCCGCGGACGGCAGCATCACCGCGCCGGGCGGGGTCACCGTGGTCGAACCGGCGGCCTGGAGCCGTGACGGCGTGCACGTCGCCGCCGCCTGGAGCCCCGCCGACGCCACCACCGACGCGGGCAAGCACGCCCTCGCCCAGCTGCGGGACGCGGCGGCCGCCGTGCCCGGCGCCCGGGTCGGCGGTACACCCGCCCAGGACGGCGACTTCCTCCACGCCCTCTACGGCGGCAATCTGTGGATCATCGTCACGGTCATCGTGGTCGTCACGTTCCTGCTGCTCAGCCGTGCCCTGCACTCCGTCTGGCTGCCGGTCAAGGCCCTGCTGCTGAACGCCCTTTCGCTGGCCGCGGCCTTCGGCGTGCTCACGCTGGTGTGGCAACACGGCCACGGGGCCTCGCTGTTCTCCTCGCCCGCGACCGGCGCGATCACCCTGTGGGTGCCACTCGCCGTCTTCGCCCTGCTGTTCGGGCTGTCGATGGACTACGAGGTCTTCATCCTCACCCGCATCAACGAGGAGTACGCCGCCGGGTACAGCACCGACGAGGCCGTGGTCCGCGGCATCGGGCACACCGGGCGGCTGGTCAGCTCCGGCGCGCTGATCCTCTTCCTCGCCTTCGTCGCGCTCGGCGGCGTACCGCAGACCGACGTCAAGATCCTGTCCACCGGCCTGGCCGCGGGCATCATCCTGGACGCCACCGTCATCCGCGGTGTCCTCGCACCGGCCCTCGTCGCCCTGTTCGGGCGCCTCAACTGGTGGGTCCCGGGTCCGCTCCGGCGGCTGCTGCGCATCACGCCGCTGCGCCCGCCCACCCCCGCGGCCCACCCGCAGGCGGCCGGAGAGGCCGCCTGCGAGGGTGCCGCCGGAGGCTGACGAGGCCCGGTCAGTACCGCGCGCCGACCGGAGCCGGGAGACCGTCGAGTTCGGCCAGGTCGGCCGCGGACAGCCGGACCTCCGCCGAACTCACGTTGTCCGCGAGGTACTTGGGCGTCTTGGTGCCGGGGATCGGGACCACGTACGGCCCCTGGGCGTGCAGCCAGGCGAGGGCGGCCTGGGCGGGGGTGGCCCCGAGCCGGTCGGCCACCGCGCGGACCCCGGCCGCGATACGGAGGTTGGCCCGCAGGTTGTCCTGCTGGAAGCGGGGCAGCCGCCGCCGCTGGTCGTGCTCGGGCAGCTCGTCGAACGAGCCGAACCGGCCGAGCAGGAAGCCGCGGCCCAGCGGCGAGTACGGCAGCAGCCCGATGCCGTGCTCCTGGCAGTAGGGCAGCACCTCGGCGCGCACGTCACGGGTCCAGAGGGAGAACTCGGACTGCACGGTGGTGACCGGGTGGATCGCCTGGGCACGCCGGATCTGGTCCACGCCGACCTCGGACAGGCCGAGGTGGCGCGCCTTGCCCGCCGTGACGGCCTCGGCCATCGCACCCCAGGTCTCCTCCAGCGGGACCTCGGGGTCGACGCGGTGGAGCTGCCAGAGCTCGACCTGGTCGGTGCCCAGGCGGCGCAGCGAGGCGTCGATGGCGGCGCGGACGTGCTCCGGCCGGCCGTTCGGCCGGACCAGCGGGGAGCCGCCGGGTCCGCCGGTGGGCTCGACGGCCTCCAGTCCGGCCTTGGTCGCGATCACCGCGCGGTCGTGACGGGTCGGGGTCCGGTGCCCCGGAGCGGCCGGTGAAGGTGGCCGACCGGTCGCCTCCACGACGCGGCACCGCCGTCATGGCCGGAAAGAGATGGTCCAGGCCAAAGAAACAAACATATTCGGACGGGTGGATCCCGGGTCTGCACCAGAAAATGAAACAAATATTGACGCGTACCAACAGCGTGCGTAGGTTCCAGCCGACTCACCACCAGCAGCATCCATGGACATCTGGTGCGATCCCCACAGAACGGCACACTCAGTAAGGGATGTCATGCATATGCCAAAAAATGATTCCGGGGGCGCGGCCTCCGGGTGCCGACCGCTCGGACTGGCCAGAGCCGCGGCCGGCGTGCTGTCGGTCCTCGGCCTCGTCGTCGGCCTGCTGATCGGCTTCCCCGCGGTGTCGCAGGCCGCCACCTCCCTGCCGTGCGACATCTACAGCGCCGCGGGCACGCCCTGCGTCGCCGCGCACAGCACCACGCGCGCCCTGTTCGCGTCGTACAACGGCGCGCTGTACCAGGTGACCCGGGCCTCGGACGGAGCCACGTCGGACATCGGCCTGCTGGCCCAGGGCGGTTACGCCAACGCCGGCCAGCAGGACTCCTTCTGCCAGAACACCACCTGCCGCATCACCAAGGTGTACGACCAGACGTCACGCCACAACGACCTCACCCCGGGCCCCGCGGGCACCTCCGGCATGGGCGCCGACCGGGGCGCGGACGCGAGCGAGATCGCGGTCACGGCCGGCGGGCACAAGGTCTACGGCATCTGGGTCTCCCCGGGCGTCGGCTACCGCTACACCGGCGTGGCCTCCGGTGTCGCCGTCAACGGCCAGGCGGAGGGCGCCTACATGGTCGCCAGCGGCACCCACGTCGGCTCGGACTGCTGCTTCGACTACGGCAACGCCGAGAGCACCCCGGCCGACACCGGCAACGGGCACATGGACGCCGTATCCATCGCCACCACGTGCTACTTCTCGCCCTGCACCGGATCCGGCCCCTGGGTCGAGGCCGACATGGAGAACGGCATGTTCCAGGGCGACAACGGCTCCAACACCGCCAACCAGGGCAACAGCAGCGCGTTCGTGACCGCCGTACTGAAGAACAACGGCCAGACGAAATACGCGTTGAAGGGCGGCAACTCCCAGTCCGGCTCCCTGTCGACCTGGTGGGACGGGGCGCTGCCCACCCGCGGCGGCTACCAGCCCATGCACCAGGAGGGCGGCATCATCCTGGGCACCGGCGGCGACAACAGCAACTGGAACCGGGGCACCTTCTTCGAGGGCGTGATGGTCTCGGGCTACCCCACCGACGCCGCGGAGAACTCCGTCCAGGCCAACATCGTCTCCGTCGGATACTCCGGTGCGACGGACGTGCCCAACGGACCGCAGGGCACGGTCACCGGGCCGGGCGGCAAGTGCGTCGACGCCGCCGCCGACGACACCGGCGGCAACGGCACCGCCGTACAGCTGTGGGACTGCCAGACGTACGCCGAGGACCAGCACTGGCAGCACAACGCGAACGGCTCCCTGTCCACCATCGGCAAGTGCCTCGACATCGTTGGCAACGGCACCGCCAACGGCACCAAGGTCGAACTCTGGGACTGCAACGGCGTCGGCGGCCAGAAGTGGGTGCAGCAGTCCAACGGCTCGCTGCTCAACCCGCAGTCCGGGCGCTGCCTGGACTCGCCCAGCGGCGCCACCGCCAACGGCACCCGGCTGCAGATCTACGACTGCAACGGCTCCACCGCGCAGCAGTTCTCGGTCAACGGCGGCGCACCGGCCGTCGGCCCCGGCAGCAAGTGCCTCGATGTCGCCGCCGACGACACCGGCGGCAACGGCGCGGCCGTGCAGCTGTGGGACTGCCAGTCCTACGCCGTCGACCAGCACTGGTACCACCGCTCCAGCGGTGCGCTCGCGACGCTCGGCCGCTGCCTGGACATCGTCGGCAACGGCACCGCCAACGGCACCCAGGTCGAGTTGTGGGACTGCAACGGCGTCGGCGGGCAGAACTGGGTGCAGCAGTCGGACGGTTCGCTGCTCAACCCGCAGTCCGGGCGCTGCCTGGACTCGCCCAGTGGCGCGACCGCCAACGGCACCCGGCTGCAGATCTACGACTGCAACGGCTCCGCCGCCCAGAAGTTCGCCCTGAGCTGAGACCAACACGCGGATGAAGCAGGGGAGTCGGTGTCGGAGGGCTGTCCGGCACCGACTCCCGCGGTGCCGGACAGCCCTCCCGTCGTGTGCGCACGCCCTCGGGTCCGGCTCACAGGACCTTGCGGTGGACGAGCGCGGAGAGCACGAACGCGCCGGGTACCAGCGGCAGCCACACCGTCAGGACCCGGTAGGTGACGACGGTGGCCGTGCCGATGCCCACCGGCGTGCCGTAGGCCGCGGACATCGTGTACACCAGCGCCGCGTCCACGGGCCCGATGCCGCCCGGCGCGGGCACGGCGCCGACCGCGGTGGACGCGGCCAGGAACGCGAGCACCACCTGCGCCCACGACAGGTGCAGGCCGAGCGCCGCGCCCACCGCGGCGATCACGCTGGCCTGGAGCAGCGGAGCGGCGGCGGCCCCGCCCCACAGCGCGAGCACCCGGCTGGGCCGCCGGTGCAACTCCCGCGCGTCGCACAGCGCGGTGCGCAGGAATCCGATGACCGGGCGCCGCAACGGCCGTACGAACGTCACCGCGAGACCGGCCGCCGCGGCGCCGGACGTCGCCGCGACCACGGCCGTCCACAGCGTGCGGCTGCCCGGCAGTACGGCGCGCAGCCGCAGCATGTCCGGGCAGGCGAGGAAGAAGACGAGCAGCACGGCCGTCTTCGCGACGGGCTTGGCCAGGGAGTACAGGGCCAGCGAGGCGGTCGCCCGGGCGAAGGGCACGTTCTGGCGCTGGAGGAAGCGCAGCGTCACCGCGTGCGCCCCGATACTGGCCGGCAGCAGGTGGTTGGCGACGCCCGCGGCGAACTGGGAGGCCAGCAGCGGGCCCGGCGGCAGGCGGTCGACCACGGCCCCCTGCCGCACGCACGCGGCGGCCACCCAGCCGAGCGCGGTGAGCAGCAGGGCGGCCAGCAGCCACCAGGGGTCGGCGACGGCCAGCCGGGCGGCCCCGCCGCGGGCCGACTCCCAGTCGGTCACCGCCCATCCGGCGATCAGCACCAGCGGCAGCAGGGTCAGGGCCAGGCGCAGCGGCCGGGAGGGGGAGGGGGCCGGTACGGCGGCGACGGGCGCCGCCTCGACCACGTCGTCGAGCGGAAGCAGGGACATGGCGCACGTCATCCTTCCGCGTCACGCGCCCACGAGAGGCTGGGGCGGACGGATGTGGGACAACACGGGGGACGGCGGAAACCTCCCCGCCCGCCGTGACGCCACGGTGTCCGGAAACCGAAGGATCGCGGGCGGCCCGGCGTCGGGGCGCCTTTGGCGGCGCCGCTCGCGCCCGCCGCCTTGTCAGATCCGTTCGGCCTCTCCCTCGTAAGGCCGTTGACGATCTCTCGGGTTCCTGCCGAGCGGCCCGGAACCACCCACTATCACCAAGGATTTCCAGGATCTGTTGCGCTTGAACGGCAACTCGAAGATCTTCGCGAAGACCCAGGCCCCGGCCACCGAGACCGGCACGGCCACGGCGAGGGTGAACCCGAACGTGGGTAGCCCGGGGGCGACGAAGTGCGGGGCCACCCGGCGGATCACGGCCATCACGATCGGCAGATGGATCAGGTAGAGGCTGTAGGAGAAGTCGCCGAGCGCGCGCAGGGGGCGCGTGGTGAGCAGCCGTACGAGGACCGCGGGGCGGCCGGTGGCGACCGCCGCGAGCAGCATGGCCATGGCGGGGGCGACGGCGAGGTCCACCCAGAAGTAGTGGTTCACCGTCCACACCGAGCCCCGGGCGAGGCCGAGCAGCACGACGGGCACGGCGGCCAGGACGGCGAACCACGCCCACGGCAGGCGCCGTACCCGGTCGGACGCGGCGACGACCCCGGCGCCCACCACGCCGGCGACGAAGACGGGAGCGAGATGCGGGGCGAGCCCGCCTCCGCCCTCCACGGGCGACGCGCCCGGCGCGGTGAGGCCGTAGGCGATCACCGGCAGCGCCACGCACGCGACCGTGGCCACGGCACCCCACCTGCGCCGCACGAGCAGCAGGAGCGGGAAGAGGAGATACAGCTCGGACTCCACCCCGATCGACCAGAACGCGCCGTTCGGGGTCGGAGCGGTGATGACGTCCTGGGCGACGAGGCCGTACACGAGGACCGTCGCACCGGTGGGCGGCCCGAAGTGCGAGGCCGGCACCACGAACCAGGAGAAGACCAGGCTCATCACCAGCGCCGCCCAGTACGGCGGCAGGATGCGCCAGGCGCGGCGGCGCAGGAACCGGCCCACCCCGCCGGAACTCCAGCCCTTGCGCGCCGGGGCGATGGCCAGCGAGAAACCGGAGAGCACCAGGAAGAAGACCACGGCCAGGCGCCCGAACATCAGCGCCTCCAGCCAACGCGGCGCCGTACTGCGGGGATAGCCGGGGAAGGTGTACAACCAGCAGTGGAACAGCACGACATACAGAGCCGCCAGACCGCGCAGGCCGTCCAGACCCCTCACCTGGCGGTTGGCGGGTGCCGGGAGCGGACTCGTTCCGGGGCCGCGCGGGGCCGGCTCGCCGACGCCTTCGACCGGACGACTCGATTGCAGTGAAATCGCTCAACCCTTTCCTCGTGCGCAGCTCGCGAGGACAGGTACGCGTGCTGCCGCCGGGTGGTTCAACGGGTGAGCCGGTGCGACCCGTGCCGTCCGGCAGGGCCGCGTCACGAGCCGCGCGGCGGCCCGCAGGGCGGGGCGGGAACCGCCGTTCCCGCCCCGCCGTGCGGCCGGGCCACACGCCCGGCCTCGACGTGTCAGGCGCGCGGGCGCTCGAAGGTGAGCAGCAGGCCCTCGACGGCGCCGGGGCCTATGCGGCCCTTGACGTCGGCGGAGGTGATGGCCTTCAGGTGCCAGCCGTCCTCCGCGTTCTTGTTGAGCACCTTCTCCAGCTTGTCGCTGTCCAGGGCGTCGCCGATGAGCGACTCGCGGAAGGTGACGACCTTGTACTCGTAGGTGTAGGGGTTGCTCATGGTGGCGGATTCCTCCCGCTGTTCGGCCCGTTCGGGCGGTGAGGTGGTGCGTCGGCCCGCCCATCATCCATGGCGCGGGGCGACACGCGCGGGCGGGGGTGGAGCGCACAACCCCTCCAGTGCGGCGGGTGCCGTCCGTTCCCCCTCCCGCGCCCGAAACGCCACCGGCCCGACGCGTGGCCACGGCCGTCACGGTGCACCCTGTTGAGGTTGGTTCCGGACCGAACCCTGGTGGCGCGATGTGCTGGAGTGCGACGGCCGATCTGGTGGCGGGCGTGGGTGTCACGGCGGTGGGCGTGGCGTGTGTGACGCAGGTGCGCGACCGCCGCGATCTGCCCCTGGCCGCCCTGCCGTTGCTGCTCGGCGCCCATCAGCTCGTCGAGGCGGCGGTGTGGCGCGCCGGAGGCGGCGGCGGGCCCGCGACCGTCGCCTGGGCCGTCATCGCCCTGCCCGTGCTCGCGCTGTACGTGCCGGTGGCGGTGGTGTGCGCCGCGCCCCGCCGCGCCCGCGGCCGCCTGCTGCCGACCCTGGCGGCCGGAGCGGTGACCGCCGCGTGTCTCGCGTACGCCATCGCGGTCGGCCCGGTGACCGCCGACATCCGCGGCCACACGGTCGGCTACGCGCTCGGTCTCTCGCACGGCGGCCTGCTGATCGCGGGCTATCTGCTGGCCACCGTCGGCTCCCTGCTGCTGTCCGGGGACCGCCGCCTGGTCGTCCTCGGGGCCGCGGTCGCGGCCGGTGCCCTGGGCTGCCTGCTGCTGTGGGAGCTGGAGTTCGTCTCCACGTGGTGCGCGTGCGCGGCCCTGTGCTCGGTGCTGCTGCTCGGCTGGGCGCGGGAACGCAGGACCCGGCGCCCGCCGGTGTCCGGGGGCGTTGTCAGTGGTGGCTCCTAGTCTGTGATCACTGGGCTCGCCGGAACGGCCGCGGGTCCGTCATGGGGAGGGGTCTGTCATGGCTGCCGCGTCTTCGACGTCGTCGACGTATCTGGAGCTGTCTCAGGACGGCGGCGGTGCGCACAAGTTCTACGAGGTCCTGGTCGACGGCCTGGTGGTGACGGTGCGCTACGGCCGGATCGGTGCCGACGGCCAGACGCAGACGACGACGTTCCCCACCGAGGACAAGGCCCGCGCGGCCGCGGCGAGGAAGGTGGGCGAGAAGGTCCGCAAGGGCTACGCCCCGGCGGTGCGCGGCGAGCGCGCCCCGCGCTCGGTGACCCGGCGTCAGGTGACCTCGGCCGCGTCCACCGCCCGCTCCGTCGCGCCGGTGCTGTGGCGCTTCCGCACCGGCTCGGCGGCGTTCGGCATCCACATCGACGACGACCACTGCTGGGTCGGCAACGAGGGCGGTGACGTGTACACCCTGGACCACGAGGGTTCCGTGCTCTCCCGGTTCAGCCTCCCGGACGGCGTGAAGTGCCTCGTCGCCGACGACTTCTGGATCTACGCGGGCTGCGACGACGGCAAGGTCTACGACCTCTCCTCCAAACTGCCCTTCGCCGCCTACGACATCGCCGCCGACGTCGACATCTTCTGGCTGGACATCCACGAGGGCGTCCTCGACGTCTCCGACCGGGACGGCCGCCTGACCGTCATCGACCACGAGGACGAGCACCAGTGGGCCCGCCGCAGCCAGGGCGAGCACGCCTGGATGGTGCGCGCCGACGACCGCGCCGTCTACCACGGCCACCACCGGGGCGTGACCGCCTACGCGCCCGACGGCAGCGGCGAGCTGTGGCACACCGAGACCCGCGGCAGCGTCCTGTTCGGCTGGCAGGAGGCCGACGCGGTCTACGCGGGCACGGGGCACCGCGTGGTGCAGCGCCTGGACAAGGCGACCGGCGCGATCGAGGCCACCTACGCCTGCGACAGCGCGGTGTACTCGTGCGCCACCTCGCCCGGCGGCCGGTTCGTCTTCGCGGGGGACTCCGCGTCGTCCGTGTACTGCTTCGACGAGCACGGCACGCGGCTGTGGAAGCTCGCGACCGGCGGCGGTTCGGCCCTGTCGATGCAATACCACGACGAGCGGCTGTACCTGGTGACCACGGACGGCTCCCTCGTGTGCGTGGACGCGAGCGAGGCGGCCATCGCCGCCGCGCAGCAGGGCACCGTCCCGGTGGCCCGCGACGTGAAGCTCGCCGCGGCCGTCCCGACGTACGCCCCGGCCACCACCGTGTCCGCCGTGGCCACGGTCTCCCGGGCGCCGAGCGGCTCGATCGTCGTGCAGTGCGTCCAGGACGGCGGCCGCCTGCGCGTGCAGGTCATCTCCGACGGCTACGAGACCGGCTGGAACGTCCAGTTCCCGCGGGCGATACGCGAGCCCGGCGCGCGCTACGTGGTCGACGGCCTGCACGCGGCCGCGGGCGGCTTCTACCGGGTGCGGGGCGACATCCGCCGACTGGTGTGACGGCGCCGGGCGACTTCGGCCGGGGTGGCGGTGCCCGAGGCGAGGCGGGCCGGGCACCGCAGGGAGCAGGGCCGGAAGTTACCCTGCTGGACGGCGCCGGGCCCGGCGCCCAGGACAGGAGCAGCAGCGTGGAACAGGGCAGGAACACGGGCGTCGACCGGGGGGTGAGCACGGGCGTGGGCGAGGGGACGGGCGCGGATGCCGGTGGTGTCGGCACCGCCGCCATGGAGCGGATCCTCGTCGTCGGTGTCACCGGCGCGGGCAAGTCGACGCTCGCGCGAGCGGTGGGCGAGCGGCTCGGCGTGCCGTTCCACGAGATGGACGCGCTGTACTACACGGGCCCCGACTGGGCGGTGAACGCCACGATCGCCGAGGACGTCGGGCGGATCGCCGCCGGCCCCCGCTGGATCATCGACTCGCTCGGCTACCCCGAGGTCCGCGACCAGCTGTGGGACCGCGCCGACACCGTGATCTGGCTGGACTACCCGCGACGGGTCGTCATGCCCCGGGTGCTGCGCCGCTCCCTGGCCCGCTCGGCCCGCCGCGAGGTGCTGTTCGGCGGCAACCGGGAGAGCTGGCGGGGCTGGCTCAGCCGGGAGCACCCGGCGTGGTGGGCCTGGTCGCAGTACGCCGGGCGCCGCCGCGAGCTGCGGCGCCGCACCGGCGACGCCCGCTTCGCCCCGCTCCGCACCCTCCGTTTCACCCACCCCCGCGCGACGGCCGGCTGGCTGGCCGGTCTGGCGCCCGCCGCGCTCAGGGAGAGACGCGCAGGGACGTGAAGCGCGGCCAGTCGGTGTCCGCCCGCTCGTTGCGGACGGCCAGGGACAGGCCGCCGTCGGTGCGCGCGCGGTCGGGCCGACGGGTGGTGCGTACGACCAGCGTGGTGCCGTCGACGGTGATGCGGACGGCCTTCGGCGTGACGCGCAGGGTCACCGTGCGTCCGGTCGACGGGCGCAGTCGTCTGCGGGCCGTGACGCGCCGCGCCGCGCCCCCGGGCCGCTCGGTCACCCGCAGCCCGGTCTTCGACACCGTGAGGAACAGCGGGTCCGGGCTGCCGTGGCCGACCTCGATGGAGGCACTGGAGTCCTGGCCGAGGAGGCGGTCGACCCGGGCCGTCACCCGGTAGGTGGACCAGTTGGCGGTGGCCATGGGCAGGAGGGCGCCCGAGACGTAGGTGCCCTGGTCGAGTCCCTCGCCGGTGAGGGCCGCCAGCCGTCCCCCCGGCGCCCTGCCGGAGAACCGCCACTGCCCGCCGTGGCGCAGCGGCTCCGGCACCTCGCCGGGGGTCCGGGAGGTCCACTCGCCGAGCTGCTCCAGGAACGCCGACCGGGTGGTGGTCCGCAGCACCTCCAGACGCTCCACCTGCCCGGCCGCGGCCGCGCGCGGACCGGCCGGCAGCCTTCCGGCGGAGGCGTTGGTGAGCGTGGAGTCGAACCGTTCGCGCAGCAGCCGTTCGAGGGTGGTGGTGTCCCGCCCCGCGCGGTCGCCGTCCGCCTCGGTCCCGGAGAACGGGTAGGCGAACAGCCGTGGCCTCGGCAGCTCGTGCCGGGCGAAGGCGCGCAGGGACCGGTCCAGGTCGTGTCCGACGCGGGCGCGGTACTCCGACTCGGTCTCCAGGCGCCGTTCGTCCTTCTTCCAGAGCCGGTTGGCGAGCACGGAGCCCCGATGTCCGGCGGCGTCGACCGCGGCGCGGGAGTGGCTGAGATGGGTGTGGTCCTGGAAGTCCCAGCGGCCCGTCCGGGCCATGCGGCCGATCTCGGACCAGGACAGGTAGTACGGCCGGTGGGTGCCCACCCTGCCGCTGATGAGGTACGACGCGGCGCGCATCCGGTGCCGGGCGAGGATCCGGTCGGCGTAGGTCCACAGCCCCCGCGTGCCGTCGTCGAAGGTGAGGTACACGCTGCGCGGCGCGGGGGAGCGGCCGGTGGTGAGGTAGCGGGTGAACTCCTCGGTGGACAGCGCCCGGTAGCCCGCCGCCTGAAGCGCGGACAGCTGCGCGTCGAGCTGGGCCGGGGTGAGGGTGTAGGCGCTGGTCCGCTCCGGATCGATGTCGTGATAGGCGAGTACCACCGGCGCGCTGCGGTGCGCGGGATCGGCGGGGGGCGCCCAGGCGTGCGCCTCGCGGTCGTCGTCCGACGTCCAGGGGTACGCCTCCGGACCGGCGGCCGGGATGCGGGCGGACACGGTGTGTTGCGTCGTCTCGTGGCGCCAGGCGGCGACGAACGGCATCGTCACGACGGCCGCGGTGAGGGTGCCGAGCGCGGCGCGGCGCACACCGCGGTACACGCGGGCTCTGCCGGGGGAACGGGGCACCGCGCGGGCCGTCACCGGGCACCGCCGCGGGTGAGCACGACGTAGTACAGGACGGCGACGGCGACGGCGGAGACGGCGGCGGCCGACCCCCGGCGGGCGCCGCGTGCCAGGCGGCGCAGGCGGGCGGCGATGGTGAGGGGGGAGGGCACGGCGAGGGTGACCGTGCCGACGGGACCGGCGGATCCGCGGGTGTCGCAGCGGGTGTCGGACCGGGCGTCGACGGGGCCGGACTCGGTGGGAGCGGAGGTGGTGCGGTGGGAGGCGGTGGAAGGTGAGGCGGCGGCCGAGCCGTCGGTGGCCTCGCCGGCCGTGGTGGCAGTGGTCATGCGGGCGTCCTCGTCCAGATACCTCGGCGGAGCGTGAAGGCGGCGTAGGGCAGCAGCCACGCCAGGACACAGCAGGAGAGCAGGCTCATCAGCGGGCGGTAGCGCCAGCGCCGGTCGCCCGGGTTGTCCAGCCGGAAGGCAAGTCCCCACAGGCAGCCCTTGAGCAGCATCCCGCACAGATAGAGCAGGGTGAGTCCGGCGGCCCAGTGCAGCGGCGCCCACACCAGGTGCAGGAAGACCAGGGCGGGGGCCGCCAGCACCCACAGGGCGTGGCCGTAGTAGAGCAGCGCCGGGAGCGGGCCGCGGCGCCACATGAAGGCGCCCGTGAAGAAGAGGTTGCGGATGAAGCTCTTCTTCCAGCGCACCTGCTGGTGCAGGAAGGGCCGCCAGCGCGCGGGCACGTTGGTCCACACGCGGGCGGAGCGGCTGTAGCCGACCAGCCAGCGCCGCTCCGGGTGGTCGTGCCCGGCGACGAACGGCGAACTCGCGTGCCGCTGCTTGAGCGCGCGCCCCCGCCAGGCCTGGCCCAGCACGTATCCCGTCAGCTGCCGGTCGGTGGCGAAGCGGAAGGGGGCGCCCGCGAACCGGTCCTCGGCCCAGGCGGGAAGGTAGTTGTAGACGGCTTCGCGGCGGAACGCGGCGAGCGGTCCGGAGACGCAGGAGACCGCGCCGAACGCCGACTCGGCCGCCTTGGAGATGCGGAACTGGCCCTCGTACCAGACGTCCTGGACGCGTGTCAGCACGCTGGCGCCCGGGTTGAGCGCCCGGCAGTGGCCGCTGACCGCGCCCAGTTCGGGGTGGCGGACCATGGCCAGCACGCAGAGCCGGACCGCGTCGGGGGCCACGACGCAGTCGGAGTCGGTGAACACCAGCACGTCCCCGTCGGCCACCGCGCAGGCCCGCACGAGGGCGGCCTTCTTGCCCACGTTGCGGGGGAGATGGATGACGGTGACGGCGAGTTCGGCCGCGAGCGCGTCGAGGACGGCGCCGGTGCCGTCGGTGGAGCCGTCGTCGACCACGACGATCTGCAGGTCGGGGTGGTCGGAGGCGGCCATGGACCGCACGCACCGCTCGACGTTGTCCACCTCGTCCTTGACCGCGAGCAGGAAGCTCACCCGCGGGCGGTCGGGGAGCGGGGGGAAGTCCTCGTGGCCGCGGGCCCGTCGGCGCAGCGTGCGCACGGCGGGGTCGTCGTACTGCGTGTAGGCGAGGTAGAGCAGCAGGGTGGCGCCGGTCAGCACGGCCAGGCCGTACCAGGCGACCGGGTCCGAGCGGTACGGCAGCCGGACCGCGCGGTGGGCGATCAGCAGCAGCGCGGGCAGCAGCGCGGTCACCGTCAGCAGCCGTACGACACCGGCCCGTTCGCGCGGGTCCAGGGAGTCGAGGGCGCGGCCCAGCCGGGCGCGGAGCCGGCGCCCGAGCAGGGACGCGGCCGGGGTGCCGGTGGCGGCGCTCACCTGGTGCCGGCCGGGGCGTGGGGGCGTACGCGCTGCCGGGTGTCGAGCACCCGGGGCACGGTGTCGAGCCAGTCGAGATCGGTGCCCGGGTGGACGGTGTGCACGATCACCAGGTCCCACTCCGTGTCCTGCGGCCGGGCGACCGAGACGAGGTCCCGGCCGTCCACGGTGAGGGTGGGGACGTGGCCGTCGCTGTAGTGGGCGTCCGTTCCCTGGTCCCTGAGGAGCGACAGCAGCCGCAGGGCCGGGGATTCGCGGACGTCCGACACCCCCGCCTTGTAGGCGACGCCGAGCACCAGCACCCGGGCGCCGGCCGGCACCAGGCCGTCGGCGGCCAGCAGTTCGGCGGCCTGTCCGGTGATCCGCGCGGGCCGCTCGCGCAGCGCGCGCATGGCGGTGTGCACCAACGGCGCGGACGTGCCGTCCCCCGGTAGCCGGCCGAGGAGGTAGTACGGATCGCACGGGATGCAGTGGCCGCCCGCGCCGGGGCCCGGATAGAAGGGCATGAAGCCGTACGGCTTGGTGCCCGCGGCCTCGATCACCGGGATCGGGGACAGGCCGAGGTGCCCGCACGCGTCGGACAGTTCGTTGGCGAGGGCGATGTTGACGGCCCGGAAGACGTTCTCCCACAGCTTCGCCATCTCGGCGGTCTCGGGGCCCTGGACCTCGTGGATCCGGGAGGCCGTGGGGCGCAGCAGGAGGGCGGCGGCCCGGGTGCTCAGCGGTCCGGCGCCGCCGACCACCCGGGGCGTGCGCTCCGGGGTGTGCGTCGCGTTTCCCGGGTCGATGCGCTCGGGCGCGAAGGCGACCAGCACCTCCTGTTCGGCGGTCAGCTCCCGGCGGGCGAGCGGTTCGAGAAGCAGTTCGCGGGTGGTGCCGACATGGCTGGTGGAGGTCAGGACGAGCAACTGGCCCGGGACCGCCCGTTCCACGACGGTGGCGCAGGCCGCGCGGAGCGCCGCGAGGTCGGGCTCGTACGCGGGCGTGACGGGGGTGGGCACGCAGACGATCACCGCGTCGGCCTCGCGCAGTACGTCCGTGTCGGTGGTGAGCAGGAAGTCGCCCGCGCTCTCGGTGCAGGCGAGCGCCGCGTGCTGGGCGGGCAGCAGGTCCACGGAGCCGGTGCGGATGTCCCGCAGCCGCCGCTCGCTGACGTCCAGTCCGAGGACGGTGGCTCCGGCGGCCCACAGGGAGAGGGCGGTGGGCAGTCCCACATAGCCCAGGCCGACGACGGCCACGGCCAGGCCGCGCAGCGGCTTGTCGCCGTCGTCCGGCGCGGCGAGGCGGTCGGCCCAGCCCGCGAGAGCCGGGGCGGACGTGTCCTCGGCCATCGCGTCGGGGGCCTGGGCCGCGGAGGTCGCAACGAGGGGCACTCCGAGTTGCGTAATAGTCATAAAGTGGTATCTAAGGGTTCTTTAAGGTCGCAGGGTGCGGGGTGGGGCGAGTGTCAGAAACGTTTCGCCTGAACGGCGGACTGGTTGGCGCGGAAGCGTTCGTCGCGCGGGGCTCTGTCTGACAAGATGTCAATCATGCAGCGGAGCTGAACCGTCCGGCCTCATCAGGCGCAACGACCTTCACGGAACGACCACCGCGCATCGACGACTCCTGTGAAAATCAGGCGCTACGCTCGCGGGCGGCGACGGCCGACGGTGGCCCGGCCACCGCGGCGCGCGCTTCCTGCCCCTTCGGAACAGGAGACTCGGTGTGCATGACGGCGACGTAGTGGTGATCGGTGGCGGCTACGCGGGCGTCCGGCTGGCGAAACGACTCGACGAAACGGCCCGCGTCACGCTGGTGGACCGCAAGGAGGTCTTCTTCCACCGCATCGCCTCGCTGCGCGCCGGGGTGCGCCCGGACTGGAGCCAGGCCCCCTTCATCCCCTACGACCGGCTGCTGCGCAACGGCCGGGTGACGCTCGGGAAGGTGGTCCGTCTCGACACCGCCGCACGGCAGGTCGTGCTCTCCTCCGGCGAGCGGCTGAACTACGACGTCGTCGTGATCGCCACCGGCGCCGACTACCCCGAACCGGCCCGCTTCAACGGCACCACCACCGAGGAGGCCGCCGAGTCGTTCGCGGTGCACCAGCAGAAGATAGCCGGCGCCGACCGCGTCCTGATCGTCGGCGGCGGTCCCTCCGGCGTCGAACTGGCCGCCGAGATCCGGTTGTCCCGCCCGGACGCCCACGTGACCCTCGCCCACTCCGGCGGCGCCCTGCTGCACGGCACCGGCAGCGCGCGGGCCGGCCGCAAGGCCCAGGCGTGGCTGGAGTCCCACGGCGTGGAGGTGCGGCTCGACTCGTTCATGGCGCCGGGCTCCGACTTCGGCACCTACCGGGACGCGCGCGGCACCGTCATCGAGGCCGACCTGTCGTTCTGGGCGACCGGCACCACCCCCAACACCCTGTGGCTGCGCCTGGCCGGGCACGGTGACTGGCTGGACCCCTCCGGGCATGTGAAGGTCGACCGGATGCTGCGGGTCGAGGGGTGGCTGGAGGTCTTCGCGGTGGGCGACGTGAACGACGTCGGCGAACTGAAGGTCAGCCCGGCCGCGCTCGCCCAGGCCGAGGTCGCGGCCCACAACATCCGCATCTACCTGAGCGGTTCGGGCCGCCATCGCAAGCAGCAGCGGTCCTACCGGCCCGTCCGCCGCACCCCCCTGATCGTCCCGTTCGGCCCGGCCGACGGCGTGACCATGCTCCCCGTGCCCGGCGGCGACCGCGCCGTCCTCGGCGGCCGCGCGACGACACTCGCCAAGGCCAAGAGCCTGAAGGTCCCCCTCATGCGCAAGGAACTGGGCTATTCGGAGGTCTGACCCCGTCAGGTTGTCGGCGGCGGAGTGTCGATTCGGTGGCGGCCCGTTCGTCGGTGGGGTGAAAAGCCCCACGAACACCGGGAGGAACCATGAAGTACATGCTGCTGGTCTGCGGCGACGACACCGCCGACGCCTCGGGGATGGCACCCGTCGAACCCTGGGTCGAGGAGCTCGGCGACCGCCGGGTGCGGCTGCACGGCCACCGCCTGCGGCTGCCCGCCGACGCCGTCACCGTCCGGGTGCGCGGCGGCGAGGTGCTGCGCACGGACGGCCCCTTCGCCGAGACGAAGGAGTACGTGGCCGGGTTCGACGTCATCGAGTGCGACAGCCTGGAGGAGGCGGTCCAGGCCGCCGCGAAGCATCCGGTGGCGAGCGTCGGCGCGATGGAGGTGCGCGCGTTCTGGGACGAGGGCGACGACCTGGACGTCCAGGGCACGATCCGCCGCCTCGACGCGGAACTGACCGAGGCGCTGCGGGACCGTGACGTGGAGCGGGCGCTTGCCTGCTACGCCCCCGACGCGGAGGTCTTCGACCTGGCGGGCGGCCCGGACCGGCACGGCGTCGAGGACCTGCGCAAGTCCTTCGAGGCCTTCCTCGCCGGCACCACGGGGCCGGTGACCCGCGAGGTCGTGGAGTTCCGCGTGCACGTCGACGAGAGCATCGCCTTCGGGCACGCCCTCGTCCGCCTGCGCGGCGTGCGCGCGGACGGCGGCGCGCTCGACGACCTGGTCCGCGTCACCACGGGCTACCGCAACGCGGGACTCGCCTGGCGGATCGCCCACGAGCACGTGTCGGCGCCGCTCGACGGCGGGCCCGCGGGCCCACGGCCGTGAAGTACGTGCTGTTCCTGTGCGCTCCGGCCGGCGACGAGGAGACGGCCGACGGCCTCCTCGACGCCGGCCCGCGTACGGCCGACTGGTGTGCCGACGGTCCCGGCCGCGGCGCGGACCCGCGGCTCGCGGCGTACGCCGACGAGGTGCGCCGCCGCGCCGCGGGCCGGGGCGGGGCCCGGCTGCGTACCGGCGCGGACGCCACCACCGTGCGTGTGCGGGACGCCGAAGTCCTGCTCAGCGACGGGCCGTTCACCCGGGCCGACGCCTATATCGCCGCGTTCGACGTGGTCGAGGTCGCCGACCTGGACGAGGCGATCGCCCTCGCGGCCCGGCACCCGGCCGCGCTCGGCGGCGGCGCGGTCGAGGTACGGCCGGTGTGGGAGTGAGTGGGACGGGCGAGGGCGAGGAAGGGGGTCCGGCGGCGGGCGCCTCCGCCGAGGAAGCTGTCGCCGACGCCTCCGCCGAGGAAGCCGTCACGGACGCCTCGGCCGAGGAAGCCGTCGCCGACGCCTCCGTCGAACGAGTCGTCGCCGACGCCTTCCGCGGAGAGTGGGGCCAGGTCGTCGCGACGCTGATCCGGCTGACCGGCGACTGGGACCTCGCCGAGGAGTGCGCCCAGGACGCCTTCGCCCAGGCACTTGACCGGTGGCCGCGCGACGGCGTGCCGCGCCGGCCCGGCGCCTGGCTCACCACGACCGCCCGCAACCGGGCCCGGGACGTGCTGCGGCGGCGGGCGCTGGGCGCCGAGAAGCTCAAGGAGGCGGCCGTGCTGGCCCGCGACGACGAGCCGTACCACCCGGGACCCGACGGCGACGGCGACGACGACGTGTCGGACGACCGGCTGCGGCTGATCTTCACCTGCTGCCATCCCGCGCTGCCCATCGAGGCCCGGGTCGCGCTCACCCTGCGCACCCTGGCCGGGCTCACCACCCCCGAGATCGCCCGCGCGTTCCTGGTCCCGGAGGCGACGATGGCCCAGCGTCTGGTGCGCGCCAAGCGGAAGATCCGCAACGCCGGGATCCCGTACCGGGTGCCGCCCGCCCATCTGCTGCCCGAGCGCACCACCGGCGTCCTCGGCGTGCTCTACCTGCTGTTCAACGAGGGGTACGCGGCCACCGAGGGCGCCGACCTCGTGCGCCGGAACCTGTGCGCGGAGGCGATCCGGCTCGCCCGGCTGCTGGCGCGCCTCATGCCCGACGAACCCGAGGCGCTCGGACTGCTCGCGCTGCTCCTGCTGCACGACGCCCGCCGCGAGACGCGTACCGACGCGGCGGGCGACCTGGTGACCCTGGAGGACCAGGACCGCTCGCGCTGGGACCGGGCCGAGATCGACGAGGGGACCGCCCTCGTCGAGTCGGCGCTGCGCCGTGGCAGCCCCGGCCCGTATCAGATCCAGGCGGCCGTCTCCGCGTGTCACACCGGTGCGGCGACGGCGGCGGACACCGATTGGGCCGACATCGCGGCGCTCTACGGCGAACTGCTGCGGCACGTGCCCACCCCGGTCGTACGGCTCAACCGTGCCGTCGCGGTCGGCATGGCCGAGGGTCCGCAGGCCGGGCTCGACCTGGTGGCGGAGCTGGAGCGGGAGGGCGACCTGGCCGCCTACCATCTGCTGCCGGCCACCCGAGCGGATCTGCTGCGACGGCTGGGACGGGGGCAGGAGGCGGCTCAGGCGTACGCGCGGGCGCTGCGGCTCGCGGAGAACGAGGCGGAGCGGCGGTTTCTGCGGCGGCGGCTGGAGGAGTGCGGGGGCGCCTCGTAGCGGTCGTCGGCGGCCTCGGCGTGTTCCTTCGCGCAGTTTCCCGCGCCCCAGTCGGAGTGGCATCGCACGCGTGTGCCTCTTCGTGCGGGTGCGTCGGGGCTGGTCGCGCAGTTCCCCGCGCCCCTTTCGGGGACGTGTCTGCGGGCCGGTCCAGCGGTCAGGACGCGCCCCGCAGCGAAGCCTCCGGCTCCGGTGCCGTCGCCACCGAGTCGAGGAAGGCGTCCACCAGGTCGTGGGCGCGGCGGCGGGACTCCTCGCGTCGTTGCCGGGTCTCGGACATCAGGTCGGCGGCGTCGAGCCCGTGTGCGGCTGCCTCGGCCGTGCCGCCCAGGTCCAGCCACATCCGCAGGGTCGGCTCGGCCAGCTCGGGGTGGAACTGCACGGCCAGCGACCGCCCGGTCCGGAAGGCCTGCGGGCCGACCGCGCTCCGGGCGAGTTCGACGGCGCCCGGCGGCACGGTGAAGCGGTCGAAGTGCCACTGGAACCACGGCCCCGCCGGGACCAGCTCCGGCGCCGCGGTGTCCACCGGCGTCCAGCCGATCTCGGGGCGCGGAGCGCGCTCGACCGACCCGCCCAGGGCCGTGGCCAGGGCCTGCGCGCCGAAGCAGATGGCCAGGACGGGCACGCCCGCGCGGTGGGCGCCGCGCAGCAGCGCCAGCTCGCCGTCGATCCAGCGCCCCACCTTGTCGCGGTCGTAGACGGACCAGGGAGCGCCGAGGGCGAGCACCAGGTCGTGTTTGCCGACCGCGGGGAAGCCGAAGTCCACCACCGGGTCGCCGTACCGCTCGGCGGGGACGATCGTCCGCTCGTCGAGGTCGTAGCCCCGCTCCACGAGCCGCTCGCCGACCGGTCCGGGCAGCGACGCGTGGTCGTGGCGAAGAACGAGGGCACGCACGTGGTTTCCCCTTCCTGGCCGGAACGGGCGTCCGGCACGGCATGTCGTTTGGGGGCAAACGTACAACATGTCACGGACCGCCACCCCTCCCCGCCTCAAGGCCCGCTCGACCGCCCCCGGCTACGGTCTGTGCCCAGCCCGGTCCCGTGCGGCTGCCCGGCGCCGGGACGCGACCGCCCTACGCAGTGAGGCCACTGACCATGCCCTTCCTCGTGGCGATAGCGATCTACGCGGTGCGGATAGCGCGCAGCCCCCTCGATCTGCGCCTGAAACGACGGCATGCCGGCCCCCTGACGGTGGCGGCGCTCGGCGTGACGATCTATCTGGCCTGGGACTGGCTCCAGCCGGACGGCATCGCCCGCGCCGACTTCATCGGGGAGTTCTGCGGGGTGGCCGCCGTCTACCTCATGACCTGCTCCCTGGTCCTGGCCACCCGGCTGCGCCCGCTGGAGCAGTGGTTCGGCGGCCTGGACCGCATGTACTTCTTCCACAAGCAGTACGCGATCTGGTCCTTTCCGCTGCTCTTCCCGCACGCCCTGATCACCGGCGGCGACAAGGAGGAGGGCACGGCGGCGCAGTACTCCACGGAGGTGGCCGTGGCCCACGAACTGGGGGCCTTCGCCTTCATGATCCTGCTGCTGCTCGTCGTGATCTCGCTCGCCCGGGTCGGGCGCCTGCTGCGGCTGCGCCACGCATGGTGGCTGTTCCTGCACCGGCTGACCGGCCTGCTGGTCATCGCCGCCCTGGTGCACGGCTGGATCCTGGACCCCGTCATCGACGGATCACCGGTCCTCAGGGCCCTGTACTGCCTGATCGGCGCCGTGGGCACGGCGGCGTACGCCTACGACGAGCTGATCATGCGGCGGCGCGCCCCGAAGGCCGCGTACGTGGTGAGCGCCGTGGACCGGCCCGCGGACGACGTCGTCGACCTCGTCCTCACCCCCACCGCCCCGGCCCCGCTCGCGGTGCGCGGCGGACAGTTCGTCTATCTGCGGGTGGGCGGGCACCGGGCCTGGCGCGAGCATCCCTTCACCGTCGCCGGGGTCGGCCCCGACGGCTCGGTCCGGCTCACGGTGCGGGCCCTGGGCCGCGGCACCCGGCGGCTCTACGCCGACCTGGCCACCGGCGCCCCGGCCACCCTCACCGGGCCCTACGGCATGTTCGACCACACGGTCGGCGGCGCCCGCCAGATCTGGATCGCGGGCGGCATCGGCATCGCCCCGTTCCTCGGCTGGATCACCGACCGCGCGGACCGGGACCTGCCCCGTGCCGACCTGTTCTACTGCACCCGGACCGCGGACGACGCGCCCTTCCTGCCGGAACTCGCCGAGGAGGTCGAGCGGCATCCCGGGCTCAGCCTGCACGCGGTGCACAGTCATCGGCACGGACGGCTGACGCTGAAGGAGATCCTCACCGTCACCGGCCCGCTCCCCGCCGACGTGCACGTCTTCCTGTGCGGGCCGGCCAGGATGGTCGCGGACCTCTCCCTCGCGCTGCGCCGGCACGGTCTCTCCCGCCATCATGTGCACGCCGAGCATTTCGCCTTCCGTTGAACCGCGAATCCGCAGGCCACCCGTGCCTTCGGGCGACGCGGCCCGCGCGCGCCGATGCGCCCGGCGCGCGCCACGGCCGGGAAGCTGATGTCCTGGGACATGACGTGGTCGTAGCCGTTCGCGGGAGAAAGCGCATGAGGAGCTACCGAGTCGCCCAAGTGACCGTCCCCGGCGGGGCCTTCGAGATCGCCGAGCGGGAGGTGCCGCAGCCGGGCTCCGGACAGGTGCGGATCGCCGTCGAGGCCTGCGGGATCTGCCACAGCGACGTCCTGTTCGTGAACGCGGCCGTACCCGGGGTGAGCCTGCCGGTGGTACCCGGGCACGAGGTCGCGGGCCGCATCGAGGAGCTGGGGCAGGGCGCGCGGGAGTACGGCTGGCAGGTCGGCGACCGGGTCACGGTCGGCTGGTTCGGCGGCAGCTGCCTGCACTGCGAACAGTGCAGGCGGGGCGATTTCATCGTCTGCGAGAACCTCAAGGTCCCCGGCTGGGCCTACGACGGCGGATTCGCCGAGGCCATGATCGCGCCGGTCGACGCGCTGGCCCGGATCCCGGACGCGCTCGGGCCGGTCGACGCCGGGCCGATGGCCTGCGCGGGCGTGACGACGTACAACGGGCTGCGGCGCAGCTCGGCCCGGCCCGGCGACGTCGTCGCGGTGCTCGGCATCGGCGGGCTCGGCCACCTCGGTGTGCAGTACGCCGTCGCCATGGGCTACGAGACCGTGGCGATCGCCCGTGGTGAGGAGAAGGCCGAACTCGCCAAGCGGCTCGGCGCCCACCACTACATCGACAGCACGGCGGGCACCCCCGTCGCGTCCGCCCTGCAGAACCTCGGCGGCGCCAAGGTGGTCCTGGCCACGGCCGGCAACTCCGAGGCCATCACGGCGGCCGTGGACGGCCTGACCCCGCGCGGCGAACTGGTCGTGCTCGGCGCGGACACCGAGCCGCTCGGCATCGCGCCGCTGCAGCTGATCCTGAGCGGCCGGGTGGTGCGCGGCCATCCCTCCGGCACGGCCCAGGACGTGCAGGACACCCTCGACTTCAGCGCGCTGCACGGCATCCGCCCGACGACCGAGGCCGTGCCGCTGGACCAGGCCGACGCGGCGTACCAACGGATGCTCAGCGGCGCCGCCCGCTTCCGGATGGTCCTCACGACGGGCTGAACCCCGGGCGCCGGGAGCCTTCGGCGGGGTCGGCGCGGCTCCCGGTGACGCCCTTCTCACCCCACGTGCCCCAACGCCCCCCGGCCGCCCCGCCGCTGCTTCTTCTTGGCTCGTTCTTTTCCCACTGGCCAGAACCGACGCGGTACCTTCCGCGTCGTACGGCAAGAGTGCCGTTGTACGGGGCCGTGCGGCCTGACCTGTGGGGGAGTACGTGAGCAGCGAGATCTACTTCAGCAACAACTACCGGGACCTGTGCGTGCGCGACGGCACGGGCGCGGGGTTCCAGTTCGAGTTCTCGTGTGCGCGTTGCTACGACACCTGGCGCTCGCCGTTCGAGCCCTACGGCGGGGAGCGCGCCGCGACCTGGCTGGGCAAGGGTGTCGACGCCGCCTGGGGCCTGCTCGGCCGGACCGGCACCGGTCTGTCGTCCGCCGCGGACGGCCTGGCCGGCGCGGGGTGGGGCCGCTCCCGCGACACCGCGTTCCAGCGGGCCATCGACAACGCCCAGGGCCACTTCAACCGTTGCGCCCGCTGCACCGACTACGTCTGCGGCCGCTGCTGGAACGCCGCGCAGGGCCTGTGCCTGCGCTGCGCCCCGGACACCGCGGCCGAGGCGATGGCGGCCCAGCAGCGGGGCCTGAACGACATGGCCTCGCAGCGGGCGTACGCCGCCGGTCAGCAGGCCGGTCAGTCCTACGACCCCAACACCCCACGCCAGTTGGTGTGCCCGAACTGCCGGACCGAGACGCGGGGTGCGGCCTTCTGTTCCGGCTGCGGCTATCACCTCGCCCAGTCCCCGCAGTGTTCCTCGTGCTCCGCCGCGCTGCCGGAGGGCGCGGCCTTCTGCCCGGGGTGCGGAACGCGACGCTAGGGCGGGTGTACGGGACCCCGCCCCGGTCGCCCGGGGCGGGACCGTGCGGGCGGCCGCGTGTGCGGCCGCCCGGTGTCAGGCCGAAGTGCCGCCCGAGTAGTCGCTGTTGAAGGTGGTCTCGATGGTGGTGGCCACCGACTGGGCCACCCCGGTGCCGGTGAGGATGATGCCCAGCTCACGGTTGTTGCTGAGCGAGTTGCTGCTGATGTTCATGGAGCCGGCCTCCACCTCCTGGGTGGACAGGCCGTAGTCGGCGACCATGGCCTTGGCGTGGATGTAGAAGCCGTTCGGGTCTGAGTAGCCGACGACCTTGCCGCCCGCGGCCTTGATCGCGGAGACCTGGGTCGAGTAGCTCGACGGGGACTCCAGGACCACGCGGACGGTGACGCCCGCGTTGGCGCGCGCCACGATGGCGTTGACCACCGTGCTGTCGGAGAACTCCAGTTCCTCGACGTCGAGGGTCTTCGTGGCGGCGTTGATGAGGCTCACCAGGCGGCTGCGGGAGTCGGTGGGGGACCACAGCAGGTGGTCGCCGTCGGTGGGGGTGATCGACGTGCCGGCGTAGTCGGCGTTGAACACCTTCTCGATCGCGGCCACGTCGCGGGTGTCGTCGGTGAAGACGCCGTAGTCGCGGCCGGTCGAGTAGTACTGCGAGGTCAGGTTGCCGGTCAGGACCAGAGACTTGGTGGCGTCGACCGTGATGGTCTTCTGGTGGGTGTAGACGAAGCTCGACGGCGACCACACCACCCCGATGCCGGCGTTCTTCAGGGAGGTGTAGGCCGAGCTGTTGGCCGACTGGTGCGCGTTGTCGAGCACGACCCGCACGGTGACGCCCTTGTTCTTCAGGGCTATGAGGTCGTTGACGGCCGTGGTGTCCTCCAGCTCGTACATCGTCATGTCGAGGGAGGTGGTGGCGGAGTTGATGAAGTCGTAGATGGTGGGCTGGCTGCTGCTCAGCGAGAAGGCGAACGCCGTGTAGCTCGCCGCGTTGGCGGGGAACGCGGTGGCGACGACGGCGGCACCGGCGGCGAGGGCGACACCGGCCCGGCCGAAGATCCTGGACTTCCACAACATGCGTGACTCCTGGTGGGGTTGAGGCGCGAGTTCTGTGGGGGAACGCGTGTGGAGGGTGGCGCGGGCATGACACCACGCGCGTAGAACGCCGAGAAAGAGCGCCGCGGTGAACACGGCGTGACGTGCCGTCCGGCCGGGCGAACGACGGCCGGTTCGCCCAGGTCGGGGGCGTGCGGGACGGTGCGGGGCGAGCGCAAAATCTTCGTATGCCCCTGCCTTGGGACCGGTCACCCCGGCCTCCGGGGCCCGCACCCGGGCAGGGAGAATCGGTCACATGTCAGAGGGATCGAACGAGGCGGACAGCCGGCTGGCCAGGATCGAGCGGCTGCTGGAGGCCGGTGAGCAGGAGGTGGCCCCGGCGTGGCGGCGGGCCACACGCGGAGAGCCGCGCTGGGCGGTCACCGCGGTGATCGCGATCGCGGTCGGACTCCAGACCCTGGTGCCGCACCGGCTCGCCTTCCAGCCCTACTGGGCCCTGCCGGCCCTCGAAGTGGTGCTGCTGGCGGGCCTGGTGGCCGCCAACCCCCGCCGCGTCGAACCGCGCGCCCGGTGGCTGCGGGGCCTCGGCCTCGCCCTGATGGGTGTGATCAGCCTCGCCAACGGCTGGGCCGCGGTCCGGCTGGTCCTCGACCTGGTGCACGGCACCGACGGCCTGGACGCCGTGCCGCTGCTGCTGACCGGTGGCGGCATATGGCTGACGAACGTCATCGTGTTCGCGCTGTGGTACTGGGAGTGGGACCGCGGCGGTCCCCGGGCCCGCGCCTGCGGGGAGCGGCAGTACGCCGACTTCCTCTTCGTGCAGATGCAGAGCCCCGAACTCGCCGAGCCGAACTGGGAACCGGCCTTCCTGGACTACCTCTACCTGTCGTTCACCAACTCCACCGCCTTCAGCCCCACCGACGTGATGCCGCTGTCCCGCTGGGCGAAGATGCTGATGATGCTCCAGTCGTCGGTGTCGCTGGTCACCGTCGTGCTGGTGGTGGCCCGCGCGGTGAACATCCTCAAGTGACCTCGCCGTGCCCGCTTCACGGGGGCCGCGGCCGTGCCCGCCGCGTTGTCACCCCGGCACGAAGCGTGGCCGTGGCGGACTCAACTTCCGCTCATACCCACGGTTGTCCGGTCGTTCGCTGCCATATTCGAAGACCCCTTCGGAGGTGGCCGTGGCTACAGAGACGACAGAGGTGACCACAGCACGCGGGACGCGTCCGGTGCCGTACGTTCCGGGCGGCACCGCCGACCGCATCGCCGACCTGGCGCACCGCCGTACCCGGGCGATCGCCCGGGACCGGCCGCGCCGGCGCGGCGCGCTCGGGGCCCGGGAGCGCATCGAACGGCTGCTGGATCCGGGCTCGTTCAGCGAGACCGGCCTGTTCGTCCGGGCCCGCTCCGGCGCACCCGCCCTGCCCGGAGCGCGGCCCACCGACCCGGACGACGACGCGGCCCGGCCCTACGGCGACGGCGTGGTCACCGGATACGGCACCGTCGACGGCCGGCCGGTGTGCGTCTTCGCCCAGGACCCGGCCGTGTTCGGCGGCAGCCTGGGCGAGGCGTTCGGCGAGAAGACCGTCGCCCTGATGGACCTCGCGCTGAAGACGGGCTGCCCGGTCGTCGGACTCAACGACTCCGGCGGGGCGCGCATCCAGGAGGGCGTCAACTCGCTCGCCCTGTACGCCGAACTCGTCCGCCGCAACGTCGCCGCCTCCGGGGTGATCCCCCAGATCTCCGTCGTCCTCGGCCCGTGCGCGGGCGGCGCCGCCTACTCCCCGGCCATCACCGACCTCACCGTGATGGTCGACGGCGCCTCCCACATGTTCGTCACCGGCCCCGACGTCATCCACGCCGTCACCGGCGAACGCACCACCGCCGAGGAGCTCGGCGGCGGACGCGCCAGCAACACCCTGAGCGGCAACGCCCACTTCCTCGCGGCCGACGAGCAGGAGGCCCTCGACACCGTCCGCGAACTGCTGGCCTACCTGCCCGCCAACACCCTGGAACAGCCCCCCGAGTACACGCCCGCGCCGCCCGCCGGCAGCCCCGGGACACTGGACGGGATCGTGCCCGACCGGCCCGGCCAGGGCTACGACATGCGGGACATCCTGACCGCCGTGGTCGACGACGGCGAACTGACCTACGTCCACGAGCTGTTCGCGCCGAACATAGTCTGCGCCCTGGCCCGGGTGGAAGGCCGCTCGGTCGGCGTCGTGGCCAACCAGCCGCTGCACGCGGCCGGCGTCCTCGACATCGACGCCTCCGAGAAGGCCGCGCGTTTCGTGCGGTTCTGCGACGCGTTCAACCTGCCCCTGCTCACCTTCGTGGACGTCCCCGGCTATCTCTCCGGCGTCCGCCAGGAGCAGGCCGGCGTCATCCGCCGCGGCGCGAAACTCCTGTACGCCTACGCCGAGGCCACCGTCCCCAAGGTCACGGTCGTCATCCGCAAGGCGTACGGCGGCGGTTACGCGGTGATGGGCTCCAAGCACCTCGGCGCCGACGTCAACCTCGCCTGGCCCTCCGCCCGGATCGCCGTCATGGGCGCCGAGGGAGCCGTCGGCGTGCTGCACCGGCGCGAACTCGCCGCCGCCGACGACCCCGAGGGACTGCGGGCCGCACTCGTTGCTGCCTACGAGCACACCCACGGCACGCCGTACCTCGCCGCCGAACGCGGCTATGTCGACGCCGTCATCGCCCCGCGCGAGACCCGCGCCCACCTCTGCCGGGCCCTGCGCGCGCTGCGCGGCAAGCGCGCACCCCTGCCGCAGCGACGGCACGGCAACATCCCGCTCTGAGGCGCCCGTTCACGCGCCCGGGGCCGCCCCACGCCGACCTGCGCCCCGGCCTCCCGCCCCGCCGAGCCGCACCGGCCCGTCTCCCGCACCCACCACCGCCCAGGCCCCTGCTCATGCCCCACCCCACCGGTCCTGCCCCACAGGCCCGACCCGCGACATGAGGAGCCCCGCCCGATGGACAGCCGCCGTATCCCGACCCCGCCCCGCACCCTGCCCGAGCAGGTGACGCACTGGGCCCGCACCCACCCGGAGCGCCCCGCCTTCACCTACGCCGACCACCCCGGCCCGCACGCCCGCGGCGTCCACCGCACCCTGACCTGGGGCCGCCTGGAGATCCGGGTACGGGCCCTGGCCGCGCGCCTCGCCGCCAAGGCCGAACCAGGCTCCCGCGTCGCCCTGTTGTGCCCCCAGGGACTCGACTACGTCACCGCGTTCCTGGCCGTGCTCGCCGCCGGCCAGGTGGCCGTACCGCTGTACCCGCCGGGGCTGCCCGGACAGACCGAGCGGCTCGCGGGCATCCTTGCCGACGCCAGCCCGCAGGTGGTGGTGACCACCCTGGAATCCCTCGCCGAGGTACGGCGGTTCTGCGCGGAGACCATGACCGCGGACGCCGTGCCCGCCGACGTCGGGCGCATCGCCACCGCCCCCGTGCCCGCGACCGTGCCCGCGACCGGCGAACCCGGGACTTGGGACGGCCGCCCGGCGATCGTGACGGCGGACCGGGTACCCGACACCGCGGCCCGGAACGCGTCCGCGGCCCCCGCGCCCGCCGAACACGCCGCCGCCTACCTCCAGTACACCTCCGGATCGACCCGGGCGCCCGCGGGCGTGGAGATCACCCACGCCAACGTCGTCGCCAACGCCCGCCAGGCACTGACCGCCTACGGCGCCGACACCGCCCCGGTGACCTGCGTGGGCTGGCTGCCCCTCTACCACGACATGGGCCTCGTCCTCAGCGTCGCCGCCCCCGTCGTGCGCGGGCTGCTCTCGGTGCTCATGGACCCGGCCGCGTTCCTCCAGCAGCCGGTGCGCTGGCTGCGGTTGCTCGGCGCCTACCCGCGCACCGTGAGCGCGGCGCCCAACTTCGCCTACGACTACTGCGCCGCCGCGGTCACCGAGGTACAGAAGGCCGACCTGCGGCTGGACCAGGTCGCCGCCCTCATCAACGGCAGCGAACCCGTCCGCGCCGCGACCGCCGACCGCTTCCACGCCGCGTTCGCCGGCCGCGGGCTCGCCGCCGGCACGCACTGCCCGTCGTACGGCCTCGCCGAGGCCACCGTCTTCGTCAGCGCGGCCCGCCCCGGCGAGCCGCTGCGCCGGTTCGCGCTCGACCGGGACGCCCTCGCCGCGGGCAAGGCGCTGCCCGCGCGCGCCGACGACCCGGGTGCCGCCCTGCTCACCGGCTGCGGCACCCCGGCGGGCCAGCGGGTGCGCATCGCCGACCCGGCGACGGGCGCCGCCCTGCCCGAGGGAGAGGTCGGCGAGATCCAGGTGCAGGGCCCGAACGTCGGCCGCGGCTACTTCGGCCGGGACGGCCTCACCGCGAAGGTCTTCGGCGGGGCACCCGACGGCGCCGGACCTGACGACGACGGACCCGACGGCGGCGGTCCTGACGGCGACGGACCCGACGGCGGCGGTCCTGACGGCGGCGGTCCTGACGGCGCCGGACCCGACGGCGGCGGTCCTGACGGCGGCGCACGCCGCCCCGCCCCGGCCTCCGCCCGACGTCGCCCCGCCCCGGCCTCCGCCGGACGCGGCCGCTGGCTGCGCACCGGCGACCTGGGCACGGTCCTGGAGGGTCAACTCCTGGTCACCGGGCGGCTGAAGGACCTGATCATCGTCGACGGCCGCAACCACTACCCGCAGGACGTGGAGGCCACCGTCCAGGAGGCGCACCCCGCCGTGCGCCGGGACCGGCTCGCCGCCTTCGCGCTGCCCGCCGACCGAGAGGACGGGGCCCGGCCCGGCGGGGCAGGCGAGCGGACCGTCGTCGTCGCCGAGCACACCCGGGCCACCTCCCTCGCCGAACTCGACCTGCCGGACCTGGTGCGGGCCGTGCGCGCCGCCGTCTCCGCCCGCCACGGACTGCGCCTCGCCGACGTGGTCCTGGTGCCGCCCGGCACCGTCCCGCGCACCTCCAGCGGCAAGGTGTCCAGAGCCCTCACCCGCGCCCGGTACCTGGAAGGTGCCTATCGCCACGCCGGGCCGGGAGCCGACGCGGGAGCCGACGCCGCGGCCGGGGAGACACCGTGACCGCCGACGACTCCTGGCGCCACATGCCCCCGAACGCGGCGCCCTTCGAGGCGGCCACGGGCGAGGCGCCCGCCACGGCTCCCGCTCCCGCGACAGCCCCGGCCCCCGACGCCGAAGCACTGCGCCGCCTGCTCGCCGAACGCGTCGCGGCCTGGGGCGGCCTCGCCCCCGCCGACGTACCGCTGGACCGGCCCCTCACCGAACTCGGCATGTCCTCGCGGGACGCGGTGATCCTGGCCGCCGAACTCTCCGGGCTCACCGGCCTCGACCTGCCGCCGACCCTGCTGTGGGACGCGCCCACCGTCGAGGCCCTGGTGACCCACCTGTGCGACGCGACGCCCGCCCCCTGCGCACCCCGGCCGCGCGCCAAGTCCGGCGCGCACAGCGGTCGTACGGACCCGTCACCGCTGCCGACCGCCCCGCTGCACGGCCCGTACGCCGAGCCCGTGGCCGTCATCGGGGTGGGCTGCCGGCTGCCCGGCGGGGTGCACGGCCCGGCCGACTTCTGGCAGCTGCTCGGCGACGGCGGCGACGCGATCCGCCGCGTCCCGGAGGACCGGTGGCGCGACTTCACCGACTTCCCGCCCGCCGAGGCGCCCCCGCGCGGCGGATACCTCGACGACGTCGCCGGGTTCGACGCCGACTTCTTCCGGATCACCCCGCGCGAGGCCGCCGTGCTCGACCCGCAGCAGCGCATCCTGCTGGAGGTGGTGCACGAGGCGCTCGACCACGCGGCCGTCCCGGCCGCCTCCCTGGCGGGCACCGCGACCGGCGTCTTCGTGGGCGTGTCCGCGTCCGAGTACGGCCAGTTGACCGGAGCCGACCCGGCCGCCGTCGACCCGTGGGCACCCGCCGGCGCCGCCCTCTCCGTCACCGCGGGGCGCCTGGCCTACGTCCTGGACACCCGCGGACCGAGCCTCGCCGTCGACACGGCCTGCTCGTCGTCCCTGGTGGCGGTCCACCACGCCTGCGTCAGCCTGCGCACCGGCGAGAGCGACACGGCGATCGCCGCGGGCGTCAACGTGCTGCTGTCACCCACCGTGGGCGTGGCCTTCGGACGGGCCGGGGTCCTCGCGCCGGACGGCCGCTGCAAGCCGTTCGCGGCCGCCGCGGACGGCATCGGGCGCGCCGAGGGCTGCGCCGTCGTCCTGCTCAAGCGGTTGTCCGACGCGGAACGCGACGGCGATCGCGTCCTCGCGCTCATCCGCTCCACCGCGGTCAACTCCGACGGTCGGTCCAACGGCCTGATGGCCCCTCACCCCGAAGCGCAGCGCGCCCTGTTGCACACCGCCTACGTGCGCGCCGGGCTCGATCCCGTGCGCGTCGACTACGTCGAGGCGCACGGCACCGGCACCCCGCTGGGCGACCCCATCGAGGCGGACGCCCTCGCCACGGTGCTCGGCGCGGACCGCGACCCCGATCAGCCGCTGCTGCTCGGCTCGGTCAAGGGCAACCTCGGCCACCTGGAGTCGGCGGCCGGGGTCACCGGACTGGTCAAGACGGTGCTGGCCCTGCACCACGACCGCATCCCGCCGTCCCTGCACAGCGCGGCCGGCACGGCGCTCGGCGACCCGCGCCTGCGCCTGGTCACCTCGCCCGAACCGTGGCCCCGCTACGACGGCACCGCCCGCGCGGGCGTCTCCGCCTTCGGCTTCGGCGGCACCAACGCCCATGCCGTGCTGGAGGAGTACCTCCCCGTGGGCCCCGCCCCGCACCCCGGCCCGGAATCCGCCTGCCACGTCTATCCGCTGGCCGACGCGGACGCGGGCCGCGTCCGGGACACCGCCGGCCGCCTCGCCGCCTGGCTGCGCACACCGGACGGCGCCCACGCCGACCTCGCGGACGTGGCCCGCACCCTCGCCGGCCGCACCGGCCGGGGTCCCGCACGGGCCGCAGTCACCGCCCGCGACCGGTCCGAACTCGCCCATTCCCTGGACACGTTGGCCGACGGGCGGGCCGATCCGCGGGTGGCCACCGGGGAACGGGACCTGGCCGGACGCGGCGCGGTGTGGGTCTTCTCCGGTCAGGGCAGCCAGTGGCGCGGCATGGGCCGACGGCTGCTCGCCGAGGAACCCGCCTTCGCGGCCGCGGTCGAGGAACTGGACGCCGTGATCCGCCCCTTGTGCGGGGTCTCCCTCCACGCCCACCTCGCGACCGGTGGCGCGCTCGACCGCCTGGAGGTCGCGCAGCCCGTGCTGTTCGGGATCCAGGTGGCCCTCGCCCGGCTGTGGCGGTCCTACGGCGTGTCGCCCGCGGCCGTGATCGGGCACTCGGTGGGCGAGGTCGCCGCCGCCGTGTGCGCGGGCGCCCTCGATCCGCGTGCGGGGGCCCGGGTCGTCGCGGAGCGGTCCCGGCTGCTGGCCGGGCTGCACGGCGGCGCCATGGCGGTCGTCGACCTGGCCGACGCCGAACTGGACGCCGTGGAGGCAGAGTTCCCCGGTCTGTACGTCGCCGTGCACAACTCGCCCCGGCAGAAGGTCGTCTCGGGCGCGCAGGCGCAGGTGGAGCGGCTGGTCGAGCGGCTGGCGCGGCAGGGGCGGGCGGCCCGCTCCCTGCGCGTCTCCGGAGCCGGGCACTCGCCCCAGGTCGACCCGCTGCTGCCGACGTTGCGGAAGGCGCTGGCCGACGTGCGGGGCGGCCCGGGGGAGGTGCCCGTCTACTCCACCGTCCTGGACGACCCGCGCGCCACCAGCCTGTTCGACGCCGAGCACTGGGCCGCCAACCTGCGCCGCCCGGTCCGTCTCGACCGGGCCGTGGCCGCCGCGCGGGCCGACGGCCACACCGCCTTCCTGGAGATCTCCCCGCACACCGTGCTCGCCGGTGCCCTCCTGGACACCGCGCCCGACGCCCTCGTGCTCGGCACCCTGCGCCGTGACGCGGACACGGCGGCGGAGTTCGGCGCCCGGCTCGGCGCCCTCTACGCGGCGGGAGCGGACCTGCCGCCGCCCACCGGACACGTCATCGACCTGCCGGGGCCGCGCTGGCGGCACGTCCGCCACTGGTGGACCGACGGCCGTCCACGCCACGGCCGCGGGACCGGCCGGGCCGGCGCACCAGGCCTGCGGACCGCCGAGTTCACCGCGGCCACCCCACCGGCCACCCCGCCGACGGCCCCGCTGACCGCCCCACCGACCGCCCCACCGGACCGGCCCACCGACCGGACGGCGCCCCACCCGTCCCCGCTCGACCCGACGACGCACCACCCCGCCCCCCTCGACCCGGCCGCGCCGCGCCCCGCACCCCCCGATCCCGAGGCCATACCCGCCCGGCTGAGCCACCACATCGCCGCCGTCACCGGGCATCCCGAGGCCCGGATCACACCCGGCACGGCCGTCGCCGACCTCGGTCTCGACTCCCTGATGGCGGTCCGCGTCCGCGCCGCCCTGCAACACGAGTTCGGGATCGAGATCGCCCTGCGCGAGCTGCTCACCGCGGCCACGGTGGGCGAGGCCGCCGCCCGCCTCCAACAGCCGCCGCGCACCCGGCCGCAGGACGCCACCCCCACGCCGGGCGCCCGGTCGCAGGACGCCACCCCCACGCAGGGCGCCCGGTCGCAGGACGCCACCCCCACGCCGGGCGCCCGG
>NZ_LAVA02000081.1 GCF_000974985.2 Streptomyces mangrovisoli | reverse complement strand
CCGGACACCAGCCCGCCGAGCCCGCCGGACACCACGCAGCCGATCCCACCGCCCGCCCCACCGTCCCCTCAGCCGCCAGGCCCGCCGAACGCCCCGCCCCCCGGCCGCCCTTCTCCCCTCGCCTCGCCCAACTCCCCGCCGACCTGCCCTTCTTCACGGGCCGCTCCGTGGAACTGGAGCGGGCCCGGGAGCTGGTGCCGCTCGACGGGAGCGTCCCGGCGACGGTGCTGATCAGTGCGATCGGCGGCATGGCGGGCGTCGGCAAGACCACGCTGGCGGTGCATCTGGCCCACCAGGTCGCCGCCCACTTCCCCGACGGACAGCTCTGCGTCAACCTGCACGGCTTCGACCCGAGCGGCTCGGTGACACCCCCGGCCGAGGCCGTCCGCGTCCTGCTCGACGCCCTCGGCGTCCCCCCGCAGCGGATCCCCGCCGGGCTGGAGGCCCAGACCGCCCTCTACCGCAGCGTCCTCGCCGAGCGGCGGGTGCTGATCCTCCTCGACAACGCCCGCGACAGCGAGCAGGTCCGCCCCCTGCTGCCGGGTTCGCCCGGCTGTCTCGTCATCGTCACCAGCCGCAACCAGCTCACCGGCCTGGTGGCCGGCGAGGGCGCGCACCCGCTGACGCTGAACCAGCTGACGCTCACCGAGGCCCACGCGTTCCTGGCGCGCCGGCTCGGCGCCGGGCGGCTGGCGCGGGAGCCGGAGGCGGTGGACGAGATCATCGCGCGCTGTGCCCAGCTGCCGCTGGCCCTCGCCGTGGTCGCCGCCCGCGCGGCCACCCACCCCGACTTTCCGCTCAGTGCCATCGCCGAGGAACTGCGGGACAGCGACGGCAGCCTCGACGCGTTCGCCGGGGACGACAGCATCGACGTACGGACCGTCTTCTCGTCGTCGTACGAGGCCCTGTCCGCGCCCGCCGCACGCCTCTTCCGCCTGCTGAGCCTGCACTCGGGGCCGGACATCTCGACGCCCGCCGCGGCCGCCCTCGCCGGGCTCGCCCCGCGCGAGGCGCGCGGCCCGCTCGTCGAGCTGACCCATGCCCATCTGCTGACCGAACACTTCCCCGGCCGCTACACCCTGCACGACCTGCTGCGGGTGTACGCCGCCGAACGCGTCCACGCCGAGGAGGCCGCGCGGGAGCGGGACGCGGCGGTGGAGCGGCTGGTGTCCTGGTATCTGCACACCGCGGACGCCGCCTACCCGCTGATCACCCCGACCCGCAGCCGGGTCCCCCTGGAACCCGCCCCGGCCTCCTGCCGGCCCCTGTCGTTCACCACCCACGACCAGGCCCTGGACTGGTGCGAGACCGAGCGCTCCAACCTGGTCGGCGCGGTCCACCAGGCCGCCGCCGCCGGGCTGACGGGCATGGCCTGGCGGCTGCCCGCCGTGCTGTGGGGCTTCTTCTACCTGCGCAGTCATCTGAGCGACTGGTACAACACCACCCGCGCGGGCCTGGCCGCCGCGCGCGCCGCCCACGACCGTCCGGGCGAGGCGCAGGCCCTCGCGGACCTGGCCTCGGCGCTGCGCAGCGCGGGCCGCTACGAAGAGGCCATCGACCACTACCACCGTACGGTGACCATCTGCCGTGAACTCGGCGACGCGGAGGGCAGGTTGCGGGCCGTGGGCAACCTGGGCGACGCCTATCTGCACTCCGGGCAGTACGCCAAGGCCGTCGAGTACAGCCGCCGGGGCCTGGCGCTGGACCGGAAGGTCGGCAGCGTCTGGGGTGAGGGCATCGCGCTGAGCAACCTGGGCGACGCCTACCAGCGGCTCGGCCGGTACGACGACGCGGTGCGCTGCCTGGAGCAGGCGCTGACCGTGCTGCGCGCCGGCGGCAACCGGTGGGTCGAGGGCGTCACCCTCGACGTGCTCGGCACGGTCCACCACCGGCTGGGCGCCCATGACCGCGCGGTCGACCACTACGAACAGGCCCTCACGGCCCACCGGGACATCGCCAATCGCTGGGGGGAGGGCCACACCCTCGGTCATCTCGGCGACGTCCAGCTGGCCGCGGGCGAGCCGGAGGCGGCGGACGACAGCTGGCGGCAGGCCCTGGCGATCTTCACGGAGTTCGACCACCCCGACGCGGCGAAGATCGAGGAGAAGCTCGCCTCCCTGCGGCTCACGGCGCCGTAGCGCGGGCGGGCAGGCAGGGCGAGCGCCGGGGCTGCCACGTCAGTTCGAACCCCGCGGGGAGCGGAAGCAGCGGCAGGAGCGCGGCGGGCGGCGGGGCCGTGGGCGGTTCCGGGTCGCGAGCACCGGGCCGCGGCCGCCCCATGGGGCGCGGCCCGGGCCGGTCAGGGTCGGACCCGTCCGGCTCGGATCCGTCCGGCTCGGGTCCATCCGGGTCGGGTCCAGTCCTGCGCCGGCTCAGCAGACCGCGCGGCCCGAGGCGCGGACGGCCGGACGGGTCGTGCGGATCCGGTGACGTGTACGGCGACGCGGGCATGGGCGGACCTCCCGGCTCGGCGGCCGGCCCCCGCCGGGACCGGTCATGCCCGCACAACGGCTCCGGACCGCCCGGGGTTCAACCCGCGCGGGAGCCGGCCCGGTCCGGGTTCGCCTCCGGCGCGGGGCCGGGCGCTCAGTCGTCGGTGAGCACGAACGACGTCCGGAGCTTGGCGTACCCGGGGGCCTTGGCCTCCACGAGGTAGGTCCCGGCCCCGGCGGAGCCCGCGGGCGGCGTCGCGCACTGCGCGGCGCTCGGCTTGCGGTCCCACGTGACGGTGAAGGTGATGCCGCTGCCCGCGGGCACCCGGTAGAGCAGGCTGCTCGCGCCCTTCGGGCAGTCGGCGGAGGACCAGTAGTCGTCGCTGCCGCCGGCCTTCGTGATGGTCAACACCGCGCTCTTGGGGCCGAGATCGATCTTGCAGTCGCTGTCGGCGGAGCTCTTCGCGGTCAGCCGGAAGGACGGCCGCTGGCCGGGGCCGTAGCTGTTGTGGACGCTGTGCAGGCTCAACTTGACGTTGCTGGCGGTGCAGTTGGGCAGGGTCGTACCGGCCGGCAGGGTGGTGACCGCGCCACCGGAGCCCGTGGCGTCGCCGTCCGAACCACTCGTGGAATCCCCGCCGTTGGCGGCACCGGACCCGTCGGATCCGCCGGCGTCACCGGCACCGGGCGTACCGGAGCCGCCCGACCCGTCGTCGCCGCCGCTCGCCCCGCCGCTCGACTCGTCGCGTCCGCCCGGGTGTTGGCTGATCGCGGGGCCGGATCCCGACGGTCCCGGCGTGATCGTGGAGGCCGGGTTCTTGCCGTTCGACCCGCCCGCACCGTTGTCTCCGGAGCCGCCGCCGTGGGTGACGATCCAGGCGACCAGCAGCGCCAACACGGCTGCCACGGACAGCAGTACGGCCCTCCGTCGCCAGTAGATGGAGGAGGGGAGCGGCCCGACCGGATTGCGCAGAGATCCCACGGCGCAAACTGTACGAGAGATCGGCGCGCTTGCTTGCGCCACCCGCCGCCCTCGCATCAACTTTTCCGGATCATCATCCCGGGAACATCCCTGACGGGCGGTTCGTCCCCGCACCTGGGGTACGGCGCCAGCAGGTCGACCCTGTTCCGGCCCTCGGCCCTCGCACGCCGAGGCAGGTCGGCGCAGCGCCCGATCCCCCGCCGGAGTGCGATGCCTGCCCCCCCCAACCCCCGCACCCCGAGCCCCGCCGGCGGCCAACCCGACCCACACACCGTGGCCCGCCGACAACCAACCCGACCCACACGCCGGCACCCGCTCGCGTGACCGCCGCCGTTC
>NZ_LAVA02000080.1 GCF_000974985.2 Streptomyces mangrovisoli | reverse complement strand
TCACGGCCCCTCCCCCGTCCCCGCATCGCGCCCCCTCGTCCCCGCATCGCGGCCCCTCCCTCTCCTGCCGAATCGCCTTCCGTCAGACGGAAGTCGCCTTGCCCGCCCCTGTCCCCCGTCACGACGCTGAGGGCGACCACGGCACGCGGGGCGACGACGCCCCGCTCTCAGGGACGGGACCGCCATGCCTCACATGACCGCCTTCGCCAGGAACCAGTGGTATGTCGCCGCCTACAGCCATGAGGTGGGGCGCGAGGAGTTGCTCGGGCGGACGGTGCTCGGAGAGCCGCTCGTGTTCTACCGGACGGAGGACGACGGCACCCCCGTCGCCCTCAACGACCGCTGCGTCCACCGCCGTTACCCGCTGTCGGCAAGCCGGCTCGACGGTGACCGGATCGTGTGCGGCTATCACGGCTTCACCTACGACACGACCGGCGCCTGCGTCTACGTGCCCGGCCAGCAGCGCATACCGCGCACCGCACGCGTCGCCTCCTACCCGGTCGTCGAGCAGGACTCCCTGGTGTGGGTGTGGATCGGCGATCCCGCACTCGCCGACCCCGCCACGCTCCCCCGGGCCCGCCACCTCGACTCTCCGGGCTGGGTCACCGTGCGCGGGATGGAGCCGATCGACGCGGACCACGGGCTGCTGGTCGACAACCTGCTCGACCTGTCGCACGAGACCTATCTGCACGGCGGTTACATCGGCACGCCCGAGGTCGCCGAGACGCCCATCACCACCGAGGTCGACGAGGGCGCCGGGATCGTGCGGGTCAGCCGCCGCATGGCGGACGCCGCGTGCCCGCCGTTCTACGCGAACGCCACCGGCATCCGGGGCCGCATCACGCGCTGGCAGGACATCGAGTACCACGCGCCGTGCCTGTACCTGCTGCACAGCAGGGTCGCCCCGGTCGGCGTGGTGCCCGAGGCCGACGGCAGCGACCCGCACGGCTTCCACACCGAGATCACCTACGCCATCACCCCGTCCGCCGACGGCAAGGTGTACGACTTCTGGGCCGTCTCGCGGGACTGGGCGACCGACGACGCGGAGGTGACGGAGTTCCTGCGGTCCAACAACCACACGGTGGTGATGCAGGACGTGGACGCCCTCAACCTGCTCCAGCGCACGCTCGGTTCGGAGCGCGCCGGATACCAGGAACTCAGCATCAACATCGACACCGGCGGGCTGGCCGCCCGGCGGATCCTCGCGCGGCTCGTCGAGGAGGGCGACAAGCCCGTGGAAGGCGTCCGGTGAGCGCGTCCACCAGGGGATCCACCGGGGAGGTCTACCGCGTCGACTGGCTGCCCGGCACGGACCTCCTGCACGGCACCTGCCACTGCGGGGCCGAACACACCGCGGACGACCCGGTCGTGATGTGGGAGTGGATGCTCGGGCACCCTGAACGACACGCCCCGCGAGGACGACAGGCATGACCCAGAACGACTTCGAACTGCTCGTGGACGAGACCGAGTCCGTGGCCGACGGCGTGCTCGCCCTCACGCTGCGGCACCCGCTCGGCGAGCAACTGCCGGCCTGGGAACCGGGTGCGCACATCGATGTCCTGCTCGGGACGGGGCTGGAGCGGCAGTTCTCGCTCTGCGGCGACCCCGCCGACCGGTCCGGGTGGCGGGTCGCCGTGCTGCGCGAGCCGGACGGTCGGGGCGGTTCGCTGCACGTGCACGAGCGGGTGGCGCGGGGCGACCTGCTCACCGTACGTGGGCCGCGCAACCGTTTCCGGCTGGAAAGCGCACCCGGGTACCGGTTCGTCGCGGGCGGCATCGGGATCACTCCCCTGCTGCCGATGCTGGCCGCCGCGGAGGCGGAGGGAGCCTCCTGGTCGCTGCTGTACGGCGGTCGTACGCGCCGGTCCATGGCGTTCGCCGAGGCGTTGCTGCGACGGTACGGCGACCGGGTCACGCTCGCGCCGCAGGACGAGACGGGCCTGCTCGACGTGGGGTCCGCGGTCGACGGGCTGCCGGCCGGGACCCTCGTCTACTGCTGCGGGCCCGAGCCGCTGCTGAAGGCGGTGGAGGAGCGCTGCCCGGCCGGCGTGCTGCGGGTGGAGCGGTTCCGGGCCGGGGAGCGGCCGGCGGACGGCGACGGACCGTTCGAGGTGGTGCTCGCGCAAAGCGGGCGCACGCTCACCGTCCCGCCGGGGGTGTCCGTGCTGGAGACCGTACGGGCCGCGGGCGTCGAGGTGCTGTGGTCCTGCGCCGAGGGCACCTGCGGGACCTGCGAGACCGACGTCCTCGAGGGCACGCCCGACCACCGGGACTCGGTGCTCACCGAGGCGGAACGGCGGTCGGGCGAGACCATGCTCATCTGCGTGTCCCGGTGCCGGGGGCAGCGCCTGGTCCTGGATCTGTAGGGGCGGTCGGCGCGAAACCCCCGGGCGCACCCGGCCCCGTAGGCCCGGCGCACGCCGCCCCCGCCGCCCCCGCGGGAGCGAGATCCGCCTCGATGCGGGCCACCGCCTCCCGCAGCGCCGGCAGCACGTCCCGTCGTACGGCCGCCCGGGAGACCCGCCCGGCGTGGGCGAGGACGGTCACCGCCGCCACGACCTCGCCGCCCCGGTCCCGCACCGGGGCGGCGACCCCCCGCATCCCCGGCTCCAACTCGCCGTCCACCACGGCGAATCCGCGGCCGCGCAGGCGGATCAGGTCCGCCCGCAGCGGTTCGGGGGCGGTCGCGGCGCCCGGGGCGTGGGCGAGGAGCATCCGGCCGGCGGCGGTGTCGGCGGCCGGGAAGCGGCTGCCCACGGCGACGTCCGCGGCCATGAGGCGACGCGCGGGCACCCGGGCCACATGGACCACGTCGGCGCCGTCGAGCACGCAGAGGAAGGCCGGTTCGCCGGCGGTCTCGGCGAGGGCGACGAGGTGCGGTGCCGCGATGCCGGGCAGAGTGAGCCCCGAGAGGTAGCCGTGACCGAGTTCGAGGACGCGCGGGGTGAGGCGGAACGCGCGGCCGTCGGTGCGGACGTATCCGAGGTCGGTGAGGGTGAGCAGGAAACGGCGGGCCGCCGCGCGTGTGAGGCCGCAGGAGTAGGCGACTTGACTGAGCGTCAAGTCCCGTCGCGCGGCGCCCAGGGTGCGGATCACGGCCAGGCCGCGCTCCAGAGACCGGACGAAGTGAGGCTCACGGACAGCGTCTGTCATCGGCTCCTCCCGATTCCATAACTGTCAACAATATTGTGAGCACAAGCATTGACCGGGAAGTGCCTGGGCCGTACGTTCCCGCTGAGCACCAACTGAGCACGCACCACTGTGCGGTATGCGCACAGGCAGTCCCTGTGCGGAATGTGCACAGGCAGTCCCGATCTCACCGACACACCGCTGTCTGCACGGGAGGCGCCATGCGTCGTCGTCTGCTCATCGGCCTAGCCGCCGGAAGTCTGCTGGTGGCCGCGACGGCCTGCGGCTCGTCCGGTGGAAGCGCCTCGGACAAGAGTTCCTCGTCCGGGGGCACCACCACGGTCAAGGTCGGGGTCATCCCGATCGTCGACGTCGCGCCGATCTATCTCGGCCAGAAGCAGGGCTTCTTCGCCAAGCACGGCCTGAAGCTCTCGCTGTCGACCGCGCAGGGCGGCGCGGCGATCGTGCCGGGCGTGGTCAGCGGCCAGTTCCAGTTCGGGTTCTCCAACGTGACCTCGCTGATGGTGGCGCAGTCGCAGAACGTGCCGGTGAAGGCCGTCGTCAACGGCGTCGCGTCGACGGGCGTCGCCGGCAAGGACTTCGGCGCGATCGTGGTGAAGAAGGGTAGTTCGATCACCTCCCCGAAGGACCTCGTGGGCAAGAAGGTCGCGGTCAACACCCTGAAGAACATCAACGACACCGCGGTGCGCGAGTCGGTCCGCAAGGCGGGCGGCGACTCCTCCAAGGTGAACTTCGTGGAGCTGGCCTTCGACCAGATGCCGGCCGCCCTCGACAAGGGCCAGATCGACGCCGCGATGATGGTGGAACCGGCGCTCGCGACCGCCAAGGCCCAGGGCGCCACCGAGATCGCGTCGTCGTTCGTCGACGTCGCCAAGGACCTCACGGTCGCCATGTACTTCACCTCGCAGAGCTACGAGCAGAAGAACCCGGCCGTGGTGAAGAACTTCCAGGCCGCCATGGAGGAGTCGCTCTCCTACGCCGACAGCCACCCGGACGAGGTGCGGCAGATCCTCACCGCGTACACGAAGATCTCCGCGGACGTGCGGGCCTCGCTGACGCTGCCCAAGTGGCCCGCGCAGGAGAACCGTTCGTCGATCGAGGCGCTGGAGAAGCTCGGCCAGCAGGACGGCCTGTTCAAGACCGCCCCCGACCTGGACAAGCTGCTGCCGTGAAGGGACTGAACGCCGTCCTCGGCGCGGCCGGGCTCGCGGTCTTCCTCGCCCTGGGCGAGGCGGTGCCGCGGCTCGGCCTCGTCAAGGAGCAGTACTTCCCGCCGACCAGCCGCATCGCCTCCGCGCTCGCCGACGAACTCGGCGACGGCGCCTTCTGGTCGGCGCTCGGCGACACCCTCACCGGCTGGGCGCTGGGCCTGGCCATCGCGGTCGTCGCCGGGGTCGTCGCGGGCGTGCTCCTGTCCGTCGTGCCGTATCTGCGCGAGGCGACGGCCTCGACGATCGAGTTCCTGCGCCCGATCCCGTCGGTCGCCCTGATCCCGCTGGCCGTTCTGCTCTACGGCACCGAACTGCGGTCGGTGCTGCTGCTGGTGGTGTACGCCTCCTTCTGGCAGGTCCTCATCCAGACGCTCTACGGCGTCCAGGACGTGGACCCGGTCGCCGAGGAGACGGCCCGCTCCTACGGCCTCGGCACCTGGGCCCGGGTCCGGCACGTGCTGTGGCCGACCGCCCTGCCGTATGTGATGACGGGCGTGCGGCTGGCCGCGGCGGTCGCGCTGATCCTCGCCATCACGGCCGAACTCGTCATCGGCGCACCCGGGTTGGGGCAACAGATCGCGGTCGCGCAGACCTCGCAGGCGGTGCCGGAGATGTACGCGCTCGTCGTCGTCACCGGTCTGCTGGGGCTGCTCGTCAACGTCGGAGCGCGTACCGTGGAGCGGCGGGCTCTGGCCTGGCACCAGTCGGTGCGCGGGGAGGTGGCGGTGTGACGCAGCAGTCCGTGACCCCCAGGCGCGGCTGGGAGCGCCTGCTGGTGCGCGCGGTGTTCGTCCTCGCGCTCCCCGCGCTGCTCGTGGCGCTGTGGTGGCTGGCCTCGGACGGCTCCACCAACGTCTTCTGGCCGCCGCTGCGCACGATCGTGAAGACCTTCCCGGACGTGTGGACCCGCGAGCGGCTGCGCTCCGACGTCTGGCCCAGCCTGTGGCGGCTCGCGTGCGGATACCTCCTCGCGGCCGTCGTCGGGATCGCGCTCGGCACACTGATCGGCTCCTACCGCAGGGTGCGGGCGTTCTGCGAGCCGGTGCTGGAGTTCCTGCGCGCGGTGCCGCCGCCGGTCCTGGTGCCGGTGATCATGCTGTTCGCGGGGATCGGCGACTCGATGAAGATCGTGGTGATCGCCAGCGGCTGCGTGTGGCCGGTGCTGCTCAACACGGTCGAGGGGGTGCGCGCGGTCGACCCGGTGATGACGGAGACGGCCCGCTCCTACGGCATCACGGGGCCCGCGCGGCTGGGGTACCTGGTGCTGCCCGCGGCGAGCCCGCAGATCTTCGCGGGGCTGCGCCAGGCGCTGTCGATCGGCATCATCCTGATGGTCATCAGCGAGATGTTCGCCGCCAGCGACGGCATCGGCTTCACGGTGGTGCAGTTCCAGCGCAGCTTCGCGATCCCCGACATGTGGACCGGGATCCTCGTCCTGGGCCTGCTCGGCTTCGTCCTGTCCGTCGTCTTCCAGCTGGTCGAGCGCCGGGTGCTCGGCTGGTACCACGGTCTTCGCGCGTCCACCCGGCGGTCCCGGTGATGGTGAAAGGGCGGTCCATGCTCGACGTACGCGGCCTGCGCAAGGTCTACGAGGGATCCGGGCGGCGGATCGAAGCGGTGCGCGACCTGACCTTCACGGTCGAGGCCGGCGAACTGGTCTGTCTCGTCGGCCCGTCGGGCTGCGGCAAGACGACCCTGCTGAAGTGCATGGGCGGACTGCTCACGCCGACCTCCGGCGACGTGCTGCTGGAGGAACGGCGGGTGACCGGGCCGCCGCCCGGGATGGCGTTCGTGTTCCAGGAGTACGGGCGCAGCCTGTTCCCGTGGATGCGGGTCGCCGAGAACGTCGAACTGCCGCTGAAGCAGAAGGATCTGCCCAGGCAGCGGCGCCGGGAGCTGGTGCGGGACGCCTTGGAGGCGGTCGGTCTGGCGGACGCGGCCGGCGCCTACCCCTGGCAGCTGTCCGGCGGTATGCAGCAACGCGTGGCGATCGCAAGGGCGTTGGCGTACGAGCCGCAGGTGCTGCTGATGGACGAGCCGTTCGCGGCGGTCGACGCGCAGACCCGTGCCGACCTGGAGGATCTCGTACGGCGGCTCTGGCAGGAGCGGTCGATGACGATCCTGTTCGTGACGCACGACATCGACGAGGCGGTCTATCTCGGGGAACGGGTGATCGTGCTGTCCGCGTCCCCGACGGTGGTCCAGGAGCAGCTGAAGGTGGATCTGCCCGCGGAGCGGGACCAGTTGCACACGCGGGTGGCTCCGCGCTTCGCGGAGCTGCGGACGCATGTGTACCAGCAGATCCAGGCGGCCAAGCGGGGGTCCCTGCGGGACGGGCTCACGAAGTCTGACCCGCCGCCCGCGACCCGGTGATCGATCACCTGCGGGCCGGTGGGGCTCGTTCGCGCAGTTCCCCGCGCCCCTTGCAGGGGCCTCGCAGCAGCGTCCCGAAAGGGGCGCGGGGAACTGCGCGACCAGCCCCCACCGGCCCGCAGATGCACGACAACCGCAGGCCGGTGGGTGGTCAGGCGGTCAGCCAAGCCGCCGTGTCCGACGGAAGTCGCCCCCCGTCCAGCGGGCCGCTGGTCAACAACACCGCCCGGTGCGGAGGCAACTCGCAGGGCTCACCGCCCAGGTTGACCACGCACACCGCGCCGTCCTCGCGGGCGAGCGCGAGAACCCCCTCGGGTGCGGGCAGCCAGGTCAGCGGCCCGTCGCCGAAGACCGGCCGCAGCCGGATCGCCTCGCGGTAGAGGCGCAGCACGGAGTCCGGGTCGCCCTGCTGCCGGTCGGCGGCGTACGACGCCCAGCCGGCCGGCTGCGGCAGCCACGGCTCCTGGCCCGAGCCGAAGCCCGCGTGCGGCGCGTCGGCGAGCCACGGCAGCGGGACGCGGCAGCCGTCGCGGCCCGGGTCGGAGCCGCCCGAGCGGAAGTGCATGGGGTCCTGGATACGGTCGACGGGCACCTCGGCCTCGGGCAGGCCGAGTTCCTCCCCCTGGTAGAGGTAGACCGCGCCGGGCAGCGCGAGCGACAGCAGCGCGGCGGCCCGCGCCCGGCGGGTGCCGAGCTCCAGGTCGGTGGGGATGCCGAACTCCTTGGCCGCGAAGTCGAATCCGGTGTCGGTGCGGCCGTAGCGGGTGACCGTGCGGGTCACGTCGTGGTTGCACAGCACCCAGGTGGCGGGGGCGCCGACGGGGGCGTGCTCGGCCAGGGTCTCGTCGATCGAGGTGCGCAGCCGTCCGGCGTCCCACGGGCAGGACAGGAAGGCGAAGTTGAAGGCGGTGTGCAGTTCGTCGGGGCGCAGGTAGCGGGTGAAGCGCTCGGTGTCGGGCAGCCACACCTCGCCGACGAACACGGCGCCGTACTCGTCGGCGATCCGGCGCCAGGAGCGGTAGACGTCGTGGAGTTCGTCGCGGTCGACGAACGGGTTCGGGTCGCGGCCCGCGACGAACTCCGGCAGCGCGGGGTCCTTGGCCAGCAGGGCGGCGGAGTCGATGCGGACGCCAGCCACCCCGCGTTCGAACCAGAAGCGCAGGATGTCCTCGTGCTCCCGGCGGACCGCCGGGTGGTCCCAGTTGAGGTCGGGCTGCTCGGGGGTGAACAGGTGCAGGTACCACTCCCCGTCGGGCAGCCGGGTCCACACCGGTTCGGTGGAGCCGACGAACTGCGACGGCCAGTCGTTGGGCGGGAGTTCGCCGTGGGCGCCGCGCCCGGCGCGGAAGTGGAACAGGTCGCGCTCGGGGCTGCCGGGGCCCGCGGCCAACGCGGCCCGGAACCAGGGGTGCTGGTCGGAGACGTGGTTGGGCACGATGTCGACGATCGTGCGGATGCCGAGTTCGCGGGCCTCGGCGATGAGCTTCTCCGCCTCGGCGAGGGTGCCGAAGGCCGGGTCGATGGCGCGGTAGTCGGCGACGTCGTAGCCGCCGTCCTTCATCGGTGACAGGTACCAGGGGTTGAACCAGAGCGCGTCCACGCCGAGTTCGGCGAGATAGGGCAGTCTGGCGCGGACACCCGCGAGGTCACCGGTGCCGTCGCCGTCGCCGTCGGCGAAGCTGCGGACGTACACCTGGTAGATGACGGCGCTGCGCCACCAGTCCCTCTGGGCATGGCTGGGCTGTCCCACTGTGCTTGCCTTTCTTGTCGACGGGTCGGTGTCAGCTCTTGTCGACGGGTCGGTGTCAGCCCTTCGTGGCACCCGCGCCGATGCCGGCGATGATGTGCCGCTGGAAGACCAGGAAGAGCGCGACCATCGGGATGCTGGCGATCACCATCGCGGCGATGAGCACGGTCAGCTGGATGTTCTGCGACAACTGGACGAGGGCCACGCTGATGGGCTGCTTGTCGGTGTCGGAGAAGACCATCAGCGGCCAGAGGAAGTCCTGCCACACGGCGACCAGGGCGAAGATGGACACGACGCCCAGCACCGGCCGGGACATCGGCAGGACGACCGACCACAGGATGCGCAGCTTCCCGGCGCCGTCGATCTCGGCGGCCTCCAGGACGTCGCGCGGGAGTTGGTCGAAGAACCGCTTGAGCAGATAGAGGTTGAACGCGTTGGCGACGGCCGGCAGCCAGATGCCGAGCGGGTCGTTGAGCAGGCTGGTGTGGATGAGCGGCAGATCGGCCACGGTCAGGTACTTCGGCACCACCAGGGCCTGCGCCGGGACCATCAGGGTGGCGAGGATGCCGCCGAGGATCACCTTGCCGAAGGCGGGCTTCAGCCGGGACAGGGCGTAGGCGGCGCCCGTGCAGAAGACGATCTGGAAGAACCAGGCGCCGGCCGCCTGCACGACCGTGTTCCACAGGTGTTCCGGGAGCTGCATCAGGTCCCAGGCGTCGGTGTAGGCGCTGATGTGCAGGTGGTGCGGGACGAGGGTGGGCGGGGTCTGCGTCACCTCGTCCGGCGACTTCATCGCGCCGGTCACCATCCAGTAGACCGGGAAGAGGAAGGCCACCGCGAACAGCAGGACGACGCCGGTGAAGACGCTCCAGTACACGGCCCGGCCGCGCGGGCGGGCGAGCACGGCGGGTGAGACCAGGGTGCGGGTCGTGCTGCTCATGCGTCCCCCTCGGCGGAGCGGGTCAGCCGTAGGTAGACGGCGGAGAAGACACCGAGCAGCACCAGCAGCATCACGCTGAGCGCGCAGGCCCCGCCGAAGTCGTTGTAGAGGAAGGCGTACTTGTAGATGAGGTAGAGGACCGTGACCGTGGCGCTCTCCGGTCCGCCGCCGGTGATGACGAACGGCTCGGTGAACACCTGCATGGTCGCGATGATCTGAAGGAGCATCAGCATCAGGATGACGAACCGGGTCTGCGGGACCGTCACGTGCCGGATGCGCTGGAGCAGGTTCGCGCCGTCCAGTTCGGCGGCCTCGTACAGTTCGCCGGGGATGGACTGGAGGGCGGCGAGGTAGATCAGCACGGTGCCGCCCATGTTGGCCCAGGTGGCCACGATGACCAGGGAGATCAGCGCCGTGTCGGTGCCGTTGGACCAGTTCGAGGTGGGCAGGTGCAGGAAGCGCAGGGTCTCGTTGGCGAGGCCCGCCCCGGGGTCGTAGAACCACTTCCACAGCAGGGCGCTGACCACCGGCGGGATCATCACCGGGAGATACACGACGACCCGGAAGAAGGCCTGGGCGTGGCGGAGTTCGTTCAGCACGAGGGCCATCACGAACGGCACCGCGAAGCCGACGAGCAGGGCCAGCAGGGTGAAGGTCAGGGTGTTGCGCCAGGCGGCGGAGAACTCCGGATCGTGCCAGACACGGGTGAAGTTGGCGGTGCCGACCCACTCGGGTGACGAGCCCGGTGTGTACTTCTGGAAGGCGATCACGACGGCGCGGATCGCGGGCCACCAGGAGAACAGCGCGAAGCAGATCAGGCCGCCGAGGAGGAATCCGTAGGCGCGGGCCTGGTCGGCGAGGCGGCGCCGCCTCCGGTCCCCTGCCGGAGGCGGCGCCTGCACCGGGCGCACGGCGACCGGCTCGGCCGGCCGACGTGCTGCGGTGGTCTTCGTCATCACCGGTCAGCCCCGCGCCAGAATGCTGTCGATCTTGGTGCTGGCGTCCTTGAGGAGCTGGTCGATGTCGGCGTCCTTCTTGGTCAGGACGGCGGAGACGGTGCCGTCGAGGACGGAGTAGATCTGCTGGGCGTCCGGCGGCTCGATCTTCATCTGGAGGCTCTGGTTGCCGTCGAGGAAGGCCTGGTAGTTCTCCACCGGCACGTTGGCGTTGGCCTTCTTGACCGCCTGGTCCTTGGCGTCGGCGGCGCCGGTGAACAGCCGCGGCTCGGGCAGTCCGACCGGGGCGTCGGCCTTCTTGGCGCGGGCGTAGTCGCCGAGGAAGCCCGATCCGGGCGTGAGGAACATGTGGTCCAGCCACTTCAGGCCGGCGCGGATCTGGGCGGGCGTGTCGTGCTTGTTGAACATGTAGCCGTCGCCGCCGATGAGCGTGCCGTTGCCGCCGGGCATCGGGCCGAGGGCGAGGTCGTCGTAGTTGCCGCCCTTCTCCTTGACCAAGATCGGGATGTTGTCCGGCGCGGAGAGGTACATGCCGAGCTTGCCCGAACCCATCATCTGCTGCACGTCGTTGATGACCAGCAGCTGCTTGCTGCCCATCGAGTTGTCGCTCCAGCGCATGTCGTGCAGGTTCTGCAGGACCGCGTGACCCTGCGGGGTGTCGACGGTGGCCGACTTGCCGTCGGCGGAGACCACGTCGCCGCCCTGCGAGTACATCTCGGCGGTGAAGTGCCAGCCGCCCTGGTTCTGCGCGCTGTAGTCCGCGTAGCCGACGGTGCCGTTGCCGAGCGCCGCGATCTTCTTGGCGTCGGCGCGGACCTCGTCCCACGTGGTCGGGGGCTTGTCGGGGTCGAGGCCGGCCTTCTGGAACAGCTTGCGGTTGTAGATCAGGCCCATCGAGTAGCCGGTGCGCGGGATGCCGTAGACCTTGCCGTTGACGGTGTAGATGTCGCGCAGCTGCTTCTGGATGGTGTCGTAGCTCTTCAACTCCTTGAGGTACGGCGTGAGATCGGCCGCCTGGTTGATGTCCACGACATGCTTGGCGTCGGTGAAGTAGGTGTAGAAGACGTCCTCCATCTGCCCGCCGGCGAGCTTGGCGTCGAACGTCTTCGGGTCCTGGCAGGGGAACGCGTCGTGCGTGACGACGTCGATGTCCGGGTTCTGCTTCTCGAAGGAGGCGACATCCTCCTCGAAGAACTTGCGGTCCGTCTTGGCACTCTTCGGCGGCTCGCAGTTGACGGTGATACGGGTCTTGCCGCTCGCCGAGTCGTCGCTCGAACCGCAGGCGGTGGCGGTGACGGTGAGGGTACAGACGCCTAGGGCGACAACAGTACGGCGGAACCCGGTGCTTCTCATCGGTGGACCCCTTCGGGCAGGAGCGGTGGGCGCCGCACACTCAAGCACCGACGACAAGCGAGCGCAAGATGTCACGCAGAATCTGAAATTTTTTGGCAGTGAACCGGATCTTCCGGATCCCGTACCGACGTTCGAGAACCGAAGCCGGACCTCAGTTGCGCGGCGCTTGCGCGGTCGACCCCCGAACCACCAGCTCGGGCTCGAACAGCAGCTCGTCCGCCGGTACGGCACTGCCGCCGATCTGAGCGTTGAGCAGCTCCACGGCCGCCTTGCCCATGGACTCGATGGGCTGGCGGACCGTGGTCAGGGGCGGCTCGGTGCAGTTCATGAGCGCGGAGTCGTCGTAGCCCACGACCGAGATCCGGCCCGGGACGTCGAGCCCCTTGCGCCGGGCGGCCCGGATGACGCCGAGCGCGAGCGGGTCGCTGGCGCAGATGAAGCCGGTGACACCCCGGTCGATCAGCCGCGCGGCGGCCGCGTGACCTCCCTCGATGGAGAACATCGCGCGCGCCACGAACTCGTCGGGCAGCTCGCCCGCGATCGCGCGCGCCGCGGCCAGCTTGCGCGCCGAGGGCACGTGGTCGCCGGGGCCGAGCACCAGCCCGATCCGCTCGTGCCCGAGCGAGGCCAGATGGCGCCACGCCTGCTCGACGGCGACGGCGTCGTCGCAGGAGACGGCGGGGAAGGGCAGGTGCTCGATGGCCGCGTTGACCAGCACGACCGGGATGTTGCGGTCGGCGAGCTCGCGGTAGTGGTCGTGCGGCGCGTCGGCCTGCGCGTACAGTCCGCCGGCGAAGACGACGCCGGAGACCTGCTGCTGGAGCAGCAGGTCCACGTAGTCGGCCTCGGAGACGCCGCCCTTGGTCTGCGTGCACAGCACCGGGGTGAGCCCCAGCTGTGCCAGCGCCCCGCCGATGACCTCGGCGAACGCCGGGAAGATGGGGTTCTGCAGCTCGGGCAGCACGAGGCCCACGAGCCGGGCACGTTCGCCGCGCAGCTGCGTGGGCCGCTCGTAGCCGAGGACGTCGAGGGCGGAGAGCACCGCCTGGCGCGTGGCATCGGAGACACCGGGCTTGCCGTTGAGCACCCGGCTGACCGTGGCCTCGCTGACCCCGACCTTCTTCGCCACTTCCGCAAGTCGTCGCGTCATGCACGCAAGCGTAGCGCAAGAAACGCAAAAGGCTTGCGTAAATCGGCCAGGCGGATCAGACGCGGTTCCCGGCGGCCGGGGCCGCCGAGGTGATCAGACGCGGCTCGCGGTCGCCGTGTCCGCCGACAGCCGCTGGGCGACGTAGATCGGGACGACCGAGAGCACGACGAGGACCGCCGCGACGACATTGACCACCGGGGCCTGCTGCGGCCTGGTCATGTTGTCGAAGATCCACAGCGGCAGGGTCTGCACGCCGGGGCCCGCGGTGAAGGTGGTGACCACGATCTCGTCGAAGGAGAGCGCGAACGACAGCAGCCCGCCCGCCAGCAGCGCGGTGCGCACCAGCGGGAAGGTGACGTCGACGAAGGCGCGGAAGGTGTGGGCGCCGAGGTCCATGGCCGCCTCCTCGTACGACCCCGAGGTCCGCCGCAGCCGTGCCACCACGTTGTTGAACACCACCACGATGCAGAAGGTCGCGTGCCCGACGACCACGGTGAACAGCCCGAGCCCCACGCCGAGGGGCTGAAGGACCGTGCCGAAGGCCGAGTTGAGGGCGATGCCGGTGACGATGCCGGGCAGCGCGATCGGCAGGACCACCACGAAGGAGACGGTGCCGCGGCCGAAGAAGCGGTACCGGGCCACCGCGAAGGCGATGAGCGTGCCGAGCACCAGCGCGATCGCGGTGGCGCCGAGCCCGGCCCGCACCGACGTCCACAGGGCCTCGCGCGCACCGGCGTTGCGCCAGGCGGTGGACCACCAGTGCAGGGTGAGGCCGGGCGGCGGCCAGCTCGCGCTGCGGTCGGGGTTCAGGGAGTTGAGCAGGACCAGCAGGAGCGGCACGTAGATCACCGCGAAGCCGGCCGCGGCGGCGATCCGCAGCGCGATGCGCGCGGGACGGGACAGCTGCATGACGGGCACCCCCCTTCTAGAGGCTGCTGAGCGCGCCCGTGCGGCGCATCGCGAGCAGGTAGACCACGATCACGACGACCGGGACGGTGCCGAGGGCCGCGGCCATGGGCAGGTTCAGTTCGAAGTTGGAGTAGACGAGGTTGCCGATCAACTGCGTCTTGCCGCCCACGATCTGCACCGTGATGTAGTCACCGAGGCTGAGCGAGAAGGTGAAGATCGACCCCGCGGCCACGGCCGGCAGCACCATCGGCACCACCACCGAGCGGAAGGTCCGTCCGGGCCGCGCGCCCAGGTCCGCCGACGCGTCGAGCAGGTTGTCGGGCAGCTGCTCCAGCGCGGTGTGCACGGGCAGGATCATGTACGGCAGCCAGAGGTACGTCAGCGTCAGCACGGTCGCGGGCAGTCCGTAGCCGGGGCCGCTCAGCCCGAGCGGCTTGAGCAGCCAGTCGGCGGGCCCGCCCTCGGACAGGATCAGCCGCCAGGCGTACACCTTGACCAGATAACTCGCCCACAGCGGGGTGAGGATGGCGACCACCAGCAGCGGCCGCCACTTCGGCCGGGCCACGCGCGCGGTGTAGAACGCGACGGGGAAGGCGATCACCACGCACAGGACGGTGACCGCGAGGGCGACCCCGATGCTGCGCAGCACGACCTGCCGGTAGACGGGCGTGGTGAACAGCTCGTGGAAGTTGTCCGTCGACCAGACCTTCACCACCTCGGAGGTGAAGGAGTCCGTCGTCCAGAACGCGGAGACGAACAGCACGGTCAGCGAGCCGAGATAGAGCACCGCCAGCCACAGCAGCGGGGCCGCCAGCAGCAGGGTCAACTGAAGCCGGGGACGGCGGTGCAGCGCCCCGGCGAGCCGCCGGACCGCGCCCGCGGGGGCGGCCGGTCCGGCGGGCTGCGCCTCGACGAGGGTCATCGGTTCAGCCCTTGATCTCGGTCCACGCCTGGACCCACTTGGTGTACGGCACGCACTTGACGTCCGTGCGGCCGTCCAGGCACTGCTCGATGGGCGTGTTCCAGAAGGCGATCTTCTTCCAGTAGCTCTCGTCGGCCGCGTGGTAGACCGTGCAGAAGTTCTTGTCGCTGGTCTCGGCACACGCCTTGGAGTTGGCCGGCGCCTCGCCGAAGTACTCCGCGACCTGGGCGTTGACCTTGGGCGAGACGATCCAGTCGAGCCACTTGTAGGCGCAGTTGGGGTGCTTGGCCTTGGCGGACACCATCCAGGTGTCGGACCAGCCGGTGGAGCCCTCCTTGGGCACGATCGCGTTCACCTTGGCGCCCTCGTCGGCCGCGAGGGAGGCGATGACCTGCCAGGTGGTGCCCACCACGGAGTCGCCGCTCTTGAAGGCGGAGACCTCCTTGAGGTAGTCGCTCCAGTACTCGCCGATGTCCGCGTTCTGCTTCTTCAGCAGCGCCACGGCGGCGTCGAACTGCTTCTGGTCGAGGGCGTAGGGGTCCTTGATCTTCAACTCGGGCTTGGTGGCCTTGAGATACAGCGCCGCGTCGGCGATGTAGATCGGCGAGTCGTAGGCGGTGACATGGCCCTTGTAGGTGCCCGCGTCGTCGAAGACGGCGGACCAGGACGTCGGCGCGGGGCTGACCTTCTCGGTGTTGTACATCAGCAGGTTGGCGCCGCGGCCGTGCGGGATGCCGTACATCTGGCCCTTGACCGAGTTCCAGGCGCCGTTCTTCAGGCCGCTGAAGATGTCCTTGTAGTTCGGCACGAGGTCGGTGTTGACGGGGGCCGCGTCGCCGGAGGCGATGAGCCGCAGCGAGGCGTCGCCGGAGGCGGAGACGGCGTCGTACTCGCCCGTCTTCATCAGCTTGACCATCTCGTCGGAGCTGGCCGCGGTCTTCGAGTGGACCTGGCAGCCGGTCTGCTGCTCGAAGTCCGAGACCCAGTCGACCTTCGGGTCGTTGGAGCCGTCCTCGACATAGCCGGCCCAGGCGATCAGGTTGACCTCGCCCTCCGTCTTGCCGAGTTTCGTGGGCTCCTTGAGGTCGGGCGGATTCAGGCCGCCGGCGGAGGAGCCGGAGCCGGAGGAGCCGCAGGCGGTGGCGGCCAGGAGCACGGCCGCGGCCGCGGCGACCTGGAGGGTACGGATGGGACGCACGGCGATTCTCCCTACGTGGAGCGGGGGTTGGGCGGTCGGCGTGGGGAGCCGTTGTTCGAGTGGGCAAGTCCGGGGCCGAGTCGGCCGCGGCCGCGCGGTCAGCCCGTGGTGGGGACCTCGACGGCGTGGCGGCGGTGCCACTGGAGGCGTACGCGGGTGCCGCGGTAGGCGGCGACGTCCTCGGAGGAGGTCTCCAGGTTCTGCTGGAGCGCGGTGAGCCGGCCGCCGGCGTCCAGGTCGACCAGGAAGCGGGTCGCGTCGCCGAGATAGACGACCTCGGCGACGGTGCCGGCGGCGGTCGCGTGCTCCGGCTCGTCGGCGTCGGCCGACTCCTTGAGCACCCGGATCTTCTCGGGGCGGATGCTGTAGGTGCCCGGTGCGCCGACGACGCGGTGGGCCGCCTCGCCCGCCAGCAGGTTGGAGGTGCCGACGAAGGACGCCACGAAGGGGGTCGCGGGGCGTTCGTAGATCTCCGCCGGGGTGCCGACCTGTTCGATGCGGCCCTGGTGGAAGACGGCGATCCGGTCGCTCATCGTCAGGGCCTCCTCCTGGTCGTGCGTGACGAAGACGAAGGTGATGCCCACCTCCCGCTGGAGCGCCTTGAGTTCGACCTGCATCTGCTCGCGCAGCTTGAGGTCGAGGGCGCCGAGCGGTTCGTCGAGCAGCAGCACGCGCGGGCGGCCGACCAGGGCACGGGCCAGGGCGACGCGCTGGCGCTGGCCGCCGGAGAGCTGGGCCGGGCGGCGGCCGCCGTAGCCGTCGAGCCGGACCTCGGCGAGCGCCTTGCGGGCGCGGACCAGACGCTCGGCCCTCGGCACCTTGCGGATCTTCAGCCCGTACGCGACGTTCTGCTCGACCGTCATGTGCGGGAAGAGGGCGTAGTCCTGGAAGACGGTGTGCACGTCCCGTTCGAAGGGGGCGCGGCGCGTGACGTCCTGCCCGGCGAGTTCGATCCGCCCGGCGGTCGGGCTCTCGAAGCCGGCGATCATGCGCAGGACGGTGGTCTTGCCGGAGCCGGAGGGGCCGAGCATGGAGAAGAACTCCCCGTCCCGGATCTCCAGGTCGACCCCGGCCACGGCTGTCGTCCCACCGAACGACTTCCGCAGATCGTGCAGCCGGATCGCACTTCCCTCCATGGGCGGGAACCTTTCTGGCGCTCTCGTACGTTGGAGTGAAACATATGAAGTCATAGTTCAAAGCTCAAGGCCCCCTTAAGGTAAAGCTTGCGTCAACGTGCAAGGTGGTGACCGTGAAGCAACCAACCGCCGGTGGAGCCCGCCGGGCCGTCTTCGCGCCGGTCGACAACCTGGCCCGCGTCGAGGCGGTCGTGCACCGGCTGTCGGACGCCATCCAGCTCGGCCTGCTCGCGGACGGCGAGCAACTGCCCGGCGAGAGCGAACTGGCCGGCCAGCTAGGCGTGTCCACGGTGACCCTGCGGGAGGCCCTGATGGCGCTGCGCCAGCAGGGCCTGGTGATCACCCGCCGGGGCCGCGGCGGCGGCTCCTTCGTGTCGCTGCCCGAGACGCCGGGCGACGAACGGCTGCGGGTACGGCTGCGCGGCTGGACCACCGAGGAGCTGCGCGACCTCGGCGACCACTGGGCCGCACTGTCCGGAGCGGCGGCCCGGCTCGCCGCCGAGCGCACCGAACCGGACGACCTCGGACAGCTGCGGCGCACCGCCGAGGAGCTCGCGAAGGCCGCCGACACGGCCACCCGCAGCAGGCTCTACGGCCGCTTCCACGTCGAGCTGGCGGCGGCCGCGCAGTCCGCCCGGCTCACCCGCGAACAGGTCGCGCTCCAGGCGGAGGTCGGCGCACTGCTCTGCCTGGTGCTGGGAGACGACGAGCATCGTGAAGAAGTGGCGGACCGTCACCGGTCCGTAATCTCGGCGGTGCAAGATGGGGCGCACGCAACGGCCGGCACGCTGGCCGAGGAGTGCGTGCGGGAGTCGACGGCGCGGCTCGTCGCCGTGCGTCTGACCCTGTAGACCTCGTACGGTCCCGTCCGCTGGAGGGCGCCATGAGCAGCAGCCCCGGCCTCGTCGGTACGGCGGCCACGGCGCCGCCGCGGGACGCCTCGGCGGACGGGGGCGGCACGGCTCCGGCCACGGTCGGAACCTCGCGCGAGCAGCGGGTCGTGGCCCTCGTCGACGGCTGGCTCGAGGCCGTGTTCGACGCCGTCGCGCAGACCCGCGCCGACACCGCCGCACTGCTGGCCCGGGTGGCCGCGGAAGGCCGCCGCCCCGCCACCGCGGACCTCGCCGCACTGCGCCCCGGGCTCCATCTGCGCCTGACGCGCGACGAGTTGGTCAGCGGCGTGGGCTTCGTCGCCGCGCCGGGACTGCTGACGGACGTACCGGCCTGGCTGGAGTGGTGGCAGAGCACCGCCGACGGCGGCGTACGCCCGCTGCTGCTCGACCTCGACCCCGCGCAGTCGGCGTACTCGGACTACACGCACTGGGACTGGTTCGCGCTGCCCCGGGACACCGGGCGGCGGGCGGTGGCCGGACCGTACGTCGACTACCTCTGCTCCGACGAGTACAGCCTCACGCTGTCGGCACCCGTCGCCGTCGCGGGCCGGTTCGCCGGGGTGGCCGCGGCCGATGTGTACCTACGGCACTTCGAGGGCGCGGTGCTGCCGCTGCTGCGCGAACTGCCCGGCCCCGCGCGGCTGGTGAACGCGCGCGGGCGGGTGGCCGCCTCCGCCGACCCGGCCCGTCTGGCCGGATCCCTCACCAAGGGAACCGATTTCCAGGCCGTCCTGGAGGGCGGTCGGCCGGTCGCGGCCGGGGGGCTGCGACTGGTGCCGTGCCGGCGTGTCCCGCTGGTCCTCGTGGTGGACGGACACTGAAGCCCTGGGGCCGCCGCGGGGTGGTGACGTCCGTCGGGTGCGGGCCGGTGGGGGCTGAGCGCGCAGTTCCCCGCGCCCCTTTCAGGGGCACCTCGCAGCCGCGGCCCGAAAGGGGCGCGGGGAACTGCGCGAAAGGGCCTCACCGGCCCGCGGAGGAGTCCGGCGCCGTCGGCGACCTGAACGCCGACGGAGCCGGACCCTAGGTCTCCCGCGTGGGGACGACGCTGAGATGACCGGCCGTGCGCCGGACCGAGCGGCCCGGTCTGCGCGGCGCGGCGGCGCCCCGGCGGTTCTCCCGCAGAACCAGCGTCAGCCGGGTGTAGCCCATGTCCTGAAGGGTCTTGGGGGTCTCCTCGACGACGCGGCAGTCGGTGGCGCCCCAGCGCGGGTCGGGGTGGAGCAGCGGGCGGAGCGCCCCGTCGTGCTCGACGGCCGCCTCACCGACCGCCCGGATCCAGTGCGGCAGGCCCTGCCGGAAGGCGGCGTCCATCAGGGGGTCCTGCGCGATCTCCCGGCGGATCGCCTGGAGTTCGTGGTCGTGGCCCATGCGTTCCAGGGCGGCCCGGAAGTCCGCGAGCATCGGCAGGCACCAGCTCGCCTCGTGGTCACCGAGGACGGTGTCCGCTTCCGGATGGAACAGGACGAACCGGAGGAAGTTGTCACCCGGCATGGCCGTGGCATGGCCGCCGATACCGCGGAAAAGTGTCTCGAACGCGTTGTTGGTCAGGACCACGTCCCAGCGGTGGTCGACCACGACCGAGGGAAAGGGGACGGCGTCGAGGAACGTGGCGTAGTCCTGGAGATACGCCTGGGCCTCGAGGCCCTGGGGGACGGGCCGCGGTACGGACCGCTGCCCACCTGCCTGATATGCCATCGGGAGGTCACCCCTCTTGCCTCTGCGGCCTTCGCGCGGCGTCTTGATCCTGCGGCCCCGGTACGAGCGGTGTCAACTATCGTGGCATTTCACACTGGTTGACGGCTGAAATTGGCCACAGTTGTGGCGAGACCTGGATGTGAGTTCGAACCAACCGCTACTCTCCGGGAAGTTCACGGCAACCGCTTGTGAGAGGCCTGTGAGAGACGTAGGAGATCTGGCGGTGACGGATGGCTTCGAGATACCGGGCGCCGCGGCGACCGCTCTGCTGCCTGCCGTCGTCGCCCGCGTCACCGCACTCGCCGACCGGCTCGGCGTCCCGCACGCGGAGGTCTTCGACGTCGGCAGGCTGTCCGTCGCCTGCGGGGTGCCCGAGCCCGTGGTGCGCGCCCTGCTCAGCGGCCGCCCGGCGGGCGAGCCCGATGTGCAGTCCCGTTTCCTGCAACGCCTGGACCTGCTGCGGCGCACCCGGCTGAAGGCCAACGGACGCCGGTACACCCAGCAGGAGATCGCCGACGGGGCGGGCATGTCACGGCAGCAGGCCGGCGCGCTCATCAACGGCGACCGACGGCCCACCATGGAGCACTGCGACGCCCTTCAGCGGTTCTTCCGGGTGCACGCGGGCTTCCTGACCGCGGAAGACCCCGAGGCGCTCGCGGGCGCCCTCCAGCACACCGAGCAGGAGCTGCTGCAGAAGCTCGCCGACCGGGAGCGGGAGGCCACACAGCCGGCCGACGACCCGCTGGAGAAGTTGCTCCAGGACCACGGGGTGCGCGGAATCGCCTGGCGCGCCGCGCAGTTGCCCACCGACCAGCACCGCGACAAGGTCGCCGAATGGCTGGACATGCTCCTGGAGAGCGTCAAGCGACCCGAGTCGTGATCCTGGGGAGTTCGGGTGCGGGCTCGGATGCGCGCTCGCGTGCGCGTTCAGGTGCGCGTTCAGGTGCGAGGGCGGGGGCGCGTTCGGGTGCTTGGGGCTGAACTTCCGCCTGGGCGGCGGTGTTTCAAGTGGCGCTGCGTTCGCTCGCCTCTCTCAAGTCGCTCTCCAGCGCCTGCGTTCGGGCCAGGTCCGCCCGGCCCCCCGCGCCCTCGACCGCCGGCCGGCCCTCGACGAGCAGCTCACGCCAGTGCTCGCGGCTCCAGTCGGCGGGAGACGTGGTCGAGGTGAACTCCTCGATCAGGGACAGGAAGCGCGCCGGGTCGGAGTGGTACGGGAAGTGCCCTGCGCCCTCGAAGATCTCCAGCCTGCTGCCGGGCATCGCCGCATGGGCGCCGTACGCGTGCCGCACCGGCACCACGCTGTCCCGGTCGCCCCACAGCAGCATCGTGGGCATCCCCTGGGTGAGATAACAGCGGTCGAGCATGGTCACCACCTGGCCGCGCCAGTCGACCACGGCCCGCAGCGTGCGGATGAAGGCGTACCGCGAGGTGTCGTCCGGCAGGGCGTCCACCAGCGTCAGCAGCTCGGGGGCGTCCTGCCCGAGATCCGTGTCGAGCATCTTGAGCAGGTGCACCGCGAGGCCGACCTGGAGCCGCATCCCCGGCAGCCGCAGGGTGGAGAGCATCAGGTGCGCGCCGGGCAGCGAGACCAGGCGGAGCATCGGGTTGACCTCGCTCCCCACCCCGCCCGCGCTGACCAGGATGAGCCGCTCGGTGCGCTCGGGGAACTGGTAGGCGAACTGCATCGCCACTCCCCCGCCGAGCGAGTGCCCGACCAGCGTCGCCGACTCGACGCCCAGGGTGGTGAGCAGATCGCGTACCCCGTTGGCGTAGGCCGCGACGGAGTAGTCGGCGCGGGGCTTGTCGGAGGCGCCGTGGCCCAGCAGGTCGGGCGCGATCACGGTGTGGGTGCGGGCGAGGTCCGGGATCAGTTCCGCCCAGGTGGCGGAGGAGTCGCCGATGCCGTGGATGAGCACCAGCACCGGGCCGGATCCCGCCATGCGGAAGGCCCGCCGGTAGCCGTGCACGACGCGGTACTGCAATGCCAGTTCGTCCTTGCGCACCGGGCGCAGCCGTACGGTGCGCGCCGGTGGCCGGCGCCGGGCGTCCACCACGACTCGCCTCCCGTCCGGCCGGCCGCGAGGCGGCGGCCGAATGCCCTCCGCTCCAGCGTAGGCACCTCGTGTGCCAGGGGGTTTCCGTGAGGTTTCCCTTCCGCTACGCGGGCGAACGACGGCGGAGGGAAACGGGATTGTCAGTGGCGGCAGGCAAGCTGGAGGGGCGGGGCCGCCACGGGGGCGGAGCCGCGTGACCGTCGACACCCAGCGGGGAGATGCACGCCATGCCGACAGCCGTGATGACCGACCGTGAACGGGCCGCCGTACAGGCGTATCTGCGGCTGCTGCACACCGTCCGCGCCGCGTTCGACGGGCCGCCGGGCGATCGACCACCCGTGGTGCCGCCCGCCGTCCTCGCGGAGACCGAGCAGGCGCTGGCGGCCGCGGGCCTGACCGGCAACGAGGAGTCGTTCTTCCGGCTGCTCCAGACGTGGTGCCCCGCGCCCTGAGCAGCCATGCGAAAGAGGTGGGCCGCCTCCAGTGCCGAAGGCGGCCCACCCCGTAGGTGTGGCGTCAGCGGGCCGAGGTCACGGCCGGGCGCCGGTCAGCGAACCGGGTGACCGTGGTTCTGGCCGCCCTGGTTGTTGCCGCCCTGGTTGTTACCGCCCTGGTTCTGGCCGCCCTGCTGGTTGCCGCCCTGGTGGTTACCACCCTGGTTCTGGCCGCCCTGGTTCTGGCCGCCCTGGTTGTTGCCACCCTGGTTGTTGCCACCCTGGTTGTTGCCACCCTGGTTCTGGCCACCCTGCTGGTTGCCGCCCTGGTGGTTACCACCCTGGTTGTTGCCACCCTGGTTGTTGCCACCCTGCTGGTTGCCACCCTGGTGGTTACCGCCCTGGTTCTGCGAGCCCGGGTGGCCCTGGACGCCACCGCGGCCCGGCAGGTTGCCGTGGCCCTGGGCACCGTCGTGGCGACGGTTGTCGTCCTGGCGGCGACCGTCGTCGTGACGGCGGTCGTCATCGTGGCGGCGGCCGTTGTCGTGACGGCGGTCGTCGTCGTGACGACGGTTGTCGTGGCGCGGGTCGTGGCGACGGTCGTCACCGTGACGCCGGTCGTCACCGTGGCGGCGGTCGTCGCGGTGGTCGCGGCCCCACGAGACGCTGTCGACCAGGCGCCCGTGGTCGTTGCGCAGGGTCGCGGTGTCGACGTCGTCCCAGACCTGGACACGGCGGCCCTCGTACAGGTTGCGGCTGGTGTCAGTGCCGACGCCGGTGTGCACGCGGACCTTGGCGCCGGCGCCCAGCCACACATGCCGGAAGGTGTAGCTGTGACCGTCCCGGTCCGACAGCGTCCAGCCGGAGAGGCTCACCGCCTGCCGCGTGTGGTTCGTGACATCCACCCACTCCTGGTTCAGCACGGTGTTGGAGCGGTTGTGGTCGCCCCGGCCCGCGTGCTGCACCGCCGAGATGGAGACCGCGGTGAACTGGCGGGTGGAGTGGTCGGCGGCAGAAGCGGGCAGTGCCGAGGCCCCCATGGCGGCGGCGACCACGATGCCGGCGGCGGTCAGACGGCGGACGGATGAAGAAACGGACACAGGGGTATCCCTTCGCGGGTGCGCACACCCGGCCGGACCAGGGCAGAGAAACCCTGTGCTGACCGGATGCGTTGTGCTGGTGAGCGGCCGGTCGACCGCACACGCACACCCTGCCGCTCCGAATCGCCACGATGTGTGAGACATGCGAAGGGCATTACAGATTGCACAGATTCCTGTGACAGTAGCGTGCAATGTCCATTTATCGAATGAAAGAACATGTTTGTGTCATATTGATCCCCAAGGGCGTTGAAAAACACCGGACTTACCCGACTCAGGAGACTCCACCGGGACCCTCGGCACTCCGACAGGACCAGGGCGCTCACCCGAAAGTGAGTAACATTCGCAGGTCCGAACGGGGGACGGCGCGCAGCCACGAACGGGCGACACGCCGATGACGGCGCCAATGATTGACAACACGCACGATCAGGCGCCCGCGGTCACGGCCTTCAGCTCGTCCAGCGACTGACGCATCAGCAACTCCATCGGCCGTTCCTCGCCCGCCGCGATCCAGCGCTCGAAGCCGACCTTGAAGACGGCGATCCCCGCCTCGGCCGTCAGGCTGGCGGCCGGCTCGGCCACCCCCCGTGACCGCAGCGCACCGGCGACCGCGGCCGCGAGGGAGGCGAGTTTGATCAGTTCGCGTTCCTGGAGCTCCGCGTTCGCGACGATCACGGCCTGCCGCTGCCGGGCGAACGCACGCCGGTCGGCGAACATCGCGGAGACGGCGTCCAGCCCGGCCGCGACCGCGTCGATCGGCGCGGCACCGGCCGGCATCCCCTCGACTGCGTCGACGAACAGCTTCTGCAGGACGGGCGAACCGTCGAAGAGCACTTCGCGCTTGTCGGCGTAGTGCCGGAAGTAGGTCCGCTCGGTGAGACCGGCGCGCCCGGCGATCTCCGCAACCGTCGCCTGCTCGTAGCCGCGCTCGCTGTACAGCTCGAGCGCCGCCTTCGCCAGGCGTTCCCGCGTGTTCGGCTCCCACCTTCCCATGCGCCGATAGTACGTGATGACAGCCACTGACATCAGTGCTAGCGTCTATGACAGTCACTGACATCAACAGGTTTGGGGCACTCCCATGCGCATCTTCGTGACCGGCGCCTCCGGCTGGCTCGGTTCCGCCGTCGTTCCCGAGCTCATCGGCGCGGGGCACCACGTGGTCGGACTCGCCCGCTCCGACGCCTCCGCGTCCGCTCTCGGCGCCGCCGGGGCCGACGTCGTCCGCGGCACCATCGACGAGCTCGACGTGCTCCGCGACACCGCCGCCGCCTCGGACGGCGTGATCCATCTCGCGTTCAAGCACGACATCGCCTTCAGCGGCGACTTCCAGGGGGCCGTCGACGCCGATCGCCGCGCCGTCGACACCTTCGGCGAGGTACTGGCCGGGTCCGACCGGCCGCTGGTGATCGCCTCCGGCCTGCTCGGCCTCAAGCCGGGGCAGACCGCGACCGAGCAGGACATGCCCGCGGTCGACGGTTCCCCCATGTCCGGCCGCGCGGCCACCGCCGAGGCGGTGCTCGCCCTCGCCTCGCGCGGGGTGCGGGCCTCGGTCGTACGGCTCTCCCCGACCTGCCACGGCGAGGGGGACAACGGCTTCATGGCGACGCTGGTCGCCACCGCCCGCGCGAAGGGCGTCTCGGCCCACATCGGCGACGGAGCCAACCGCTGGCCCGCCGTGCACCGCCTCGACGCGGCCCGGCTGTTCCACCTGGCGGTGGAGAAGGCCCCCGCGGGCACGGTCCTGCACGGCTGCGCGGAGGACGGCGTCCCGCTCCGCGAGGTCGCCGAGGTGATCGGCCGCCGGCTGGGCGTGCCGGTGACCTCCGTGGCGCCCGAGGACGCGGCCGCGCACTTCACGTGGCTGGCCGGTCCGCTCTCCCTGGACGCACCGGCGACCAGCATCGCCACCCGGGAACTGCTGGACTGGGAGCCGACCCGCCCCGGCCTGCTGGCGGACCTCGAAGAGGGCCACTACTTCAAGTAACCGCCACGGCGGCCCGACGGTACGGCGAGCCGCGTTCCGCGCGGGGCGGGGCCGACACTTCCTTCGGCCGCGCCCCGCGGTCCCGGCGGCCGCCCCTCCCTCACGCGTCGAACCTCCCTCACCCGTCGAAGATCATCACCGCTCCGACGGCCATCCGGTGACGAACGGGCGGGCGGGAAGGTTGCCCTGGTTCGGCCGGGCATACGGCGGGTCGTCCCGAACGGACGGTCAACGTGCCGCTGCGCGGCGGCGGTCCCCGGACAGATACGCGGGAGCGGCCCAGGCGACCTCGTCGACGGCCAGCCACGGGGCGAGCGCGACCGCCGTCGGGGTCACCCCGGCGAACGCCATGACGTCCCGGTGCAGATGGGACTGGTCGGCGTAGCCGCTCTCCGCCGCCACCCGGGCCGCGCTCTGTCCGGCCGCGAGCCGGTGCGCCGCGTGGTCGAACCGGACGAGCTGCGCCGCACGCTTGGGGCCGAGACCGATCTGCTCCCGGAACCGTGACCACACGCGCTGGCGGCTCCAGCCGACCTCGTCCGCCAGCCGTTCGACCCGGACGGCACCGCGCCGTGCCACCAACTCACGCCAGATGTAGGCGATTTCGGGGTCGACCGCCGGACCGGCCGCGCGCCGTTCGGCGAGCGCCGTCTCCGCGATCGCGAACCGCTCCGACCAAGACCGGGCGGCGCGCAGCCGTTCCTGCGTCCGTTCGGCCGCGCGACCCCAGAGGGCGTCGAGCGGGACCGCCCGTCCGCTCAACTCGGCTGCGGGGCCGAGGACTTCGTACGCGAGCACCGGCGAAAGACGTAGTTGCAGGCAGCCGATGTCACGGCCGCGGCCCCGCACGCCGTGCGTGCCGAGCCCGACGACCACCCCGCCGGTGTGCCGCCCACCGCCCGCGTCGTCCACGGCGAGCGACCCGTCGCCGACGTCGACGGCCACCGTCACGGCCGGATACGGTACGACGCCCAGGTCGACCGGGTCCGTCGTACGGGCACGGAAGCCGGCCATGGCGAGGCCGCGCAGCCGGCCGGGACGACGGGCCGGGGTCGCGATGTCCCAGACCGCCGCGGCGGCGGCGCCGTGAGCCGGCTCGGCGGATCGCATGTCTTCAGGCTACGCGCCGGAAAGGGCTCGCGCGGCGGCCCCAAGCGCCGGGCCCCTTTCCGCCCCCGCCCCGACATTCGTCCAAGACCCCGGCCGCCCGCCCCGCCGAGACTGGCGGCACGCGCACACAACCGGACCGGAGAGGACCGCCCGACATGCCCGCACGGATGAACCCGCCGCACGCGACGGACCCGTTGGACCCGTTGGACCCCTTCACGCCGGCCGTCGAACTCGCGGCGGCCGTACGACGCAAGGAGGTCAGCCCAGTCGAGGTGGCCGAGCGCTTCCTGCGGCGGATCGACGACCTCGACCCGGGGCTCAACGCCTTCTGCCACCGGGCCGACGACGACGTCCTCAAGGCCGCCGCGGCCGCCGCCGACACCGTGGCGCGGGGCACCGAGGGCGACGCGCTGCCGCCGTTCCTGGGCGTACCGCTGCCCGTCAAGGATCTGGTGGACGTGGCCGGTTGGCCCACCACCTACGGCTCCGCGGGCGCCGCGCGCACCCCCGCGGCCGTCTCCGGTCCGGTCGTACGCCGGTTCGTGGCGGCGGGGTTCGTCCTGCTGGGCAAGACGACCACGTCGGAGTTCGGCGCGGTGCCGTTCACCGAGAACGACACCCTGGGCATCACCCGCAACCCGTGGAACACCGCCCGCACGCCGGGCGGTTCGTCGAGCGGGGCGGGCGTCGCGGTCGCCGCCGGGATGGCGCCGATCGCCCACGCCGAGGACGGCGGCGGGTCGATCCGCATCCCCGCGTCGTGCACCGGGCTGGTCGGTCTGAAGCCCACCCGCGGCCTGGTCACGGACGAGACCGTGCTGGTGGAGGGGTTCGGGACCAGTGGCGTGGTCAGCCGTACGGTCGCGGACACCGCGGCCGCGCTCGACGTGCTCGCCCGGCACGACCCGGGGGCGTGGTGGTCGCCGCCCGCTCCGCGGCGGTCCTTCGCGGACGCGCTGTGGCGGGACCTGCCCGCCGGGCTGCGGGTGGGCGCGCTCACCCGCTCCCCGGTCGACGGCATCCCGGTGGACCCGGCGTGCGTGGCGGCCGTCGACGCCGTCCTGCGCGCGCTGGAGTCGGCGGGCCACCACCTCGTCGACACGCCGCTGCCGCTGCCGCCCGCCGGGGAGCTGATCGGGGCGTTCACCACCGTGTGGAACGCGGGCGCCGCCGCCGTACCGCTGGCGGATCCGGAACGTGTGGAGCCGCACAACCGGGCGATGCGGGAGGCGGCGCGCGCGACCGACTCGTGGGCGTACGTGGAGGGGGTGCAGCGGACCCAGCACTTCTCGCGGCGCATCGTCGAGGGCTTCCTCGCCGGGTACGACCTGCTCGTCACGCCGACGATGGCGTGCCTGCCGCCGCCGGTCGGGGCCTGGCGCGCGGGCGCGGACGACAACCCGATGGCAGCGCTGCTGAACAGCTACCCGATGGGGGTGTTCACGTCCGTCTTCAACGTCACCGGTCAGCCCGCGATCTCCGTCCCGGTCCACCACGACGAGGCCACCGGGCTGCCGGTGGGCGTGCAGATCGTCGCCGCACCATGGCGGGAGGACCTGCTGCTCCAGGCAGCGGGACTGCTGGAACGCACCCTTCCGTGGGCGAACCGACGACCGCCTGTCGGCTGAGACGGAACGCGCGGCGCGCGGCTGGTGGCACCCTAAGCCGTCGTGGGGATGCTTCTGGACCGCGGGGTCGGCCGCTCCGGGCTGCGCCGGGACTTCCACGTGATGTCCTCCTTCAGGTCCGGGCTCCCTCCGGCTCACCTCCCCGTAATTCCTGACGCGGGGTCCGGGCGGGCAGGCAGGATGCCTGTCGTGGATCCCCTCCTCTGCGGACTGGCCGCCAACCCCGCCCTGCCGGGCGACCTGGTGGACCACCTGATCGCCCGCGCCGACGACGACCTCGCCCACGACCTCGCCCGTCGCCCCGACCTCAGCCACGCGCAGGCGCTCGCGCTGATGGAGCGCGTCACGGACAGCGCGGCGCTCCTCGCCTACGAGGGCCGGCTCACTGCGGCCGACGTGGACCCCGCCACCCACCCGGACGCCGTCCTCGCGCTGCTCGACCGGGGTGCCGGCCGCGCGGAGTGGGCCCGGCTGCTCGCGCGGGATCCCGACCGGTCGCGCCGGGAGCGGCTGGCGACCTGCCCGGATCTTCCCCCCGACGTGGTGGACGCGCTCGCGGCGGATCCGGACGTCCGGGTTGTCGCCGAACTCGCGCTGTGGACCACGTCGTCGGCCGCCGCGCGACTCGCCGGGCATCCGCACGCCGAAGTACGCCGGGCGGTGGCCGCCAACGAGTCGACACCGCCCGCGTCGCTCGAAGCCGTGGTCATCGGGACGGGTCTGCCGGCCCTACGAAGCTGTCTGGTCTGCGACCGGGAGGAGATCCCCTTCGTCCACGATCCGTACTGCCCGCGGGCCGACTGCGACCTGCCGTCGGGTGCCTCCTGCGACGGCTCCCACGAGTCCGCCCGACAGGACATCCTGGATGCGGCGCTCCGCAACCCCGCCCTCCCCGCCCACGTGCTCGTCGGCTTCGTGGACCATCCGTCGGCGCTGATCCGCCGGACCCTCGCCGACCGCCCGGACCTGCCCCGCGACGTGTACGAACGGCTCGCCGCGGACCCGGCTCACCTGGTGCGTGTCGACCTCGCCGGGAATCCTGCGCTCGACGACGCGCTGATCCGCCTGCTGGCCGAGGATCCCGGTGCCGACGTACGGCGCCGGGTCGCGGCGCACCCCCGCGTACCCCTCGACGTGCTGACCCGCCTGGCCCGCACCGCCAAGGCGGGCGGCACTCTTCTGCCCCGTGTCGCGGCCGCATCGGCCGCGGAGGTCGCCGAGTTGGCCGCCTCACCCGATCCGGCCGCCCGCATGGTCGTGGCCCACCGGCGCGACCTCCCGCCGGGCGTGCGCGACCGGCTGGCCACCGACCTCGACGCCAAGGTGCTCAAGGCCCTCGCCCCGCATCCCGGCCTGAGCGAAGCCCAGTTGCGGGACATGGTCGACCGGCACGGTGTGCGTGTCCTGGCGAGGGTGGCGACCAACCCGGACGCGAGTGCTGCCCTGTTGGAGGACCTGACCAGGCACCGGCCGCCGGTGCAGAAGGTGTTCCGCCAGATCGCCCGCCACGACCGCGCACCGGCCGCCGCCCTGGTGGCCTGCCTGGCGGACAGCCAGGCCAGGCCCCTGGCGGCCGCCCATGCGGCGCTCCCGCCGGAGGTCGTCGTGGGGCTCCTGAGGGACACGGACCCGCAGGTGGTCGAGGCCGCGGCGGCCAACCCGTCGCTGCCGGTCGCGGTGATGGCGGAACTGGTGCACGAGCGCTGAGCTCGCCCCCGGACCGGCCGGGCCGCCGCGCGGCCGCGGTGCGGGCCGGGCGCTGTGCCCTACGCCGCGAAGCCGATCGTGGTGACGTACTCGTACTGGCCCCACTCCGAGCCGAGGTCGACGACCGCGTCGGTGATCCAGGCGTCGTCGAGGGCCGTGGCGTCGTCGGCCGCCCATGCCTCGATGATGCGGTCCCAGTGGCGGACGTTGAGCGAGCGGTAGGCGACCGCGCGGTGGTGGGGGCGGTCCACCTGGGACTGGTTGAGGGGGTGGAACTCGACGCGGGTGCCGCGGCCTTCGCGGTTGAGTCGCGCGAGGAGGTAGCGGGCGACGTTGTGGCGGCGGACGATCCGGTACGTCTTCTCGATGAGTTCGAGGTTCTTCCTCGACGGTCCGCGCCGGCCGTCCAGCCACGCCTTGAGGGTGCGGTCGGTGACGGTCAGACCGGCCGCACGGGCGGCCTGGCGGGCATGTCCGCTACGGGTGAGGTAGTGCAGGCGCGCGAGCAGGCCCCGGCGTTGCGTGACCGGGGTGGTGACGAAACCGGCCAGGGCGTCCAACTGCCGGGCGACGGCCTCGTGTCCCCGGATGCCGCGGGCCCCGAACTTGCCGAATTCGATGTTCCGTTCCGGCACCCTCGTCTCCTCCGTGGTCGGCTCGCGGGTCCGCCGCCTCGCTGCCGGGTCACTCTAGTCGGCCGGGTGCGGGGCACCCACGCTGTACACGTCCTTGACCTTCACCTCGGTGACCCCGCGCCCCTCGTCGAACACGGCGCGCCAGTCGCCGACGACATGGAACTCGTCGGTACCCATCGCGCGGACCACCATCAGGCCCTGGTCGTAGGCGCGATGGGCCTTCCACCACAGGTTCGCGAAGGCCTGCGCGCGGATGAGGTGCATCCAGTCGGCGCGGTACAACTCGCGGTTGTAGTTGGACTCCCCGAGCGTGGACACGAACTTCGCGTACATCGCCTTGACGTAGTCGAGCGTCACCTCGTCGTCCTCGGCGATCGCCCGGTCCCGGGCGTCCTTCAGCGCGACGCGGAACTTCTCCAGCAGGCCCTCGGTGGCGCCGGAGGTCCAGGACTCGTGGATCTCCGGTGGGTCGCAGAGGCCGTACGCCGGTCCGGAGACCCGCAGCAGCAGGCGCAGGGTCGGCTCGGTCACCCACAGCGGGCCCGGCTCGTCCCGGCTGCCGATCGGGTTGGGCAGGTAGGCGTCGTGCTCCCACTCGGGCGGGGTGATCAGGTGCACGCCCGCGCGGCGGCGGTCGTGGTGGTCACCGGTGGAGTGCTCCAACTGGCCCAGCGGGAGATGCGTCTTGAGGGCGGAGAGGTAGGCGCCGTTGACGTCGAGCGCGGTGACCTCGTGCTCGCCGGGCGGCAGTTCGGGCCTGGCCCACTTGGGGCGGGCCTCCCAGATCTGGTCGGCGCCCCGGGCGGACTGCTTGCGCAGGACGTCCGGCAGCCAGGGGTGCGCGATGACGTCGTACCGCCCGCCCTTGCGGCTGTGGTCGAGCAGCGCCATCGCGTCCGGGATCGCCCGCTTCACCAGCGCCTTGGTCGCCGCCTCGACATCACCGGAGTGCTCGGCGAGCGCGGCCGCGACGGCCGAGCCGATGAGGTCCGGGGTGTCGGTGGTCTTGAGGCGACGGCCGGCGGGGACGACCGGCACCCCGCGCGGGGGCCTGCCCGGCCGGGCCGGGCGATCCACACGCGAGGGCTCCGGTTCCCGCCGCGCGGGGGTGGGTGCCGCCGGGGCGGTGGGCTCGGCCGTCTCCCGGGGTACGGCGGTCTCGCACTCGGCGGGGTCGAGGTGCTGGGGGAACCCCGCGACCTGATGGTGCGCGGGCTGCCCGCACAGCACGCAAGGCTCGGGGGCGGCGAGGTGGCCGACGTCGTCGGGGTCTTCGGTGGTGCCGGGGGCGGTGGGGTCGGCTGGGGCGGTCGGGGTGGCGGGGTCGATATGCGCGGTGAGGGGCTCGGCGGGCTCGGCCAACTCTGCCGTCTCTGCCGTCTCTGCCGCCAGTTTGGTCCGCGCCCCCGCGAGGAAGTACGCGTACTTCTCCCGTACTTCGCCGCTCGGGTCCCGTCCGGACTCCCAGCCCGCGACCGTGGACGGGCTGACGCCCAGGACCTCGGCGAGCCGGGGGCGCGAGAGGTTCAGTTCCTCGCGCAGGGTGCGCCGCTCCTCGGCGGAGGGCAGCGGGACCTCCTTCGCGGCCCCGGCAAGCAGCGCGTCGATCGCGCCGAAGTCGGTCATCGCGCGCCTCCCTCGATCGCCGCACGCCGTACGTCCGTCGGCTGCCGTACGGCCGTCGGCTGCCGGCCGGGGACACGGCGCCGCCGGGCGGGCAGCGCCTCCGCGGCCCGGGTGGGGCCTGCCAGCAGGTCGAGGACGTCGATGCCGTAGTGCGCGGCGACCGCCTCGCAGTCGGTCAGGCTCCAGGTGGCGGTTCCGGACTGACGGCGGCTCACCTGGGCCTGGCTCACGCCGAGGGCGGCGGCCAGCTCGGTCTGCGACTCACCGGCGGCGTGCAGCAGCGCCGCCACCGCCGACCGCACCCGTTCTTCGAGGCTCATGCCCATGTCCGGGACTTTAGCACCGGAACCTCATGAACTATGCGAAATACGCACCGCTCGGGGCCGGCAAAGGAAGACCCGCGCGGGGCGGCGGGCCGTCTGATGGCCCGCCGCCCCGTCACTCCGGCGCCCGGCGGCTCCGGTGCCCCGGTACCCCGGCGCTCCGTCACCCCGCCGCACCCTCCCCGCTCAGTCCTCGCCCCCGAGCGCGGCGGCCTCGCGCACCTCGCGGACCGCCGCCGCCACCTCCCCGAAGTTCTTCTTCAGGATCGCGCCGTGGTTGCCGGAGGCCTTCGCGCTGACGCGGATGTTCGTGTTGCGGGCGGTCACCGCGTCGATGCCGGCGCGGATCTGCTCCTGCTCGTCGCCGCGGCTGCCGAAGGACGAGCCCGAGGCGAGCACGTAGCGCACCGGGACGGTGATGTCGTCCAGCACCGGACCCAGTTCGCTCACCCGGGAGAGCCGGCCGAGCTCGATGTTGCTGTTCGCCTGCTCCTCGGCGGTCATCCGCGGGGTCAGGCCCGTCGGGCGCAGCAGCGGCATGAACCAGTTCAGCCGCTTGAACAGCGTGCGGATGCGCTCCTCCATGGCGTCGTCGAGCCAGTCGTGGGGGAAGGCGCCGTCGACCAGGACCGCGCCCAGGGCGCGGGCCGGGTTGCGGTGGGCCCAGTGCGCCGCGACGACGGCTCCGTAGGACCAGCCGACGACCAGTGCCCGCTCCACGCCCCGCGCCGCGAGGACGGCGTCGACGTCGCGGACGGCGGCCTCGAAGGAGTAGTCCGCCGACCGGCCCGACTTCCTGCCGCGGGCCCGCTCGTCGTAGGTGATGTGCCGCTGTTCCGAGCCCAGTTCGGCGATGACCCGGCTCCAGTACCCCTGGGTGGCGAACTGACCGTTGAGATAGACGACGGGGATGCCGGGGCCGCCGGTGTCGGTGACGGCCAGGGCGGTGTCGTCGACGGGCACCAGCCCCGTCCACGGCGCGGGGGCCGCGGCGGTGGAGGGCTGCGCGTGGTTCGAGGAGATGCTGGTCTTCGTCATGGGGTTCCCCCTGGTCGCGTGTGGTGTGGGCGTTTGGTCGCGTGTGGTGTGGGTGTTCGACGGGCCTCGGCGGGCGGCGCCCGCCCGCTCAGAGCGCGCGAGCGGTGATGTCGCCGCGCGAGGTGGTGGCGCGGATGTCGAGCTCGGTGGTGCCGTCGTTCTTCAGGGTGTTGGCGACACGGCCGTGGTCGGTGCCGGCGTCCAGCGCGGCCGAGACGCCCGCGGCCGCGCCGACGGTGATGTGGCCGTCCTGGGTGCGGAGCACGACGGTGCCGCGTACGGCCTCGTCGACCCGGATGTCTCCGCGGGCGGTGCTGATCTCGGCAGGACCGTTCAGCCTGCCGATCACCACGTCGCCGTCGACCGCGGTGAGGCGGACGCTCGCGGCCTCGTCGAGCTTGATCTGCCGGTGGGCGCCGTCGACGTCGACGTCCCCGAGACGGCCGACGCCGCGCAGTTCGCAGGCGCCGGACCTGGCCTCGACGCGGGACCCGGCCGGCAGCTGGACGGTGATCTCCACGGATCCGGACGGACCGAAGAGCTGGTTCCCGCCCTCGGCGCCGCCGATCCGCAGGACGCCGTCGGCGTAGGAGACGGTGGTCCGCCCGGCGGCCTCGACATCGCGCTTTCGCGCCGGGTCGGCGGGCCGCACCTCGACGGTGGCGTCCGCGCGGTCGGCGGCGATGAGCTGGAGCCGGCCGGCGGCGATGTCCACGATCGCGGCGATCGGGGCGGAGGTGTCGAACTTCTGCATGGTGTTCTCCTGCTTCTGCATGGCGTTCTCCTGGGTTCGTTCGTCGTTTCCGACATCACGAAAGCTACGTTGCTTTCCACATCGCGGCAACAAGTCAGTTGCGCCAAATCCGTGTAATCACTGGTCAGTTGCGTCAATCTGTTGCAACGAGCCTGTCGATAACGCAACGACCCCGCATGCCTTCATTGCAATGACCTTGCGGTGAACGCTATGGTGAAGGGCATGTCGGCACCGCCGCCCGCGGGCCCCGCAGAAGCACCGAGGAGATCGCGATGCCAGGAGGCAGACTCACCCAGCAGGAACGACGGGAGATCGCGCTGGGGCTGGCCGACGACCTCCCCTACGCCGAGATCGCCCGCCGCCTGGAGCGTCCGACCTCGACGATCACGCGCGAGGTGATGCGCAACGGCGGCCCCACCGTGTACCGCGCCGACCTCGCCCACCGGGCCACCGAGCGCCGCGCCCACCGGCGCGGGTCCGCCGCCGTCAAGGGACCGCAGTCGGCCCCCCAGCCGCACGGGCGCGACGCCGAGGCCGTGGCGGAGTACGAGGAGACGCTCACCCTCACGCTCATGGCCTCGGGCCTGCCGAAGACCTCGGCCCGCCTGCTGACCTGCCTGTTCGTCACCGACGCGGGCAGCCTCACCGCGTCCCAGCTCACCCAGCACCTCCAGGTCAGCCCCGCCTCCGTCTCCAAGGCGATCGCCTTCCTGGAGAGCCAGAGCCTCGTGCGCCGGGAACGGGACGAACGGCGCCGTGACCGGTACGTCGTCGACGACGACCTCTTCTACCAGGCGACGGTGGCCAGCGCCCGGGCCAACGACCGGCTCGTCGAGACCGCGCGCCAGGGCGTCGCCGTCCTCGGCACCCACACCCCCGCCGCCGCCCGCCTGGAGAACGTCGCCCGCTTCCTCGACTTCATCAGCGAGAGCATCACCCGCGCCGCGGAACAGGCCCGCGAGGTGCTGCGCACCCGGCCCGTGCCGCCCGCGCCCGCCGCGGACGACTCCGGCGGGCGCGGTCAGGACCCCGCCCGGACCGGCGTACGCTCGGCCTTGCGCGGGCACGCGTCCGATGACGGGACGCACGGGGTTCCGACGACGGGGCGCACGGAATCTTGAGGCACGCTTTACACAACGAACGCAACTACGAGCCCCGTCCGTACTGTCTGACATGGAGTCGGGCCGTCGGGACCGATGATCACAAGAGCAACGAGAGAGCGGGGCAGTTCGTGGGACGGCGTAAGGGCGGCATAGGGATCGCGCTCGTCGCGGGGGCGCTGCTGATGACGAGTGCCTGCGGCGGTGGCGGCAGCGACAAGGCGAGCGGCAGCGACGACGCGAAGGCGTCGACCAAGCCGAGTGCGAGCGCCTCCCCGTCGCCGACGAAGCCGCTGGGCCCGCCGATGCTGCTGGATACGATCACTCCGCAGACGGGCACCACGGTCGGCGTGGCCATGCCGATATCGGTGGTCTTCACCAACCCGGTCGCGGCCAAGGCGCGCGCCACGGTGGAGAAGCACATGAAGGTGAGCACCTCGCAGCCGGTGGCCGGTGCCTGGCACTGGTTCGGCGACCGGCGCGTCGACTGGCGGCCGAAGGACTACTGGCCCTCCGGCACGAAGGTGAAGATCGACGCCGACATGAAGGGTGTCAGCAACGGCAACGGCCGCTACGGCACCCACAGCTACACGCACACGTTCACCGTCGGCGACGACGTGCGCGCGGACGTCTCGGTGACCGGCCACACCATGAAGGTGACCCGCAACGGCAAGCTGGTGCGCACCCTGTCGATCAACGCGGGCAGCCCCCAGTACCCGACGTGGAACGGCACCATGGCCGTCATCGACAAGCAGGAGAAGGTCCATATGACCTCCTGCAGCGTCGGCATCAGCTGCGACAAGGGCAGCCCCAACTACTACGACCTGACGCTGCCGTGGGACGTCCACCTGACCCAGTCGGGCACGTACGTGCACTACTCGACCGGTGACCCCAACCCGGGCAGCGGCAGCGCGCGCGGCTCGCACGGCTGCGTCCACCTGTCCCTGTCGGACGCCAAGTGGTTCTACGGCCAGGTCAAGCAGGGCGACCCGGTCACGATCACCGGCTCCTCCCGCGCGAAGGCGTCGGCCGACAACGGCTACGCCGACTTCAACCTCGGCTGGAGCGAGTGGCTCGCGAGCAGCGGCTCCGGGGAGGGCACGACCGCCACGCTGTGACGGTCGGCCACAGGACTTGGTGGCGGCGCGGCAGGCATTCTCCGGATGCCCGCCGCGCCGCAGCTTTGTCTGTGGGGGCGCGGTCGCTTGACGGGGGCGCCGGGGCCGCGGTCAGGCGGGGTCCGCCGGTGGCAGCGGGTCCAGGACCGGGCTGGTCAGGTGCTGGTAGATGATCGAGGTGCGGAAGCCCACGATCTCCCGGCGGTTGGTGAACTGGTCCAGCAGGAACGCGTGCAGATGGTCGATGTCCTGAGCCGTGACGTGGACGAGGAAGTCGTCGCTGCCGGCCATCGTGAACACCGAGACGACTTCGGGCAGTTCGGTCACCGACCGCTCGAACGCGGCGACGACGTCCCGGCGCAGCGGCCGCACCTGCGTCGCCACCATCGCCTGCACCGGGCGGTTGAGGGCGCGCAGGGAGACCTTGGCGGTGTAGCCCTGGATGATGCCCCGCCGGTGCAGGAGCCGGGTGCGTTCGAGGCAGGTGGACGGGGCGACGCCGAGCTTCTCGGCGAGGGCGCGGTTGGACATCCGGCCGTCCAGCTGCAGATGGCGCACGATCGCCGAATCAACTTCGTCCATGGCTGCCTCCGCGCGTCGGATCCCGAACTTGATTCGGTGAACGGCCCAACTACCCGTGCACCAGCCTAACTTCGACGGTATGAGCCAAGCGTTCACACACGAAGAAGTAGTCGTCCGCCGCGGCAGCCGCTCGGCGCTGCCGCTGATCGTCGCCGTCCACTCCCGTCTCCTCGGCCCCGCGGTCGGCGGCTGCCGGATGCGGCGCTACGACACCTGGCAGGAGGCCCTCACGGACGCGCTGCGTCTGTCGGAGGCCATGACCCACAAGGCCGCGGTGGCCGGTCTGGACTTCGGGGGCGGCAAGAGCGTCGTCGCCCTCGGCCCGGACACCGAGCTCACCCCCGCCCGGCGCGAGGCGGCGCTGGCGGACCTGGGCGAGCTGGTCGCGTCCTTCGACGGGTCGTACCGCACGGGTCCGGACATCGGCACCGGCCCGCAGGACATGGCCGTGCTCAGGCGTTTCACGCCGTACGCCTACTGCGCGCCCGAGGAGCACGGCGGCACCGGGGACTCCGGCGGGCCCACCGCGACCGGGGTGCTGGCCGCCCTGCGCTCCGGCGCCCGGCAGGTGTTCGGTGACGCCTCCTGCGCCGGCCGCACGGTGGTCGTCAGCGGGTTCGGGTCGGTCGGCGGCCGGATCGCGGCCGCGCTGGCCGCCGAGGGCGCGCGGATCGTGGTCTCGGACGTGGACCCGAGCCGCAAGGCGGCGGCCCTGGCCCTCGGACACGGCTGGGTGGAGCCCGAGCGGGCCCTGTCCGCGCCCGCCGACATCCTCGTCCCGGCGGCCGTCGGCGGTGTCCTGAGCCGGGCGGTGGTGCCGCGGCTCGCCGCGCGCCTGGTCGTCGGCCCGGCGAACAACCAGCTCACCGAGGACTCTGTCGCCGACGCGCTCGCCGCGCGCGGGATCCTCTGGATCCCCGACCATGTGGCCGGGGCGGGCGGCATCGTCTACACGCTGAGCCGGGAGTCGGAGCACTACGGTCACGAAGCCGCCCTGAGGCGGGTGGAGTCGATCGGCGACACCGTGGACCGCCTGCTGGAGTCGGCCCGTTCGGCCGGTGTCACGCCTCTGCGGGCGGCCCGCCTGCTCGCCGAGGCCCGGCAGACCGCGGCCGCCGCGCCCGCACTCCACCCCTGACGCCCTCTCCGCACCGGATCGGCCGCGCCGGATCAGCCATCAGCCGGGCCGGATCAGCCGTCAGCCGCACCCGGTCAGTCGCGGCGCGCGAACAGGAACGCCTGCGCGGCCGGTCCGTCCGGGTCGAGCAGCAACTGCGCCTCGACCGTGAACCCCGCCTCGCGCAGCCACGCGGTCATGCGCTCCGGACGGCGGCGGTGCACAGGGACGCGCATCGGGTGGCCGCCGTAGCCCTCGGTCTTCACGCGGGACGTGTCGCCGACGTGGAAGAGAAGGTGCAGCACGCCGCCCGGCCGCACCGCCCGGTGGAAGTGGCCGAGCACCGCCGGTATGTCGCCGTCGGGGATGTGGATCAGCGACTGCCAGGCCAGCACGCCGCTCACCGAGGCGGCGGGCAGGGCCGGGTCGGTCATCGAGCCGACCTCGAAGCGCAGACCGGGATGGTCGCGGCGGGCCACGTCGATCATCCCGGGCGAGAGATCGATCCCGAAGGCGTCGACACCGAGGGCGTGCAGCTGCGCGGTGACATGTCCGGGCCCGCAGCCGATGTCCGCCACCGGTCCGCCGCCCGCCTCCCGCACGGCGTCGGCGAACAGCGTCAGCGCCGCGCGCAGGTAGCCGGGCCGGGCGAGGGCGCCGCGTACCTGGTCGGCGTAGCCCTCCGCGACCGTGTCGTACGAGACGCGGGTGTCGGTCAGCCAGTCTTCGGTCTCCATGCGCGGGACGCTAGCGCCCCCGGCGGCAGCGGGAGAACCGGCGGCGGGTGACCGTGCCAGAATCGGCGGGTGCAGATCAGGGTGCTGGGGCCGTTGGAGGTGCGCGCGGCGGACGGCGGGGTGGCCGACGTGCCGGGGGCGCGGTTGCGCGGGCTGCTCGTCGCTCTCGCGCTCAGGCCGGGGCAGGTGATCGCCCGGGCGTCGCTCGTGGACTGGATCTGGGGCGAGCACCCGCCCGCGGACGCGGCCAACGCCTTGCAGCGCCTGGTCTCCCGGCTGCGCAAGACGCTGCCGGAGGCGGTGGTGCAGGGGCAGACCGACGGCTACCGGCTGATGGCGGACGGGGACGACGTCGACGCCGTACGGTTCGAGCGGTTGGTGGCCGACGCGGGCCGGGCCGGCCGCACGGATGTGACGCTGCGAGTGCAACTCCTGCGTGAAGCAGGCGAGTTGTGGCGTGGGGACGCGCTTCAGGACGTCGGCCTGCAAGGGGGTGCCGCGTTCGACGCGGCCGCGGCCCGCCTCGACGGCCTGCGGGTGACGGCCCTGGAGGAGCTGTACGACGCCGAGATCGGCCTCGGGCACGGGGAGTCGGTCGTCGCCGAGCTGACCGATCTGGTGGCCGCCCACCCGGTGCGGGAACGGCTCGCGGGCGCGCTGATCCGGGCCCTGGTCGCGGCCGGCCGGGACAGCGAGGCGCTGGTGGCGTTCCAGCGCATCCGCCAGGCCCTCGCCGACGAACTGGGCGCTGACCCCTCGCCCGAGCTGGCGGCACTGCATGTCGCGCTGTTGCGGGGTGAGTTGGGCGGACGGCGCGAGGAGACCGGCCGAAGCAGCAATCTGCGGGCCGAGTTGACGACGTTCGTGGGCCGGGAGACCGATGTCGCCGCGGTGCGCGAGCTGCTCGCCGAGCATCGGCTGATCACCGTGATCGGTCCCGGCGGGGCGGGCAAGACCCGGCTGGCCACGGAGACCGCGCGCACACTGCTGGGCGAACTGCCGGACGGCGCCTGGCTGGTGGAGCTGGCCGCGGTCGGCCCGGACGGTGATGTGGCGCAGGCGGCGCTCGCCGGGCTCGGCCTGCGCGACACCCTGCTCGGCGACGCCCCCCATCTGGAGCTGACCGACCGGCTGGCCGCCGCGATCCGCGAGCGCGAGGCGCTGCTGATCCTCGACAACTGCGAGCATGTCGTCGAGGCGGCCGCCGTCTTCGCGCACCGGCTGCTCGGCGAGTGCCGGCGGCTGCGCATCCTGGCGACCAGCCGGGAACCGCTCGGCATCACCGGCGAGGCGCTGTGGCCGCTGGAGCCGCTGGAGTTGCCCGCGCGGGACGCGGGCCCCGAGCAGATCGCAGCCTCCCCCGCCGTACGGCTGCTGCGGGACCGCGCGCGGGCGGTGCGCCGGGATCTCGCGGCCGACGCCGGTACGACGGCGACGATGGTGCGCGTGTGCCGGGCGCTGGACGGGATGCCGCTGGCGATCGAGCTGGCCGCGGCCCGGCTGCGCACCATGCCCCTCGGCCAGCTCGCGCACCGGCTCGACGACCGCTTCCGGCTGCTGACCGGCGGCAGCCGGACCGCCCTGCCGCGCCACCGGACGCTGCGCGCGGTCGTCGACTGGAGCTGGGAGCTGCTCTCCCCGTCCGAACGCGCCGTGCTGCGCAGGCTGTCGGTGTTCTCCGGCGGCGCGAGCCTGGACGCCGCCGAGGAGGTCTGCGCGGGCGCTGACCTCCCGCCCTGGCAGGTCCTGGAACTGCTCACCTCGCTCGCCGAGAAGTCGCTGCTGTTCACCGAGACCTCCGGCGCGGCCCGCTACCGGATGCTGGGCACGATCAAGGAGTACGCCGGTCAGAAGCTCGCCGAGGCGGGAGAGGCGGACGAGATACGGCGGGCGCACCTCGCGCAGGTCACCGGGCTCGCCGAGACCGCCGAACCGCATCTGCGCCGCGCCGAGCAACTGCACTGGCTGGCCGTGCTAGGCGCCGAGCACGACAACCTCACCGCCGCGCTGCGCGGCGCCCTCGCGGCCGGCGAGGCGCAGGCCGCGATGCGGCTGGCGGCCGCCGCCGGGTGGTACTGGTGGCTCAGCGGCCACAAGAGCGAGGGCATGGAGCTGATCAGCGCGGCCACCCGGGTCCCCGGTCACGTCGACGACGACATCCGGGCCACGGTGTACGGGCTGATGGTGATGTTCGTCAGCTCCGGGCGGGGCGACGAGCACCAGGCCGCGGAATGGATCCACAAGGCCTACCGCCACAACGAGCAGGCGGGGCACCTCGCGCGCCGCCATCCGCTCCTGGGGTTCGTCGCGCCGCTGGAGCGGATGCTGCGGACGCCGGACGACTTCCTGTCCGCGTTCGAGCCGCTGCTCGACGACGAGGATCCGTGGGCGCGGGCGCTGGCCCGGCTCCATCTGGGCAAGATGCGCATCCTGCTCGGCCAGTCCAGTCCGGTGGCGGACGCGTATCTCCAGACGGCGCTCGGCGAGTTCCGGGCCCTGGGCGAGCGGTTCGGGATCTCGTTCGCGCTGACCGAGCTGGCCGAACGGATCGCCGTGCGCGGGGAGTTCGCCGCCGCGTGCGAGCTGCTGGAGGAGGCGATCACGGCCGTCGGCGCGCTGGGCGCCGCCGAGGACGTCATCCGGATGCGGTCGCGGCAGGCGCAGTTGTACCGGCTGCTGGGCGACGAGGAGGCGAGCGCGGCCGCCCTCGCGGAGGCGGAGCGGTGCGCGCGGCGCGTCGCCTGGCCGGACGCGCTCGCCGAACTGGCCTTCTGCCGTGCCGAACTGGCCCGCTGGGCCGGTGACATGACGGAGGCGATCCGTCAGGTCGACCTCGCGCAGGCCGTGTTGGGCGCCGAGGCCGGGCAGACCAGCATCCGCGCCCTGACCCACGACGTGCTGGGCTATCTGGCCGACGACCTCGGCGAGTCCCGCGCGCATCGCGCGGCCGCCGTGGAGGCCGCCTCGCTGGCCGGGCACGCCACGCTGATCGCGCAGGTCCTCGTCGGCGTCGCCGACCTCGCGCTGCGCCGCGACCGGCCCGAGCAGGCCGTACGGCTGCTGGCGGCGAGCACGCGGCTGCGCGGGCTGCCCGACCGCTCCCACCCGGACGCGGCGCGGATCGAGCGAGACGCCCTGGACCGCCTCGGCGACGTGCGCTATGCCGAGGCGGCCGGTCAGGGCGCGGAGGCGGACTGGTCCGCACTGGCGGGGGCGGCGCTGGCCCCCTGACATCAGGCCCGCTTCCGGAAGGTCGTCACCGCCCAGACGTAGCCGACCAGGGCGAGCCCGGCGCACCAGGCGACGGCCGCGATCGCGTCGCCGCGGGACGGATCGCCCGCGAGCAGCCCGCGCAGGGTCTCGATGACCGGGGTGAAGGGCTGGTACTCGGCGAACTGGCGCACCCCGGCCCCCATGGTGTCCGCGGGCACGAACGCGCTGCTCAGGAACGGCAGCATGATCAGCGGCACGGTGGCGAGGCCCGCCGACTCCGCGGTCTTCGCGGCCAGGCCCATGGCGACGGTGAGCCAGGCGGCCGCGACGGTGAGCAGGACGAGCAGTCCGAACACCCCGAGCCAGCCGAGCGCGCCGGCGGCCGGGTCGAAGCCCAGCGCGAAGGCGAGGGCGACGATGGCGGCGTCGGCCACCAGGCAGCGCACCGCGGTGACGACGACGTGCCCGGTCAGCACGGCCCCGCGTGAGACGTCCATGGCCTTGAAGCGGTTGATGATGCCCTTGGTCATGTCGTCGTTGACGGCGGTCGCCGTCGACCCCAGCCCGTAGCTGACGGCCATCACGAGCAGGCCGGGGGTCGCGTAGTCGACGTAGTCCTCGCCGACGCTGAAGGCGCCGCCGAACACCTTGACGAACATCAGCATCATCACGAGCGGGAACAGGACCGCGTTGAAGATCACCAGCGGATTGCGCAGGGAGTGCTTCAGATTGCGGCGCAGCATGATCGTCGAGTCGGCCAGAGCCGTGGAAAATCCGCTCACTTGGCGGTCACCTCCGTGCTGACGCGCCCGGTCAGGGCGAGGAAGACGTCGTCGAGGTCGGGCGTGTGCACCGAGAACTCCCGGGAGCCCAGCAGGTGTTCGTCGAGCAGGTCGAGCAGGGCCCGCAGCGACCGCGACTCGCCGTCGCTGGGCACCCGCAGGGTCAGCTCCTGGTCGTCGCGTACGGCGCCGGGCAGGAGCCGCGCCGCGGCGTCGAGTTCGTCGGGCCCGGCGAACCGCAGCCGCACATGGGTGCCGGGGATCTGCCGCTTGAGCTCCTCGGCGGTGCCCTCGGCGACCAGCCGGCCCTGGTCGAGGACGGCTATCCGGTCGGCGAGCTGGTCCGCCTCCTCGAGGTACTGCGTGGTCAGGAAGATGGTGGTGCCCTCGGCCACCAGGCCCCGGACGATGTCCCACATGGTGCGCCGGCTGCGCGGGTCGAGGCCGGTCGTCGGCTCGTCCAGGAAGATGATCCGCGGGCTGCCGACCAGGGTCATCGCCAGGTCCAGCTTGCGGCGCATGCCGCCGGAGTACGTCGAGGCCTGCCGGTCCGCCGACTCCGTCAGGTCGAAGCGCTCCAGCAGCCCGTCGACCACCGAGGCGGCGGGGCGCACGCGCCGGAGGTCCGCCATCAGCCGCAGGTTCTCGCGGCCGGACAGCAGTTCGTCCACCGCCGCGAACTGGCCGGTCACCCCGATGGCCGAGCGCACCTGCCGGGTCGCGGTCGCCACATCGTGGCCGGCGACGCGCACCGAGCCGGCGTCGGCCTTCATCAGTGTGGCGAGGATGTTCACCGTCGTCGTCTTGCCCGCCCCGTTCGGGCCGAGCAGGGCGAAGACCGATCCCTCGGCCACCTCGAAATCGATGCCGTCGAGTACGGCCTTGTCGCCGTACGCCTTGCGCAGTCCGGTGACTGCGATCGCGGAACTGTTCATGTCCTTCACGGTCCTCGCGGCCGCTGACACGGGGCTGTCGCGGCGCTGACACGACGGGAGCGGACCCTGACACGGCGGGAGCGGTCCCTGACAGGACAGGAGTGGGCCCTGGCACGACGGTCGGAGCCGCTGACGGAGGGGGACACGCACGCGGGTCGGCCGGGCGGGCGGGATGAATCCGCGGCAGGGTGTGGTTGGTGAGGGCGACAGGGCGGTCGCGTGGTCGTCGTGCCGCCGGCGGACTCCACCGAAAGGCAACCCCACCATGCCCTCGCTGCGCCTCGGTGTCTCCCTCCAGCCTCGCTGGCCGCTCGACGACGGGGCGGCCGTGCTGCGCGCCGCCCGGCGCGCCGAGGAGCTCGGCTTCGACCATGTCGCGGTCGGCAACCGCCTGCTGGACAGTGGCTTCGGCCTCGACACGGACCCGCTCGTCCTGCTGGCGGCCGTCGCGGGGGCGACGACCCGCCTGCGGCTGCTGACGTCCGTGCTCGTCGCGCCGTACTACCCGGCGCTGGTGCTGGCCAACCAGGCCGCGACCCTGGACGTCGTCTCCGGGGGCCGGCTGATCCTCGGCGTCGGCACCGGCTGGAACCCCGACGAGTTCGCCGCGGTGGGCGTGCCCGTCCGGGAGCGCGGGGCGCGCACCGACGACCGTCTCGGCGCCGCCAGGGCCCTGTGGAGCCGCCGCCCGACGGACTTCGACGGGCGCTTCACCACCCTTCGCGAGGCGCGCCTCGGCGTTCCCCCGGTCACCTCGGGCGGTCCGCCCGTGTGGGTCGGCGGGGCCAGCGACGCCGCCCTGCGCCGCACGCTCCGCCACGGCGACGGCTGGTACGGCACGGGCGCCGACGCCGGCGACCTCACCGGCGTACGGCACCGCCTGCGCGAGCTGGCCGACGAGCCGGAGCACGCCGACCGGCTGACGCTCGCCTCGGCCGAGTTCCTCACCCCGCCCGGCGTCCCCGCCGTCACCGAGGCACCGGGACGCCCCCTCGGCGGTGCCACGCCCACCGCGGCGAGCGTCGCCGACGACCTCGCGCGCCTCGCCGGGGCCGGGCTCACCGCCTGCACGCTGTGGCTGCCGATCGCGGCCGAGCACGTCGTGGAGGCGATGGAGTGGATCGCCGCGGAGGTGGTCCCTCAGCTCCCCTGAACCCGGGAGGGGCGCGGGCTCCGCGTCCGCGCCGTCCTCCAGAGGTCTCCAGCTACAGCTCGCACCGTCCCACTCGCCGCCGTCCACGGTGAGCGGCGCAACGGCGGGAACTCGCGGACCCGTTCGGGGAGCCGTCAGCCCGTGGGGAGCCGTCAGCCCCCGGGGAGTCGTCGGGCGCCGGTGAACCGGAGGGGGATCGGCAGTGCGCCCGAGTCCAGTTCGGCGGCCAGGTTCCGCGCCTCCGTCTCCGTGCGGCTGCCGTGCAGGAGCGCCGTACGGCCCGTCGGCTCCCCGGTCATGGCGGGGGCCGAGAGTACGGTGCCGTCGACGACGGTGGCCAGTTCGTCGCGGGGGGCCGGGTGCCGGGCCAGGCGGGCGGCGGCGTCGGCGTAGGCCGTGCCGCCCGCCGCGGTGAAGCGCAGCCGCACCAGCCACAGCGCGCCGGTGGCGGGATCCTGCAGGGACTCGGCCGAGGTGACGTCGTGTCCGGTGAGGACCGCCGGACCCAGCAGGTACTTCTCGGGGGGCTCCCCGAGCGGTCCGTGCGCGGCGCAGACGGCGACGGGCGCGCGCGGGTCCGCGGCGGCGGGCGTGCCGCCGTGCGAGCAGTCCAGCGCCGCGTACCGCGCCCGGAGCGCGGCGGAGACGCCCTCGGCGCCCGTGCCTCCGACGGGGTTGGTGCCCGGGGTCCCCGAGCCCGCCGGGGAGGCGACACCGCGGTCCACCGCCAGCACCGGGCGCAGGGTCAGCGAGCCGGGCGCGCCCAGGGCGCGCAGCCGGTCGGCGGCGTACGGCCCGGTCAGGGTGAGCGCACCGCCCCGCGTCCCGATCCGCGTGCCGGTGAGCCCCGTGCCCTTGGCGCGCTCGCGCAGGACCGCGACGCTGCGGCGCAGGTCCTGGGCGCTCGCGGGGGTCGCCCGTGAGCCGGTGGCGAACGTGACCGCCGACCGCTCGGCCGTCACCCCGGTCGCGCTCGGCGGGGCGCCCGGCCGCCCCGGTGCCGTGGCCGAACAGCCGGTCAGCGCGGCCGAGACGAGGCCGAGGGCGAGGCATCCCCGCCACCATCGGCGAGCGGCGACGGGGAGGACATGAGCGACATGGGCGAGATGAACGCTGTCAACGGGACGCACGCCGTAGAGCGTGCCGAAACGGACCGGCCGGATTCAGCCGAATCGGGGGAATCTCATCAGGACGGGGGACAGCGGGAGTTGGCGGTCCGCGTCGGGACGAGTGACCGACTGTCAGGCCCCGGCGCCGGGTCGCGGCACGACCACCGCCGTCGTCACCAGTCCCCGCCGCACGGCCCAGCGCCCCTCGAACGCGGCGATGCGCCGGCCCGCCACCACCGGCCCGGGGACGAGGAGTTCGGCACGGAAGACGCCGCCGGACGCCGTGTCGGGGTCGCCACGGAAGGCGCTGCCTGACGCTGTGTCAGAGGCGGCACGGAAGGCGTTGTCTGACGCCGTGTCAGGAGCGGTACGAAGGAGCCCGCCCGACGCCGCGTCAGGGTCTTCGCGGAGGTCGATGTCCGCCTCGGTGAAGTCCAGCCAGCGGCCGGTGAGCGGGTACCACGCCTTGTAGACCGACTCCTTGGCGCTGAACAGGATTCTGTCCCAGTGGAGTTCGGGCCGCTCGGCGGCGAGCCGACGCAGCCGTTCCTCCTCGGCCGGCAGCGCGACGAAGGGCGTGACGTCGTCGGGGAGCGTGTCGTGCGGTTCGGCGTCGATGCCGAGGGAGGCGATGTCGGTGGCGCGGACAAGGGCCGCGGCGCAGTAGTCGTCGCTGTGCGTCATGCTGCCGACGAGGCCGGGCGGCCACACCGGGGCACCGCCCGCGCCGGGCAGGACGGGCTGCGGGGCCACGCCGAGCTTCTCCATGGCGTGCCGGGCGCAGGCGCGCACCGCGGCGAACTCGCGGCGCCGCTTGGCCACCGCCCGTGCGACGACCGCCTCCTCCTCCGGGTGGAGCGGGGCGTCGCCGAAGCCGTCGTCACCGTACGTCTCCACGGCCACGACCGAGTCCGGGAGCAGCTCCTCGATCACCGGATCCGACCTCCATCGGCAGTATGCGGCGCGGCCGTCCGGGCGGTTCCGTCCGCGTGCGCCACTCGCGGGGGTAGCCCACCGACACCTCGGCGAAGCGGACGCTGTCGAGCCACGTGGTCCTGGGGATGTGCAGATGACCATAGACCATGGTCGTGACGCGGAAGCGGCGGTGCCAGTCGGCGGTCAGCGCGGTGCCGCACCACATGGCGAACTCGGGGTGCCACAGGACGTCGGTGGGATGCCGGTCCAGCGGGTAGTGGGCAGCGAGCACGGTGGGCAGGTCGCCCGGGAGCGCGGCGAGCCGCCGTTCGGTCGCGGCGACCCGGGCCCGGCACCAGTCCTCCCGGGTGGGGTAGGGGTCGGGGTGCAGCAGGTACTCGTCGTTGCAGACGATCCCGGTGCCGTGGGCGTGGGCGAGGCCCTCTTCCTTGGTGGTGCAGCCGGCGGGCAGGAACGAGTAGTCGTAGAGCAGGAACAGCGGTGCGACGGCGACCGGGCCGCCGGGGCCGTCCCAGACGGGGTAGGGGTCCTCGGGGGTGAGCACGCCGAGTTCGCGGCAGAGGGCGACGAGGTGGTCGTAGCGTTCGGCGCCGCGCAGGGTGACGGGGTCCTTGGGGTGGGTCCACAGGTCGTGGTTGCCGGGGGCCCACAGGACCGTGCGGAAGCGGCCGGCCAGGGTGGCGAGTGCCCAGCGGATGTCGGCGACGGTTTCGGCGACGTCACCGGCGACGATCAGCCAGTCGTCGGGCGAGCCGGGGTGCAGGGCCTCGACCAGGGCGCGGTTCTCGGCGTATCCGATGTGCAGGTCGCTGATGGCCAGCAGCTGTCCGGCGCTGTGGGCCCGTCGACTCCACCCCTGGCCCCCTCCGCGTGCCCCCGCCGCGTGCCGTGTACGACCACGAGATCACATGCGGCCCGGGCGGGACAAGGGTTCCTGCGGTCAGGGGCGCATCGACCTTCTCACCGCGCACTCACGCGCGCCCCCGCGCACGCCTGCCACCCTCCCGTCACCATGATCGGCGAATCCGTAACACGGGCGTTGCATTCTCGGCCGCTTGAAAGCCGTATGATCGCCCCACCACCACCGCCACGAACTTCCCTTCGCGTAGGGCGGTTTGGTGTTCCTCCAACGACCCCATCCCGGGCACGGGCCGCTCCGCCCTGCCCGAAAACCCCCGAAAGGCGGCCTGCATGCTCTCTCGCGTACGCGTCTGGCTCAACCGCACGTACGCGGAGAACGTGTTCTTCATGGATCAGCTGCGGAGAAATCCCAGCGATCGGGCCGTCGAGATCCACGCCACCCACGGCGACGCCGACTCCCCCGTGCTCGCCGCCGCCGACACCGCCGATCTGGAGCCCGAGGGCCTGTCCCCGGCCGCGTACGTGGAGTACGCGCTGGACCAGTGCGCCCGCCGCGGCATCGACGTGTTCGTGCCCCGGCTGCACCAGTCGGCGATCGTGGCGCACCGCGCCGAGTTCGAGGCGGTCGGTACGGCGCTGCTCGCGCCCACCCCGGAGGCGGCCGCGGTCTTCGAGGACAAGATCGTCGCCTACGAGGCGGTGTCCGCGATCGGCGTGCCGGTGCCGCCGTGGTGGCGGGTGCGCTCGGCGGACGAGCTGGTCACGGCCGTGGAGACGCTGGAGGCCGGTGGCCACAAGGCGTGCTTCAAGCCCGCGTCCGGCGCGGGCGGGGTGGGCTTCCGCGTGATCACCCGCACCCCCTTCTCCCTGATGAACCTGGAGGGCTTCCCGAGCCCGTACGTCCAGCTGGAGATGGTGGTCGGCGCGCTGGAGCGGGCCGAGGCGCCGGTCGACTGGCTGGTGATGCCGCGCCTGGAGCAGCCGGAGGTCTCCGTCGACTGCCTGACCGGCACCGACAACCGCATCCGGCTGGCCGTGGGCCGCACCAAGAACGGCCGCCGCCGCGGCTTCACCCTGCACGAGCAGTGGCTGGAGCCGGCCCGCCGGATCGCCGAGGGCTTCGGCCTGCACTACCTGTCCAACATCCAGTTCCGGATGTACGGCGACCAGCCGGTGCTGCTCGACGTCAACTCCCGGCCGGCCGGCGGCCTGCACCAGCTGTCCCTGTGCGGTGTCAACGCCCCTTGGGCGGCTGTGCAGTTGGCGCTCGGCGAAGACCCGGGGGAGATCGCGCCGCCGTTCCTGGGCCAGGACTACACGGTGGTGTCCGGGCCGCGCCAGCTGCGCCCGGTGACCATTCCGCAGCAGCGCGCGGACGAGCCCGAGCCGCTGCCGGCCGTGGCCGCGCCGCCCGCGATCCCCGCGGACACCCTCGGCACCGCCCCCGCCCCGGCCGACCCGGTCAGGGCTGCGATGCCCGGGGCGGCCGCCGCCGACAGCAAGGCGGCCGCACCGGCGTAAACGGTTCGAACCGTCCCCAACTCCCCACCGGTCTGGACCAATCATGGGTCAGTCTCTTGACACCGTGATTGGTCCATACCAACTTGGTTGCGCATCACGGCACACACCCCGCACTCCCCTGTGCCCTCCCGAACACCCCCATTCCTTCAGGGAGATCGCGTGCGCAACACACTCATGCGTTCCAGACGCCGACTGCTCGCCCTGCTCGGCTCCGCGGCCCTCGCCCTCGCCGGGGCCATCGCCCTTCCCGGCACGGCCCAAGCGGCCAACGTCCTGACCAACCCCGGCTTCGAGTCGGGCAGCCTCTCCCCCTGGAGCTGCACCGGCAACCTGGGCTCGGTCGTCTCCTCCCCCGTGCACGGCGGCTCCAAGGCCCTTCAGGGCGCGGTGAGTTCGAGCGACAACGCGCAGTGCAGCCAGACCGTCTCGGTCCAGCCCAACACCGCCTACACGCTGAGCGGCTGGGTCCGCGGCTCCTACGTCTACCTCGGCGTGGACGGCGGCGCCTCCACCTGGACCACCTCCCCCTCGGCGTACAGCCAGCTGTCGGTGTCGTTCACCACCGGCGCCTCGCAGACCAGCGCCAAGATCTACGTCCACGGCTGGTACGCCCAGGGCACCTACTACGCCGACGACATCAACCTGGACGGCCCCGGCGGCGGGGGCGGCAGCACCGACACCCAGGCGCCGTCCGCGCCCACCAACCTGACCTCGACCGCCAAGACCTCCTCCAGCGTCTCGCTGTCGTGGTCCGCCTCCTCCGACAACGTGGGCGTCACGGCGTACGACATCTACAGCGGCTCCAACAACGTGCTGAGCGTCTCCGGTACGACGGCGACGGTCAGCGGGCTGTCGGCGAGCACCGCCTACACCTTCACCGTGAAGGCCCGCGACGCCGCCGGGAACGTCTCCGGCGCCTCCAACTCCGTGAGCGTCACGACCAGTGCGGGCAGCGGCGGCGGCGACACCTCCTTCAAGCAGGCCGCGCCGTACCTCTACGAGGGCTGGGGCGATCCGCCGAACCCGACCACGGTCATGAACGCGACCGGCGTCAAGTGGTTCACGATGGCGTTCGTGCTCGACTCCGGCGGCTGCACCCCCGCCTGGGACGGCAGCCGCGCGCTGACCGGCGGGGCGGACCAGACCGCCATCAACCAGATCCGTTCCGCCGGCGGTGACGTCGTCCCGTCCTTCGGCGGCTGGCAGGGCAGCAAGCTCGGCGCCAACTGCTCCTCGGCGAGCGCGCTGGCCGGTGCGATCCAGAAGGTGATCGACGCCTACGGCCTCAAGGCCGTCGACATGGACATCGAGAACACGGACGAGTTCGAGAACGAGGCCGTGCAGGCGAAGATCCTCACCGCGCTGAAGACGGTCAAGGCCAACAACCCCGGCCTGCGGACCATCGTCACCTTCGGCACCTCGACGACCGGCCCGACCTACTACGGCAACCGGCTCATCGAGCAGGCCCAGTCGCTCGGCGCCAACATCGACGTCTTCACCATCATGCCGTTCGACTTCGGCGGCGGCTCCGACATGTACGGCAACACCGTGAACGCGGCCGAGGGCCTGAAGGCCAAGCTGAAGTCGACCTTCGGCTGGGACGACGCGACCGCCTACGCCCACATCGGCATCTCGGGCATGAACGGCCTGTCCGACCAGCAGGAGAACACCACTCCGGCGATCTGGACCCAGATCAAGGACTGGGCCAACTCCCACCACATCGCGCGGCTCGCGTACTGGGCCGTCAACCGCGACCGCCCGTGCGCCGGCGGCGGCGTGGTGAGCAACTGCTCCGGAATCGACCAGAGCACCTGGCAGTTCACGTCCATCACGGCGGGCTTCACCGGCTGACCGGACCTCGGCCCGGCCCACCGGCCGGCTGATCCGCCGGCCCGCACCACCCGAAGGCGTCCCCCCGGTTCCTGGGCCGGGGGGACTTCGTCGTCCGACTCCCCGCAAAATTTCGGGATTTCTTCGCACGAGGGTGTATCAGGGCCCGGGCCGGGCGCTCTTGATGACAGAACAGAACGACGGGGGATCGGAAACCCGGGGGAAGCGCGGGGGACCGACGGGGGAAGCACCACCTGGGGGAAGCACGGGTCCCACGGGGGAACGAGGGACCCACCACGGGGGTACGGGGGATCGGGTCGGCCGGCCGCGGTCACGGGGAGCGACCGGCCGACCCGAACGACGTCCTCGGGACGCGCCGCGGCCCGTGTCATGTCATCCCCGTCCGGCCCGGCGCAGCCGCAACGTCAGGATCTGGAACGGCCGCAGCGCGACCGGCACTTCGTCCTCGCCGTCGAGCGGCGCGTCCGTCAGACGCCGCTCCAGCAGATCGGTGACCTCGGCGCCCGCGAGCGGGAACCCGGTGCGCAGCACGCCGCTCGCCCGGCCGCCCCTCGACTCGTAGAGCCGTACGACGACATCGCCCGAGCGGTCGTCGGCGAGCTTGACCGCCTCGACGGTCACGCCCTCGCCCGCGACGGAGACCACCGGGCGCGGGGCGCCCGCCGAACCGGCCACGCGCAGAGGCAGGTTGAGGGCGTAGCCCGCGGCCACCGCGTCCTCGATGCGCGCCCCGGGCAGCAGCGCGTACGTGAAGCGGTGGCGGCCCTGGTCGGCCTCCGGGTCGGGGACGCGCGGGGCGCGCACCAGGCTGAGCCGGACCGTGGTCGTCGTGCCTCCGTCGTCGCGGACCGTGCGGGTCACGTCGTGGCCGTAGGTCGAGTCGTTGACGACCGCCACGCCGTACCCGGGTTCGCCGACGTGCACCCAGCGGTGGCCGGAGACCTCGAAACGGGCCGCCTCCCAGCTGGTGTTGGTGTGGGTGGGCCGCTGGACGTGGCCGAACTGGATCTCCGCCGAGGAATGCGCGGCGCGCACGTCCACCGGGAAGGCCGCCTTGAGGATCTTCTCCGTCTCGTGCCAGTCGATCTCGGTCTCGAAGTCGACGCGGGGGCTGCCCGCCCGCAGGGTGATCGTCTGCGTGATCCGTGACCCCTTGCCGAAGCTCCGCGCCACGCGGATCGCGCCGAGCAGCGGGTGGTCCTCGACGACCGTCACCGCGTCCGTCTCCAGCAGGTCGGTGTACCGGCTCAGGTAGTGCTTGTCGATGTCCCAGGCGTCCCAGTGGTTGGGCAGGTCGGTGTGGAGCCGCAGCAGGTTGCCCGCGCCGGCGAGGACCTCACGGTCGGCGCGCAGGTCGCGGACGGAGGCCAGGGTGCCGTCCGGGGCCACCTCGACGCGCACGAGGCCGTTGTCGAGGACGCGCCCGGCGACGGTCACGGACCGCGGGGGCGCGCCGTCCTGCGCCAGGGGCGCGCTGCCACCCGCCGGTACCGCCACGTGGACCGGGGCGCCCTCGGGGGTGCGGATCACCTCGGCGCGGTCGTACGGGCCCGCGTTGAACACCTGCGGGCCGCCCGCGCCCAGCGCGGCGACGGACTCGGCCGTCAGCGCCTCCAGTTCGCGTGCGATGCGGGCGTAGGCGGCCTCGGCCTCGCGGTGCACCCAGGCGATCGAGGAGCCCGGCAGGATGTCGTGGAACTGGTGCAGCAGCACTTCCTTCCACAACCGGTCGAGGGCGTCGTACGGATACGCGTGACCGGGCGCGTGGATCGCCGCCGTGGCCGCCCACAGCTCAGCCTCGCGCAGCAGGTGTTCGCTGCGGCGGTTGCCCTGCTTGGTGCGGGCCTGGGTGGTGTAGGTGGCGCGGTGCAGCTCCAGATAGAGCTCGCCCGCCCACACCGGCGCGTCCGGGTACTCGGCCAGGGCCTTGGCGAAGAACGCGTCGGGGTGCTCGATCTCGACCTTCGCCGAGCCCTCCAGGTCCCCCAGCCGGCGGGCCCGTTCGAGGATCTCGCGGGTGGGTCCGCCGCCGCCGTCGCCCCAGCCGAAGGGGGCGAGGGACCGGGTCGCGCCGCCCTTTTCCGCGTAGTTGCGCACCGCGCGCGCCAACTCCTCGCCGGAGAAGGAGGCGTTGTAGGTGTCGATGGGCGGGAAGTGCGTGAAGATGCGGGTGCCGTCGATGCCCTCCCACCAGAAGGTGTGGTGCGGGAACCTGTTGGTCTGGTTCCAGGAGATCTTCTGGGTGAGGAACCACTCGTTGCCCGCGAGCCGGGCGAGCTGCGGATAGGCCGCGGTGTAGCCGAAGGAGTCCGGCAGCCACACGCCCTTGGTCTCGATGCCGAAGTGCTCCATGAAGAACCGCTTGCCGTGCACGAGCTGGCGGGCCAGCGCCTCGCCGCCGGGCAGATTGCCGTCCGCCTCCACCCACATGCCGCCGACCGGCGCCCACTGGCCCTTCTTCACCGCCTCCTTGATGCGGGCCCACACCTGCGGATGCCCCTCGCGCACCCACGCGTACTGCTGGGCCTGCGAGCAGGCGAAGACCAGTTCCTCGTACTCGTCGGCGAGCGACGTCACGTTGGAGAAGGTGCGGGCGGTCTTGCGCCGGGTCTCCCGCATCGGCCACAGCCACGCGGTGTCGATGTGGGCGTGCCCGACCCCGGACAGGACATGGGCGCTGGCGTGCGCGGGCCGGGCGAGCACCGGGCGCAGCGCCTCGCGCGCCGCGGCCGCGGAGCCGGACACGTCGTCGAGGTCCAGCAGGTCCATGGCGCGGTCCAGGGCGTGCAGGATCTCGTGCCGGCGGGGCTCGTGCCCGCCGAGCTGCGCCATGAGTTCGCGCAGCACCTGGAGGTCGAGGTCGAGATGCCAGACGTCCTCGTCGAGCACGGCGAGGTCGGCGCGCCGGAACACGTACAGGGGCGCGTCCCCGGCCGTCAGGACGTCGCCGAGCGGGGTCGGGTGCGCGAAGCCGTCGGCGAGGATGTCGGGGTTGGAGGCCGCCTCCAGCAGGAGGTCGACGCGCTCCCCGCCGGCCGCGGGGCGGGCGATCGGCACGTACTGGTTCAGCGGGTTGACGGCCTTCAGCGGAGTGCCGTCGAGGCGGTGGACCAGGGCCTCGGCCTGGTTGCCGGGCCAGGCGGACACGAACCCGAGGTCGAAGACGGCCTCCACGCGGCGGCCCGCCCAGTTCTCCGGCACGGTGCCGGACGTCCGGAACCAGGTCGTCCCCCAGGGCGGGCCCCAGGGGGTGTCGACCGCGAAGGGGGCGTACGGCGCTGCCGCGGCCTCCTCGAAGGGCACGGGCTCCCCCGGCGCCTGCCACGCGGACACCTCCAGCGGGACGGTGACGGCGTGGACGGCGGGCTTGACTCGCTGGCTGTGCAGGCGCTCGACGCGCTGTTCGATCCGGCGGCTCTCGTCGTGCATCAGGGTCTCCCGTGGGCCGGTGGGACGGTGAACGGGGCTGGCTCGTGGACAGTGGGTGGCCGAGGGGCCGTCTACCGGAGGTACGCAAGCCCAGGGTGGACCTCGGTGTAGCCCTCGACGAGACGCCGGGCGACGGTCACGGAGTCGACGAGCGGGTGCAGCGCGAACGCCTTGACGGCCGTCGCCCGGGACCCGGACTCCGCCGCGGCGAGCACCTCCCGCTCGACCGCCTTCACCGCGCAGACCAGGCCGGTGGCGTGGCCGGGCAGCGGGTCGACGGCGAACGGGTGCGCGCCGCTCGCGCCGACCAGGCAGGGCACCTCGATCACCGCGTCCGCGTCCAGCGCCGAAAGGGTGTGCCGGTTGCGGACGTTGAGGATCAGCGTGGCGCGCTCGTCGCGCGCGATGGCCCGCATGAGGGCGAGCGCGACCTTCTCGTAGCCACCGGAGAGATCGTCGGCCTCGCGTTCGCCCGCGCCCGCGCTCTCCCGGTTCTCCGCCATGTACGTCGCCTCGCGCTCGGCGCGGGTGCGGTCCCAGGCGTCCAGCGCGGAGGCGCCGGGCCGCAGGGCCTCGGCGTAGAAGCCGGCCTGCTGGTCGCGGAGGAAGGCGCCGCGGGTCTGCTTCGCCTCCTGGTAGGCGCGGACGGTCTCGCGGTTGAAGTAGTAGTAGTGCAGGTACTCGTTGGGGATCGCGCCGAGCGCACGCAGCCAGTCCGCCCCGAACAGCCTGCCCTCCTCGAAGGAGCCGAGCAGGTCCGAGTCCGCGAGCAGGCGCGGGAGTTCGTCCCGTCCGTCGACGCGCAGGGCGCGCACCCAGCCGAGGTGGTTGAGGCCGACGTAGTCGATCCACGCCTGCCGCGGGTCCGCGCCGAGCACGCGCGCGACGCGGCGGCCGAGGCCGACCGGGGAGTCGCAGATGCCGATGACACGGTCGCCGAGATGGCGGGACATGGCCTCGGTCACCAGGCCGGCGGGGTTGGTGAAGTTGATGACCCACGCGTCCGGGGCGAGCCGGGCCACGCGGCGCGCGATGTCGACGGCGACCGGCACCGTGCGCAGGCCGTAGGCGATGCCGCCCGCGCCGACCGTCTCCTGGCCGAGGACGCCCTGCGCGAGGGCGACCCGCTCGTCCTCGGCGCGGCCCGCGAGCCCGCCGACACGGATCGCGGAGAACACGAAGTCGCTGCCGCGCAGGGCCTCGTCGAGATCGGTGGTGGCGGTGACCTCGGGGGCGTCGGCGACGTCCGCGGCCTGTTCGGCGAGGACCCGGGTCACCGCGGCGAGCCGGTCCGCGTCGAGGTCGTGCAGCACGACGCGGGTGACGCGGCCCTCGCCGCGGTCCGCGAGCAGCGCCCCGTACACCAGCGGTACGCGGAATCCGCCGCCGCCCAGAATCGTCAGCTTCACGCCTGCACCTTCCTGCCACGCTCACATCGGCCCGGCCCCCGGCGGCACCGCACCGACGGAGGCGTCGACCACCAGCATGTCCACCCCACCACACGGACGGACCCACGCCATGCCCGGAGGGGGCGGGATCTTGTGTGTGTGGGGGGGTGGGTGGGCGCCGACGCCCCATGCGCCCCGGCGGGTGCCCTCCCGGTAACCTCCCGGCGGCCGTCGAGCCGACGTCGGTCCTTCAGGGCGGGTTCATCCCGGTGTTCCGGTGGCAGGGCATCGTCCGGTATGTGATCGACCGCAGACCTGCCCCGCGCCCGCACGCCGGGCCGCACGAGCGCGGGACCGCCGCGCCGGTGTGGATCAAGTGCCACCGGCACGAGGGCGTGGTCGTGGGCAACCACCGGCGACTGCCCGGCCTCGGCGGGCTGGCCGGCGAGTGGCGGCTCGCCCTCGCCGACGGGCGAACCCTGACCGGGCCGGCCCGGCTGCCCGATCTGCGGCCCGGCGAGACGGCCGCGGTGCCGCTGCCGTTCGCGGTGCCCGCGGAGGGCGGCGAGGCGTGGCTGACGCTCTGGGTGACGCTCGCCGAGGCCCGGCCGTGGGCGCCGCGCGGAACCGTGGTGTGCGCACCGCGGACACGCCTGCGCGGGCCGGCCGGGAGCCGCCCGTCCCCGGGCGTCGGTCCGGTGAAACCGGTCGGCGTCGACGTCGACGCCGTCGGGCCGGTCGTGCGGAGCGGGGTCCCGGTAGCCGGTGGTGAGGTTGCGGGGAGGCTGGTCCGCTGCTGACCCACGCCCCGGGGGAGGCTGGTCCGCTGCTGACCCACGCCCCGGGGGAGGACGGTCCGCCGCTGACCCACGCCCCCGGGGCCGTTCCGACGCAGGGGCCGGACCAGGGGCGATGAGGATCAGCCCGCGGGATGGTCGTCGTGGGGCAGGTGCGTCATGCTGGAATCGCTTCGACGCCCGCCGCCCTACGCACGGGGCCGAGACCGAGGAGCCCGCCATCACCGGCCAGCACACGCCCCATCCGACCCCGATCGACGCGGACGAGCCGTGGATGCGCACGCTGTACGCCGACACCGGCTATCTGCTCTACCGACTGGGCCTGCGCTCGGGCCAGTTGTTCAACGCGTTCCTCCAGGACTCGGGTCTACGGCTGCGCCACTACGCGGTGCTGCGCTTCCTGGAGAGCGGCGAGGGCGCCCTCCAGCGGGAGTTGAGCGCCCGCCTCGGCTACGACCCGAGCGCGATCGTGGGCCTCGTCGACGACCTGGAGAAGCGGGGTCTCGCCGAGCGCCGGGTCGCCTTCGCCGACCGCCGCAGGCGCATCGTCGTGCTCACCGGGGACGGCCACGCGTTCCTGCGCGAGCACGACACGGCCGGCCCGCGGGTGACCGACGAACTCCTTGCCCCGCTCGACCCCGTCGAACGCCGCATCCTGCACCGGCTGTTGCTGCGCGTGGCCGACCGGCCATGAGCGACCGATCCGCACCCGAGCGGCTGCTGTCGGTGCTCGCCGCGTTCGACCACGCCCACCCGGCGCTCTCCCTGACCGACATAAGCCGCCGGGCCGGGCTCACCCTGTCCACCGCGCACCGCCTGGTGGCCGCGCTGACCTCGTGGGGCGCGCTGGAGCGGGACGCCGACGGCGTGTACCACGTGGGGCTCAGGCTGTGGGAGGTCGCGGCCCTCGCGCCGCGCGGCCTGGCGCTGCGGCAGGTGGCGCTGCCGTATCTGGAGGACCTCTACGAGGCCACGCACGAGAACGTGCAACTGGCGGTGCGGGACGGCACGGAGGTCGTCTACATCGAGTGGATCGCGGGACGCTCCTCGGTCGGCGTGCACATCCGGGTGGGCGCGCGCTGGCCCCTGCACGCCACGGGCGTCGGCCTGGTGCTGCTCGCGCACGGCGACCACGCGCTGCAGGAGGCCTACCGGGAACGGCCGTTGGAGGCGTTCACCCCGCACACGATCACCGATCCGGTACGGCTGCGCCGGACCCTGGCCGAAGTCCGGCGCACCGGAACGGCAGTGAGCAGCCGTCAGGTGACGGAGGACGCCCTGTCGGTGGCCGCCCCGGTGCGCGGAGCCGACGGAACGGTGGTCGCCGCCGTGTCGGTCGTGGTGCCCGAGGCGGACGCGCGGACCCCGGCCCTGATACCGGCCGTACGGCTCGCGGCGCGCGGCATCTCGCGGGGGCTCGGGTGGCAGCCGGGGGCACGGGTCCTCCAGTGACCGGCGCGCGGGCGGCACTTCGGCCCGGGCCCACGGAATCCCCCGCACCGGCGAGGCCCCGGCGGCGGCCGGCTCGCGATACTGGGACGGCCCCGGCCCGAGGAGCCGCCCATGCCCGCCCATCCGTGGATCGCGCCCGCCGTGGCCCGGCTGCGCACGGCGAACCCGTACGCCGTGGACACCGCGCTGTCCGCCCTGGTGCTGTTCGCGGTCTCCCTGCAGTGGCTGTTCCGCGACGAGGGCGACGACCCGCTCTCCTGGCAGGGCTGGCTGCTGGGCGCCGCCACCGCGGTACCGCTGGTCTGGCGGCGGCGGGCGCCGTTCACCGCCGCGCTGGCCGTCTCGGCCGCGACGCCCGCGATGGCCGTCTACCACGCGCCGCCGCCCGACGTGATGTACGGCGGCCTGGTCGTCCTCTACACGCTGGCCGCGCTGACCCCGCCCTGGCAGCGGCGGCTGATGCTGGTGTGCTGGCTGGTCGGGGTCACCGTGACGATGCAGCGCAAGGAGCACGCGCTGCCCTTCGAGTACGCCTTCCACCTCATGAGCCTGCTGTGCGCGTACGGCCTCGGGACGCTCGCCCGCGTCCAGCGCGCCTACACCGGCGCCCTGGAGGACCGTGCGCTGCGCCTTGAACGGGAGCGGGCCGCGGACACCGCGCGGGCCATCGCGCAGGAACGCGCCCAGATCGCCCGGGACATGCACGACGTGCTCGCGCACGCGGTCAGCCTGATGGTGGTGCAGGCGGAGGCCGGCCCGGTCGTGGTGCGCGGCGATCCGGCGCGCGCGGAGGCCGCGTTCGACGCGATCGCGACGGCGGGCCGCGACGCGATGGGCCAACTGCGCCGCATCCTCGGGGTGCTGAAGGAGCCGACGGTGCCCGGCGCGGTACGGGTGCCGCAGTCCGGGGTCGCCGCGCTGCCCGAACTGCTGCGGCAGGCCGGGCGGTCGGCCGGGCTGCGGGTGGAGCTGCTGACGACGGGTACGCCGCGGCCGCTGCCACCGGACACCGATGTCGCCGCGTACCGGGTGGTGCAGGAGGCCCTGACCAACACGGTGAGACACGCGCACGCCGCCTCGGTTACGGTCGAACTCGACTGGTCGGACGACGAATTGGCGCTGACGGTGACGGACGACGGACAGGGCGGCGGGACCGCCGCGGCCGAGGAGACCGGCCCCGGCGCGGGCCTCCGCGCGGACGCCCCCGCGGACGTCCGCGGGGGCGGACACGGGCTGATCGGGATCCGCGAGCGCGCGGCGGCCTGCGGCGGCCGCGCGGCGACCGGCCCGGGACCGGACGGCGGCTTCCGGGTCGCCGTACGTCTGCCGGTGGACGGGAGCCGAGTCGCCGTACGTCTGCCGGTGGACGGGGGCCGGGACGCCGTAGGGCTGCCGGTGGACGGGGGCCGGGAGGGCGGCGGGCCGGGGCGGACGGGCGGGGGGCCGCCGGTGGGCGG